>CAZLER010000008.1:0-66485 GCA_964558595.1 uncultured Thermotogae bacterium
GGTGGTTCCATCCAGAGCTAGTTGCTGGCTGTAGGTGCGTCTCATAACGGTCCCCGCTTTTTCCTACGGTGTTCCATTCTTCCGCGGACTGCCCTCAGTGTGCAAACGATCGCCAAACGAGGCTCGGTGGGGGAACCCTTCTCGACTGAGGATTATGGCTACGAGTCCGATTCCTCAGGCGTTTCAGGCAGCCGCGGCGTCTTGCGGATCTCGCTCGTCTCGGGGAGTTCGTCGCTCGACGCGGTGAGCTCCCGCATCCGATGGAGCGCCGGGAACAGCCGGTGCTCGAGCGAGCCGACGGCCTGATCGTAGGCCTCGACGGCCTTTCCGAGGTGCGTTCCGGCGTCGCGGAACGGCTTGAGCACGTTGAGGATGCGCGCGTACAGCTCTCGCCCCTCGTCGGCGATCCGGCGGGCGTTCTCGGTGATCTGCTGTTGCTGCCAACCGAATGCGACGGCGCGCAGCAGCGCCAGCAGTGTGACGGGAGAGGCGACGAGGATCCGCTGGCGGATACCGTACTCGAGCAGATCGGGATCGGACTCGAACGCCGCCGCCAGCGCCGATTCGAACGGAACGAACATCACCACGAGCTCGGGGGCCCGCTCGAACTGGGACCAGTACTGCTTGCGTGACAGATCCTGGATTCGGGATCGCATCGCCCGGACGTGCTCGGCAAGCTTGGCGGCTCGCCGCTCTCCGTCGGACTGCATGGCATCGAGGTAGGCGGTCGCCGACGCCTTGGCGTCAACGGGAAGGACACCGCCGCTGGGCAACCGGACGATCATGTCGGGGCGGCCGTCCCCGGTGGTTGGCTGTTCGTCGAAGTCGACGTGGGAGACCATCCCCGCCAGCTCCACGACCCGCCGCAGCTGGATCTCGCCCCAGCGACCGCGCGCGGTCGGCGATTTGAGCGCCTGTTCGAGCGAGACGGCGGTTCGCTGTAGCTGTAGTTGGGCCTCACCGAGGGTGCGCAGCTGCTCTCCGAGCTTGCCGTACGCGCCCTCACGCTTGGTCTCGAGCGTCCGAACCTGCTGGTCCATCGCGTCGAGCTTCTGGGCTAGCGGGTCGACGAGCGTCTTCAACTCCTTCTCGGCGCGCGTGAGGTACTGCTGCGCGTTGCTGGACAGCGACTGACTGGCGAGAGCGGTGAACGCCTCACGCAGCTTCCCCTCGGCATGCTCGGTCCAGGCGACCTTCTCTCGCTCGGAGCGAAGCTCACCCTCCAGCTGCGCGTTGGCGATCCGCAATTCGGAGGCCCGCTGTCCCTCGCGAATATGGGCGATGGCCCAACCGAGCCCCAGGCCGGCGATCAGTCCGATCATCAGGTAGATCCACTCCATGATCGATCCCTTCCGGGCTGTTTGCCCTTCGGCCTGCCGCGCGCATCGGCGGCCGATCCGGACGCGGAGCACGTGGCGGTTCGATACTAGGGTATCCGGCGGCGCGGCCGCGGCTCAAGCGGATGTTGAGCGCAGATCGAGGGTGCCGGTCTCGCCGGTGGTCCCGCGCAGGTAGTATCCACGGATTCCATCGATCCGCAGGAGCACGTAGTCGGGATCGGAGGGACCGTCCGGCCAGTCGTCCTTCCAATCGTCTTGCCATAGCTTCCGTTCGCGGTCGGCATCGACCACGACATGTGCCTCCCCGTGAATCGACGCGTAGTTGAACCGCGTCGAATCGACGAAGACGACGGTCACGTACGGGTTCGCCTCGATTTGAGCCACCTTCTGCGATGCACGAGAGGTGGCGAACCACAGCGAGTTCCCTTCGCGTGCGGCGAGCAGCATCGGCCGCGACCAGGGGAAGCCGTCGTCGCCCAAGGTGATGAGCAACGGGTAGGGGAGCGCGTCGACGATCCGCCAGAACGTCTGTGCCCCGGCAGCGCCGGTGACGGTGGCGTCGAGCGCATCCTGCGTGGGAAACACGATCGGATCGTCGAGGGCGAACGTTCGCACCACGTCCTCGACAAGGGTGTCCCGGACCAGGAGGATGGGAACGACGTCGGCCGCCAGGAGGCGGCGGACGGCGGCTGCATGGCCCTCGCCGTCGAGCTCGAGGCGGCCGACCTCGTCGACGAACACGACGTCCGCCGAGTCGAGGGCCGACGTGACGGCCCGCTTGGCGACGGCCAGGCCGCGCTCGCTGACGAAGAACCGCCCCACGGCTACACTCCCGATTCCGGGATCGAGGCTGGCGAACGGGTGGGTCGTATTGGTGGCCAGATCGATGAGCGAATAGCCCACCGTCGCATCGCCGTCGAGCACGCGCGGCGCGAGGAACCCGCCGACACGAACACTGGATTGGCGGAGCAACGACAACAGACGCAGCCCGGTGGAGGTCTTCCCCGCCGCGATCCCTCCGGTGAGCAACACCGCTCGGAGGGGAGTCCGCCCCTGGACGACCGCGAGAACGCGATCGAGCAGTCCCTTCAACGGGGAGGTCCGTCGCGGCTCCATGCAGGCTACGACCCGCCCGCGAGTTCCGCCGTCAGACCGACCCGGTCGTTGAATCCCTCGATCAGCCGATCGATGTCGGGAACGAGATCGTGGATCCGGTCCCAATAGGCGGGGAAGTCGACCCATTGGGCATCGAGTTCCTCGGCGGACCGCCCCATCTGCTCGATCCACGTGTAGTACTTCAGGTTATGGATCCGCCTTCGTTCCCGATGGCCGAGTTCGAGCATGACGTCGGTCTTCATCCCCATCAGGTGGGCGTGGTAATCGACGGCCGCGTCGGTCTCGGTGTACTCGCCGCGCGCTTGACGGAGCTCGCGCAGGCGGCTCCCGTAGAGCTCCATGGAGTCGGTGAGGACGGTGAGGACGATGTCCTCGCTGGATAGCTCGTAGTACTTGGCGAACTTGATCGCCGACAGGAGGTTGGCGATCCCCGAGATGCCGAGAAGGTCGAGGTGCTCGACGAGTTGGGAGGGGACGCCTTGCCGGTCGAGGAAGCGGCGACCGGGATCCTCGTTGAAGAGGCGTACGAGCGACATGGTGTCTTCGTCGTCGATGGCGATCACCATGTCGGTGTTGCGCACATTGTGGATCCATGGGACGTGTTTGTCCCCGATCCCCTCGATCCGATGCCCACCGAACCCGTTCTCCAGAAGCGTGGGACACTGCAACGCCTCCGACACCGCCAGGCGGCTACGGGGGAACCGCTCCTTCAGGTAGTCCCCGCATCCCATCGTGCCCGAGGATCCCGAGGTGAGCACCACGCCGGCGTACTCCCCACTCCCGAGTTCCGCATCCAGCACCTCTTCCATGGCGTGTCCGGTCACGTCGTAGTGCCACAGGTGGTTGCCGAACTCGTCGAACTGGTTGAAAATCATGACGTTGTCGCGGGTCTCCTCGAGCTCGATGCACTTCTGAAAGATCTCCCATACGTTCGACTCGCAGCCAGGGGTGGCGATCACCTCACCGGCGACCTTCTCGAGCCACTCGAACCGCTCGCGGGACATCTCCTCGGGCAGGATGGCGATCGACTCGCACGCCAGCAGGTTGGCGTCGTAGGCTCCGCCGCGGCAGTAGTTGCCCGTGGACGGCCACACCGCCTTGTGGTACGTCGGATCGAACTGGCCCGTCACCAGCCGGGGAACCAGACATCCGAACGTGGCGCCCACCTTGTGCGCTCCGGTCGGAAACCACTTGCCGACCAACGCGAGGATCCTCGCGGGTACCCCGGTCAGCTCGGTCGGGAACTCGACGTAGTTGACCCCGTCGAAGCCTCCGCCGTGCGGGGTTGGCTCGTTCTTCCAGGTGATGCGAAATAGGTTGAGTGGGTGCAGATCCCAGAGACCGATGTCGCTCAGCTTGTCGATGATCGCGGCCGGGATCAGGGACGGATCCCGCATCTGCGCGAACGTGGGGATGATGATGCCGCGCTCGTGCGCTCGGCGAGCCGTTCGTTCCAGGCGCTGCTCGTTGCGGGTCAGGTCGATCATCGTGCCTCCTGCATGCAGTGGATTGTCTGGCGGCTCCGGCAATGCTATCATGCTGCTTGGCCGGATTCCAGCAACGCCGTTAGGAAGGGGGATCCATCGATTCGGGCGCATGAACTCGTGGTTCGCGGGGGGACGATCGTCACGCCATGGTCGGTGATCTCGGCCGATGTCGGGATCGACGGGGGGACGATCCGGGAAATCGCTCCGGACCTGACCGGCGAGCGGTCGGTGGAGGCAGACGGCAAGATCGTCCTTCCCGGTGTCATCGACGCGCACACCCACATGGCGTTGCCGGTCGGCGGCACCCGCTCCAGTGACGATTTTGCCTCCGGCACCATGGCGGCTGCCTCCGGAGGTGTCACGACGATCATCGACTTCACCGTCGGCTCGTCCGACAAGTCGATCCCTGAGGGGATCGAGCGCCGGCTCCAGGAGGTTGATGACGCGATCGTCGACGTCGCGCTGCATGCGGAGGTCATCGGTTGGCAACCCGGTGCAGAGGAGGAGTTCGAGGAGGCGATCCGGCGGGGGGTCACCAGCTTCAAGTTCTACACGGCGTACGAGGCGTCCGGACGTCGGACGCCGCCAGCGGTCATGAAGCGGGCATTCGAAGCGCTGGCCGAGCTCGGTGGCACCGCTCTCGTTCACTGCGAGGACGAGGGGCTGATCCGATCGATCACCGAGGGCTTGACGGCCGATGAGATGGCGGAGATGGCGACGCTGGCAACCGCCCGGCCCGATCTCTGCGAGGGGTCAGCGGTATCGCAGGTCGGGCGACTGGCGGAGGTTACGGGATGCCCTGTCCACATCGTGCATGTCAGTTCGGCATTGGGCTTGGCAGCGGTCCGGGAGGCCAGAGGACGCGGGGCGCGGCTGACCGGGGAAACCTGCCCACAGTATCTGGTGCTGTCCGCGGGCTGCTACGATCGGATGGACGGCCACCTGTTTGCTGCGGCACCGCCGTTGCGCACCGATGCCGACCAGCGCGCCTTGTGGAAGGGTCTGCGACGGGCGGAGTTGGACATGATCGCCACCGACCATTGTCCGTTCACCCGCGAGCAGAAGCGGTGGCGGGGCTCGTTCGCCGATCTTCCGTATGGGTTGCCCGGCGTGGAGACCCTCCTTCCGCTGGTGTATTCGGAAGGGGTGGGCCACGGGCGGCTGCATCTTCCCGACCTCGCGAGGCTCCTCTCCGAGGGGCCTGCCCGGGTTCACGGCCTGTATCCACGCAAGGGTACGGTGGAGGTCGGATCCGATGCCGATCTCGTGGTCTTCGATCCCGACGCGACGTGGGAGGTGCGCGCCGCGGGCCTGCACATGAATACCGACTTCTCTCCCTACGAGGGGTGGTCGGTCACCGGGCGCGTCGTCGCCACCATCGCCCGCGGGGAGGTCGTCTACCGTGACGATGACGTTGTGGCGTCGCGCGGACGGGGGCGGTTTCTGTTCCGGGAGCCACGCGCGCCGGGAAGAGGGCATGATGGGTCTCCAGGCGCCTAGCGATCATCGTCTGCGGCCGAACGCAGGACGGACAGGGAGGCAGGAGAGAAGATGCCGTTCGAGAAGGTACGACCTCGCAAGGTGACGGCGATCGCTGCCGAGCAGATCCTCGAGGCGATCCAGCGCGGCGATTACCCGTTGGGCGGCAAGCTTCCGTCCGAATTCGAGCTGGCCGAGCAGATGGGCGTGAGCCGGCCGTCGATTCGCGAGGCGCTCAGCGCGCTGCAAGCGATGGCCGTCATTGAGTCCCGCCCGGGCAGCGGCAACTATGTCATCCACATCCCATCGACCTCCGAGGAGGACGACGCCGTCCACTTGATCGAGAGCGAAGCCGGATGCCGCGAGGTGATGGAAGCGCGGGAGGCACTTGAGCCTCCGGTCGCGGCGTTGGTGGCCCGCAAGCGGTCCTCCGCCGAGTTGTCCGAGCTCCAGGAGATCCTGAGGACGATGCACGCCTACGCGGCCGCGGATGAGTTCGAGGCGTACCTCGACGCCGACAAGTCCTTTCACTCCGCACTGGCGGAGGCCGCGGGCAACACCTTGGTGGCGGCGGCGCTTTCCCCACTGCTCCACTCGATGGATCAGCGGGTGTATCGGGAGTTCACGCGACAGTACTACCTCAAGAACGTCGACGACCTGCAGACGGTCGCCGACCTTCATCGCGATGTGCTCGCTGCGATCGAGCGCGGCGACGAGGGCACCGCCTTCTCCAAGATGGTCGAGCACTGGACGCGGATGCGGGAGATCTGGGAAGCGTAGACGTCGTTCAGCCTCGATTGCGATCGACGCCACCTCGGCATCATGTCGCCGCACAAGGGCTGGGTATCGAGGAAGCCGGCCGCTTGCTGCTGACTGGCCATCAAGCTATCCTACAGCTTGAGGGGCCATAGTCAGCCCAACACCAAGGCGCCGAACGCTGGGTCCGGGAGGGTTCGGAGTGACGATGTGTGTCCGATCGCGCCGACCTACCCAACAGCGCCGTGAGGAAGGGCCCGCGCGCGAGGTGTCGCATGCACTACCTGCAGACGGTTCCCCTCGGGAAGCCAGATTCCTCGCAAGCCCTTTCGCGACCAGGGAGCCACGATGACGACGTGGGAGCGCGTGTGTGCCGATGCGCGCGAGTTGGTCGAGCGTCTGATCGCCGTGCGGAGTGCCAATCCCCCCGGAAACGAGGATCGGATGGTGGAGGTGTTGTTGCCGGCGCTCGGTGACGCCGGGCTGGAGCCGATGCCGCTCCGACTGGAAGACGATCGCAGCTCGATCGTGGTCAGGATCGCGGGCGAGACGCCGGGATCGCTGGTGCTCTGCGGCCACCTCGACACAGTGAACGCAGAACCGGAGCAGTGGACCTCCGATCCGTGGACGCCCCGACGCGACGGCGATCGGCTGTTCGGGTTGGGGGCGGCGGACATGAAGGGTGGGGTCGCCGTTCTGGTGGCGGTCATGCGAGAGCTGGGGCGCCGGGCGATCCGACCGGGTCAGGACGTGGTGCTCGTGCTGACGGCCGACGAGGAGCGGGGATATCGCGGTGCGGCCGACATCGTAGAGCGTGGGTTGCTCGACGATGCCAGGATGCTGTTGATCGCGGAGCCGACCGGCGGCCAGCCGTACATCGGGCAAAAGGGCGAGCTGTGGGTGGAATGCCGGTTTCTCGGTTGCGCGGGGCATGGTTCGATTCCGGAGTCCGGCGTGAACGCGGTCGTTCCCGCAGCGGCGTTTTGCCTTCGGCTGATCGAGGAAGCACGCAGCTTTGGAGAGGTCGAGGGACGAGGTCGGACATCGCTCAACATCGGGAGGATTGAGGGAGGCACGCAGGTTAACATCGTCCCCGACCGGGCTCGGGTCGAGTTGGACCTCCGCGTAGGGAATGAGGAGGAGCGGAACCGCGTTCTCGGGTTGATCGAGCACGTGGGTCGCACCATGGCGTCCTCGTGGGGGGCTCGATTCGAGCACGACGTGTTCAACGATCGTGCTCCGATCTGCGATGTGGTCGAGGATCCGGCGGTCGCGCGGTTCCTCGCACTCCACGCGCAGGTCACCGGACGATCGCAGACGCGTCGGATTGCGCCGTACTCGACGGATGCCGTGGCGATCGTCTCGCGGCTTCATGTTCCGGTAGTCATCTACGGACCCGGACGGATCGAGGATGCGCATCGTCCGGACGAGGTACTCGATCTGACCTCGTTGGACGAAGCCGTGAAGGTCATCGGGCGGTACGCCGGTCTGTCGTGAACGACCGGGGACACCTTGTGGAAAGCTGGAAGCGAGAAAGGAAGCATGGGAAACGGAGGTCGTATGAGCGAACAGAAGAAGACGGTCGTCGTCGCCCTGGGTGGGAATGCCATTCTGCAGCCGGGCCAGCGCGGGACATTCGAGGAGCAGATGCACAACGTCTGGATGACCTGCGAGCAGCTGGTGCGGATGGTCCAATCGGGTCAATACAAGATCGTGGTCACGCACGGCAACGGACCCCAGGTGGGCAACATCCTGCTACAAAACGAAGCCTCTCGGGATGTCGCCGAGCCGATGCCTCTGTTCATCTGCGGAGCGGAGAGCCAAGGGTTGATCGGGTTCATGATCCAGCAGAACCTGGGCAATCTGCTTGCCGCGCATGGCAAGGGCGACGTGCCGATTGCCACGGTGGTCACGCAGGTGGTGGTCGGCAAGGACGATCCGGCGTTCACCAATCCGTCGAAACCGGTCGGGCCGTTCTACGGCGAGGAAGAAGCCCGTGGGCTCGAGACCGAAAAGGGGTACGACGTGCGGGAAGACGCCGGACGGGGATGGCGGCGCGTCGTGCCGTCGCCCGATCCGATCGAGATTGCCGAGAAGGCATCGATCCGTCAGCTCGTCGAGGGCCGGGTCATCGTGATCGCCTCGGGCGGAGGGGGGATCCCGGTCGTCCGTGAGGACGGAGGGCTCAAGGGGGTCGATGCGGTGATCGACAAGGATCTTGCCGGTGAACGGCTGGCGGTTGACGTGAACGCCTCGATCTTCATGGTCCTCACCGATGTGGACAGCGTGTGCCTCCACTACAAGACCCCCGACGAGCAGGCGATTCCGCGCATGACCGTGGACGAAGCGAAGCGATACCAGGCCGAGGGACAGTTCGCCAAAGGCTCGATGGAGCCCAAGGTGCGCGCCGCGATCCGGTTCATCGAAGGCGGCGGCGAGCGTGCGATCATCACCTCGCTGGGCAAGGCGTACGACGCGCTGGAAGGAAACGCCGGAACGACGATTACCGCATAGCCACGACGACGGGGATCGACCTCCGGTTGTTGCAGGAGCGCAGGAAGGACTACAGAGATGGAAGGAGCCAAACCATGTCGAATACGACCCTGAGAGGGCGAGACTTCATCACGTGGCTCGACTTCTCGCGCGACGAGATCGACGCCATGCTGGACGTGGCGCATGACTTGAAGCGGCGGTTCATCCGTCGCGAACCGCACAAGCTGCTCGAGGGACAGACGCTCCACATGCTGTTCTACAATACCTCACTGCGGACCCGCAATTCGTTCGAAGCGGGAATGACGCACCTGGGCGGCCACGCGCACTTCCTCCAGCCGGGGGCCGTGTACACGCCGGCGCTCAAGGGCGAGGAGGTCGCATATTCCACCGAGCGGATCAGCGACGTTGCTCGCGTGCTGGCGGAGATGGGCGACGCGATCGCGATCCGTATCTACGGGAAGCCGACCGGCTGGGAATACGGCAAGGGGGATCGGATCGTGCGCGAGTTCGCCGAATGGTCGAAGGTCCCGGTGATCAATATGGAAGACGACATGTATCATCCGTGCCAAGCGCTCGCCGATGTGATGACGATGCAGGAGAAGCTAGGGCACGACCTGCAGGGCAAGAAGTTCGTCATGAGCTGGGCGTACTCGGGGTCGGTGGCGAAGCCGCTGGCGGTGCCACAGTCGGCGATTGTGTCGGCGGCGATGATGGGGATGGACGTGACGCTGGCGCATCCGGAGGGGTTGGATCTCGATCCGAAGATCCTCGACGCGACGGGCAAACTCGCCGCGAAGCACGGCGGCGCGTTCAAGATCTCGCACGACATGGATGCCTCGTTCGAGGGTGCCGACGTGGTCTACCCCAAGGCGTGGACCGTGCAGCCGACCGACGGATCGGGTGTGCTCGACGAGGAGAAGGCCAAGCAGGTGTTCGAGGCGAACAAGCATTGGATCTGCACGCCGGAGAAGATGGCCCGGACTCGCGATGCCATCTATATGCACTGTCTTCCGGCCGACCGGGACATGGAGGTGACCGACGACGTCATCGATGGCCCGAACTCGGTGATCATCGAAGAAGCCGCCAATCGGCTCCATGCGCAGAAGGGCATGATGGCGCTGATCATGGCATAGGACGAGCTGCCGAGGAGATCACTGCGGAGGACGCAGCGGGCGCCGAGGAAGGTCGGGAGGAAACGGAGAGCTAGCCGATGACGTCACAAGAGGGTGATGAACATGTGTTGCACTCCGCGCTCTGCGGTGGAGGCTGATACGGGGAACCGGAGGAGCCGACGCACCGAGTTCATGAGCGGCATCTTGTCCGTACCGTTGCCAACGGCTCCCCGAAGCCCGGTCTACGCTCTGTAGTAGGGTAGCGGAAAAGGAGGTCAGATGAGTTGGTACGACCTGACGGGAAAGGATCTGATCAGCGAGGTCGACTGGACACGTGAGGAGTACGACATCGCGATGAAGGTCACCGATCAACTGAAAGGGTCCTACTACAGTCGGAAGCCGCACCGGACGCTGGAGGACAAGACGTTCGCCATGCTGTTCTTCGCCGGGTCGACGCGGACGCGGATGTCGTTCGAGACCGGGATGACGCAGCTCGGGGGGCACGCCCACTTCCTCAATCCCTCGACCATGCGCCTGTCGCTTGAGGACAAACCCGGAGCGGGAGAAACGGTCAAGGACACCGCCAAAGCGATGGAGCGGTTCTGCGATGGGATCGGAATCCGTCTGCTCGACGACAGCATCGACTACTACGGGCACGGTGACGAAGTGATGCGCAAGTTCGCCGAGCACGCGGAGGTCCCGGTGATCAACATGGCCTCGGACATCAACCATCCGTGTCAGTCGCTTACCGACATCTACACGATGCACGAGAAGCTCGCGGGCGACGTCCGCGGGAGGAAGATCGTCATCATGTGGGCGTACACCCCGTGGATTCGCGGGTTGTGCTCGGTGCAGGGGACGGCATTGATCTCCGCGATGTACGGGATGGACGTGGTGGTTGCCAATCCTCCGGAGCACGATCTGGATCCCAACGTGATGCGACAGTGCCGTGACCTGGCTTCCGCTTCCGGCGGATCGTTCGAGATCTCCCACGATCTCGATCAGGCGCTCGACGGGGCGACGGTGGTGTTCCCGCGGAACTGGTTCACCCAGGATCGGTACGAAATCGGCAAGGAGAAGGAGCATGAGATCGCGCTGCAGTACAAGGATTGGTGCTACACCGCGGAGCGGCAACGCAGGCTTTGCGATCCCGGGTACCTGCTCCAGTGCATGCCGGTGGATCGGGGGCACGAAGCCGAACCGGCAGTGTGCGACAATGCGCTCTCCTGGATGTACGATCAGGCGGAGAACCGACTGCACACGCAGAAAGCGATCATGACGCTGACGATGGGAGGACGGCTGTAACATGGGCGATCGGCGGACGACCGTGATTGGCGGGAGCACACCCCGGCCGGATGCCGTGGACAAGGTGCGAGGCGTAGCGCGGTTCGCTGACGATCTTGCCTTCCCCGGTATGCTCCACGGCGCGGTCGTCCGTAGCACGTACCCACACGCACGGCTGGTCCGCGTCGACACGAAAGACGCGGTGGGCGACCCAGAGGTCGTCTGCGTCGTGTCGCACGAGGATGTGCCCGGGGACAACCTCGTTCATGTCATCTACGACGACCAGCCGGCCCTGGCGGCGGATGTCGTTCGCTACGTTGGCGAACCGATCGCGTTGGTGGCGGCAACGTCGCGGCGGGCGGCGAAGCGTGCCGCCGCCTCCATCCGTGTCTCCTACGAGGAGCTGACGGCGGTCACCGATCCGATGGCGGCGTTGGCTCCCGATGCCCCGGCGGTTGTCGCCGATCCGCTGGCTGCCGAGGGCGGCGGCAACCTGTTCAACGCGATGGTGCTCCGCAAAGGCGATGTCGAACGGGGCTTCGCTGAGGCGGACGTCATCGTCGAGCAACGGTACGAGACCGGCTACCAGGAGCATGCCTACATCGAGCCGCAGGGCGCGATCGCGGTCCCCGAGGAGCTCGGGTCGGTGGCGGTCTACGCGTCGATGCAGTGCCCGTTCTATGTGCAGGGAGCGGTGGCCAAGGCGCTCGGCCTCCCCCTGTCCAAGGTGCGCGCGGTGCAGACGGCGACCGGCGGAGCGTTCGGTGGCAAGGAAGACGTCCCCTCGCAGATCGGGACGCTGGCCGCGCTGATGGCCGTCAAGGCACAGCGGCCGGTGAAGCTGGTGCTCGATCGAGCGGAAGACGTCTTGACCACGAGCAAGCGCCATCCGTCGCGAGTTCGCTATCGCAGCGGTGCCAAGGCCGATGGCACGCTGACGGCGATCGAGGTCGAGGTGGTCCTCGACGCCGGCGCGTACCAGACCCTCTCGTCGGCCGTGCTATGGAGGAGCCTGTGCACGGCGGCGGGCCCGTACCGGATTCCCCATGTCAAGGTCGACGCGAAATCGGTCGCCACCCACACCGTGCCCAACGGTGCGTTCCGGGGGTTCGGTAGCCCGCAGGTCATCTTCCCACACGAATCGCAGATGGACCTGCTCGCCGAACGTCTGGGGATCGATCGGGCAGCCATCCGCCGGGTGAATCTATTGCGGCCGGGTGACCGCACGTCCACCAACCAGCGGGTGCGCGACAGCGTCGGGGTCGGAGAGACCCTCGAGCGGGCGGTCGAGCTCGCCGATTGGGACGAGCGACGGCGTCGGATCGAGCGCGACAACGCCCAGGCCACCGAGCATCGGCGGGGCGTGGGCCTGGCGTGCGTGCTGTACGGGGTGGGGCTGGGAGGCAAGGCGCCGTTCCTCGACAAGGCCGGAGCCACGATCAAGATCGAAGCCGACGGGTCGATCGCCGTCGCGGTGGGCACGGTCGAGATGGGCCAGGGACTGACGACGGTCCTCCTGCAGGTCGCTGCGGAGGCACTGGAGGTGCCCATCGAACGGATCCATCTTGCTCCGGTGGACACCAGTCGCGTCCCCGACAGCGGGCCAACGGTGGCATCGCGGGGAACGATGATGAGCGGTCTCGCGGTGCTCGACGCGGCGCGGAAGCTTCGCGAACGGATCGACGCCGTGGCGACGGAGCTGGGGATTCCGGTCGACGATGTCCCGGCACGGTGGGACGAGATCGCCCACACGTTCTGGATGCGCAACCTGGATCCCGCGGTCGAGGGGTGGGCGCGGACCGAACCGGTTGGTTGGGACCCGGAGACCGGGCTGGGCGATGCCTATCCGGTGTACGCGTACGCAACCCACATCGCGGAGGTCGAGGTCGACACCGTGACCGGGGAGACGGAGATCGTCGACTACCTTGCTGTTCACGACTCGGGGCGGATCCTCAACCGATCGCTGGCGATCGGGCAGGTGGAGGGCGGAACGGCGCAGGGGATCGGTTTTGCGCTGATGGAAGAAATCCCGCGGCGGGACGGCCGACTGATCGTGAATGGGCTCACCACCTACCGGCTCCCGACGATCCGTGACGTCGCCCCGGCCCCGACGACGGACTTCGTGGAGGCGTGCTTCCCGGCGGGACCGTATGGGGCAAAGGGGATTGGGGAAGTGCCGCTCATGGCAGCGCATGCAGCGGTGGCCCGGGCTGTCGCCGATGCCGTGGGCACCCCCGTCTTCCGGTATCCGCTCGATCCTCCGCGGGTGCGCCGGCTGCTCGATCAGGCAACGCCATCGCCGAGCGCCGCGTGACAAACGAACGACGGGAGGGCCGAGGCCCTCCCGCCGTCACGGCTCGCTATGGCATTACGTCCTTCGCTGTTCCCTTATAGGCCGAGAATATCGAACAGAGCGGAGAAATCGATTCCGCCCTCGAGGACGCCCTCGAGCGTGGTCACACCGAGCATGCCGACGATGGTGTTGAAGAAGTTCTCGATCCCCTCGGCGGGGGAGGTCATGATGATCGGCATCAGCGATTCCTGAAGCGACATCCCCAACGATTCGGACAAGCCGGCGAGGTAGTCCTCGTTGTCCTGGAAGAACTGCTCGAAGGCAGCCGCCAGCCCTTCCGGATCCGACTCCCGCAGGTGAACGATCCCTTGGCCGAACAAAAACCCCAGCTTCTCAACCGTGGTGAAGTACGGGGTGCCCACCGCGCGCTCGCCCGATAGCCAGACCGCGTAGGCGGGAACGGCGTCCGCAGGCTCCCAATAGAGCTGGACCGTTCCGCTCTTGACGAGGTCGCCGATCATGGTGAACGTGCTGCCGGTCATCTCGGTGGCGAGCCTCATGGCTCCACCGAACGTCACCTTGCTAGAAATCGTTACCTGTTGGTCGAACTCCACCTGGAGACCGGTGACCTGCATGCCGGTGGTGTTGTTGAACAACCCCACCGCCTCATCGCCCGCGACATAGCTCTCGATCCATACCTCTTGAGCCATCGTCGCCAACGACAGCACCGCCACCAGCCCCACCATCAGCACTAAGGACCTACCTTGCATCATGCCAGCCTCCTTCGCGAGAAGAATGGATGCATTCTAGCCGTATCGCCGGCGGCGGGCAAAGCCGAAGAACTCCTCTCGAGTACCTTCTTGCGTGAGGCAAGACGGCCGATGGAGGCCAGGTCGGGCAGCTACCCCCGTGGCCGATGGGCCACCGCCGTGGCCCACGCCAGATCCTCGGGGTAGGTGAGTTTGCGGTTGGCCGGGTCGCCGTCCACGATGGTCACGGGGATCCCGGCGTCTAGGATCGCCGAGACGTCGTCGGTGAGCGCGGCATCGGAGCGCTCCAAGCACGACAGGAGCAGCGTTCGCCGGAAGGCTTGCGGGGTCTGTGCGCGGACGATCGATCCGCGGTCGATACGTCCGGCGACCCGGCGCTGTTGCCGGTCCACGCAGTACAGCGTTTCAATCGCCGGCAGCACCGGGAGTGCGGCCCCGGACCGCTCGGCAGCGGTGGTGACCCGGTCGATCAACGCCTCACTGACGAACGGTCGGCATCCATCGTGGATCAGAACGAGGTCTCCACGGGCCGCACGGAGGCCGGCGAGCGATGACTCGCGACGGGTGGCGCCGCCGCCGACGATGACGGCCGACGCAGTGAGGGTGCGCACGGCATCGCGGGCGGCGTCGAGATCGTCGGGGTGGACGACGACCACCAGCTCATCGATCCGCGGGGAGGCGACGAACCGTTCGACCGCATGGACGAACAGCGGCCGCCCGTCGAGGTCGAGAAACGCCTTCCGCACGCCTGCCTTCATCCGCTCGCCGCGCCCGGCGGCGACGATAACCGCCGTCCACGCGGTCATTCCGTCGATGGGCTGACCTGGGTGATCTTCACCAGCGTCTTGTCGGTCGGGTCGATGGTGTACACCTCCCACGCTCCTGACCGGTTCGAGTTGAAGTAGACCAAGCCGTCGCTTCCCCAGTTCGGGTTGATGTCGTCGTCCTCATGGGTCGTGAGCCGTACGACGTCGAGGTCGGCGAGGTCGATGACGTAGATATCGACGTTGTCGTCCCGACTCGAGGCGAACGCCAGGCGATCTGCGTTCGGCGACCAGGTCGGGGACCAATCGGGGTGTTCATTGGTGGTCAACCGCTGTACCTCTTCGCTTTGCAGGTCGCGCACGAACAGTTCCAGACTGTCTCCGGCCGGCGACTCGTACGCGAGCAAGCGGCCGTCCGGCGACAGCGCCGGCTCCCAATGGGTGTACTCCTCTTCGCCGCCGCCGAAGAACGTGCATCCGGCAAGGGCGGCGAGAAGAACGGCTCCAGCGGCGAGACCAACGATTCGAGCGTTCACGGCATCCTTCCTTTCTGTGGCATCCAGCGAGGCGGTTGTCGGTATGGCGGCGCGGACAGTCCGCGCTCCTCCGTGGATCGCAGCGTGCCGCTCATGATCGCGCTCGGCACCTCCGCTTTGTACGATCGTTCCCCTCGATCACAAGCCTCCGGGCGCAAGCCTTCGGTCTGCATGCCCTGATCAAGGCGGGAAACTTGCAGAAATACGCAGGAGATCATACCACAACATCGCACCTCCCGAAGATGCGGCAGCAGCCCGTCAGGCACACACTCCCCGGGCCAGTCGACGAAATCCATTATACGGAGCGCTTGTATTGGCAACAAGATTTCGCTATTGTATTCGGCAAATGAGGGCTGTCGGCCTTCTTGGGTGGGGGGACGACACTGCGTACTGAGTGGACCATCCGCGAGGTTCTCAACTGGACTCGTGGCTACTTCGAATCTGCCGGGATCGTCCAGCCGCGGCTGGAAGCTGAGATCCTCCTGGCGCATGCCCTCGATGTCGATCGCCTCAATCTGTACATCTCCCCGGATCAGCCGCTGACGCCCGATGAACGGTCTCGCTACCGGACCGTCGTCAAACGGCGCCGAGAGGGAACGCCGTTGCAGCACCTGATCGGCGAGGTGCGGTTCTTCGGCCTGCGGTTCCGGGTGAATCGCGACGCGCTGATCCCGCGACCGGAGACCGAGGAGCTGCTCGATCACATCCTGAAGCTCGTGCCACGAGACCGGGACATCGCCTGCCTCGATCTCGGGACGGGGACCGGAGTGATCGCCGTATGCTTGGCGAGGTACTTCCCGCGAGCTCGCGTGACGGCGGTCGACGTTTCTCCGGCCGCGCTCGATCTCGCCCGACGCAATGCCGCGCTCAACGGGGTGGAAGACGGTATTCGCTTTGTGCTGGGAGATTGGTTCGAACAGGTCGAAGGGGGGTTCGATCTGATCGCGTCCAACCCCCCCTACATCGCGGAGGAAGCGCTCGATACGCTGCCGACGGAGGTGAGAGAGCACGAACCCCACGTTGCCCTCGACGGCGGACCGGGCGGTCTGCGACAGATCGGGCGGTTGATCGAGCGACTACCCGAACACGCGAACCCAGGCGGCATGGTCTTCCTCGAGATCGGATACGAACAGGATGACGCGGTGGCGAGGATGCTGGAGGCAGCGGGTTTCGCCGAGGTACGGGTGGAATCCGATCTCGCGGGGAAGAAGCGGTACGCGGTGGCGCGATGGCCGTGATGATCCAGGTGTCGGAGCTGCATTTCGCCACCGACGACGGGATCAAGGTCCTCGAAGACATTCATCTCCATGTCGAACAGGGCGAACTGCTGTATCTGCTCGGGCCGGCTGCCTCCGGCAAGTCGTTGTTGCTCGGCCTGCTGGGGGGGCAGCTCCCGCCGCAGCGGGGCCAGATCCTGGTTCACGGGCGCAACGTCGGCAGGCTGAGCCCGCAACGACGTCTGGAGCTGCGCCGCCGAATCGGGTACTTGCCCCAGGGGTTCACCCCACTGGCCCGAACCGTCCAGGAGAATCTCCTCTTCAAGCTCCGGTGCCTTGGCAACTTCCGCGAACAGGCCGAGGAGAAGGCGATCCTGGCCCTGGAAGCGACCGGGCTGATCCGGCAGCAAGGAAGCCTGGCGGCGGAGTTGTCCTCACTGGATCGGGTGCGGCTCGGGCTGGCGTTGGCGATCTGCGACGATCCGCTGCTGTTGTTGGTCGACGAGCCGTTGGAGGGACTCGCGGCCGAGGAGAGCGACGAGGCGTGCCGGTTGGTCGACCACCTGCACACCGGACATCTGACGGTGGTCACCGCGACCCGGGGGCCGCTGCCGCCGGCCACCCGGGGCCGGCGGATCGTTCGACTGGTCGACGGGGCGATGGTGGAATCGTGAGTCCATTTCTGTTCCTGTTTCGGGAGCTTCTCGGGGCGATTCGCGCTCGCTCGGCGTTGTTCTTCACGCTGGCCGGGTTGTTCTTGTTTGCCTTTCTGGGCGTGGTCGCCACCTTCTTCCTCCTCCCCTCGCCGTCGGGGATGTCCCCCGATGAGGTGGACGCGTTGCCGGTCGACGAGATCCGCAGCTACCTGTCGCCCCGACTATCGTCGGCGACGATCAACCGGATGTACCTGGATCTGAGGGCTCGCGATGATGTCCGTCGGATCGTGTTCCGGTTCAGCCAAGAGCTTGAACGCGAATCCTCCGGGGGGGTCTTCGTGATCGAACCGTCCAGTTCCGATGCGGCATCCGCTCTCGTTGACGACCTTCGTCGACTGAACGGAGTGACCGAGGTGGTGGAGCGCCGTAGCACGCGAGAACCGACGAAGGCGCCGCTGTCGGCGGCAGTGCGGATCGGCCTCCTGGTGTCGTTGGTGGTGACCGTCGGGCTCAGTTTGCTGAGCGCGCGCAGCGGGTACCGCGAACTGCTCCGCAGCTTCTCCGCCGAGATTCGGTTGCTGCGGTTGTCGGGGATTTCCGAACAGGCGGTGGTTCCGTTGACGGTTGGGGTTGGTCTTGTCATCGGCTTCCTCGCCGGACTGCTGTTGCTCGTGATCCTGTATGTGCTGCATTACGTCGTGGTTTCCCAAGCCGGGGGCGCGGGGATGCTGGAAGCGCTGGCCGACGGCAACCGGATTCTCATCGTCAGCCTCCTCAATCTGTTGCTGGGCGTGATCCTCGGCGGACTGGTAGGGCTGTACGGGGCAAGCCTGTTGGCATCCCGAGATTACGCTGCGCTTCCCTGACGTCGTCGTTGTGCCGGAGGGCTGAGGAGGGACCGCTACCGATCGAGCGGTGTCGGGGGGCTCTCGCGGGAGGCCCGCTCCCCGAGCTTCGCCATCCCCCGCTGGGCCAAGTAGTAGAGGCCGAGCGCAACCAGGATCGCTTCGGCGAACTTGTACATCAGCGAGAACGCCACCGCCCCCTCCTTCGTCACGTCCGGTGCGACGAGATGAAAGATGCCGATGATCGCGGCTTCCCCTGTACCGATCCCGCCGGGAGTGATCCACAAAAAGAACGACAACAGGATCACGGTGAGGGTGAACAGCAGCGAGAGCTGCGGGAAATCGAACACGCGCCCGGTGGAGAAGTAGAAGAACACCTGGGGCCTCATGTAGATGAAGAAGGTGGCCACCAGTTGGACGATGAAGGCAAACAGCGTCCCGCGCCGATGGGTGGTGAATGCGTAGTAGATCTCGTCCTCGGTTTCCGACACGTTGTCCGCGGCCCGCCCCAGCGGCTCCCGCCATCGTCCCAGCATCCGACCCAGTCCGCGGAGGATCCGGCTGATCCACTTCAGGTTCCAGGCGAAGTCGATCAGTCCGATGATGATCCAGAACGTGATGAACCCGACCCCCGAGATGAGCAGGCGCTTCTCCGGCCACGGCAGCGACGGCGAGCTGATGGCGAAGAAGCTACCGATGAGGATGAACACGATCATGCTCAGCCCACCGAGGAAACGCTCCAGGAAGACCGTGGCGAATACGCGGGTGGTGGGCGCATCGGTCTTCCCGGTCACCATGAGGGCGCGGACCGGCTCCCCGCCGAAGTACAGCGTCGGAGTGAGGTAGCTGATGGCGTAGCCGCTGAGGCGGGCGCCGATCACCCCGCGCAGCGGCAGACGGATGCCGTAGGAACGAAGGATGATCCACCAAGACAGCGTCCACGCGGCCATCGCCAGCAGCACACTGCCCACGATGCCGAGGATGCCGAGCGTCCCGAGAGCATGCATCTGGGCGAGGATCTGACGCCACCCGACCCAGTACAAGACGCCCGCGAGCAGACCGAGCCCCACGGCGATCGAGGCGACCGTCTTCCATCGCGTCTTCTTGGGGGGGGGCATTTCGTGGATGCTAGCACAGGAAAGGAAAACCGATCAAGGACAGCTGGCACACCGAGATCGTACCTTCCGACACCGTCGGTCTCGCTGTCCTCAGCTCGTAGACGTCAGCCGCAGGGCCATCTCCAGGGCTGCTTCGACCGCAGCCCGCCGCACCTCCTCCCGCCCTCCCGGAAAGAGGAATCGCTCGGTGCACGCGGAGTCCGGTCCGGTTGCGCTGATGAACACGGTGCCCACCGGTTTGTCCGGGGTGCCCCCTCCTGGGCCGGCGATCCCGGTGATCGCCACACATAGGTCGGTGACGAACCGTCGGCGTCCCTGGTCGGCCAGCACGCCGGCCACCTGGGCGCTGACCGCCCCGTGATCCCGGAACAGGGTTTCTGGCACCCCACCCCATTCGGACTTGACTCGATTGGCGTAGGCGACCAAGCTACCGACGAAATAGGCGGAAGCGCCCGGCGCGTCGGTGATCCGATGGGCCAAGCCGCCGGCCGTGCACGACTCCACGGTGGAGATCGTCCATCCTCGATGCCGCAGGGCTTCTCCCAACTGTTCGGTGAGGTTCACTCCGACACCCCTCCTGGTTCGTGGGTTGCGTGGCGTTCTGCGGCATAGGCGCAGTCGTTCCGAAGTGGACAGCGGGGGCAGTCGGGGGTGCGGGGATGGCAGATCTCCCGTCCCAGCCGGATGGTCAGGAGATGGAGCCCCCCCATCAGCGCCGGATCGTCGGGCAGCAGGTCGTTCATCCGCTGATGCGGATCGAAACCCGGCTCTACGAGGCCGACCCGGGTGAGGACCCGTCGGATGTGGGTGTCGACCGGGAAGTACGGCTTTCCGAACGAGAAGAGCATGACGATCCCGGCCGTCTTCCGTCCGACCCCGGGTGACGCGAGCAGCCATTGCATCGCCGCATCGAGGGGAAGGTCTCCGAGGAAGGATAGGTCGAGTGCCCCGCGCTCGTGGTGGATCCTCTCGAGGACCTGGCGGATCCGCTCGGACTTCTGTCGGTGCAACCCTCCGATGCGAATCGCGTCGGCGATCTGATCGACGGGTGCTGTGCGAACCGCATCGAGGCTGCCGAACCGATCAAGCAACGATGCATACGCCCGATCGCGATGGGTGTCGCTGGTGTTCTGAGACAGGATGGTGAGCACAAGCGATTCGACCGGTTGGGACCGGACGAGGTCCGGCTCTCCATACCGATCGATCAGCCGCTCGGCGATCCAAACGGCGCGTTTCGACGGGTTCATGTGACGAGCATAGATCGTCCGGCGGGGGGCCGCAACTGGCCACTGACGTCGGTGATTGGTACGATCGCTGCATGATCGAAGCGAGAGCGGGAGAGGACATCGTTGTACGGATGGTGGACGGAGAGGCACTTCCCTTCGGGCTGGAATCGATGGGCTCGCATGGTGCGATCGTCGTCTGCGGGATCGGGATGCTGCGGCAGATCGAGCTGGGGTACTGGAACGGCGAGCGCTACGAGAAGCATCGCTACGACCCGCCGGTCGAGCTCGTGTCCCTTCAGGGCAACATCGCTCGACACGGTGACGAGTCCGTTGTGCATGTGCATGCCTGCGTCGCGAAGCGAGACGGCTCCACCCTTGCCGGGCATCTGTTCTCGGGGACGGTTCACAACACCGCTGAGATCGCCTTGCGCCAACCCACGGGGATTCACCTCTCCCGAGTCGCCGAGGAGACCGGATTGACCGGGCTGCGTCCTGAGGCTAGCTGAACGTCGCGGGGCCGTGCAGTCCGTGGAGGAAGTCGACCCCGCGGACGCGGGGTCGGCCTTCCCGTTGAATCGAGAGGATCTCGATCGGCCGGTCTCCAGTTCCCACCAGCAGCCGGTCGGTCGCCGCGGGACCGAGCTTGCCCGGACCGAGCGCTCCACCTTCGAGATCCGTCAACGCCGTCCGATGGAGCTTCACCCGCTCGTCTCCGAGCATCGTCCACGCCCCTGGCCATGGCTGCGTACCGCGAACGAGGTCGTGGATCCTCTGAGCCGGCACGGTCCAGTCGATGCGGCCGTCATCTCGCGACAGCATCGGCGCCATCGAGACCCCCTCCTCCGGCTGCGGGGTCGGGGTGACGGTGCCGTCCCGGAGTCGCTCGAGCGTGTTGACGATCAGCTCAGCACCGAGACGAGCCAGTCGCGTTTCGAGCTCTCCGGCGGTCTCATCGGATCCGATCTCCAGCGAGCGCTGGAGGAGCAGGTCGCCGGTGTCCATCCCTTTGTCGATCAGGAAGGTTGTCACACCGGTCGTCGTTTCTCCTCGGATGATCGCCCAATGGACGGGCGCGGCGCCCCGGTACGCCGGCAGCAGGGAGGCGTGGATGTTGATCGTACCCAGGGGGGGGAGGGTGAACACCGGTGGCTTGAGGAGCTGCCCGTACGAGGCGACGACGATCGTCTCGGGCGCAGCGGACCGCAACCGCTCGACCGCCGGTTGCCGGCTGACCCGCTCCGGCTGGTCGATCGGAAGGCCGAGCCGAAGCGCCTCCTGCTTGACCGGAGAAGGCGTGAGCACCGCGTGACGTCCCACCGGACGGTCCGGCTGGGTGACCACCAAGACGATCTCGTGTCGATCGGCGAGGGCGACGAGCGCCGGACAGGCGAACTCGGAGGTGCCCAGGAACGCGATCCTCACGAGGTTTCCTCGCGCTGCTTCCGATGGTACTCCTTGAGGAGGCTCTGTCGACGGGCGGGACTGAGGCGATCGAGGAACAGGCGGCCGGAGAGGTGATCCATCTCGTGTTGGATGGCCCGGGCCAGCAGCCCCTCCCCCTCGATGCGGACCGTCTCGCGATCGAGGGTGGTGCCTTCGACGACGGCCCGGCTGGCCCGGTTCACCGGTGCGTCGACACCGGGAACGCTCAGGCATCCCTCGGTGACCTGCATCGTCTCCTCGGACGTTTCGATCAGCCGGGGGTTGATCAGGATATGGAACTCGCCGTCGACATCGAGGACGATGATCTGCTTGGAGATCCCGATCTGGGGTGCCGCCAGACCGGCGCCGTGGGCTCGCAGCATGGTCTCGACCATCCGCTCGCAGATCGCGCGGATGTCGTCATCGATCGTCTCGACCGGTTCGGCGGGCCGGCGTAGCGTCGAGTCTCCGTAGGTTCGTATCTCCATCGAACTCCTCTTGCACCCCGAAACGCCGCATTATAAAGTGGACGCCGGGATGCCTCAAGAGAACAGCGATTGGGATGATCGGCTCGAGAAGATCGTGCAGCTGGAGCGATCGACGGGGTTTCGAGATCGCGCGGTGACGTGCGGGCTGGAAGCGTTTGTCCGCGCCAACGTGCCGGACGCGGCGTCGATTGTGCGCGGGTATGCGGAGATGCCGGCGCCCGACCGGCGGCGCTCGGTCGATCGGTTGACCACCCATCTACGCGGTGGAATCGCCCAGCCGCCACGTCGTTCGGCGGACGGGTCGGCCCCCGTGTCGCGGGCGGAAGGCGTCGGGCCGAAGCGCGCCGCGCGTCTGGCCGTGCTGGGTATCGAGACGATGGAGGACCTGCTGCTGTACTTCCCGCGGCGTCTCGAGGACCGCTCGGCGGTCGTGCGGATCGGATCCGTCCGACCCGGACAGGAGGTGAGCGTGCGGGGCGAGGTCCAGGCGCTCAGCGAGCGGCGCGTTCATCGCAATCTGACGATCTTCAAGGCGGCGATCGGAGATGGCACCGGCTTTCTCTACGCCGTCTGGTTCAATCAACCCTGGATGGCCGACCGCCTGGCTCGCGGCGATCGCCTCGATCTCTATGGAAAGGTAGAGCGCAGCTACGGCGAGCTGCAGATGCGTTCTCCGACGTGGGAGGTGGCGGGCACCGGAGTCGAAACGGGACGGTGGGTCCCCGTCTATCCGGTGACCGAAGGGATCACCGATCGCCATCTCCGCTCGATCATCGACCGCAACCTCGACCGGTACCTGGAGAGGCTCGACGATCCGCTCCCGGCCGAGGTGCGAAGCCAACACGGTCTGCTGTCGAGGCGGGTCGCGGTGGAGACGATCCATCGTCCGCCCGATCCTGAGGCGTTCGAACGGGCCCGCCGGACGTTGGCGTTCGAGGAGCTGCTCCTGTTGCAGATCGCGTTGACCCCCGCTCAACGGGAGCTCCCGGGGCGAGCGTTGTGCCCGGTCGCCGGACTGCTCGACTCGTTCCTTGCCGGTTTCCCGTTTCGGCTGACCTCGTCGCAGCGCGCTGCCCTCCGCGAGATCACCTCGGATCTCCAGGCACCCCGCCGCATGATGCGCCTGCTCCAGGGCGACGTCGGATCGGGGAAGACGCTGGTCGCGGTGGCGGCAGCGATCCTCGCGATCGATGCGGGACGCCAGGTTGCCCTGATGGCACCGACGGAGATCCTGACTGAACAGCACGCGCTGAATCTGCGCCGGTGGCTCGCCGATCTTCCGGTCCGCGTGGAGGTCCTGACCGGAGCCACGCGGGACAAGGCGGCAATCCGGGAGCGGGTTTCCGACGGCGAAGTGGATCTCGTGGTTGGCACCCATGCGTTGATTCAGGAGGAGATGGCGTTTCGCGACCTCGGCCTGGTGATGATCGACGAGCAGCATCGATTCGGGGTCGTGCAACGGGCCCAGATCGAGGAGAAGGGGGAGCATGTCGACGTCCTCGTGATGAGCGCCACCCCGATTCCCCGCACGATCACGTTGACGGTCTACGGGGAGTTCGATGTGTCGACGCTCGACGAGCTTCCACTCGGACCACGATCGATCGCCACGCGGTGGCTGCCGGAGCGGCAGCGCGGTGAAGTCTACGACACCGTCGGACGATACCTGGCCACGAATCGGCGAGGGTACGTCGTCCTCCCGCTGGTCGAGGAATCGGACAAGGTGACGGCGAAGGCGGCCGTCCAGGTTGCCGAGGAGATGAGACGTCGGTTCGGCGAGGTCGGGGTGGGGCTGATCCACGGGCGCCTGTCCGCGGCCGACAAGGCGGCGGCGATGGAGCGGTTTCGGTGCGGGGAGGATCGTCTGATGGTCGCGACGACGGTGATCGAAGTGGGGATCGACATCCTCGATGCCGATTTCATGGTGATCGAACATGCCGATCGCTTCGGTCTGTCCCAACTCCACCAGCTCCGCGGTCGGATCGGTCGCTCCGGTCAGCCGGCGGATTGTTTTGCCGTCGCCGATGCAAGAACGGAGGAAGCGGCCGAGCGATTGAAGGCGTTCGTGACCCACGCGGATGGCTTCCAGATCGCCGAGGAGGACTTGCGGATCCGCGGCCCGGGCGACCTGTTGGGGACGCAACAGCATGGGTTCCTCACCCGTCTGCGTGCCGTGGATCTCTTCCGCGACCTCGATCTCATGCGGGAGGCGAGGGACGCCGCGCGCGCGCTGCGTGCCAGCGGCGCACCGGCCGATGTGGTCAACGCGGCCCACCGGCGATTCGAAGACGCGGCGAAATGGGTTCTGGTCTGACGACCAGGGAAACGGGACGAGAAAACGGCGATCAGTGGATTCGGGTGCCGATGCGCTCCCCGGAAGCCAGCGCCGAAAGGGCGTCCGGTCGGGCGAGGTCGAAGACCTCGATCGGCAGGTCGTGCTCGCGGCAGATCTCCACGGCGACTTGGTCCATGACGCCGTAACGGTTTTCCAGGTACGCGTCAAACGTCAATTCCCCGATCTGCTGTGCGCCGTCATCCTGCGACGGGTCGACGTTGTACACCCCGGCGACATTCGATCCCTTGGCAAGCAGGTCGGCTCCGATGGAAACGGCGCGCACAGCGGCGGCCGTATCGGTGGTGACCAAGGGGCTGCCGGTTCCACCGGCGAACACGACGATCTCTCCCCGATCGAGGGCGCGGCGCGCGGCACGCGGCGAAACCGACTCGGTGAGTTCGGTGTCGATGGCGGACTGAACCTGTACGGCGCGTCCGTGGGATTCGAGGTAGCTGCGGAGGGCGAGCGCGTTGAGCACGGTTGCCAACATCCCGAGGGTGTCCGCCTCGATCCGGTCGAGCCAGGGGCTGCGGGCCCCGCGGATGACGTTGCCGCCCCCGACGACGACGGCGAACTGGGTCGACGCAAGCGAGGCCAATGCAGTCGAGATACGGGTCAGCGCATCGGGAGAGAACGGCCCGTCGGCTCCTTTGAACGCTTCACCGCTGAGCTTTAGGAGGACGCGAGCAGGGCGTCGGCACATCCGCTGGCCTCGATGGCGAATCGCGCGAACCGACGGACGAAGATGTTCTCGCCGGTCTTGGTGCGCAGGTCGGCGAGCAGCCCTTCGATCGTCACATCCGGGTTCTTGACGAACGGCTGCTTCGTCAGGCAGTGATCCTGGTAGAAGCGGGACAGCCGCCCCTCGACCGCTTTGGCGATGATCTCCTCGGGCTTGCCCTGTTCCTTCAACTGTTGCCGGAACTCCCCCTGCTCTTGCTCCAGATCGGCGGGAGGAACGTCTTCGGGTGAGACGTAGCGAGGATCCTCGGCGGCGATATGCATGGCGACATCATCGGCGAACTGGAGGAACTCGGCGCTGTTGGCGGCGAAATCGGTGTTGCACGCGATCTCCACCAGGACGCCGACCTTTCCCGTGTGATGGACGTAGGCGACCACACGGCCTTCTTGGGCCTCGCGGCCGATCTGGTCCATGAGCTCGAGACCCTGCTCGCGGAGGATCTCCTTGGCGCGCTCGATGTCCCCTTCCGCCTCGATCAGCGCGCGCTTGCAGTCCATCATGCCGATGCCGGTTTCTTGGCGCAGCTGTTTGATCCGCTCGATGCTAATCGTCATCTTCCTTGTCCTCGTCGTCCTCGCTTTCCGGGGCTTCAGTCGTTTCGGGCTGTTCCTCGGAGGGGGATTCCGTTGTGCTCTCCTCGCCGGCGGCGGGCGGCTTCTCGGCTTCCGCTTCGTCCGAGGGCTGTTCCGCTTCGGCAGCCTCGGGCTCAGTCGGTGTCGGCTCTTCGGTCTCGACGCCCTGTGTTTCGGCGGCTTGCTTCTCGGGAGTCTGTTCCTCGGAAGGGGCCTTCTCGGCGGTGGCTTCCTGTTCCACCTGTTGCCGTCCCTCCCGTCCCTCGATCACGGCGTCCGCGATGCGGGCGGTGATCAACTTGGTGGCCTTGATCGCGTCGTCGTTGCCGGGGATGAGGAAGTTGATCGGGTCGGGGTTGCAGTTCGTGTCCACGATGGCGATGACGGGGATCCCCACGAGGTTCGCCTCGTGTACCGCGTTCGCCTCGACATCGGGATCGATGACGTAGAGAAGATTCGGCATCCGTTCGAGATGACGGAGTCCGTTGAGGTTGCGATGGAGTTTGGCCAACTGGCGACGCAGCCGGCTCGCCTCCTTGTTGGGCATGTGATCGATCGTCCCGTCCTCGATCATCATCTCGAATCGCTTCATCCGCTCGATGCTCTGCTTGATGGTACCGAAGTTCGTCAGGGTCCCACCGAGCCAACGTCGGTTGATGTAGTGGGCTCCGCAGCGTTCCGCTTCCTCGACGATTGTCGCCTGGACCTGTTTCTTGGTCCCGACGAACAGGACCTCCTCGCCGGCGGCAACGTGATCGCGCACGTAGTAGTACGCCTTCTTGAACAGATCGACCGTCTGCTCGAGGTCGATGATATGGATCCCCTTGCGCTCGGTGAAGATGTAGCGTGCCATTTTGGGGTTCCACTTCCGGGTTCGGTGCCCGAAATGCACGCCGGTTTCGAGCAGCTCTTTCATCGTAAGGACTTCCACATCACCCTCCATTGGACATTGCGGTTCGGTTGTCGCCGGAGTATAGCGAACGACCGTAGACACCGCAATCCGGGCGTTCCCGAGCGGTGGTTGTCGCAGCTCGGCTCCGGGGGCGATAATGGTGCCGGGAGGGTGAGCGATGGCACGTACAGAGGCGGTACAGGTTGACCGCGACGCGGTCCGCGAGCTGCCCAAGAACATCGAGGCCGAGCAGGTCGTCCTCGGCTCGGCGATCCTTGAGCCGGAGGGAACGATTCCGATTCTGGTCCAGAAGCTCGCCCCTGAGTACTTCTACCAGCGCCGCCATCGTGTGATCTTCCGCGCGATCCGTGAGTTGTTCGACCGGGGGGAGCCTGCCGACATCGTTTCGCTGGCCAACCGTCTCGAGGAGCGCGGCGAGATGGAGCGCGCTGGCGGCAGGATGTACCTCAACGAGCTCATCGACCGGGTCGCGACGACGGCGAGCCTCGAGTACTACGCGGAGATCGTGAAGAAGAAGGCGACGCTCCGGTCGCTGATCGAGGCCGGAGGTCGGATCAGCGAGCTGGGCTACGATGAAATCAGCGACACCGACGAGGTGATGGATCGCGCCGAAGCCCTGATCTTCGACATCTCCAGCCGCGACTCGGCGGGATCGTACGTCCTGGTGAGCGATTTCCTCTACGAGCATATCGATACGTTGGAGGAGCTGCATCGCGATCCCAACCGCCATACGGTGACTGGCTTCTCGACTGGCTTCTCGAAGCTGGACGAGATGTTGTCGGGGCTTCAGCGGTCCGATCTCGTCGTGGTGGCCGGCCGCCCGGGGACCGGGAAGACCAGCTTCGCGCTGGCGGTCGCCCGCCACGCGGCGATTCGGGAGAAGGCGGGGATCGGGATCTTCTCGTTGGAGATGGCCAAGGAGCAGCTGCTCGAGCGGCTGCTGTGCGGTGAGGGGAAGGTCAGCCTGCACAAGCTGAGGGGCGGGTACATCCCGAGCGCCAAGTGGCGAGATCTGGCGATGGCGGCGAGCAAGCTGCAGAAGGCGACGATCGTCATCGACGACACGCCGGGGGCGTCGATCCTGGAGATCCGCGCCAAGGCCCGCCGGATGGCATCCCAGCACAAGATCGACATGATCATCGTCGACTACCTGCAGCTGGTGGAAGGGGCGGTGCGTTCCGACATCCGCGAGCAGGAGATCGCCCACATCTCCCGGTCGTTGAAGCGGCTGGCCCGCGAGCTCGACGTGCCGGTGATCGCGGTCTCCCAGCTCAACCGAGCCGTCGAGCAGCGAGAGAAGAAGTACCCGCGGCTGGCCGATCTCCGCGAGAGCGGCGCGATCGAGCAGGACGCCGACGTCGTGATGTTCATCTACCGTGAGGACTACTATCGGCAGCCGGAGGAAGCCTCGTCGGCCGGAACCACGTCGTCGGAGGCGGAGATCATCATCGCCAAACAGCGCAACGGCCCGTTGGGCAAGCTCACAGTCAATTTTCACAAGGCGTACGCCAGCTTCTATCCGATGGCGTGGGAAGACGGATCGTCGGCTCCGTTCTGACGATCCTCGGACATGGGGATGCGCGCGGCGGCTTCGGTATAATGCCGCCGAATCCTCGAGACAGGAGTCAGGAGGGGACATGGCCTATCCGGAGAGGTACCGGTACACGAAGGATCACGAATGGGTCTCCATTGAGGACGGGAAGGCTCGCATCGGCATCACCGACCATGCACAAGCGGAGTTGGGCGACATCGTTTTCGTCGAGCTTCCCGCGGTGGGGACGGCCACCAGCGCCGGAGACGTGCTGGCGACAGTGGAATCGGTCAAGGCGGTCGGCGACGTGCTGGCGCCGGTCGACGGGACGGTGGTCGAGGTCAACGACGCCCTCGAGTCGGCTCCCGAGACGATCAACCAATCGCCGCACGACGAGGCCTGGGTGGCGGTCATCGAATTCTCCGATCCGGCGGCGCTCGACGATCTTCTCGACGCGGCGCAATACCAGCAGTTCATCGACGAAGGGTAGGCGCGGGATGCGCTACCTCCCCAATGCTTCTGCCGACCGACGCGAGATGCTCGCGTCGATCGGCTTGTCCTCGGCCGACGAGCTATTCGCCGACATCCCGGCGACGGTGATCGAACGGTTCCGCCCGCTCGGGCTGGCGCCGCGCAGCGAGCAAGAGGTGGTCGCGGAGTTGGCCGCGCTGGCCGAGCGCAATGCGGCTGCCAAGACGTCGTGTTTCATCGGGGGTGGGATCTACGATCACTACGTACCCAGCCTCGTCGGCCACGTCCTGTCCCGCTCCGAGTTCTACACCGCGTATACCCCCTACCAACCGGAGATCAGTCAAGGAACCCTCACCTCGATGTTCGAGTTCCAGACGCTGTTGTGCGAGTTGACGGGGATGGAGGTGGCCAACGCGTCCCTCTACGACGGAGCGACGGCGCTTGCGGAGGCGGTCTTGATGGCCGAACGGGTACGGCGTCGGGGACGGATCGCGGTGGCACGATCACTGTTTGGCAACGTCCGCCAGGTGGTCGACACGTACTGCTGGGCCGCCGATGTCGAGCGGGTGGAGCTGCCGACGCTCCCCACGGGGCGAACCGACCTCTCCGACGTGCCCGACGACGTGTCGGCGCTGGTGGTCCAGACCCCGAATGCCTTCGGCGTGATCGAGGATCTGGATGGGCTGCGGGAGCGGATCGGCGATGCCCTGCTGATCGTGTCCGCCCATCCCCTATCGCTTGGCCTCCTCAAGCCGCCGGGAGCCTACGGGGCCGATGTCGTCGTTGGGGAAGGACAGTCGTTGGGGCTGCCGATGGCGTTTGGCGGTCCGCTGCTCGGACTGTTCGCCACCCGCAGAAGCTATCTCCGGCAGATGCCCGGACGGGTGTCGGGCCGCACAGTGGATGTCGAAGGGAACATCGGCTACACGATGGCCGCCCAGACGCGCGAGCAGCATATCCGCCGGGAGCGGGCCACATCGAACGTCTGCACGAATGCGGCGCTGTGTGCACTGGCGGCCACGGTGTATCTGGCAACCGTGGGAGCGGACGGTCTGCGGCGCGTCGCCGAGTTGAACGTCGACAAGGCTCACCGGCTGGCTGAGCGGATCGAGGCGCTTCCCGGCTTCGAGCTGCCGTTCTCCGGACCGTTCTTCAACGAGTTTGTCGTTCGGGTCCCAGAAGACGTCGAGGCGATCCATCGCCGCCTCCTCGAGGCCGATTGTCTGGTGGAGGCGCCGGCCGCCCTCGCAGCCTACGGCCTGGAGAACACGCTGCGGATCGCGGTGACGGAACGGAGGAGTGACGAGGATCTGGATCGGTTCGTGGAGGCGCTGGGAGGTGCGCGATGAGGACGATCTTCGACTACCCGCGACGCGACGTCGGCGCCGGCGTATTTCCGTCACCCGACGAGCACCCGGTCGAGATCGAGCGCTGGATTGAGCGCGGACTGCTGCGCGAGGATCCGGCCCGGATTCCCGAGTTGAGCGAGCCGACGGTGGCGCGCCACTACACCGGGCTGTCCAAGCTGAACTACGGTGTCGATGACGGGTTGTACCCGCTGGGCAGCTGCACGATGAAGTACAACCCGAAGCTCCATGAGGATCTGGCGAGGCTCATGGGGTTCGCCGAGGCGCATCCGTTGTCCGACCCGGACGACGTGCAGGGCCTCCTCGCGTTCCTCCACCGGCTGTCCGAGCTGCTTGGCGGCATCGCTGGGCTGCCCGCGGTTTCGCTGCAACCGGTCGCGGGCGCCCATGGCGAGCTGACCGGCTTGTTCCTGTTCAAGCGGTACTTCGAGATGGCGGGTGCGCCAGAGCGATGCACCATCCTATTGCCGGACTCGGCTCACGGCACCAATCCCGCCTCGGCAGCGGTGGCCGGCTTCCGGGTGGCCGAGATTCCCTCGGATGCGGAAGGGATGATCGATCTCGACGCGTTGGAGGCGAAGCTCGATCCGTCGGTTGCCGGCATGATGCTTACCGTTCCCAACACGCTCGGGATCTTCGAGGAGAGGATCCTCGAGGTGACGGAGCGGGTCCACGCCGCCGGTGGTCTGTGTTACTTCGACGGAGCGAACCTGAACGCGTTTCTCGGCCGCGCTCGTCCCGGCGACATGGGAGCGGATGTCTTTCACTTCAACCTGCACAAGACCCTGTCGACGCCGCACGGGGGAGGCGGGCCGGGGGCCGGCCCGATCGCGGTGTCCGACCGGCTGGCCGAGTACCTTCCGATTCCCCGCATCGAGCGGCGGCAGGAGCGGTATGGACTCGAGCTGGACTGCCCGAACTCGATCGGAAGGGTGCACTCGTTCTTCGGCAATGTCCTGGTCGCCGTCAAGGCGTTTGCCTATCTCCTATCGCTTGGCGATGACGGGCTGCGAGCCGTCAGCGAGAACGCCGTGCTCAACGCCAACTACCTGCAACATCGGCTGAAGAGCAGCTACACCCTTCCCTACGATCGGCTATGCAAGCATGAGTTCGTCTTGTCGGGCAAAGGGCTCGCCGAGGATGTCAGCACGCTGGACATCGCCAAGCGGCTGATCGACTATGGCTTCCATCCTCCCACCGTGTACTTCCCGCTGATCGTCAGGGAGGCGCTGATGATCGAACCCACCGAGACCGAGGCCAAGGAGGCCCTCGATCGATTCGCCGATGCGCTGGAGCGGATTGCTGCCGAAGCACGCGACGAGCCCCAGCGGCTGCGGGAAGCGCCGCGACGGGCGCCGGTGCGGCGGCTCGATCAAACGCGAGCAGCCCGCGATCCGGTACTGACCTACCCGTTCGATGAGGCGTGAGTCACGATGTCCCGCGGGGGTTAGCGATGGGCGGTTTCTTCCATCGCGGCCTCGATCGCCGCGGCGATCGACGAACAGGTTGCGTGATCCTCGGCCTCGACCAGGATACGGACCAACGGTTGGGTGCCGGACGCGCGGACCAATACCTGCCCGTCTTCGCCCAGCTTCTCCTTCGCCCGAGCGACCTCCCGACGGACGGCGGGGGTGTCCACCAGTCGGTGGGGGGTCGTGCAGGCGACGTTGCGGAGCAGTTGTGGATAGAGGGGAATCGACCGGGCCAGGGTGCCGAGGTCGGACCTCTGCTCATGGGCGATCTCCAGGAGCTTCACGGCAGTGAGGATGCCGTCTCCCGTCGGAGAGTGCTCGGAGAAGATCACGTGCCCCGATGGTTCGCCGCCGAGCAGCGCCGCGGTCTTCTGCATCGTTCGCGATACGTGCCGGTCCCCCACCGGGGTCCGAACCACGTCAATTCCCCGGCCGGCGAGGCTGCGTTCCAGGCCGCGGTTGCTCATCACGGTGGTGACAACCGTAGCGGGGGAGAGGGTGCCCGTCTCCGCCATGTACAGCGCAGCGATGCCGATCATGTGGTCACCGTCGATCGTCTCTCCGTCCGGTGTGATGAGCAATGCGCGGTCGCCATCCCCGTCGAACGCGATCCCTAGGTTGGCGCCATGTTCCCGCACGGCCTGGCGAACCGGTTCCAGGCAGGTCGAGCCGCAGCCCTGGTTGATCCGTCCTCCATCCAGCGCGTCGTGCAGTGGGACCACCTGCGCGCCGAGATGACGGAGGACGCGGGGTGCGATGGTTGCGGTGGCCCCGTAGGCGCAGTCGACGACGATCGTCAGACCCGAAAAGTCGACATGCTCCACGTCGATGACGCCGGCGAGAAAAGCGGCGTAGCGGGAAGCGGCCGCTTCCAGCGGAGCAATCGCTCCGATCCGGCCGCTCGGTGTCGACGGCTCGCCGAGGGCTGCCTCGATGGCGGTCTCCTCGGCGACGTCGAGCTTCATCCCGCACCGGTCGAAGAACTTGATCCCGTTGTCGTCGGGGGGGTTGTGCGACGCGGAGATCACCGCACCGAGGTCCGCCCGTTCATCCTTGATCAGAAACGAGATCGCCGGCGTCGGGATGATCCCGGCCAGGCAGACGTCGACCCCGGCCGAGGCAAAGCCGGAGGCGAGCGCCGCCTCGAGCATCGGCCCGCTGATCCGGCTGTCACGACCGACGATCACCCGTCCGCCTGCGGGCACGCATCGGGTGGCGGCACCGCGCGCCAGCGACACGGCCAGCTCGGGGGTGAGCAGCTGATTGGCCGGTCCGCGGACCCCGTCGGTGCCGAACAGGGAGCTCATGGCAACGCCCACCCTCCGGAAACAGCGAACATCGGCGTTGGAAAGGCAATGGGGTAGATTGCCTCACCGGAAAGGGCGATGAAGAACGGATCCACGTCGGTCCACCGCACCACCGTTCCTGCGCCCACCACCGGCGTCGGCAGCTGGCGGACCGGCTCGAAGTAGGCGAGGCCGGCGGTCAGCCGCAGGAACATCTTCGCTGTGGCTGGATCGGCGGACAACGCCCAATCGGCGCTTCCCATCAACAGGCTGCCGCCCGTCGGCGAGAGAAGCAGGGAAAAAGCGAGCGCACCGAAGGCAGCGTCGAAGGTGACCTCGCCGCCGATCGACAGTGGGATGGAACCGAAGGGGAGGTGGAGTCGGAGTCCGACTGAACGCACGCCGGCCGGTCCGGCCACGAGGCACGTCTGCCCGAGGAACAGGAGCAGTAGGACGGCGACGACAACAACAACCCCTCCGCGGTTCATCTCCACCGAGTCTAGCGAATCGAGGCGGCGTTTGCGACTCTCTCTCTCTCCTATCGCACGGCCCTTACCACGTCGCCGACGCGGGGGACGAACGCGCCGATCGTCACGGCGTAGGAGACATGGTCGCGGGTCTCGCGGACCACCAGTTCGCCCTTCAGGCCGACGACATCGTAAGCGAGCACGGCGCTGGTCACGGGATCGACGACCAGGTTCTCGACCTCCAGCACCTCGAGGGTATCCCCCGAGGTGATGCCGACGGAACGACCCAGGGTGACGGCGATCCGTCCGTCGGGAAGGATCGCGGCAACCTGCCCCTCCGGCGCCGGTGCCGGAGCTTCCCTACGCTCGAGGGCCGCGGCGGGGGCCCGATCGAGCGCCTGGGATGCCCATCCCTCGAGCGACAACAGCAGCGCCGAGGTGAGACGGTCGATGGCCAGATCCATGGCCCTCCCGACCACCGTCTCCCCAAACGCAGGATCCCCGACGGTGATCTCGTTGGTCGCCGGCACCGACAATCCGAACCCGGGGCGGATCTGGAAGCCGACCGACTCGATATACGACGTTCCATCCCACAGCTTCGCCGTGTACAACCCCGGGCTCATCGGCAATCCGGACGCATCGCGCTGGTCCCAGAACCAGGTCCCGCACCGCCCCGTGTCCACGAAGTGCCACCCGAGCCACCGGAGGAACGCTCCCCCCGCCGAGTGGATCTCCACCCCGTACCAGCCGGGTCCCCCGTCGTTGCGATACCCGAGGAGCACCGTTTGCCCGGGATGATACCAAGCGCGATCGGCCTGTAGCCCTCCCGAGCAGAGCTCGAACGGCGTTGCAGTCAGCGACGACAGGAGTTGACCCAGATCGATGGAAAAGCCGGTGGTGCCCTCGTGCTCGCCCTGGGCGGTCACCGAGGACAACGATCCTCCCGTGGCTGCATCGGCCACGTCGGCCGACAGCAGCGCGGTGGCTGCGGCGCTGTTGACGCGGAGCAAGCCGAGGTCTATGGACGCCTCGTCGACCTCAATGTCGAGGACCGAACCGAGAACCACGAGATCGGCGTCGAGGGAGCGGGCAGCGGCGGCGACGTCCTCACGGAGCATCGGATTCAGCTCCTGCGCTTGCAGGGTGGCGTCGAGTTCCTCACGATCGACGATCCGAAGACCACTCGCCCGCAGGCGGTTGCTCAAGGCATCGGCGACGCCTCGGCCGGCGTTGATGAAGCCGGCGCTGCCAGCATCGTCGAATCGGGCAACGGCGATCTTCAGCGGGGCCAACGCGTTCATCGTCTCCTCGTCCAGGCGGACGTCGACCGTCAAGGTGCTGGTGTTGTTCTCTTCGTTCGTTTCTTCGACCCGTCCGAACGGCGCATCCGCTTCCACCGCGAGCACGTGAGGCCCGACGGTCGCGGTCCAAGTCGTCGTGACGTCCCGGTGACGGCCCTCGCCCAGTGAGGTGAAGGGGACAAGATCGATCTCGTAGCCGTCGAGGGTGATCCGCACGAAGAACGGGCGGTCGACCTTGTCTTGGCCGACGTTCTCCACGGTCGCGGATACCGTGACCGGCGTCCCGTCGACGGGGGCCGCGGGAGAGATCTCCACCTGCGTGACGACCAAATCGGGCAAAGCCACGGCTACGTGCGTGAAGCTCACCGCCAACAAGAGACAGGCCAGCGTGCGTTTCGTCATCATCGGCTCCTGTGCCACCTCGCCATCACCTACACCCGGCTTCCCGTGAGGTTTCGGAGCTTCGGAAGCCTCCGTGTGGCACGCATTGGCGATACACCAGGGCTACAGCTGGCTCCAGTCGTTGCCCCAGCGAAGCTTCACCGACAGCGGGACGCGTAGCGGGAGGACGTTGGCCATCCGTTCCTCGATCGCTGCCGCGGCGATCGCGAGGCGGCCGGTTTCGACCTCGAACAGCAGCTCGTCATGGATCTGAAGGATCATCTTCACGGCGGGATGCTCCTCGAGGATCCACCGGTCGATGGCGATCATCGCCAGCTTGATCAGCTCCGCGGCGCTTCCCTGGATCGGGGTGTTGATGGCGTTGCGCCGGTCGACGTTCCGTCGCGGGACGTTGCGCGAGGTCAGGTTCGGCAGCGTCCGCCGCCGTCCGAGAAGCGTACGTACGTAGCCGACCTCGGTGGCCCGTTCGATTGTTCGGTCGATGTAGGTTTGGGCACCCGGATACGCGGAGAAGAATCGATCGATATAGCCCCGAGCCTGGGAGGTGTCGATCCCCAGCTCCCGCGCCAGGCCGAACGGACTGATTCCGTAGAGGATGCCGAAGTTGATCCGCTTCGCCGCGTCCCGCAGCCGGTCGGGGACGGCATCCTCGGGAAGCCCGAAGACGACGCTTGCCGTGAGCCGATGGAGGTCGACGTCGTTGCGGAACGCCTCGATCAGCCGTTCGTCCTCGGACAGATGGGCCAGTAGCCGGAGTTCGATCTGGGAGTAGTCGGCGGAGAGCAGCTGCAATCCGGGCGGGGCGACGAACGCGGATCGGATCCGCCCGCCGATGTCGGACCGCGTGGGGATGTTCTGAAGGTTCGGTTCGGAGGACGACAGTCGGCCGGTCGCCGTCGCCGCTTGGTGGAAGCTCGTGTGAATGCGACCGGTACGGGGATGGATCGCCTTGGGAAGTTGATCGATGTACGTCGTCAACAGCTTCTGCAGCTCGCGATAGGCGAGCAGCTTCCCCGGAAACGGGTGCTTCTCGGCGAGGATGGACAGCACACGTGCGCTGGTCGATGGGCCGGTCTTGGTCCGATCGATCACCGGCAGGCCGAAGCGTCCGAACAGCAGCTCGCCGACCTGCTTGGGCGAGTTGGGATTGAACGCCCCCCCCGCCAGATCCATCAGATCGGACTCGACGATTTGCAGCTCCGTGCGCAGGTCGTCGCCCTGTGACGCCAGGATGTCGCGGTCGACCAGCATCCCGTGCTCCTCCATGCGCGCCAGCACCGGAATCAACGGCAGCTCTACATCGTGAAACAGGGGGGTCAGCTCTCCTGCTTCGAGGTCACGGAGCATCGGTGGCCGCAGCCGCTGGACGATGTCGGCGTCTTCGGCGGCGTAGTCGGTCGCCCGATCGACCGGAACCGCGGTGAACGACCCGTTCTTGCCGGCGACGTCCTCGTAGGTCAGCATGGCATGTCCGAGGTAGCTGATGGCAATCTGCTCGAGGTTGTGGCGTCGCTCCTCCGGGCGGATCAGATGGGAGGCGATCATCGCGTCGAACGCGATCGCTCGGGGCTTCAACCCGTAGCGGTGCAGCACGATCGTATCGTACTTGAGGTTCTGGCCGATCAGGGGGGCATCGCCCTCCACCAGCGGCCGAAGCGCGTTCAAGACCGCTGGCAGCGGCAGTTGCTCCGGGACCTCGAGGCCCTCATGGGCGACCGGGACGTACGCCGCGGTGTACGGCGCGCCCGACAGCGCGAACCCGACGATCTCCGCATCGATCGGATCGACGCTGGTGGTCTCCAGATCGAGCGATACCGCTTCCGCCTCCTGCAGCGTTGCGACGCACTCGGACAGCTCCTGCTCGTCGAGCACGGTGCGGTAGGTGACCGGAGGCGGAGGAGCCGCGGACCGATCCTCGGCGCTCGGCCTCGGTTCGAGGCCGAGCTCGTGCAAGACGCTGCCGAATTCCAGCTCGGTGAGCACGCGAGCGAGTTCTCCCGGATCGATCCCCCGCAGCCGACAGTCCTCGAGGTGTTCCTCGAGGACGACGTCGGAACGCAGGAGGACCAGACGGTGGGCGAGCTGGGCGCCTTCAGCGTGTTCGGCGAGGCTGGCGGAGACGCGTCGGTTCTTGACACGGTCGGCGGCGGCGAGCGTCGCTTCCAGGGAACCGAACTCCCGGAGGAGCCGGACCGCGGTCTTGTCGCCGATGCCGGGGACGCCAGGGACGTTGTCCGATGTGTCGCCGACCAGCGCCAACAAATCGGCGATCAGCTCGGGCGGAACCCCGTACCGCTCCTCGACGCCCGACGGATCGAGGAGCAGCTGGTCGGTATCGACGCCCCTTCCCCGAGGACGCAGCAGGTGGACCCGCTCGGACACGATCTGGGCCATGTCTTTGTCGGAGGTCGCAAGGACACAGGTCAAATCGCGATCGGCCGCTTCGGCGCACAGCGAGGCGAGGACGTCGTCCGCCTCGACGCCGTCCACAGCGAACGTGGGGATGCCGAGCGCCTGCAGCAGGCGCTCCAGCCACGGCAGTTGACGGGCCAATTCCTCGGGCATCGGTTTGCGATGAGCCTTGTACTCCGGGTAGATCTCGTGGCGGAAGGTGATGCCGCCGGCGTCGAACACCACCGCGACGTACGATGAGGGGTAGTCGCGCAACGTGCGGAGGAGGATCCGCCAGAATCCGTAGACGGCGTTCACCGGCTGCCCGGTTCTCGTGGTCAACTGCGGGATCGCGTAGAAGGCCCGGTACAGGAAGGAGTGACCGTCGAACAACAGCGCGCGACGATCGTCGAAGCGGTCGGGGATTCCGAGGAGGTCGCTATAGGTAGACATTCTCGGTCAGCTGCACCCCCTGGCGATCGAGGAGATAACACAGGGCCAGGGCAAGCCCGTCGGCCATGTCATCCGGAGTAGGGATTTCCGAGAGGCACAGCAGCCGCTGGACCATCGCCTGGACCTGGGACTTGGGCGCCTTGCCGTATCCGGTGATCCGCTTCTTGACCTGCAATGGCGTGTATCCCCGAACGGCGAGTTCCGCGGCGGCCATCAGCAAGACGCCACGGGTTTCCGCCGTGCGCATCGCCGTCTGCGCGTTGGTCGCCAGGAAGATCTCCTCGACGGCGACGCCATCAGGACGGTACGCTGCGATGAGGCAGCACGCCTCGCGGTAGATGATTCCGAGTCGATCCGCGCGGGGAAGTCCCTTCGCGGTCTCGATCACACCTCCGGCAACCGCCTCCCAGCCACCCCGCGTGGTTCGCACGACGCCGTAGCCGGTGGTGGCCAACCCCGGATCGAATCCGAGAGCGACGAATCCACCGGTCATGTCAGCAGGTCTCTCAATCGGGTCCGTTCGCGCTCTCCCTCGTCCGGTTCGCATACGTGCTCGGGATGCAGGTTGAGGTTCATCCCGCATGACGGGCAGAGACCTCGGCAGGCTTCCCGGCAAAGAACATTCGGTTCGTGGGCCGACAGCACCAGGCGAAGGACGTCCGGAAGGAGATGGACCGATTCGGCGTGGGGGGGGATCGGGACCTCGAACTCCTCGTCGAGCTCGAGAACCGACTCCACCGGTTTGAGGCATCTGCGGCAGGGTTGAACGAGTTGAGCCCGCAGGACGACATCGAGGTACAGCGTCGACAGCTGGGCGAACGCTTCCCCCGACACGTCGATCCGTTCGACGGTGCACAAGGTCTCCGGGTCGTGCGCGCCCCGCAGCGTGATGTCGATCGGCAATCGGCGTCCCGGGTGGGCGAGGAACTCAGCAACGCGTAGCGACATGAGATCGAAGGCGAGCGGCAACGTCCGCGGTCCGCCTTCCCTCCTTTGCATCGTGAACTCGGATGATCGAGGCGCCCCGCAAGATCGCCGCGGCGTTGGCGGCGATCGTCGCCTCGAGGCGATCCTCCGTTTCGGCATCGATGAGGGTACCGAGGAATGCCTTGCGGGATAGGCCGACGAGGATCGGCGGCCCGAGATCGACGATCCGGTCGAGCTCACGGAGGATGGCGAGGTTGTGTTCGAGCCGTTTGCCGAAGCCGATCCCCGGATCGAGAATCACCCGGCGCGGGTCGATTCCCGCATCGGAGGCGACGCGTAGCCGGTCGCACAGGAACGCGCGGATCTCCTCGACCACGTCGTTGTAGTTGGGATTCCGCTGCATCGTCTCCGGGATCCCCTGCATGTGCATCAGCACGACGTGGCACTCCGACCGGGCGACGACCGTGGCCATATCCTCATCGGACCGGAGTGCGCTGACGTCGTTGACGAGCCGTGCGCCGAGCGCGATCGCCTCGCGGGCGACGTCGGCCTTCCTCGTATCGACCGATAGGGCGACCGGGGAGCGCGCCCGAATTCCTTCGATGACGGGAAGGACGCGGTCCATCTCCTGCTGGGCGGAGATCGGACGAGCCCCCGGGCGCGTTGACTCGCCGCCGACATCGAGGATATCGGCTCCTTCACGAACCATGTTCAGCCCATGGGTGACAGCGTCCTTGGTGACAGCGAACCGGCCGCCGTCGAAGAAGGAATCCGGGGTGACGTTGACGATGGCCATGACGGCGACCCTGTCTTGTCTATCGCACCGGTTGTCTAGATCGATCATCGTCTCACAGTATACCATCCAGCCGGGAGTTCGGCAGAACGCGGTTGACCTAGAGATTGGCGGTTTCTACAATCACGCGGTATCGAGACAGGGGTGATTACGATCGCACAGGTATTGCTGACAACGACGGTGGAGAGGTTGGGCCACGTGGGAGAGGTCGTCGACGTGGCGGATGGATACGCGCGCAACTACCTGGTTCCACGAGGTCTTGCGGTGGCGCCTACGGAGCATAACGCCGCGCGATTCGCCAAGCAAAAGGCGACGCATGAAGCGGAGCTGCTTCAGCGCGAGGAGAAGGCGCGAGCGCTGCGCGACAAGCTGGCGGATCAGACATTGCGGTTCGAGCGCAAGGCCCATGACGACGATCGGTTGTACGGATCGGTACGGGCCGAGGATGTCGCAAGGCAGATCGAAGAGCTGTTCGGCGCGCCGATCGAGCCGTCGAGGGTGCAGCTCGGACAACCGATCGAGACGCTCGGCCCCCACGGTGTGACCATCAACCTGTACAAGGACATCTCGGTCGAACTCCGGATTCAGGTCGACGAGGAGGGCGCGAAGGAGGAGTAGCCCTCGTGAAACGCTGGGTGGTCGGGGGGATCGCGGTCCTGGTTGCCTCCCTCGCGGCGTCGACGGTCTACGCCGCGCCGGCCTCCATCCTCCATAACGGTGTGCCGCTGTCGCTCGATCCTCCGGGGGTGATGGAGCACGGAACGCTGCTCGTGCCGATGGCGGCGTTCGGGCGATCGATCGGGATGGAGGTCGTCCAAAGCGGTGATCGGCTGTCGCTGCGGTGGAGCGGTGGTCAGATGCAGACGGACGCCGACCTCTACCCGTTCCGACACGGGGTCCCGTACGCCGGGATCGATACCCTTGTCGGATGGTCCGGCGGTGAGGTGCATCGGATCGGTGACGTTTGGCACGTCGAAACGATCCCCGCCGCGCTCACGGGGATCGAAGCGACCCCCCAGCGGGTCGTCCTTCGCTTCGACGGATTCGTCCCGATCCAGGTCGAACCCCCGAGCGGAGGGGAGCTGCGCCTGCGCATCGATCACTGTCGTTTGGGGATCGCGCCTCGCGTGTTCTTGCTCGGCGAGGGAGGGGTTGAGGCCGTGCGCCTCCCCGTCGACACCGACGGGCGGATCGAGGTTCGGATTGCGCTCGCGGAGGGGAGCTCGTTCCAAACGCAGACGCACCAATCACCCGGACACTACGCCTACGCCCTCGTCCCGGCCGAGCGTCCCGGCTCCGAATCTGTCATTCGGCTCGACGAGCGGCGATCGCTACACACCTTGGCGACCGTGCTGTCGGACGAGACGGTTCATGCCGATTGGATCCGAGTCGAGGGCTGGCGCGACCGGTATCGACTGACGCCCGCGGTGGCGCCTTTCGGGAGGGAGACGTTGGTATCGCTGGAAGCGATTGCCGACGCGGTCGGAGCCGATGTCGCGGTATTCCTCGGTTGCGGGGATTCGAGCCGGCCGCTCGATCTCCTGGTCGTCGACGGCACCCCGCAGGTTGTCGGCCAAGGGGTACACGAAGGGCTGACGCTCGATCTGTTCGGGCGCTGGTCGTCGTTCTCGTCGACGGCCGCGATCCAGGCGAGACACCGAGGAAGGTGTGTGCCGATCGACGACGTCAACCGTCCGCTGCTGTACGGGGAGGCGGTGGCCTACTCGACCGGGTACATGGGGACGACCGCCCGCGGCGTGCCGGGATCGTTCCGGGTCGTCAAGCTCCGCGACAAGCGGGTTGTGTCGGTCTACGAGGGGCCGTTCGTGGCTGCGGATCCGACGGCGACGCTGCTCGTGGCAAGCGGCGAGGCGAAGGGGGGATTCGCCTCGATCGGATTGGGCGACACGGTTGAGCTGGAATGCGTGCTCGAGGCGGGTGGCGAGCCGCTCGTGCACGCGTTCACGGCTGGACCGGTGCTCTACCAGGACGGGGTGCCGATCGTCGTGCCAGAAGATGACGGCTCGACATCGCCGCCGGCCTGGGCGGTCGTCGCGACGGATTGGCACGGCGCTCTGACGGTGCTTCGGTTCCACCGCGCTGCCGGCTCGGAGCGAGATGTCGTCGCCGATCTCCTCTCGCTTCTCGAACGGATGCCGGCCCCGGTCCGCGACGCGATCGTGGTCGCACGATGCGGGGAGGTCTCGCTGTTTGCGCGGGATCGGTTCGGCGGCACCCGTCGGGGGGGCTCGGAGCCCGGCGCGGTGGCGCTGTGCTTGGTCCCGCTGGCTCGATGAGGCGACTGGCACGCGATATCCTGCTGATGGCCTTGGCGACTGCGCTGTCGCGGGTGTTGGGCCTGGTGCGGGACGTGGCCATCGCCGACCGGTTTGGGGCCGGAGCAACGTACGACGCGTTTCTCATCGCGTTTTTCGTCCCGCACTTCCTGAGGCAGCTGTTGGCCGAGGGGGCGCTGTCCACGGCGTTCGTCCCCCTCTACGCAGGGCTACAGGTCGCCGGTGACGATGCCGATCGCTTCGCCAGCAACGTGCTCACATGGCTGTTGGTGGGGTTCCCCGTTGTGGTCGGCGTGGGCATCTGGCTGGCGCCGATGTACGTGCCCTTCCTGGCCAGCGGCTTCCCGACGGAGAAAGTGACCCTTGCCGTGGAGCTGACCCGGATCGTCTTCCCGTTCATCGCCCTCGTGGGCCTGGCGGCGGTGTTCATGGGGATCCTCAACGCGCATCGCAGGTTCTTCGCTGCCTCCATGGCGCCGGCCTGGTTCAACGTCGGGATGATCCTCGGGATCGTCCTGTTGACGCCTCGGTTCCCGGAGGTTCCAGCGGTCGGCCTGGCGGTCGGCGTGCTGCTGGGGGGCTGCGGGCAGCTCGCCGCCCAACTGCCGGCGCTCCGGCGGGTCCGGTTTCGCTTTCGTCCGAGCCTGTGGCCGGTCCATCCGGCGCTGTTGCGGTTGGTCGGTCTGATGGCACCAGCCGTGGTGACGTTGGCCGTCGCCCAGGTGAACCTGCTCGTCGACAACAAGCTCGCTTCGCACCTCGGTGACGGCGGGATCGCATCGCTGCAATACGGGATGCGGCTCTTCCAGCTGCCGTTGGGCGTATTCGCGGTCAGCGTCGGTACCGCGCTGCTTCCGAGGCTGTCGGAGGCTTGGACCCGACGGGATCCGAAGCGGTTCTCGCGGCAGCTGACCGACGGTATCGCTCTTTGTGCGCTGGTCCTGCTGCCGGCGACGGCCGGGTTGTTGGCGGTCGGAGGCGGCATCGTCCGTTGGTTGTTTGAGCACGGATCGTTCCATCCGGATGACACGCTGCGCACTGCCCGGGTGCTGGCGTTCTACGCGATCGGACTGCTGCCGTACGGGCTGATCTACCTGTTTTCTCGGGCGTTCTACGCACTCGGACGGACACGCCTTCCGCTGTTCGCCGCTGGGATTGCCGTGGCGGTGAACGTGGGGCTCGACCTGTTGCTGGTGGCCCCGATGGAGGAAGCGGGGCTGGCGCTGGCGACCGCGGTGGCGGGCATCGCCAATGGCTTGGTCCTCGGGATCGCGCTTCGGCGATGGATCTCGCTGCCGACGCGAGCGTTGGCGCTGTCGACGTTGGGTAGTGGGATCGTCTTCGGGCTGGCCTGGGGGATGAAGAGCATCCTCGGTGGCGGGCCGATCGCCGTGATCGGCCCGATCCTGCTCGGGATCGCGTTCTACGCCGTGTACGTACGCTGCACGCCGCTGTGGGGGCTGATCGCCCGGGTCCGATCGGGCGTGTCCGTGGAGGGTTGACGTTAGGGGTTGACGTCGAGCGCTTCCTTGGCGGAATCGGACATCCGGTCGAACGACCACGGAGGGTCGAATACCAGGCCGACCTCCACGTCGTCGACCGTGTCAAACGCGTTGCGGACCACGCCCTCGACTTCGGTCGCGAGGGTTCCGGCTTCCGGCGCGTCGGGACGGGTGAGGGACAGGTCGATTCGGATCCGATCCTCCTCGACCTGAAGTCCGTAGACCAGGCCGAGATCGACGATGTTGACGTTCCAGGATGGGTCGAGCACGTTCTTGAGAACGGCCCGCACCTCATCAACGGTGGGGCGAGCGGTTTCGGTCATCCTGTGGCCGGCTGGGGAACGAGCGACTCGAACAAGCGGTCGAGCTCCGCGCCGGCGATCACCTCCTGATCGAGAAGCTCGCTGGCCAGGCGGTCGAGCACCGCGCGGTGCTCCTTGAGAAGCGCCTTCGCCTTCTCGTAGGAACGCACCATCAACGAGCGGATCTCCCTGTCCACCAGCGCCGACAGCTCCTCAGAGTGTTCGTCACTCTTCACGATCTCCTCGCCGAGGAACACGTCGACACGCTCGCGGGCGAGGCTGATCGGGCCGAGCTTCGAACTCATGCCGTACTCGACGATCATCCGTTTGGCGAGGTCGGTTGCTCGCTTGAGATCGTCGTGGGCGCCGGTGGTCAATTCGTTGAACACCAGTTCCTCGGCCGCCCGTCCTCCGAATAGCGTGGTCAGCGTGTCGCGCAGCTCGTCCTCGGAGACGATGTACTTGTCCTCCAACGGAAGCTGCAGGGTGAATCCGAGCGCTCCATCAGATCTCGGGATGATCGAGATCTTGTGAACTGGATAGGCATGGGGAAGCAGCCATCCCACGAGGGCATGGCCGGACTCGTGGTAGGCGATCCGTTCGCGGACGTCCGCCCCCAACACCATCCCCTTGCGCCGGACGCCGGCGATCACGCGGTCCGTCGCCTCTTCGAAGTCGGTCATATCGATCGCTTCCTTGTCGGCGCGGGCGGCCAACAGGGCGGCCTCGTTGCACAGGTTCCGTAGGTCGGCGCCGACGAACCCGGGGGTTCGCCGAGCGACGATTTTGATGTCGACGTCGTCGGCCACGCGCTTGTTGCGAAGATGAACCGCGAGGATCTCCGCACGGCCGTTCAGGTCGGGCCGGGGTGCCGTGATCCTTCGGTCGAACCGTCCCGGACGCAGGAGTGCCGGATCGAGCACGTCGGGTCGGTTGGTGGCGGCGAGCAGGATGATGCCACGATTCGGCCGGAATCCATCCATCTCGGCGAGTAGCTGGTTGAGCGTCTGCTCGCGCTCGTCGTGCCCCCCGCCGAGTCCCGCGCCACGCTTGCGCCCGACCGCGTCGATCTCGTCGATGAAGATGATGCATGGGGCGCTCGCCTTCGCCTTCTCGAACATGTCCCGCACACGGGCCGCTCCGACGCCGACGAACATCTCGACGAAATCCGAACCGCTGATCGAGAAGAAGGGGACCTTGGCCTCGCCCGCGATCGCCTTCGCCAGCAGGGTCTTCCCGGTTCCCGGCGCGCCGATGAGCAGCACGCCCTTGGGCACTTCGGCGCCGAGCTTGCCGAACCGCTTGGGGTCCTTGAGGTAGTCGACGATCTCCTCGACCTCTTCCTTCACCTCGTCGATCCCGGCGACGTCGGCGAACGTGACCTCCGTCGATTCTGGGCGCACCAGCTTGGCCTTCGACTGGCCGAATGACAGCGCTCCGCCGCCGGTCTGGGTTCTTCGCATGATGTAGATCCATACGGCAATCAACAGGACGATCGGCAGCAGCGAGACGAGAATCGTGGTCCAGATGCTGCCGTCCGACGGGGGCTCGTAGATCACCTCGGGGACGTTCTGGTCGAGCAGATCGAAGTACAGCGCGACATCTTGCGGGAGCTGCGCGGACAACGTGCTGCCGTCGACGAGCACGGCCTGGGCGATGCTGTCCTTGATCGTCACTTGGGCGACTTGCCCGGTCTCCACGAAGTTGCGGAACAGGCTCCAGCTGATCTCGTTCTGCCCGCTGTCCCGACCGAACCACGACTGAAGCAGGATCAGGCCGAGAATCACGACGATCGTGATGAAGGCGATGTTGCGGAGGTTGCGGTTGCGCATCTCTCGCAGCGGGTCCTTGTCCATCTCATCTCCTTGGTTGAGCTACGGCTGGATTGTAGCACCCGACCGGAAGGGGATCAAACACAGTACTGTACGGCAGTATCGATCCCTACTGCGGCCGCCGTCCGCGCCGGAGCCGCTTCCAGAGTTGGAGGCGGGAGAATACCCGCTCCTCTCCTCGCATGAGACGGCGGAGGTTGGAGCGGTGCGTGGCCACGATGAACGCCGCCAGACCAGCGGTGAGACCGATCAGGAGCAGCGGATACGACCAGGCCGTATACCGATCGAGGAGCCACGCGGAAAGCGGGATCGTCCACGCCGCCAGGATCGAGCCGAGGGAGACGATCCCGAAGACGAACAGTGTCACCAGGAACACGGCGAGGGCGCACAGCACGGGAAGGGGGGCGACGGCCAACAGCATGCCCCCCGCTGTCGCCACTCCCTTGCCGCCTCGAAATCCCGTGGTGATCGGGAACACGTGGCCGATGACGGCGGTGAGCCCGCATAGGATGGCTACGGTGTCGAGCGCCAGCGGCAACGGACCGAACGGCAGACGGGAGATCCCCGCGGCGGCCGCCGCGCCCTTGGCCGTGTCCAACATCGCCACCGGCAGCCCCACGCGCCAACCGAGAACGCGCCATGCGTTGGTGGCCCCGGCGTTGCCGCTGCCGTGGTCGCGGATATCGATGCCGCGTATCCAGCGGCCGAGCAGCACCGCCGAGGGGATCGCCCCGACGAGATAGGAGAGAATCAGCAATCCCGCCAGCGCCACTACCGGCTCCTCGCCGCGATGGCACGGTCGAGCCACGCTTCATCGGTCACCGCGATCGCTGCCGCCCCCGGTCCGGCGTGGCTGCCGATCGCCGGGGCGGTGTCGGTGACCCACACCCGGGCGTTGTGTGCTTTCAACAGCAGCTGGGTGCGGTACGCCTCGGCCAGCTGCGGAGCGGCGGAGTGGCTGACGATGAACACCGGACGTTCCATCCTCCGGGCGTCCTGCAGCACCCGGGTCAGGATGCGCTGGCGTGCCGTCCGGTCGCCGAACGCCTTGCCCGCCGGGGCCAGCCCTCCCTCCTTCCCGGCGAGGATCGGGTGGAGGTGGAGCAGTTTGGCGAGCCGTCCCTTCAGCGGTGACAGCCGCCCGCCACGGACGAAGTAGTCGACGGTCGGGACGTAGACGTAGACGAAGGTCCTTCGTGTCGCCTCCCGCGCAATCTCCACGCAGTCGGAGAGCGCGCACCCGGCCTCGATTGCCGTGGACGTCGCCCACACCACCAGGCCCTCGAAGGCCGACGCCGATCGGGAATCGACGATCTCGATCGGAAGGCCGGTCTCCTCACGCACCTGGGCCGCCGCAGCCTCCGCACTCTGCCCCGTTCCGGAGAGCTCAGCCGATAGGTGGATGGAGACGATCGCTTCGTAGCTGTTCGCCAGATGGCGGTACACCGTGAGGAAGTCGATCGGGCGCGGTTGCGATGTACGAGGAAACACCGACGAGGTTCGGAGCCGGTCGTAGAACTGTCGTGGCGTGATGTCCACGCGGTCCAAGAGCACCTCGTCACCGAACGCCAGACGAACCGGGATCACGTGGATTCTGCGCTCGGTCAGCAGCTCGATCGGCAGGTCGCAGGCGGTATCGGTGACCAATGCGATCCCCGAGCGATCGATCGGGGCCTGCTGATCGGCGATCGCGGCGAGCATGTCGTCGATCTTCGAGTTGTGAACCTCGCCGTACGCGGACAGCGTGGCGAGGGCGTACGCAGGCACGTTGGTGTGTACGTGGGCGTGGAGCTCCGTCTCCCCCCCCGCGACGACGACCGAGTCGCCGAGGACGGATAGGTGGTCGATGATCTCCCGCTGGGGAAGCGAGGCGCCGCGGACGATCGCCTCGACGCAGTAGCGGAAATCGACCCGCTGAGACGGACGGGGAGGGGAAGGCGCAGCCGGGATGTCATCGTCCGGTTGTTCCTCGTCGTCAACCGTCCCGCGCTCGAGGAAATCCCGGATTCCCTCGAGGAAGTGCACGAACCCCAGCGCCCCGGCATCGACGACCCCCGCTTGTCGGAGGACGGCGAGACGTGCGGGCGTGTCGGCGAGTGATCGGCGCGCGACGCGAAGCCCCTCATCGAGCAGGCTCCTGAAGTCGGAGAGCCGTTCGACGTGCTGACAGAGATGCTCGGCGACATCGCTGATCACCGTGAGAATCGTCCCCTCCCGGGGCTGCGCGAGGGCCTCCCTCGCACGCGCCGACGCTCGATGGAGCGCCTCGGCAAACCGGTACGCGGTCAACTGAACCGAATCGCTGATCCCTTCCCGCAGTCCCTGGAAGAATTGGGCGAAGATCACGCCGGAGTTGCCCTGGGCGCCGGTCAACGCGCTGGTGGCGATCGTCGAGCTGACCGCCGACAGCGACGGTAGCGGCTGGCGCAGTCCGTCGACGACGGCGCGCATCGTCATCGCCAGGTTCGTCCCCGTATCGCGGTCGGGGACCGGAAAGACGTTGATACGATCGAGTTGATCCCGGTGGGCGATCACCCGGCGGGCTCCGGCGATCACCGATTGCCGCAGGAACTCTCGCGTCAGGCTCTGCATCGAACGATCGGCTGGCTGTGGCATCACCCGGCGATCATACGCAAGGAAACGGGCGACCGACAACTGGACAATCCCTTCGGGAAACGCCGCAGGGGCCTGCCTGGTCCCGTCGGCCCTTCCCCGGCGGCCGCGGGAGAGGATCCCCCCTCCTCCCGGATAGGGTAGAGGCCGTTGCGGGTGCCCGATGGGCGATCGTATACTGCTTTTCTCATGGGCGAGCCATCGAAGAAGACGCCGATGATGCGTCAGTATTTGCGGTTCAAGGCCGAGCACCCCGGTGCCGTTTTGTTCTTCCACCTTGGCGACTTCTACGAGACGTTCTTCGATGATGCCGAGCTGGTGGCACGCGAGCTCGACATCGTGTTGACGTCGCGGAACGGTCATCCGATGGCGGGAGTTCCGGTACGCCGAGGAGAAGCGTACGTCAATCAGCTCCTCCAGCGCGGGCACAAGGTCGCCATCTGTCAGCAGGTGGAGGACCCGAAGTCGTCCAAGGGGCTGGTGAAGCGCGACGTCGTTCGCGTCGTTACGCCCGGCACGGCGCTCGAGGATGGCGTCCTCGAGGCGGGAACGAACAACTATCTGGCGGCGTTGGTGCCGGGCGACGGCGCGGACCGCTTCGGGGTGGCGTTTCTCGATCTGTCGACGGGAGAGTTCGTCGCCACCGAGGCCGACGGGACCGAGTCGCTTGCCGATGAGCTTGCCCGCCGCGGCCCCGTCGAGATTCTCGTTCCCGAAGGGGACGAAACGCAGTTCATGTCTATCGTGGAGGAACGGTTGCTGACCCCGGTCCCGCCGGCGTCCTTCACCGCGGAGCGGATCGATCGACCGCCCCTGGACCCGATCGCGGAGGGGCCGCTACGGGCGGCAGCCGCGCTCCTAGCGTACATCGAGCGTACGCAGCGGGGGGCCAGCGAGCACATCCGCGCGCTGGTACCCTACAGCCTGGCGGAGCGGATGGATCTCGATCCGTTCACCATCAGCAGCCTCGAACTGGTCAGGCCGCTGCGCGACACACAGGAACGGGCGACGTTGCTCCACGTGCTCGATCGGACCGGCACCAGTATGGGGAGGAGGCTGCTGCGGCGGATGATCGTCGCGCCGCTGACCGATCGAGCGGCGATCGAAGCGCGCCTGAATGCCGTGGAACGGTTCGTCGAAGCGCCGCAGGACCGGCAGCTGCTGCGGGAGCAGGTCCGGACGGTGCACGATGTCGAGCGGCTGACCGGCAAGCTTGGCACGGGGAGGATGCGGCCGATCGATCTCCATCTTCTCGTTGTCTCGCTCGGGCCGACGGCCGAAATCGCCGGTCGGCTGCGCGTCGTGGACGGTGATCGGCCGGAGGGAAGGCTGGCTGAGATCGCCGCGTCGATGAGAGAGCCCCTGCTCGGGGAGTTGGGAGGACGGTTCGCCGGGATGCTCGTCGACCAGCCGCCGGCGGAAACGAGCGACGGCGGCTTCATTCGGGCCGGATACAGCGACGAACTGGACGCGATGCGACGGGACACGAAGGCGATTCGCACGCGGCTGGCGGCGATGGAGCAAGAGGAGCGCCAGAAGACGGGGATCCCGTCGCTGAAGGTCGGATTCAACCGGGTGTACGGCTACTACCTCGAGGTCACCCGCGCCCACCTGGACAAGGTCCCCGAGACGTACCGGCGCCGCCAGACCTTGGCGAATGCGGAGCGATTCATCACCGAGGAACTGAAGGCGCTGGAAGAGAGGGTTTCCAACGGCGAGGACCGCGCCAGGGCACTCGAACAGGCGTTGTTCGAGGAAGCGCTTGGCCGGTTGCGGGAGGCGATTCCGCTACTCCAGCGGCTCGCGGACGCCCTGGCCGAGCTGGACGTTCTCCTCGCGCTGGCGGAGACCGCCCATCGCTCCGGGTACGCTCGACCGACGTTCACCGACCGCCACGAGGTCCTCGTGCGCGGAGGTCGTCATCCGGTGGTCGAGCGCGTCGAGGAGTTCGTGCCCAACGACCTCGTGCTCGAGGAGGGTCGGGACCTCGTGATCCTCACCGGACCGAACATGGCCGGGAAATCCGTGTACCTGCGGCAGATGGCACTGATCAGCCTGATGGCACAGCTGGGCTCGTTCGTGCCGGCGGACGAAGCCGTGCTGCCGATTGTCGACCGGGTGTTCGCGCGAGTCGGGGCCAGCGACATGTTGTCGGCAGGGATCAGCACGTTCATGATGGAGATGCTCGAGGTGGCGACGATCCTGCGGCGGGCCTCCGCCCGAAGTCTGATCATCCTCGATGAGATGGGCCGAGGCACGAGCACGTTCGACGGTGTCTCGATCGCTTGGGCGGTGGCCAAAGAGCTCGCGTCGCGCGTGCGCGCCAAAACCCTGTTCGCCACGCACTATCAGGAGTTGACCCGCCTCGTCGACGAAGTGCCGAATGCGTTCAACCTTCACGTCGCGGTGAAGGAGGTCGGCAAGGAGATCGTCTTCCTCCATCGGGTGGAGCCGGGAACGGCGGCGGGCAGCTACGGGGTGCACGTCGCACGGCTGGCCGGCCTTCCGGAGCGCGTCACCGAGACGGCGGATCGGATCCTCTCCGAGCTGCTCGAGGATGCGCCGCTATCTCAACTGGGGAGGACGGCGGAAGCACACGAATCGCTGCCGCTATTCGGATCGGAGGAGCATCCGGTGGTCAAGCAGCTGCGCCAGATCGATCCGAACCGGCTCACCCCCCTCGAGGCGCTACGGCTGCTGGCCGACCTGCGCAGCCGACTCGATTGACAGGAGAAGCGATGTCCGTGTCCGACTCGATGGAACATCTTCCGGTGCTTCGAGACGCCGTCGTCGACCGGTTGGCCCTGCAGCCGGGAGCGGTGATCGTCGACGGAACGGTCGGGCCGGGCGGTCACGCCGAGGCCCTGCTGCGTGCCGAGCCGAGGATCCGCTTGATGGGCATCGACCGGGATCGAACCGCCATCGAACGGGCGAAGCGGCGCCTGGAGCGGTACGGACCGCGAGTGACCTTGGTGCAAGGCGCCTACGAACGGCTCGACCGAATTCTCGACACGGCCCGGATTGGCGTGATCGATGGCCTGCTGTTGGACTTGGGCATCTCTACGCTGCAGCTCGATGATGTCCGCCGCGGGTTCAGCTTCCGGAGGGACGGACCGCTCGACATGCGGATGAATCGGGAGACCGGAGAACCGGCTTCCGCCTGGCTGGCCACCGCCTCGGCGGCGGAGATCGCCGACGTGTTGAGGAGGTACGGTGAGGAGCGGTATGCGCGCCGGATCGCGCAGGCGATCGTAGAGAGCCGACACCGTGAGCCGATCGTCACCACCGGACAACTGGCGACGATCGTCCGTGCCGCGGTGCCCGCGGCGTATCGGCGGCAGAGGATCGACCCGGCCACCCGCAGCTTCCAGGCGATCCGGATCCTGGTCAACGACGAATTACGATCGCTGGAATCCGGACTGCACGTCGGCTTCGATCGACTACGGGCCGGCGGTGTAATGGTGGTGATCAGCTTCCATTCGCTCGAGGATCGGATTGTCAAGCGGTTCTTCGCACAGCGCGCGGCGTCCTGTATCTGCCCTCCGGACCTGCCGGAGTGCCTCTGCGGCAAGGAGATCGAGGCGGAGATCCTCACCAAGCATCCGGTGACTGCGAGCCCCGCCGAGGTCGAGGGGAACCCCCGCGCACGCAGCGCGAAGCTTCGCGCTGCCCGGAAGGTCGTGTAGTTCGCGCCGGGAGTCGACACATGTCCGTTCCGAGGCGGCCGACCTCCCGTACGCTCGGTCTGTCATGGCGTATCGAGCGGGGTCGAGGTCACTTGTTCCGGCGTCGAGTCGAGCCCGGCACAGGTCTCACATCCAGGCGGTGTCGGTCGGAATGGCCCTGTTCCTCCTCGCATCCGTCCTGCTTGCCGGCCTCTGTTTCCTCCACCTTTGGCAGACGACCCGGATCCATGAGTTGACCGCCGCGACCCAGCAAGCGAACGATCAGCTTGCGGGCATCGAGGGGGTCAATCGGGTGCTGGAGGCGCGCATCGAGGAAGCGTTTTCCCTGACGCGGATCGCTCGGATCGCGCGCGACCGACTCGGCATGGTCGAACCGAAGGTGGAGCACTATGTCCCCCTGGATGCGAACGGATCCGACTGACCGGGCGGTACGGCGGCGAGGCCGGATCGCGGCGGCCCTGCTGCTCATCGGCTTGCTCCTTGTCATCGGACGGTTGTTCCAGCTTCAGATCGTGCAGCACGGCTCATGGGCGGCGGAGGCGTCGGCGATCCAGGAACGCACGATCGAGCTGCCGCCGCGTCGGGGGACGATCTTCGATCGTGACGGCGAACTGCTGGCCTTCGACATCGAGGCGATGGCGGTGGCGGTGGACGGGATGCATGCCACCGAACCCGAGGCACTGGCCGCGATTCTCAGCGACGAGCTGGGGCTTCCGCTGTCGGAGACCCGGCGGCTGGTCCGGCGGGAGAGCTACTTCACGTGGGTCGACCGCCGAGTCGACCTCGACACGGCGCAACAGATCCAACGGCGCGCCCGCGAGGCGGGCGCGTACGGTCTGGTGTTGATCGAGACGTGGAAGCGCTGCTATCCGGAAGGCGCACTGGCATCGAATCTCCTTGGCTTCGTGGGCACCGACAGCCAAGGGCTCGAGGGGCTCGAGCTTGCGTTCGACGAGCAGCTCCGTGGCGAGCCGCGGGTGCTCCATGTTCTGCAGGGGGCTGACGGCCGCACCTATGACGTCGAGGTCATCGAGCCGGGGCGCTCCGGCGACGATCTCCAGTTGACCCTCGATGCCGAAATCCAGTTCCTCTGCGAAGAAGAGGTCTCTGCAGGGGTGTCGCGACATCGCGCGGAGGGAGGGATGATCGTCGTTCTCGATGCGGCGTCGGGGGCGGTGGTGGCGATGGCCCAGGACAAGACCTACGACCTGAACCGCTTCTCGTCATCGTCCGCCGAGCAGCGCCGCAATCTGGCGGTGACGCACCAGTTCGAGCCGGGATCGAGCTTCAAGGTGTTCACCGGATTGGCAGCGCTCGACGCAGGCGTGGTGTCGGTGAGCGACCGATTCAACGGGAACGACGGCATTGCGGTTTCCGGTCACGTCATGCACAACGCCGACCATATCTCCTACGGCATGGTAACGTTCGGCGAGATCATCGAGGACTCGATCAACACCGGCATGATCCGGGTGGCGCAGACGCTCGGGGAGGAGCGTCTGCACCGGATGCTGGAGGCGCTCGGGTTCGGCCGTCCCACCGGGATCGAGCTGCCGGGCGAGGTCAACGGGATCCTCCGGGACGTCGAGAGATGGTCGGGGCTGGCGCTGGCCTCGACCTCGATCGGGCAGTCGGTCGCGGTCACGGGTGTCCAGCTGGCGCGAGCGATCGCCGCCGTGGCCAATGGGGGGACGCTGGTCGCGCCCCACCTGGTCGCCAAAGCGTCGACATCGCTGACGCCGGAGATTGCCTCCTCGGCGGCCTGTACGGCGATGCGGGAGTTGATGGTGCGCGTCGTGGAGAGCGGGACGGGAATCCTGGCAGCGATCGAGGGATACCGAATCGGCGGCAAGACGGGGACGGCGCAGAAGGCCGTGCCGGGCCGCGGCTATGTCGCCGGGAAGTACACGTCGCTGTTTGCCGGATTGCTGTCGGGGGACGATCCTCGGTACGTGGTCCTCGTCGTCCTCGACGAAGTGAAGGCGGGGTCGGTGGGCGGCGGCTCGACGGCGGCGCCGATCTTCCGCGAGGCCGCCGAGCGGATTATCCATCAAGAAGGGATCCTGCCGTCCGGCATGCGGTGACCGTCTACCGGCGAAGGTGGATCGCCAGCATCGACAGGTCGGCTTGCGACACGCCGGGGACGCGGCACGCCTGTCCGAACGAGCGAGGACGTACGCGTCCCAGCAGGTGGCGCCCCTCGACCGACAGACTGGTAAGCTCCTCGTAGCGAAGCCCCTCGGGGATGTCGAGATCGTCCATCCGCTGCAGGCGCGCGATCTCGCGAGCATGCTGCGCGAGATAGCCAGCATACTTGCCAGCGGTCTCCACTTCGGCGAGGACCTCGGGGGGGAGGCCGTCGCCCGTTCGGAGATCGTCCAACCGGACGTGGGGACGCCGTAGTAGGTCGAACAGGGTGGCGCCGTTGTGCAGCAGCGGCGAGCTCCCGCGCGCGACGAGGGCCCGGTTGACGGGGTCGGATGGACCCACTCGCGTTGCCTTCAGCTCCCGTAGGATCCGTTCGATCTGACGCCGCTTTCGTTCGACGCACGCGGCTTGGTCGTCGGTGAGCAGCCCCAACGCGTGGCCTAGACCGGCGAGCCGCAGGTCGGCGTTGCCCTCGCGCAGCGAGATGCGGTATTCCGCCCGCGACGGGAGCATCCGATACGGCTCGGTGATCCCCTTGGTGACGAGGTCGTCGATCAACACGCCGAGGAACGCATTGCCTCGCGACACGATGATCGGCGGTTCGCCGCGACGGGATCGCGCGGCGTTGATCCCGGCCAGCAGGCCCTGGGCGGCGGCCTCTTCGTAGCCGGTGGTGCCGTTGATCTGGCCGGCAAAGTAGAGCTCGTCGATGCGGTCGGAGGCCAACGAACCGCGAAGGTGGATCGGATCGATGTAGTCGTACTCGATGTTGTACCCGTAGCGCACGATGTGGGCGCGTTCGAGCCCCTCGATGCTATGGACGATCCGCTCTTGCACCTCCGGTGCCATTGCGGTGTAGATCCCCTGCAGATAGACCTCCGCATTGTCGCGTCCCTCGGGCTCGAGGAACACCTTGTGGCTGGCCCGATCGGGGAACTTGACGATCTTCGTCTCCAGGGAGGGGCAGTGCCGGGGGCCTTCGCCGTGCAGCAATCCCGCATAGATGGCGCTGCGATCCAGGTTGTCGCGGATGATGGCGTGGGTATCGGGATTGGTGTGGGTGACGAATACCGGATGGTCGTCGGGAAGACAAGACGGCTCGTTCCAGAAGGAGAACGCCAGCGGCTCATCGCTGGTCGTCTGACGCTCCAGCCGGGTGGCGTCGATCGTCCGACGATGGACGCGCGGTGGCGTCCCCGTCTTGAGCCGCTGAAGGACGAACCCGAGGTCCTCCAGCGACGCCGCCAGCGCCGTGGCGGACGGCTCGCCGGCCCGCCCTGCGTCGTACGCGGCCTCTCCCATGAGGACGCGTCCGCGGAGGAACGTCCCGGTGGCGACGATCACCGCGCCGGCCGCCAGTTCCAACCCTTCGCGGAGCGTCACCCCGGCGATCGCCCGGCCGCGCACCATCAGACGCTCCACCATCCCCTCGATGAGGTCGAGCCCTTCTTGACCTTCGAGGAGGCGCTTCCAGGTCTGCTTGTACACCAGCCGATCGGCCTGCGCCCGGCGCACCTGCATCGCCACACCCTTGCTCGTGTTCAGCCGCCGCATGTGAATGGCCGAAGCATCCGCGATCTTGGCCATCGCACCGCCCAGGGCGTCGATCTCGCGGACCAGCTGGGATTTCCCCGGTCCGCCGATCGCAGGGTTGCAGGGCATCTTGCCGATCTCGTTGAGATGGATGCCGATCAGGGCCGTGGACGCCCCCAGGCGCGCGGCAGCGTACGCGGCCTCGCACCCGGCGTGGCCGGCTCCGACGACGATGACGTCATAGCGCTTCATGGACGGATCGACGGGCGGCGCCCTTCGCTATTCCTTCTCCGTGCCCTTCAGCCAATTGAACAGTTCGATCGGCACCGGGAACACGATGGTCGAGGCGTTCTCCGCCGAGATGTCGTTCAGCGTCTGCAGGTAGCGTAGCTGCAACGCCGAGGGATTGCGCTCGATGATCGCTGCGGCTTCGCCCAGCTTGGTCGCCGCCTGCTGCTCCCCCTCCGCGTTGATGATCTTGGCGCGCCGGTCGCGCTCTGCCTCGGCCTGTCTCGCGATCGCCCGCTGCATGTCGGCGGGGAGCTTAACGTCCTTGATCTCCATGGTCTTGACCTTGATCCCCCAAGGATCGGTCTGTTCGTCGACGATTTGCTGCAGACGCATGTTGATCGTGTCGCGCTCGCCGAGCACCTGATCGAGCTCGAATCCGCCCAACACGCTCCGTAGCGTTGTCATGGCGATCTGCCGCGTCGCCTCGATGTAGTTCTCGACTTCGACCACCGCAGCATTGGGATCGAGGACGCGGAAGAAGAGGACCCCGTTGACCATCGTAGATACGTTGTCTTTGGTGATCACCTCCTGCGGGGGAACATCGAGGGCGATGGTCCGCAGACTCACCTTCACCATTTTGTCGATGAACGGGATGATCAGGAAGATCCCGGGCCCCTTGGCGCCGACGAGACGTCCGAGGCGGAAGATGACCCCGCGCTCGTATTCCCGGACGATTTTGATGGCGTTAGCGACGAACAGCAGTACAAAGACGACGATCGCGCCGATGGCTGTATACATGGCCTGTTGCCTCCTTATGCGGGCTCGCTTTGGCCCGATCCGGATGGTAGATCGGTGTTCGCAACCTGTCAATCGTTCGCGACACCCGAGCGGTTCGCTATACTCTGCGAAATACCCGTGCAGAGGAGTGGAACGGATGGAACGCCGTTGTCTGGTCGCCGGGAATTGGAAGATGCACAAGACGCCCGAGGAGACTCGGGCGTTCATCGATGCGTTGCTGCCCCAGGTCGGAAGCTCACCACACGCGGATCTGTTGTTGATTCCACCGTACACCAGCCTGGAATCGGCCGGTCGCCGACTCGCCGGGACGCCGGTCGAGCTGGGGGCGCAGGACGTCTTCTATGAGATGTCGGGCGCGTTTACCGGATCGGTCTCCGCGCCGATGCTCGTCGGTTGCGGCTGCCGCTACGTGCTGGTCGGCCACTCCGAGCGGCGCCACGTCTTCGGGGACGACGACACCACGGTGGCGCGCAAGCTGCGGGCGGCGTTGGCCGGCGGACTGGATCCGATCCTGTGCGTCGGTGAGACGATCGAGCAGCGACGCGCCGATCGCACCCAGCAGATCGTTCACGGCCAGCTGGACAGCGCCCTGAGCGGACTCGCTCCGGCCGAGATGGGGCGGACGACCGTCGCCTACGAGCCCGTATGGGCGATCGGCACCGGGGAGACCGCCACCCCCGCGCAGGCCCAGGAGGCGATCGCGGAGATCCGGGGCTGGCTCTCCGACGCGTTCGATGGCGCGATGGCCGGGCGCACGCGCATCCTGTACGGCGGAAGCGTCAAACCGGACAACGCGGCGGAACTGCTGGGACGGCCGGACATCGATGGCGCCCTGGTCGGTGGCGCGTCGCTCGATCCGGATGCCTTGGCCGCGATCGCTGACGCGGCGGCATGAACACCCTGCGCACGATCCCCAACCAGATCACCGTCGCACGGATCGCGTTCGTGCCGCTGTTGATGTTCCTCATCCTGTTCGAGTCCGACGTGACCCGATGGCTTGCCATGGTGCTGTTCTTCCTCGCTGCCGTCTCCGATGTGGTGGACGGGTACATCGCCCGCAGCCTCGATCAGATTTCGATGTTCGGCAAGTTCGCCGATCCGATCGCCGACAAGCTCCTGATCGCGGGGGCGCTGATCGCCCTGCTGCAGTTGGGGGAGCTGGGGGCGTGGGCGGTCATGGTGATCATCGCCCGCGAGTTCCTGGTCACCGGATTGCGGATCCTGGCGATCTCCGAGGGGGAAGCGATCGGTGCCAGCGCCCTGGGAAAGGCCAAGACGATCTCCCACGTCGCGTTGGTGCTGGCGGTGCTGGCCGATCACACGTTGGCCCTCGGACGAGGCGGAGAGATCGGCAAGAGCGTCTGTCTCGGGCTGGCGCTGGCGCTGTCCGTGCTCTCCGGCATCGACTACTTCTATCGATCTCGCCGGCTGTTCGCGTAGGTCGTGTGTCGGTCGGCGGCGTGACCAAGACGTGCTCTGCGTCGAACACGCAGGCGAGGATCGGCCGGTCGGCCAGCGGATACTGAGAGGGCCATGAAGCGGTTCATCTCCCTGTGCGGCCTTGTCGTCGCGTGCCTCCTGGTGGTGGAGTGCACGGTTGGCGCGGCCGATCCATCCTTCGAACTGACCACGGCTTCGTCGGCGGTAGCGCGCGGCGGGGTGGCGGAGCTGCAGTTGCTCGTGCGCAACGAGGCGGCGGCACCGCTGCAGGGATGTACCGCCTTGCTGCCCCTGTGCGTCGGGTTCGACCAATGGCGCAGCGAACTGCGTATCGACGGCGGAGGGTGGGAACCGTACCCGGCCAACGGGATGATCCCGCTGGGAACGCTCCCCGCCGCGACCACGCGCACTCTCGATGTACGCGCGTTCGTCGAGTCCGGTGCTCCTGCGGTGCTGGAGATCGCCGGAGAGCTGTTCGATTCGACCGGGAGGCTCGCCGAAGCCTCGACAACGGTGAACGTCTTGCCCTCGGTCGACGCCGGTGCCGACCTCATGGTGGACCGGGGATGGCCGGTGGAGATGACGGGAGCGTCCGCATCCGACGGGGATGGGACGATCGCATCATGGACGTGGACCGATCACGGCGCCGGTGGAGCGTTCACCGATCCGTCGGCGGCGCATCCGACGTACACGTCGCCGGAACGCAGCGGGTTGGTCGAGTTGACGTTGACGGTGACCGACGCCGACGGCGGGGCGGCGAGTGATTCCCTCAGGGTACGGGTCAACGTGCCACCGAGCGTCGAGGCCGGTCCCGACGGCTCGGTCGTCGAAGGCGGTCATTGGGAGTTCGCCGCTGCGACCGTGCAGGATGAGGACGGGTGGATCGTGTCGATTGCGTGGAACGATGGCGGGGCGGGGGGGCGGTTCGAACCGTCCTCCACCGTCCTGCACCCCACCTACATCGCTCCCGAGGTGCCAGCGGGGGGCGACCGGGACGTGCGCCTGACGGTCTCCGCCGTTGACGACGCCGGTGCCGAGGGCCTCGACACCGCGACGATCCGGGTCCACGATGTCAACGTGCCGCCGACCGTCGACGTGGGGCCTGACCGATCGGTCGAGGAGGGAGGGAGGTTGTGGCTATGCGACCGGGCCATCGTCGGCGACGAAGACGGGCGGATCGTGGCGTACGCGTGGAGTGACGGCGGGGCCGGGGGAGGGTTCGAACCGTCGGCGTCGGTTGCCTGTCCATCGTATCTCGCCCCGCGGCTCGACGGCTGTGACGATGAGGAGATCGAGCTTGCGTTACGGGTCCTTGATGACGGCGGCGAGGAAGCGGTCGACACCGTCGTCGTGCGCATCGTCAACGTCAACCATCCCCCCCGGGTCGAGGTCGCCGGGAACCTGCATGCGGTCGAGGGGCAGTCGATCACGCTGGCGGCAACCGCGAGCGACGAGGATGGCGATCGGCTGGAGGTCTTGTGGGAACAAACCGGCGGGCCGCCGGCGGCGATCGCTTCCGACGACGGGTCCGCGGCGGTTCGCTTCCCCGCTCCGGAGGTCGACGTTCCGCAGGTTCTCGGGTTTCGCGTCACGGCCACCGATCCGTGCGGGGCGTACGATACGGCGTCGGTGACGATCGAGGTGTCGCCGAAGGAGGAGCCCCGGCCGCGGACCCCGCTTCCCTCTCAGCTCCTTGTCGAGATCGAGGCGTTCGACAGCGATGGGATGCCGTTGCTGCCGTTCGACACCGTCGAGCGAGGGCGGCACGTCGCCCTGCGGATGACGGTGACCAACGGTGGCGAGACGACGATCGAGGAGATCGTGGTCATGGATGAGGAGGAAGGCGAGATCGCATGGGGCGCCGTGCAACTCGACCCGGGGCAGCGGCGGGTGCACGAGGTGGACCGGCAGGTGGGCGGCACGGACCGGTCGACCTGGCGTTTGGTGGCCCGTGGGATCGATCCCCACGGGGACCAAGTGACTGCGTGGGACGAGTTCACCCTCTATGTGGAGGACGATTCCCCAACGCTCGAACTCCTGCTGGACGCCGAGCCGGAACAGGTGACCGTGGGGGAGACGGTCCGGCTGCGCTACACCCTGCGCAATCTGGGATCGGCGAGGCTCAGCGGAATCACCCTTCGCGACGACCGCATCGGTCGGATTCCGCTGTCGGCAGCGGAGCTGGCGCCGGGCGCGTCCTGCTCCGTCGACGCGGAGATTCCGCTGACGGGGGAGCCGGCCGGGGGGGTCCTGCTCGCGGCGTCGGCATCCGGCTACACTGCGCGAGGGAAACGTATCGAAGTGCGGGGAACGGTGCAGATCGTCGTGAGCGCCTCCGTGGCCGGTGGGGGAGGCGAAGCGTCGTCGTGGACCGAACCGACGCTCAGGATCAGCGAGATCGCCTGGGCCGGAACCCCGAGCGATCCAGAGGGAGAGTGGATCGAACTGGTGAACATCGGCCCGAGTCCGGTGGATCTCGAAGGATGGAAGCTGACATGGCGGGACGCCACGAGCGGAGACGAGCCGAGCGATGGATGCATCCTCGAGCTGCGCGGGCGGGTCGAACCGGCCGGCGAGCTGGATCGAGACGGCGGGTTCCGGTTCGTCCCGACCGGCCACGGCGTCTGGAGCGTGGTCGACCGGCGGTGGACCGGGGGGCGCGATCGTGGCTCGAGCGGGTTCTTCCTGCTCGAGCGGGGCTCCGATGCGGTCGTCGCGGACCTCCCAGCGGACCTGGTCTATGACCGGCATCTCGAGCTGCCCGATGCCGGTGCAGCGGTGACCTTGCTCGATCCGGCGGGACATGTCGTCGACTCCGCCAACGCCACCCGGTCCCCGATCACCGGATGGCCTGCCGGCCGACAGGTCTCGACGGCGACGATGGAGCGGATTGATCCGCGGGAAGGGGACCATCCCGAGAATTGGCAGACGAATCCGGGGGTGACGGTCCGCGGGCGCGACGTGGGGGGTCGGAACGTCACCGGAACACCCGGCGGACCGAACGCGCCGTGTCTCGCCACGTTGACGCGGGAGGCGACGGCCGTTGTCGTACCGACCCTGGTGGAACAGTCGATCACGGTTTCGCTGCCCGATGCGGCGGACCACGGGGCGCCGGTCGTGCGTCTGGCCGTCGTCGCCGGGGAGGTCGCCGGAAGCGGAGGAGCGGCAAGTGGGGCGGCGCTGTCGACGTCCCGGGGGTCCGGCGATCTGCGGCTGAGCGTGGATCTCGCCGCTGCCGTCGCAGGCGTGTACCACGTATGGATCTCGTGCCCCGACGGCCTCCTGTTCGTGCTGGCCCTGGTCAAGTAAGCTCGGAGCGGACCGTCAAAAGGGCTCCGCGAACCTGGGGAGGAGGCTCGCTTGAGAACGCGCAGCTCCGTCTTGTATTACCTCGGCGTGGTCCTGATCGCGTTCTCGGTGCTTCAGGCGGTTCCGTTGCTCGTCAGCGCGATCTATCGAGAGGCGATTCCGCTCTTCCCGGTGCGCTACTACGCGATCCCTGCGGCGATGGCACTCGGCCTCGGCAGCGGGCTGATGATCGCGTTTCGTCCCCGTCCGATGTCGAGTGGAGCAGCGATGGCGATCGGTGCGCTCGGCTGGTTTGTTCTCTCGTTGGTGGGGGCGTTCCCGTTTTGGCTGGCGTTGGATCTCAGTTTCCTCGACGCGTTCTTCGAAACCGTCAGCGGCTTCACCACCACCGGGATCACGATCCTCACCAAGATCGAGGGGTTGCCGAAGAGCATCCTGCTGTGGCGGGCGATGACGCAATGGATCGGGGGCCTGGGGATCTTCACCCTGTTCCTGTTCGTCGTTCGCGAGGGTGGGCCGCGGCATGCGCTGCTCGGGGCGGAGGCCCACAAAGTGCGCTCGGAGCGATTCTCCCCCGGTGTGTTCACGTCGCTACGGATCCTGTGGTCGATCTACGGGGGACTGACCATGGCCTGCGCGCTGGCACTGTGGGCGGAGGGTTTGGATCCGTTCGACGCGGTCGCGCACGCGCTGACCACCCTGTCGACCGGCGGTTTCTCGCTGTACGATGACGGGGTAGCGCAGTTCGCGATCGACCATCCCCAGTCGGTGGTCGCCATCGAATACACCTTGATCGTGTTCATGTTGCTGGGGGCGACGAGCTTCCTGGTGCATTGGGGGTTGATCCGCCGCCGGTGGCGGGCGGTTGGGCGCAACGCTGAGCTGCGCACCTGGGGGATGCTGATGCTCATCGCGGCGATCCTGGTCGGCGTGGGGGACCGGGGACGGATCGCGGAGGTCGGCGTCCATCAGTACATTCGGCATACGTTGTTCCAGACGATATCGATCGCCACGAGCACGGGGTTCACGATTCGCGATCTATCGTCTTCGTGGTTCTCCCCTTTGGCGACGCAGGTGTTCTTCCTGTTGATGATCGTGGGGGGGTGTGTCGCCTCGACCGCCGGGGGATTCAAGGTGCAGCGGGTGGCGGTGCTCGGCCGTCTGCTGGGCCGGCAGCTGCGGGGGGCGGTTCGCTCGCCGCGCGTCTCCAATCCGTTGACTTTCGATGGACGGATCGTGGCGTCACTGGAGGTGGAGCGGACGGTGGCGATCGCGGTGGCGTGGGCGGGGGCGACGTTTCTGCTGTGGATCCTCACCCTGCTCCTCTCCGGATTGGAGACCTGGGAGGCGCTGTCGGGCTCGGTGTCCGCGATCAGCAACATCGGGCCGAGTGCCATGGAGCCGGGAGCGTTCCGAAGCCTCGGAACGGGAGTCAAGCTCTGTTATATTGTGGCGATGGTGGCTGGGCGGCTGGAGATTCTGCCGTTTCTGCTGATCTTCTCACGTCGTGTGTGGAGGTAGAAGACGGAATGAGAATTGTCCTGGCGGGCGCAGGGGGGGTCGGGCGACGATTGGCCGCCCGGCTGGCAAGCGATCGTCACGACGTGGTGATCATCGACTTGAACCGTGAGCTATGCGATGCCGTCAGTGCGGAGTACGGGGTCGTCGCGATCTGTGGCAACGCCACCGACATCGCGACGCTCGAGGAGGCGGAGATCGGGCGGGCCGACGTGGCGGCTGCGCTGATGGGGTTGAGCGCCGACAACCTCGCGTTCTCCCTCTTGGCACACGGGGCCGGTGTCGACAGGATCATCGCGCGGATGCCCAACCCGCGCTACCGGGCGGCCTACGAACGGGCAGGGGTGACCAGCATTCTTGACGCAACCGGGTTGTTTCTCGATCGGCTCGTCCTCGAGATCGAACGTCCGCCAGTCCATCAGGTTGCGGCGATTGCCGACGGCCAGGGGGCGATCGTGTGGGTTGCCGTGGCCGCCGGGTCGGCGGCCGTCGAGCGGGCGTTGGACGATCTGCGCCGCGACCGCCGTTTTCCCCGAGGATGCGTCGTCGCGGCGCTTCTGAGGTCGGAATCGGAACGGCTTCTCTTCCCCACCGGCCGCGATCGGCTGCTGCCCGGAGACCGGGTGCTCCTCGTTGGAACGATCGACGGCGTGACGCGGGCGTCGGATCTGCTCGGTCAGCGACAGGGGCTGGTGTCGCGGTTGCTTCACCGGAGGGGGCGGGCTCCACAAGAGGACGAGACATCTCACGCACGTTTGGAGACGGCGGTGGATAGCGAGCCCGAGGCGGAGGAACCGCCCGACGAGGCGTTTCGCGACGTCAACGTTCCCGAGGAGTGATCGTGGCTATCCCGCCGCTTCCGGGGGAGCCTCGACGATCGTGATGTCGCCGAACACGACCTGAGCCAGCAGAACCTCCATCGCACGGGTCTCGTACAGAAGCAGCGTCAACTCATCCCGGGAACGATCGGAGAAGCCGGTCTTGTCCCGCAGGAGGGGGCTGAACAGCAACCCCTGCTGACGGATCGAACCGTCGGGGCGTCGGAGAGCATCGGCAACCGACCAGAAGCCGGTGAGATCCGACCGACTCCGCTTCCCGTCCACGATCAGCTCGAATTGGCTGCGGCCGGCCAGGCGAGCCTGCGTCTGCGCCAGCTGCGCTTCGCCGAGGGGGGTATCGCCGTGGATCGGCGTATCGACCCACACCGGAGACGATCCGTCGATGCTCGCTTCCAGTTTCCAGCTGCGACCGGACGCGGAACCATCCAACAGGCCGAGCGGAGCGCCCGCTTCGGGGGCTTCGAGAGAGGCGACCACCGTGCCGTCCGCCTCCGGCTCGGTCAGCCGAATCGACACCGATCCCGAGACGTCGCGGATGGCGCTCCCATCGTAGGCGAACGGATCGTCAGCGTTGCCGACGAGCACCGGTGTCGCCGCGCGGATCTGCCACGCATACGATGGGTCGGGAGGGATCCTCGACAACAGCCAGCCGGCGACGAGCACCGCCGCGCCCGCAAGCAACCAGATCCACGACTTCGCCATGGTGCTCCTCCGCCCTGGCTACCGCGACACGGTGAACGGCTCCCGGAATGCCGGTCGTCCGCCCAGCTCCGCGCGAACGGCGTACCGGCCAGTCGCCAGCGCCGACAGGTCGAGGGTGTACAGACGCCAATCGCCGTCGCCGACGAGGTCCTCAGTGCGCTCGATCACCGTGCCGTTGGAGGTCACCCATTCGACGTCGAACGTCTCGCGGTCCTCGAGCATGGTGAAGTGCACGACCAGATGCGCGGTCTCATCGGAGCTGCGGAAGCGGTCGGTTTCGCCCCGGCCAACGTAGCCGCCGCGCTTCTGTTCGACGGCTCGGTACAGGCCGTATCGCAGTTCCCGGAAGTAGTGGCGGGTCAGGTCGGTCAACAACTCATCGGCGATCTCGGAAGCAGCGTCCGCGAGAAGGGTGTCGAAGCCCCCGAAGGCCGTCTCCGTGGGAAGGGAAACGGTATCGGCGCCGTCGAGATCGAGCACACGCTCGACCCGGCCGGTGTCGACATCGATCACCTCGACCTGGGCGAGCACGCGAGCCGTGTGCTTGAATCCAGGGACTCGGGTGACGCATTCCGTGGCGGACCATTCGACGCACACCTCGGTCTCCTCGGAACGGGTATCCACGGCGTATACGGACCCGGTGAGCAGCTTGCTCACGCCGGCTAATGATCCGATCTCGATGGCCGTGGACGGGTCGAGCGGTCCGCTGGCGTCGAGCGCGCGTTCGATCAGCAGAGCGTCCAATTGGGAGCGCGAGAAGACGTCGATCGCGTTGCTGTTCACGAGCTTCGCCTCGGTCCTCGATCGAACCGTCTCCTCGATGCCGGGCCAGGTCGAGCTGTTGCGGAACTGGAGCACCGCCAGATCGATCGGGCTCTCGGCGACGTACGCGGTGTTGGCCGGCTCCGGGATGAGGAAGAACATCAAGGCGGCGAGGACGAGAACGCCGAACACGACGACGAGCAGAGCGGATGTGGCTTCGTCCATCGTTTCCCCCTTTGTCGATGACGATCTGTGCGTAAGTATCGGTCGCCGAAGCGGCGAATCAAGCGCCCCCGTCGCGTCGCCCCGCGATCCGCTCTCCGGCGATTCGGCAACCGGTCCGGACAGCGTGGACGAGGTCGCCGGTCTCCAGATACGTCACCACGAAGGCGCCCGCGAACGCGTCGCCAGCGCCCGTGGTGTCCCCGGCGACCACGCGGCCGCTCGTCGCCCGATGGGTCTCGTCGCGGACCCAGGCGAGCGCCCCGTCGCCGCCCAGCGTCACGGCGCCCACCGGGTATCGGACGGCCAGTCGACGGGCGATCTCCGGGGGCTCCTCCGCCCCCGCGAGCAGGACGCCCTCGGAACGATTGGGAAACAGCCAGGCTCCGTCCGGAATCGGCTGCAGAAACGTCTCCGGCCCCAGCCGGCGGAGAAGATTCGCCGGTGGCGGATCCACGGAAACAGACGCCCCGCGCTCGCGAGCGGCGGCGATGGCCTTCGATGCTGCATCCCGTTGCGGTGGAGAGAGGAGGGCGTAGCCAGAGATGTGAAGATGATCGACGGCAGCGAACGCCGATCGATCGAGACGCTCGGCGACGATGCCGTCGTTGGCGCCGCGGGAGCAGATCATCGTCCTCTCCTCCCCCAGCTCGAGGGCGAGCACGATCCCCGACGGGCGATCGGCCCGCTGGACGAACGGCACGACGCCCACCTCCTCCAGCGACCGGATGAGCAGCTCGCCGATCGGGTCGTTGCCGACGCAGCCGATGAACGCCACGGAGGCACCGAGAGCCGCGGCAGTCCGCGCGAAGCTTCCGGCTGAACCGCCCGGCACCGCGACGACCTGATCGCGCAGTTCGGCGCCGCGCTCCGGCATCGCCGGGGCGTGGGCGCAGACATCGAGATTCAGATCGCCGAGGACCACCAAGCGC
>CAZLER010000009.1:0-62090 GCA_964558595.1 uncultured Thermotogae bacterium
CGTAGGCCAGGTTGCTGAAGAACGTCATCTTCCCTCCTCCGGGGACGGCCGGGCCGGGGGGCGCGGCCGTCCGCCTACCTTACCCTATTCGCCGAGGTGGAGGGAAGCCGTCGAGCGGGCGGTATGTCGTGCCGTCAACCGGTCGCTGGTGCGGTGGTACGCGAGGATGATCGTCAGCTCGCGCCCCGCCGAGAGCAGCTTGTCCTGATCGTCTCCGGAGTCCAACGGAATGGCGAACTCGAGGATCGACTCCCCGTCGACTTCCCGGCCAGCGGCCTGGATGATGTGGTCCACATCATCGGCCCGATGGGAGACTGGCGCGTTGCCGTAGTGGTCTTCGATCGTGACTTCGCCGTCGACAATCGCCCCGATGACGATATTCGCCCCCTGCATCCGGTTCGTCGGCTCGAAGCCGATCGACAGCCATCCGGTGCCGGGCGCCGTCAGGCCGACGTACAGGAGCGACCCATCGTGCTGCCAATGGACCCCCATCCCCGTGCCGGCATCGGTCATCGTCCCGTCGTATTCGGTCTCGCCGATCGTCCCATCGAGCCCCGGCGGCCAGCGGATGTCGACGAAGTCGGTGTGATGCGCGAACGTGATGGGCTCCCCTTCCTCCAGCGCGGGGATCTCGATCCGGTAGGCATGATCGTCCGGTGGGGGATCGTAGCTTCCGTTACCGTTGGCGTCGGCGTACAGGTCGATCCGATACGGAGCTCCCGGCTCGAGGCCGGGCAGTTCCACCTCAAAGCGTGGGGCGGGGATGACGGGCACCGCCATCCGGGCCACCTCGCGGCCGGACGGCTCGACGACGCGCAATGCAAGCCGCTGTCCGAGGTGCGGATCCATGTCGGTGAAGCGCAATAGCACGGGTGCCTGCCCCAACGCGACCATCGAAAGGGCCATCGCCACCGCCAAGCCGCCAACGATCATGGTAGGTATTCCGTTTCTGGTCATACTACCTCCCTTCGGTATCTGATCCAGCTAGACTACGATAGCACCCTACGGGGACGACGTGGAGCGGATGACCGAGCAGGGTGAAGGAATCGTGAGGATCGAAGAAGGGGGATCGATGGATCTGGGCTTGGACGGCAAGGTGGCGATTGTCGGCGGGGCCAGCCGTGGGCTCGGTCACGCGTGCGCGAAGCGGCTGGCTGCGGAGGGCGTCCGGCTGGTGATCGTCGCCCGTGGCGCCGAAGAACTCGAGGTGGCGGCCCACGAGATCGCGAATACGACGGGGACGGAAGTCGTCGCGATGGCGGCCGATCAAGGACGTCCCGAAGGGATACAGACCGTCGTCGAGCGGACGCTTGCGCGGTTTGGCCGGGTGGACATTCTGGTCAACAACACGGGCGGCCCGCCTCCGGGCGGGTTTGGCGATCACGACGATGCGGCGTGGCGAGCGGCCTACGAGGAGACCCTGATGTCGGTGGTGCGCGGATGCCGCGCGGTGCTTCCGATCCTGAGGGAACAGCGGTGGGGACGGATCATCAACGACACGTCGTTCACGGTGAAGGAGCCGGCGGAGGGGTTGGTGTTGTCCAACGCCTTCCGTGCTGCGGTGGTCGCGCTCTCCAAGACGCTGTCCCGGGAGGTGGCCGGGGACGGGATCACCGTGAATTGCGTCTGCCCCGGCGCCTTCGACACCGATCGACTGCACGCCGTATTCGCTTCGCAGGCGGAGGGATCGGGGCGCACGATCGAGGAGGTCCGTGCCGCATGGGAGGGGCGGATCCCGATCGGGCGGCTGCAGCGCCCCGAGGAGCTGGCCGACGCGGTCGCGTTCCTCGCTTCCGATCGGGCGGCGGCGATCACCGGAAGCTGTGTGACCGTCGACGGCGGGATGACGCACGGGCTGTTCTAGCCCACCGCAAGGTGACCGGAGAGCCCGGACCTGGGTTCGGGCCGGTGGCCGAGCCGCGGTGGACCGGTCGGCAGCGCGGACGTGTCCCGGGAAGCCCCGAAACCGCTTCGACCGCGGAGGAACGCAGAGGGAAAACCCGAGGTGGTTCTGGCAGTTCTCTGCTCTGCACGGCTTCGGGCTCTCCGCGGTCGGTCTTGCGGGGCTACTCCTTGATGTGCATCGGCACGTCGCAGCAGACCAGCGTCCCGACGCCGGATGTGGTGACGCGAACCTCTTGTCCGCAGAGGTCGCACACGTAGATCTTGCCTTCCTCGGCCATCGTCCCTCCTTTCCGAAGGATCACAAGCTTTGACCGTCGAGGTCGCAGAGGGGGGCCCAGAAGCTGGGAACCATCCTGCCCGAGGGCAGCCGGTTCGGAGGGAGCGACTCGGATTCCCCAGGCACCTTGGCGGTCTCCGTTACTCATCTGGTGGCCCTCAGGCCGCCGACACGGACAACGAGCTCTCCCACAGCCCATGGATGTTACAGTACTCCACCGCGAGCAGCTCGGTGAACTCCCCCAGATTGGCGTGGGTTACCACGGTCGGCACACCGTAGGTGGGGCCGAGGTCGAACGTGGCCACGTGGACGGCTCGTTGTCCCTTGACCCCGAACAGAGCGATCCACTTGATGTGGTGCTCGACGGTATTCGGATGCGGCGTCTCCTTGCCGACGGTGATCTTGACGACCCGCTCGCCGCACTGCGGACAGTCGACGAACTCGATCACCGGGACATGCTTCTCCTTGCCTTCCTGCTCGGCACCCTGGATTAGCTGTGCTAGGTTCATCCTGCCTCCTTGTTCGGTGGGTTCGGTACAGCTCCTCGGCCTCAGAAGGCGCGGAACAGCTCACGCTTCGCGCCGCAGATCGGGCAGAACTCCGGCGGATCCCCTTCCACCGTGTACCCGCAGACGGGACAGATATGGATCGTGTCCAGCGTCGGGTCTCCGTCGGTCTCCACCGCCTGCTTGGCGGCCTTGTACATCGTCTCGTGGATCTTCTCCGCCTCGAGGGCGTAGTGCGTCGACCGCGCCGCTCCGGGCTCCTCTTGGAACTCGGCGGTGTGGTGGTAGACGGGGTACATCTCGTTCACTTCGTGGTTCTCGCCGTCGATGCAGGTCTGCAGATTCCCGGCGGTATCTCGGATGTGGCCGAGCTCCCGGTAGTGATTGGTGGCGTGGACCTGCTCGGCATACGCGACCGCGCGAAACAGTCGGGCCAGGTTCGGCCGCCCTTCGGCGTCCGCCTTCTCGGCGAAGATCAGATACCGCATGTGGGCCATGCTTTCGCCGGCGAACGCTGCCTCCAGGAACTCCTCAGTCATCTTGTGCATACGGCCTCCTTCGGTGTGGTTTCGCTGCTCACCGCTGCGACAGCTGCCGATGTCGGTCGGCGATCGCATCGGCGAGCCGGTCCAGCGCAGCGAACGTGTCGGCGGTCGGCAGCCCCTTGGTGGCCACCGGATCGAGCCAGTCGACCTTGAGCTGTGCAGACAGCGCCTGGATCTGATCCACCGCCTTGCTGCCCCACCCGTAGGAGCCGATGACGGCCGCTTGCTGTAGCTTGGGACGAAGCGCCGCGGTGAGATAGGCGGCGTACACGATGTTCGGATGCGGCCCGATGAGCACGGTCGGCGTCGCGAACACCACGGTGGCGGCGTCGACGAGCTGTACCGCGTAGGCTCCGAGGTCGGTCACCGTCATGTTGAACGGCTCGACGTGGATCGCACGCTCGGTGAGCGCCGCGATCAGGTGGTCGACCATGCGGGCGGTGCTGTCGTGCATCGACGTGTACGGGAGAACGACGAGATTCTTCGGGGGATCGAGCACCCAGTGCCGGTACGCATCGAGGATCAGCGCCGGATCGTCATGGATCGGCCCGTGGCTGGGGCAGATCATGTCGATGTCATAGGGCTCGAGTCTCTCGAGATGGCCCTGAATCAGTCGGCCAAACGGCATCATGATCTCGGCGTAGTACCGCTTGGCCGCTTCACAGACGCGTGGCCGATCGACCGCGAACAGCTCGTTGGTCGCCAGATGCGCTCCGAACAGATCGCAGGTGAACAGGATTCTCTCCTCTTGCAGATACGTCAGGATCGTCTCCGGCCAATGGACCCATGGCGCGTGGAGGAACTCGAGCGTTCGGTCGCCGAGCGACAGCGTTTCTCCGTCGGCCACGGGGGTCACCCGCTCGGCGGGAAGCCCGAGATGGTCGGCGATCATCGGTTGCGCCTTCGGGCTGGCGAGGATCTGCGCGTCCGGGAACCGGGACACAACGTCCGGGAGCGCTCCGGAGTGGTCCTGCTCGACATGCTGCACGACCACCACGTCGATTCGCTCCACCTCGTCCAGCTGGGCGAGCAGGACGTCGCGCTTCGCCGGATCGACCGCATCGATCAGCGCTGTTCTATCGCTGCCGCGCACCAGGTACGCGTTGTAGCTGGTTCCATCGGGCAGGGGGATCAGCTCGTCGAACAAGCGCCGATCCCAGTCGATCGCGCCCATCCAGTCGACTCCATCTCGAATCGGTCTTGCCTTCAACGGTTCCTCCTTGCGCGCTCGGTGCACAGCGACGCTGCCGTGCCGGTCGCGGCACGGCCTCCCGCTGGGCGGTTAGGCGGTCTTTTCGAACATCTCCTTGGGGGCGCCGCACTCCGGACACAGCCAATCCTCGGGCAGCTCCTCGAACGCGGTGCCGGGCTCGATGCCAGCTGTTGGGTCGCCGACGGCGGGATCGTAGACGTAGCCACATACGGTGCAAATCCACTTGTCCATGCTGCTGTTACGCTCCTTTTCTGATGCGCTTGCGGTACTCGTTGTAGGTCAACGGCTCCCCGTCGGCGCGGGTCCCGGCACGGTCGACCGAGGCGACGAACAGGGTGTGCGTGCCCAGGTCGACCGTCATCTCCGGGATCACCGTGCACTCGTAGACGGCGACCGCATCCGATAGGAAGGGGATCTCGTGATCGCCGGAGTCATACGGGAAGTCGGCGAACTTGTCGACCTTCCGCCCGGACTGGAAGCCGAACCGCCGGATGATCTCCGGACATCGCTCGTCGTTCCGATTGAGCACGCTGACGGCGAATCGGCCACTCTCGGCGATCATCTCGTGGGTCAACGACTTCACCCCGGTGCCGATGGCCATCCGCGGCGGCATGTTCGTCACCTGCATCAACGCATCGAGCACTTGGCCGTTGATCCGGTCGCCGAGCCGGGCCGTCAGAATGTACAGGCCGTGGGTGACCTGAAACAACGCCTGGTTCAACGACCCGGTGTCGGTGACGAACGTGTACCCCATCGATCTTCCCCTTCCGTTCTCGTCGATGGCCGCTAGGCCGCCGCCTCGTCGCCGAACTCGTAGTTCGGCGGGAACGGTGCCGCCACGCGCTGCCCCACCTCGCGGTCGGCCATCAGCAGCCCGGGGCCCTTCTCGCCGACCAATGCGAGGGTGTCGAGGACCTTGCGGACGGAGTCCTCCTCCTCGACCTGCTCGCTGACGAACCACTGGAGCATGATGCCCGCGGCACGGTCATTTTCCTCATCGGCGATCCGGGCCAGCTCGTCGATCCGGCTGGTGATGAACTCCTCGTGCTTCAGCGCCGCCTTGAACGCGTCCACGGGGGCGTCCCACGAACGCTCGGGCTGGTCGATCGCCTGCAGCTTGACGCGGCCGCCACGCTCGTGGATGTGGTTGTAGAAGCGCAGGGCATGGCCGAGCTCCTCCTGGGCCTGAGCCTTCATCCACTGGGCCATTCCGTCGAGCCCCTCCCCTTGGAAGTGGGCCGCCATCGAGAAGTACAGATACGCCGAGAACGTCTCGTGCATGATCTGATCGTTCATCGCTTCCTGCATTCGTTTGCCGATCATCGGTCCTCCTCTCGTCCTATCGAGCCTTGTGACAGAACCACCAGTCGTAGCACTCGTGCTCGCTCGCCCGCTTCGAGGCGGCCGCCTGGTCGGTCGGCGGCGGCACGATGACGCGGTCCTGGATCAACTCGTTGTCGGGCCAATTGGCGGGGATCGCCACGCCCTCCTTCTCGGCCAGCTGGAATCCTTCGATCATCCGTACGATCTCGTCCATGTTGCGTCCGAGCTCCTGCGGATAGTAGAGGATGGCCCGGACGATACCTTGGGGATCGACGACGAAGACGGCACGGACGGTGTTGGTCCCCTTGCCGGGGTGGATCAGCCCGAGGGTGTGGGCAATCGCTTCGGTCCCGGCGATGATCGGGAACTCGATCGTGACGTCGAGCGAGTCGCGGATCCAGTCGGTCCACTTCATGTGTGAGAACACCTGATCGATGCTAAGGCCGATCAGCTCGGTGTCCAGCTGTTTGAACCGATCGTAGCGCTTCTGGAATGCGACGAACTCGGTGGTGCACACCGGCGTGAAGTCGGCCGGGTGGCTGAACAGGACGAACCACTTGCCGGCGTACGCCCCCGGAAGGGACATCTTGCCATGGGTGGTCTGGACATCCATCTTCGGGAACGCATCTCCGATCAATGGAAACGTGTGTTCGGACATATCGTTTGCCTCCTTTGGTCTTCTCTCGATCAATCTACCAGTTCTCCGCCAACAGCTCGAAATGCGCTTGAGGATGGGCGCAGGCCGGGCAGACCTCCGGGGCCTCGGTTCCCTCGTGGAGGTAGCCGCAGTTGCGGCAGCGCCATACCACCGGCGTGTCCTTACGGAAGACGGTGTCCGCTTCCACGTTGCGCAGCAGACCGAGGTAACGCTTCTCGTGCTGTTTCTCGGCGACCGCTACGGCATCGAAGACGGCGGCGATCTCGGGGAACCCCTCGTCGCGTGCGATGTCGGCGGCTTCCGGGTACATCGACGACCACTCGTGTTGCTCGCCGTCGGCCGCCGCCCGCAGGTTCTCCGCCGTCGTTCCGATCGTACCGGCGGGGAAGGCGGCGCGTACCTCGACATCCCCACCCTCCAGGAACTTGAAGAACCGCTTGGCGTGCTCCTTCTCCTGGCTCGCGGTCTCCTCGAACACCGATTGGATCTGAACGAACCCTTCCTTCTTCGCCTGCGAGGCGAAGTAGGTGTAGCGGTTTCTCGCTTGGGACTCCCCGGCGAACGCCGTGAGCAGGTTCTTCTCCGTCCGTGTACCCTGTAGTTGCATCGTTCCTCCTTGCGCTCTTCAGAGCTGGCAGGTGGGGCAGAAGCAGGTCGTCCGACCGGCCTGCCGCACACGCTCGATGATCGTTCCGCACCGCTCGCACGGTCGATCCTGCTTCCCATATACCGAAAGGTGGTTCTGAAACGAGCCGCCGCGCTCGGCGGACGGGCGGTAGTCGGTGATCCGGTTCCCGATGCTCGTCCCGAGCTGGGCGATCGCCTCGCGCAGCACGGACGTGATGCCCGCATGCAGCGCGGTAATCTCTTCGGCGGACAGCGCATGGGCCGGGCGTCTCGGGTCGACTCCCGCGCGCCACAGCGCCTCGGCGGCGTAGATGTTGCCGATCCCCGCGATCGCTGTCTGATTGAGGAGCAGGGCCTTGATCGGCGCGCGGGAGCGGCCGACGAGTGCTCCGAGCAGCTCGACCGTGAACCCCTCGTCGAGCGGCTCGATGCCGAGCGGCGGCTCGAACCCGACGGGGCGTAGCATGACGGTGCCCAACCGGCGGGGGTTGATGAAGTACACCGCTTCGCCGGATTCCAGGGACAGGATCATCCGCGTATACGGCATCTCGTCCTCGCAGCAATCGAGGCGGAGCCGTCCTGACATCCTCAGATGGATGACGAGGACACCTCGCTCGCCGAGACCGAGGAGGATGTACTTGCCACGACGCTCCACCCGATCGATCGACGCGCCGATCAACGCGTCCGAGGCGACCGGCAGCCGGTCATCGAGGAGTGTCGCGTCGACGATCCGTTTCCCAACGATCCCCGCCAACTGACGGACCAGCGTCTCGACTTCGGGGAGCTCAGGCATCCCACCCCTCCTTGGTCTCGATCGGCGAAGATCCGGTATCCCCGTTGCATCCCGACCGCTCCTTGGCGAGACACGCCGCACACACACCGTAGGCGTACGTGCGGACCGATTCCACACGATGTCCTCCAGCGCGGAGATCGATCGAATTCCCGTTGGACAGGGGGATATCGTAGATCTTCCCACAGGCGCGACAGCGGAAGTGGGCGTGCGGGCCGAGGTGGGCATCGTAGCGGGTTGCCGACGGATCGACGCTCAATCGTAGGATGACCCCCGCCTTCGTCAGTGCATCGAGGGTGTTGTACACGGTAGCCCTCGAGATCGAAGGATGCACCCGCTGGACGGCCTCCAGGATTTGGTCGGCCGTTGGATGGCGCTGGGTGCGATGTAGCCAGTCGAGTACCGCCAACCGTTGAATGGTCGGGACCAAACCGACGTTCCGCAGCAGCTCCGCATGTTGTTCAGATCTCATACCGGACGGATTATAGTTTTAGACTCGATCCAAATCAACCACCATGAGCGGCTCCTCGAAGCCGCACCATAGCGTGACGTTACACCAACATGCCCGGCCAGGCGGCCATCGGATCCTCCGAGCGAACGACCTTCATCCCACGCCGGGCGAACTCCCGGAACGCTTCCTCGGCCTCCTCGGTGTAGTCGAACGCCCCGGGAACGACCACCGGGGAGGTGCAATCCTCCAGCACGTACACCTTCTCCGCCAGCCGTCGGTCCCGCCTTTCGATATCCTCCAACAGGTCGGCGATCGTCCAGGCGAGGCAGTGGCTCTTCGCCTGTCCGGCGATCACCACGGCATCGAAGGTGAGCAGGGTCTCGGTGAACGTCTCGTCCCGCGACGCGATCGGGCGTCCGTCCGGGCCATGGGTCACCTCCGGGCCGAGCACCGAGTAGTGCTCGGTGAGGGGGTTGTCGCCTTTGACGTGGAACGCCGGCTGGCGCTGGCGGACGAGGGCGTGGAAGAACACCGCCTCTTGGACGGACGGCACGAGCGCGTGGCCGAGGCTGCCAAGCAACACATGATACGGCCAGATCGTCAGATCGTACTTGCCGGTGGCGGCGAGCTGGCGCGTGTAGTGTCGAGCGTGGCGCTGCAGCGTTTCCCGGCCGATCCCCAACGCCGTCGCAGCATTCGGGTGCACCGTCCAGCGACCTCGGGCGACGTCCTCCTGCGTGATCCGGGTGAACGGCTCGGGTGTCCGCCCATCCTCATCGGTCCAGAAGCAGGGATGGAAGATCTGATAGGGCTGATGGGTGTCCATCGTGGCGAAGATCCGCGAGAGGCGATGGAGGTTGCGGTAGATGAACGCGCACAACCGGCGATTGTCCTCGACGGCGCCGTACCCCGTTCGACCGGCGACGAACAGCTCGAAACCGGGCATGCAGAACGAGTTCTGGACGTCGACCAGCAGCAGGGCGATCGACCGCTGATCCTCCGACGCTCCGGATAGATGATGGCGATCGCGCCAGGAACCGGCGGCATCGACCAGTTGCCCGGTGTCCGGTTGCCACAACTCGTCGACGCGGGAAGGAAGGTAGTGCGCGGGAAGCGGGAGCCCCTCCTCGGCCATGCGAACCTCCTGCGGCGACGGTACCTCATCCGGAGGGCGTCCGCCACCACGGTGGGTTTGCGTCGGCGTTGTCGACGCGGCAAGCTGTCGGCGACGAGGGGGTGCGCGCGATGCCATCGGAAGCCGAGCCAGATCGCGACGATCGGTTTGCCCCGTCCGACAAGATCCGGACTGGAGAGACCGCCGACATCTACTTCCTGCACGCGCGCGACATCCTCCAGGAGGAACGGCGCGACCCCGTCGTCACCATGGAGCTATTTGCCGGTCGTCAGGGGATCCTGTGCGGCATGCGCGAGGTGATCGCGTTGCTTCGGTCGGCCTGTGGGCCGGCCGGCAAGCTGTACGCCGTCGACGAGGGCGCGGCGATCGCCGATCGGGAGGTCGTGCTGCGGATTCGCGATCGCTATACACGATTTGGAGCGTACGAAACGGCGATCCTTGGCATGCTGGCGCACGAGACGGGGTGGGCGACGGCGGCACGTCGGTGCGTCCAAGCTGCCGACGGGATCCCGATCCTCCATTTCGGCGCCCGCCATGTCCATCCAGAGGTGTCCGCCCGGCTCGAGTACGCTGCCATCATCGGCGGTTGTTCGGGGTGTGCTACGCCGGCGGGGGCCCGGTTGGCGGGGATGACGCCGGCGGGCACCGTTCCGCATGCCTTCATCTTGTGCATCGGGGACACGGTGGAGGCGATGCAGGCGTTCGACCGGCATGTCGATCCGAGCGTCAAGCGGATCGCGTTGGTTGACACGTTCAAGGACGAGGCGGAGGAGAGCCTGCGGGTCGCCGAAGCGTTCGGCGACCGGCTGTGGGGGGTCCGGCTGGATACGCCGTCGGAGCGCGGCCGAGTGACCCCCGAGCTCGCCCGCGAGGTACGCAGCCGGCTCGATCAAGCCGGATATCCGAACGTTCGGATCGTCGTGAGCGGCGGGGTGGACGCAGAGCGGATCGAGCGATTCCGCGACGCGGGGGCGCCCGTCGATGCGTACGGCATCGGCCATGCGATCTCCTCGGCGGCCCCGATCGACTTCACGGCGGACATCAAGGAGATTGACGGGCGAGCGGTCGCCAAACGCGGACGGATCCCGGGTGCGACCGACAATCCGAGACTGGTGCGGGTCAACTGATGTGCTGTCGCCGACGCGAGGAGGTGCCGATGTATCGAACGATTCTCGTCCCCCTGGATGGATCCGAGCGCGCTGAGCGTGTGCTTGCGCACGCGGCGGAGTTGGCGCGAACGCAGGGTGGCAGGCTGCTGCTGCTGCATGTTGTCGAACCGCCGGCGGCGATCACCCCGGCGGCCACCCCTGTCGCGCCGGCGATCACGCCGTGGACGGCGTACCAGGATGCCGTACGCCGGGCTCACGAGGACGGTCGGAAGTACCTGGAGACGGTGGAGGAGCGGCTGCGCGAGCAGGACGTGCCCTGCACCCTGATGCTGGAACAGGGTTCGGTGGTGGAGCGGATCGTCCATGCGGCGGAGGCCCACGAGGTCGACCTCCTCGCGATGGCGAGCCACGGCCGGACGGGATTGGGATCGGTGTTCTTCGGCAGCGTCGCGGTAGGCGTGTTGCACCGCGTCGAGCGCCCGATCCTCCTCGTCCGGGCCCCCGACGGGGCGTAGCTAGCCCGCCAGCCGTTCGGCGAGCACCGCCTCGATCTCGGCGATCTTCACCCGCAGCTGCTCGGTGGAGTCGCGATCACGGAGGGTGACCGTGTCATCGTCGAGCGTCTGGTGGTCGACGGTGAGGCAGTACGGCGTGCCGGACTCGTCTTGCCTGCGATACCGCTTGCCGATCGATCCTTTCTCGTCGTAGGCGACGTTCCAGCGTCGCTTGAGCTCCCGGTAGATCGACGCGGCGATCTCGGGTTGCCCATCCTTCTTGACGAGCGGGAACACGGCCGCCTTCACCGGGGCGACGCGGGGATGGAGCCGCAGCACGACCCGCTCTTGGGGAACGCCTTTCTCGTCGGGGATCGCATCCTCGGCGTACGCCTCGCACAGGAGGGCCAGCACCGTTCGATCGGCGCCCGCCGACGGTTCGATGACATGGGGGACGACCTTCTCCTGGATCCGGTCATCGAAGTAGGAGAGGTCCTTTCCGCTGCCGGGACAACACGGCTGTCCGTGCTCGTCGCGCGCCACGACGAGGTCGTCCCCGTCACGGACCAGCTTCCCTTCCATGTGGCTCCGCAGGTCGAAATCGCTACGGTGGGATACCCCTTCGAGTTCCCCGAACTCCCCTACGGGGAGGAACGGAAACGCGTACTCGATGTCGGCCGTGCCGCAGGAGTAGTGAGCACGTTCGTCGGGGCCATGCTCGCGCAGCTTGAGCTTCTCGGAGTTCAGGCCGAGGGCCACATACCAGGCGACGCGGCGGTCTCGCCAGTAGGCATACCATGCCTCCGAGGCATCGGGGTTGCAGAAAAACTCGATCTCCATCTGCTCGAACTCCCGAGAGCGAAACGTGAAGTTGCGGGGTGTGATCTCGTTGCGGAACGACTTGCCGATCTGGGCCATCCCGAACGGCAGCTTCACCCGTGACGTGGACAGGACGTTCTTGAAGTTGACGAACATCCCCTGGGCGGTCTCCGGGCGGAGGTACGCCTCGGCCGTCGGGTCGATCAACGCACCGACGTACGTCTTGAACATCAGGTTGAACTCCCGCGGTTCCGTGAGATCGCACGCGTCGTGCTCGCCGGGCCGCTTGCTCGGCTTGCGCGGGCAGGCGCTCGATCCCACCTGGTCGGCACGGAAGCGGCCTTTGCACGTCTTGCAGTCGACGAACAGGTCGTAGAATAGGTCGAAGTGGCCACTGGCCCGCCATACCTGCGGATGCATGATGATCGTCGTGTCCAGTCCGACCATATCGTACGCCGACGGCGCTCCGGGCGGGGGTGAGGTCTCGTCGTGGGCGGTGACCATGTCCCGCCACCAGGCATCCTTGACGTTGCGCTTCAGCTCGACGCCCAGCGGACCGTAGTCCCAGAAGCCGCCGATCCCGCCGTAGATCTCGCTCGATTGGTAGATGAAGCCGCGGCGTTTGCACAGTGCCACGATCTTGTCCATCGTCTGCGTCTCCTGGTCCATGTCACCCTCCATGGGCGAGATCTGCAACCGTCCTGGGCCGGCCGCGAGCCCCGATTATACCGAACGAATGGCGTGAGCCCGGAAAGCAAAGGAGGCCCTTCGACAGGGCGGGTCGGGTGAGTGGGCCTCCAGTGCCGGGACAGGGCGTCGGGTACCCTGCCCCTGTGTGTTCCGGTGAGGGAGGTACCGGTGCACAAGGGTTCGATGTCTATATTACGCGGACAGAATATGTATGTCAAGCATAAACTTACTAGGGACTATACTGAAGAAGGGGAGGCACTTCCGGAGGTGCCGCTTGCCATGGCGTCGCTTCGCACGCGGGAAAACGCCCTTTGTGGCGAGCTTGAGAGCAAAGGAGGCCCTTCGACAGGGCGGGTCGGGTGAGCGGGCCTCCAACGATGGGGGCAGGGTGTCGGGTACCCTGCCCCAGCCCCGGTTTCCGTGGTGAGGGAGGTTCGGGGGTGAACCAAGGCTCAGGATATATACTAGCGCCTCGATCTATATATGTCAAGGAGGCGCTTGGTCTTGGCGACAGGGGCGGGACGGAGCGACGGTGCGCTACCGGGGGATCGGACGAAAACCGAGGGAGCGGTACAGCTTCTGTGCCGGCGTGTTCCCCTCGGTCACCACCAAGGTCAATGTGGTGTGTCCGCGCTGGTGCAGGCGATCGATGGCGGATCGGAGAAGGAACCGGGCCAGGCCGCGGCGTTGGGCTTCGGGGCGCGTCATCGAGAACACGACGAGCGGAGGATCAGGTTCGGGGTGAGCCATCAGGCACGCGGACGCGAGGAATTCCCCCTGTTCGAGGATCAGCGAGCAGTCGTCGAGCAGCGGGCCATATCCCCCGGACAGCGTCCGGTCGATCTCCCCGAGGGCGTCGGCGAACGTCTCGCCTTCGTCGTCGATCGTCCCGCGGAAGGCCGCATACAGAAGGATCGCCAGATTCTCGCGGTCAGATCGGCGGAGGGTTCGGTACGGCCGGCGTTCGAGGATCCCCTGAGGTGCAACATCGAGCTGCATCGGGATCCGTCGTGCATCCGTCATGGGACCTCCCAGGTTCACCGCCAGGGTGGACCGTCGTCAATCGGTCATCGAGCCGCTGGCCAGGCTGGCGGCTGGTCCGGGAACGACGGGAAACGGACGATCAAAACGATCGATCGAGGCGATTGCCGGCAGTGGATGCCGCGGCTGATGGGTTCCATCGAGGCCACGGCCGATCGGCAGGAGGGCAGCGAGGGCGTAGCGCTCGGGTACGCCGAGCAACGGATGGATCGTTGCACCGGCGGGGGTGTACGGAAGCGATGACAGGCGTTCCTCCTCGATCTGCAGGAGCATGAATGCGATGGCGATCCATACCGAGGGCACGGCATACGGGGCGCGAGGATCGAAGAACACGGCGATCAGCACGGGTGCCTGTTCGACAAACGGCTTGTCGGGTGACACGTCGTGTTCGTGCAGCCAGCTGCGCAACGGCTCGGCCGCCCGACGATGGGTGCGAGCCTCCGCGATCTCGCAGACCTCGCGAAGCTCCCGTCTTGTGGCCGGGTCGCGGACGACGACGAATTGCCACGGCTGCTGGTTCGCTCCCGACGGCGCCCGCCGACCCGCTTCGAGCACGCGGGCAATCGTGGTCAGCGGCACCGGGTCAGTGGCGAAGACACGGGCACTGTGGCGCTCCACGACGGATCGCAGCAGGCCTCCGTCCTGTTTCGGTTCCATGTCGATCCCTCAAGAGGGAGTATACCGGCAACCAAGCAGCGGGGCCCCTCATCCGTCGCGGTTCAGCATGTGACCGAGAGCGTCGCCGAACAGGTTGAACCCGAACACCGCCGACGCGATCGCCAGGCCGGGGAACGTCGACACCCACCACGCGGTCTCGACGTAGTCCCGGCCGGAGCTGACCATCAGCCCCCATTCCGGCATCGGCCGCTGGGCCCCGAGTCCGAGGAAGCTGAGGCTGGTCGCCGCGAGGATGACGTATCCCAGGTCCATCGTCATCTGCGCGATGATCGGCGAGAAGATGTTGCGCAGGACGTGGTGGGTAAGGATCCGGTGCGTTGGGATACCCAGCGCACGGGCCGCCTCGACGTACGACAACCCCTTGACGGCAAGGACCTGGCCGCGGGCCAGCCGCGCGTAGGGGGGCCACCACACGACGATCATCGCGATCAACGCATTCAACATCCCTGGCCCCATGGCGACCACCACCACCATGAGCAGGAAGAACGTCGGTACGCCCATGAAGATCTCGGCGATCCGCATGACGATGTCGTCGAGCACGCCGCCGAAGAAGCCGCCGATCGCTCCGACAGCGATCCCTACGGCGGCGGCCACCGCGACCACGACGAAGCCGATGGACAGGGAAATCCGACTGCCATGGAGGATCCGGCTGAACACATCGCGGCCGAGGTTGTCGGTGCCCATCAGGTGGCCCGAGGACAGCGATGGGGGAGCGAACTTGTTGCGGATGTCGAGCCGGAGCGGGTCGTGGGGGGCGATTGCCGGTGCGAGTACCGCCAGGACGAGCCAGACGATGAGGACGAACGAGCCGACGAACACGAGCGGATCCCGCAGAAGCTTTCGTAACGCCCTGGTCCTCGGCATCCGATCTCCTAGTCCAACACCACGCGGGGATCCGCCACCGCGTACGAGATGTCGGTCAGCAAGTTGACGACGATGAACACGGCTGTGGTCAGGATCGCGACGCCCATGATCGCCGGGTAGTCCGACCCGGTGGCCGCCTTGAACGCGTAGGTCCCCAGTCCCGGCCAGGAGAAGATCGTCTCGACGAGCACCGAGCCGGCCAACGAATATCCCACGATCAGCCCGCTGATCGTGAGCACCGGCATCAGCGCGTTGCGCAACGCGTGGCTGCCGATGACGCGCCGTTCACGCTGACCCTTGGCGCGAGCGAGGCGCACGTAGTCCTCTCCGAGCACGGTGAGCATGCTGGCCCGCGTGATCCGCGTCAGTCGTGCGATCGGCGACAGGGCGAGGCACGCTGCGGGGAGGAACAGGTGCCCGAGGGCGCTGCCAAACGCCGGCCATTCCCCGGCGATCAGCGTATCGACGAGGTAGAGGCCGGTGTACTTGGTGAACGGATGGGCCACCGCCACCGACGGATCGATCCGTCCGATTCCCGGATACAGTGGCAGCTTCACATAGAACAGCAACAACGCGACGATCGCCAACCAGAAGACCGGTACGGACACGCCCAGGATGCTGACCACCCGGTTGAGGTGATCGACCCACGAGTTGCGTTTCACCGCCGCCAGCGTTCCGAGCGCAATGCCGATGGGAAACGCGAGGACGAACGAGAGGAGGACCAGTTCGACGGTCGCCGGCCAGTACTCCTGGAGGTCCTCGGCCACCGGACGGCGGGACGTCAGCGAGATGCCGAAATCGCCGCGGAACAGCCGCCCCATGTAGCGCAGATATTGAATAAGGACAGGATCGTCCAGTCCGTGCTCGGCGCGGTACTTGATCACTTGGCTCTCGGGAACCGCCAGTCCGAGTGCCAGGCGCGCTGGATCCGCCGGGACGAGGTGGCTGAACACGAAGGTGAGGACGGTGACCCCGAGCAGCGTCGGCAGCAACAGGAGGATCCTCCGGACGATGTACTGCGTCATCGTGGTTCCTCCTCGCTCGATGTGATAGCCCCCACATCGAGCAGCAGTTCTCCCAACTCGGCGACGTCTTCGAGGGCGGTTCCCGCGAACTGACCGATGACCGCCCGACACAGCTCCAACCAACTCCGGTGCCCGTCGCTCAGGTTGAGGATCTCGTAGATCCTGCGGGTCGCGGCGACGTAATCGTATCCGGTCATCTTCAAGCGGAGCGGATGGGCAGCGGGAAGCGACGCCGTGAACTCGCCGACGCCGTTGATCGGGGGCCAGACCAGGTTGTTGACCTTCCGCAAGGGGCAGCCGTCCGGCGGCAGACAATGGCGGGCGAGCGCGGTGGCCTCGGCCGGTAGCGTCGAGAGGCCGACATCGTTGACCTGGAGGGGCGCAAGATGACGTTCGACGACCGCATCGAGTTCCGGATCATCCGGAAGGCGTCGGCGAACTGACTCCACGGTTTCTCGTTGCACCGACGGCGGCGTCGCCCAGGCGACGCGTTCCACGATCTCCAAGACCTCGTCGGCCAGCCGCGGATCCATCGCCGCAGCGATCCAGATCGCGCCGCCGGCGGCGATCCCGACGTCGACCATCCCCCGAGGGTCCATGTTCTGCCACACGTCGCGGTTGGAGTGGTAGCACGGATCGGCGCGATATCCGAAGCCGATCATCGGGGCACCGACCGTCGCGTCGTTGAACACCACGTTGTCCGAGCCCCCCTCGAACGGCACCGCACGGTGGGACCACCGCCGGTCGGACGTGGCCGCGATCAGCAGGCGATCGGCCACCGCGTGGGCATACGTGGGGAGACTCCAGGGGGTGTTCTCGAGCAGCAGAGGACTTCGCGTCACGGACTGCTTGGCGCCGACCATGTCGAGGTTGACGCCGCCGAGGAGGCGGCTCGGATCGACGCGTCCCGCGTCCAGGAACGCCAGACCTCCGATGATCTCGGGGACGAACAGGAACCGGACGGTGTATGGGGGCTTCCCCAGCTGGGTTCGCCATCGATCGCCGGCCAGGCAGCGGGCGATCTCCAGGCCGAGGGCGACGCCGCTGGCGTTGTCGTTGGCGCCCGGGCGAGGATGACACAGATGGGCCAGTACGATGACCTCCCGGTCGGGATCGACCGCGCCCGGTATTCGACCGGTGACGACGTCAAACGCACCGGACCGGGGCCCGCCCACGATGCGGCAGTTCACGGTGACCTCGCTGCGCTTCAGTAGCTGGCGGAGCTCCTCGGCCTGCCGGTGGGAGATCGACACCGCGAAGCCGCGCTCGCGGTCGTCGAGGGCGATCCGGATCCGTCCCTGGCTGATCAGATCGGGCAGCTCCCCGGGGGTCCGCCCCACCTCCGGGCAGGTCCATGGCATGTGATGGCTGAGGATCCCGAGGGCTCCGCGTCGTCGGACCGCCTGCTCGTACACCGCCTGCGTCGTCCCCGATGCGAGGACGATGCACCCGGCGACATGGCGGTCGGCGTAGGCCGTGTCCGTTGTGCCGTCGTCGACATCCATGAGCGTCGCCTCGATGCCGCCTTCGGGGGTGCCCCAACTGCCCTGGTGCCAGGCGATCGGTTCATCGCGCCAATCGGCGAGCTTCCGCTCGATCGGAGCCGTAAGCCGTAGTTCCGCCGCGTCGAGATCCCATGCGGGTTCGGTGGTCCAGCCGCGGTAGCGGGCACGGCCGTCCATCGGGAAGTCGTCGATGGCTACGTCGTCGAGCCCGGCTTCCCGCATCCGGGCGGCGACAAACGCGGCCGCCGCGCGATACCCGGACGACCCAGGGGTGCGGTTCCAGGCGGTCAGGCTGCGCACGTCTTCAACCGCCCGAGCTCCGTCGAGACCGTGGCGCAACGCCGCGGCGATCGCGTCGATCCGGCGGGTTCGGACCGGTTGCTCGCTCACGTGAGACGCTCCCTCATCCCGGGACGAACGGACGCGGCCCGGCCGCCGGTGCCGCCGGGAGACCGGGCCGCATTCCGTGATCGCTCCGGCTACTCGATCCAGACGATCGTGAAGTCCGGAACGCCGATCACAGGCATGATGAACCCGTTCACGTCGGCACGGACCGCCCGAACGTCGACCTCCTGCCAGTTCCAGATCGAGATGGCATCCTCGAACAGGATTCGGTCGACCTCCGCGTAGATCTCGGCGCGCTTCTCCTGGTCGACCTCGTTGAGGCCGGCCTCGAGCAGGGCATCGACTGCGGCGTTCGCATAGTTGTTGATGTTGCCACCTGATCCGGTGCCCATGTTCGACGAGTGCACGCGCTGGTACAAGTGGGCGTGCGGATCGTTGAGCGCCGGCGACCCTTCCCATACGAACAGCGGCGACTGCCCGGCGTTGACCGCCTCCAAGTACGGTCCGAAGGCCATCTGCTGGATTTCCATCGTCACGCCGACTTGGGCGAACGCCGCCTGGGCAGCGACCATGAGGTCGGGGATCGTTCCCCACTGCGGGTAGAAGCAGGTGATCTCGAATCCCTGGGGATAGCCCGCGTCCGTCAGCAGCTCCCGCGCCTCGTCCAGCTGTTGCGTGTACGGCTCACGATTCGGGTCGTACCCCATCATCCCCGGCAAGAGGAGGCCGCTCATCGGCTTGCCGAGGGGGCCGGCGATGGCGAGCGCCGTTTCGTAATCGTAGGCATAGCTCAACGCTTGGCGGACCCGGGGGTCGTCCATGATCTCGTCAGCGCAGTTGAAGTAGAGCGCCGAGAAGCCCAGCGTCCCGGTGTAGACGACGTTGACGTCGTCGCGCTCGGCAAGCATCTCGAACACCTCAGGCGGGAGGTTGCCCGCGACATCCAGATCCCCACCTTGGATCATCGTGCTCGCCGTCGATGCCTCGGGAACCGAACGCATGAACACGGCATCGAGGTAGGCAGGCTCGCCCCAGTAGTCGTCATGGCGCTGCATGGCCAGGTATTGCCCGTGCGCCCACTCGACCAGCTTGAACGCACCGCTGCCGGCGACATTCTCAAACAGAAACGCCTCCGCGTACGGATCGTCGTCGGTCACGTTGGCTTCCACAATAGCCGGGTTGAGCACCGATGCCGGGCCTGCCAGCGCGAGGAGATCGAGGAAGAACGGCGTCGGCTTGCTGAGTCGGAGGACCAACTCGGTCTCGCTGACCACGGTGATGCCGTCGTCAGCGATCGCGTCGATCAGCATGTCACTCCATCCCTTACCGAGGTTCATCGACCGGTTCAATGAATACTCCACCGCGCCGGCGGTGACCGGCGATCCGTCCTGGAAGGTGGCGTCATCCACGAGGGTGAACGTGTAGGTCAGCCCGTCCTCGGAGATCTCCCAGGTCGAGGCCAGTCCGGGCACGACCTCGGTGCCGTCCGGCGACATCTCGACCAGCCGGTCATAGCACGACCGGATGACTGTCATTCCCGCGTTGTCCACGGCGACACCCGGATCGATGGTGACGATCGTTCCCGTCAGTCCGAAGTCGAGCGTGCCTCCTGGTTGCTGTCCCAACGCTCCGATGCCGACGGCCACGGCCACCAGCACCCCGAACACCAATCTCTGCTTCATCGCGACACGCATCATGCTGTCTCCTTTTGCTGCTTGCGGTTCTTCTGCCTGCCCTTCCGGTTTTCGGCCCGTCGCTTCGCAAAAAAAAACGACCGCGGGAGATCCCGCAGCCTCGGCTGACTTCGTATTGGATCGCTGGCGCGTTGGAGACTAGCGCCGCGACGTGAAGCCAGCTGTCGCTCGATGCCAATGGAAACGGGAGTCCGCAGGTCGCACGATGCTCAGGACGCAACTCCCACCGGTTGGCATGATGAGGCGACTATAGCCGCAGCGACGGGGGCTGTCAACCGCCATCGGCCTGGGAGCGGCCCGTACGGCCGGTTTGTGCCAGGCCCGTACGGCGGGCGGTGGAGCCGATGGTCGCCTGCGGGTACCCTCGGCATCGGTCCCGCAGCGTTCGAGCCCGGACGCCAGCGGATGATGCTTGGTTTCTCGAGAGGAGGCACGACATGGCGACATCGGCGCCCAGATCAACCATTACGTGGTTCTACTATGACGCCTTCGATGACGCGGCGCGGTTCTATGAGACGGTGCTCGAGTTGGAAAAGGTGCTCGATGCCGGCTGGGCCCGAATCTTCCGGACGACCGGCAACGCCTTCGTGGGCGTGGTCGATGCGGGTGCCGACAAGGGAGTGCACCGAACCCAGCCGGAGAACGCGGTGCTGCTCACGTTGGTGGTGGACGATGTCGACGCCTGGTACGAGCGACTGTCACGCGCCGGCGCGGCGATTCAGGGGGAGGTCAAGGAGATCGAGGAAATCAAGATCCGGACGTTCTTCCTGGCCGATCCCGGCGGGTACGCGATCGAGATCCAGGAGTTCCTCGATCCGAACGTGCGCCCGACGTTTCACGGCCAAAGGAGGGCGTCACTCGATCCATAGGTCCCGTTCGAGGTCGTTCCACAGCTCGACCTTCATCCCGACCGTATGGAAGACGTCCTTGTAGTAGGGATCATGGAGCTTGTACTCGGCGTAGGGCCCCCGGTAGTCGCCGCGGCGCTGTTTGTACGCCTCGAAGGCCGCGAGACTCTCATACTCCCAGACGACGAAGTGCCGGTCGGTTTCCTCTCCGGCGACCGACTTACTGAAGTAGCGCAGGCTCTTCCATTCCGGAAACAACTCCCGGTGGGAGCCGACCCATGTCAAGAAATCCCGCATCGCGGCCTCGTACGCCTCGTGCTTGCCTTCCTTCACGTAGTAACTCTCCGCTTCGAAGATCGCCATCTTGCACCTCGGGAGTGAATTCGCCACCGGGACGCGCCCGCCCGCACCATGCCCGCCACCATATCCGCCACAGCGGTGTCCCGCAACGCCGTAGGGGGACGAGGCGCCTTGCGATACACTACGACGCATGATGAAGGGTTCCGGTGAGCCTCGAGGGGGTCGGTTGCTGCACGTCGATCTGTCCTCCGGGAGGATCGAGCGAGCCGAGACTCGGCCCGCGATGGTCCGGGAGTGGCTCGGGGGGCGCGGCGCCAATGTCGCCTACCTGCTCGACCACCTCTCGCCCCACGTGGAGCCCCTGTCCTCTCAGGCACCGTTGTTGGTGGCCGCCGGGCCATGGACGGGCACGCGGATTCCCGGCGGGGCTCGGTTCAATGTCAGCGGACGGTCTCCGCAGACCGGCATCCTCGGCGATGCCAACGCAGGGGGGGTATTCGGCGCGGTTCTTCGCCTCGCGGGCTTCGATCAGGTGGTGATCGTCGGCCGTGCGCGCCGCCCTTCGGTTCTGTGGATCGATGGAGTCACGGTACAGCTGCTCGAGGCTCCCGAGCTGTGGGGGATGGACACCGTGGACACCACGAGCGCCCTGCAGGCTCGCCTCGGCGGGCCGGGGGTTCGGGTGGCGGCGATCGGTCCGGCGGCCGAGCGAGGGGTGGCCTTCTCCGGGATCTTCGCCGATCTTGTCCGGGCTGCGGCACGAACCGGGATGGGAACGGTGATGGCAGCGAAGCATCTCAAGGCGATCGCGGTGCGCGGCACGCGGCCGCCGCGTCCTGACGATCCGGACCGGTTCGAGGCGCTCCTCACCCGACTGCAAGGCAAGATCGCCTCGCATCCGGAGTACGAGATTCGTACCCGTCTGGGGACGACGCAGCTGGTCACCAAGCTGCAAGCGATCGGGGGACTGCCGACACGGCATTTCCAGTCGGGGACCTACGAGGCTGCCGACGCCGTCTCGGGCGAGACGATCGAGGCGCGCTACAAGATCGCCGGAAAGGGATGCTACGCGTGCACTGTCCCGTGCAGTCGACAGATCGCGGTCGACGATCCCCGGTACCCCGAGCTGCGGTTCGAGGGACCGGAGTATGAGCCGCTCGCCGGCTTCACCGCCCGGGTGGGGAACGATGATCTCCCGCTCGCACTCTATGCGGTCGATCGATGCAACCGGTTGGGGCTCGACGCGATCTCCACCTCGGAGGTGATCGCGTGGTCGATGGAGTGCGGCGAGCGGGGATTGATCTCCGGTGAGGTTGCGGACGGGCTCGAACTTGCCTTTGGACGCGGCGATACGGTGCTCTCCCTGATCGAGGCGATTGCCCGCCGGGAGGGGTTCGGGGACGTGCTGGCCGACGGGGTGCGGGCGGCGGCGGAGAAGCTCGGCGTGGGAGGCGAGTACGCGATGGAGGTCAAACGACTCGAGCTGTTCCAAGCCGATGTCCGTGCGATGAAGGGATATGGTCTGGGCAACGCGGTAGCCAGTCGGGGGGCTGACCACCTCCGCTCGGAGCCGTGGTTCGAGTTCTCCGGCGACAAGGAGGCGGCGTTGACGCGGTACGGCACGTCGGAGGCCGCCGACCGACTGGCCTGGCGCGGCAAGGGGCGATTGGTGAAAGACTACGAGGAAAGGGCGGCGATCGCGGACGCGTTGGGCATCTGCAAGAACATCTACAACAACATGGAAGTGCTCGACTGGGACGAGACGGCTGAGCTTCTGGAGGCCACGGTCGGGGGGCGGTGGAACGGCGAGGAGGTACGAACGATCGGCGAGCGGATCGTCAATGCCGAACGCGTGCTCAACGCCCGCTTCGGGATCGGGCGGCGGGACGACACGCTGCCGCGACGGTTTACGGAGGAGCCGGCCGGTCCGGCGGATTCCCCGTCGGCCGGATCGGTGGTGGAGCTGGAGGCGATGCTCGACCAGTACTACGATGTCCGGGGATGGGACCGCATCTCGGGGTTGCCGACCGAGGCGACGCTGCGGCGGCTCGGGCTGGCGGCGGAGTGTCCCCGAGTCGGGCGCGAAACGCGGCAAGAGGAGGCAGGATGATCCTGAGACGGCTGTGGGTGGCGATATGGATCGTTGGACTGGTCGGCGCGGCCGTGACGGCCGGTCCGGCGCAGGACGTGCTGGCGGACCTGGCGCGGTCCGAACGGGAAGCAAGGGTGTCCGGAGGTCTGATTTCCGTGGGGCTGGGCGTGGCGATTGGCGTCGGCAGCCTGATCGTCCTCGATGGTACCGGTCTGGAGGTGTACGGCGCGATCACCGGGGCGCTGATCGCCGTGCCGGGCGCGATCACGTTGATCGTTCCCTCCGCGGCGGAACGGGAGTTCGCGGGGGCGGGCGGCTCGGAGGTGGAAGCGGCGCTGGCACTGGAGCGGCTGGCCGCCAGGGGCCAGCGCGACCGGATCGTGTCGGGGATCGCCAACGCAGCGGCCGGGCTGGCCGCGCTGCTGTATCCGTTCGGGTACTTCACCCCGTATGACTACGTGTACTCGGCGGTTACCAGCTTCGGGATGGCGGCGGCCGACTTCCTTCTGCCGTCGAAGGAGGAACGGGCGTACGCGAGCTATCAGCGGCTGGTGGAGCAGGAGGGATAGGGGCCGGGGTTGTCCGGGGGCGTCGGGTGAACCGCCGACGCATTCCGGGTAACCTAGCGAGGTGGCAACGCCGCCTCCGATGCGGTGGGAAGGAAGGGATCATGGAAAACGAAGTGCGCAAGGCACTGGAGGATGTCCGCCCGATGCTGCAAGCCGACGGCGGCGACGTGGAGCTCGTCGAGGTGACGGAGGACGGCGTCGTGCGCGTTCGGCTCCAGGGGGCCTGTCAAGGCTGCCCGATGTCGCAGATGACGGTGAAGAACGGCATCGAGCAGCTACTCAAGGAGAAGGTGCCGGGGGTAGCGGAGGTTGTGGCGATCTAAAAGGCTCTACAGAAGGGATGTTTCCTCTGTACCCTTGACGCCGCCCCGACGAATACCGTAGGTTGGAGGTAGCGCCGCATGTGCGGCGCGTCTGTCTTCCTGGTTCGCGTGAAGCGAAGCACATAGGCCGCTGACCGGCGGGTCGAACGCTTCCCTGTAGAACTCAAACGCCACCAACCGATCCAGCGTCTCGCGGATACCGGTTCTCGCGATGACGTCACGATACGTGACGTAACCAGCGAGGGCGCGCCGGAAGACGTCCATGTCTTCCTCGGTGACGACGACCCGGGCGTCGATCTCCTCGTCCGGCGAGCCCGCCAAGCGGTGGGCGCCGGATCCCCGCTTCGCCTGCTCCTCGGTCAAGGTGAAGAACGCAAGCCGCCGTGGGCATCTGCCGATCCGGCCCCAAACGTCCACCGTCGCCCGTTTGACCACTGCGTGCGCGACCAGGTGGTCGTGGAATCCGCTCACACCATGGACGGGGTACGTGACGACGACATCGGGGCGGGAGGACTCGATGCGATTGGCGATGACCGCCTCCAGGGCGCGAGGATCGAGCTCCTTGAGCTGCCCGTCCGGGAAGTCGAGTACGGTGAGATCGGAGAGACCGAGCACGCGAGCCACGGTATCCATTTCAGCACGCCGGACATCCCCCATCTGCTCGACGGTGTAGCCGAGCTTCAGCCTCTCCCGGGTCGCTCCGCCGCGGGTCAACGTGAGCAGCGATACCTCGTGCCCGGCGCGGACTTGCGCAGCGATGGCGCGGGACGGTCCGAACGACTCGTCGTCGGGATGCGGGAAGACATAGAGGATCCGCATCGCCCCTCCTTCGCGCTCATGGTACGACGAATTCCCCTTGACGACCACGGTTCGTCGGCATAGCCTCGGCGGAGAGCGTGGAGGGGATGGGATGGCACAACAACGCACAGCGCCGTATATCTGGGTGACGTGGCTGACGAAGCTGCTCGCGGGCGAAAGCAGCTGTGAATGGTCGGCCTGGTATCGAGCCCACCACAAGGAGTACGACAAGCGGCCGATCGATTTCGATCTGGCGCGCTGGACGATCGAGCACAACGAGCGGGTCAGCGAACGGCGCGAACAGCTCCTCGACGAGGGCTACGACGTCTACGTCGAGGAGGAGAACGCGTTTAGGCGCGTTGGGAAGACGGGGATCATCGTCTCCGGGAAGCCCGATATCCTGGCGATCCGCGACGATGAAGGTTTCGTCGAGGACTGCAAGACGGGGCGTCCCCGCACCTCCGACCAGCTGCAGGTGCTCGTGTACATGCTGCTGCTGCCGATCGGCAACTCCCGCTGCAACGGGGTGACGCTGTCGGGAAGGATCGCCTATCGGACCAGCTCGGTGGAGATCCCGGCATCGGAACTCGACGACGTCTTCCGGCAGCGATTCGTCGATCTGGTGCGTCGGGTCGGCGGGGACAGCCCGTTGCCGAAGCATCCAGCATGGTCGGAGTGTCGGTGGTGCGACATCGGTCCGTCCGACTGCCTCTATCGGGTCAGCGAACCGCCCGAATCGATCGAAGCCGAGACCGATCTGTTCTGAGTCAGCGGCGATCGTCGACGGCCCGGCGGTGCCGCAGGACGGCGGTGTACTGCATCACCTCACGGAGCGGCACGGATGAGCGATAGGTCGCGGCATCCGGATCGTACGCTCCTCCTGGCACGACGGCGTGCAGCGCCAGCGGCAGCGGATTCAGCAACTCCCGAAGCTCCCCCGGCGCGTAGCAGCGCAGCGACTGGGTGACGGCGGAGGATGGATCGGCCGTGCGCCACCACGTATCGAGCATCCGGTTGGTGTCGAGATCGTAGTCGTACCGGCGGGACACGTCGCCCCATGCCATCGTGCGACCGGCGGCATGTGCCCAGTACCACGGCGCGTAGATCTCGACGAGCGCGGTCCCCCGCGGCTCGAGCCAGCCGTCGATCCGCCGCAGCAACCGCCGCTGATCCGCGTCGGTGCCGGTTCCGAAGCCGTCGAAGCAACAGACGGCGTCGAAGGGTCCGTTCAGGTCGACCAAGAAGAAGTCGCCCTGGACGACGGTCATTCGGCGGTCCTGCCGCGTCGAGGCCAGATGTCGCGCCGCCTCGGCCACGCGTTGCACTCGATCGACCGCCACGACGAGATGACCTCGATCTGCGATTGCGTACGCGGTCTGGCCGCCGCCGCATCCCAAGTCGAGGATGCGCTTCGGGCAGGCCCCGATCCATGACTCTAGGTGCTTCGCGCGCCGCCGATCCTCCGGTCCGACGGGCTCCGCGCAGACGGCGGCCCACTCGTCCTGTCGGGTGTAGAACGTCTCGATCCAGTCCATCGGTGTGGTTCCCTCTATTCTCGTTCGGACGCGGCAAGCGCCGCCAGGTCGTCGAGCAGAATGCGGGCTTCCCGCTTCGCCTGCCGGTTCCAGAACGGCCAGCCGCCGATCGGGGCGTCGAGCACCGCTTCCAGCTGTCGCTCGACGAACACCGCATCGCGAACGCCGTTGACGTTGCCGAACGGATCGTAGGTGAATCCCCACGAACGGGCGTAGACGACGCGGTTCTGCAGATACGACGGTGCGAGCGACACGGCGCGCTCCAGATGATCGCGACCGGACGCCTCGTCGCCGCCGAGCACCGGGGGGGTGATGATCAGCATCGCCCCCAAGGCATTGTGGGCGCTGGCTCCCCAGTACGTGTCGTCGAGGGCAAGCGACCGCTCGTACAGGGCGCGGACCTTCCCGAGATGGAGCATCCCGCTCAACGGATCGAGGTCGAAGAGGGCCCCCCAGTTGTCCGCCGTCCACAGCAGCGCGGCCGGATCGGCAACGGCCGCGACCGCCGCCTCGAAGTCGCTTGACTCGAACTCGGTGAAGCGTGGGTTGAGCCGGAGGCTGCGCAGGCCATACGCCTTGCCGCGACGGTACGCTTCTTGGGCAGCGGCCGGTTCGCCGGGTTCCCGCGTCGTCTGCTCGTAGGTCAACTGGGCGAGCCGGTTGAGCACGTGGGCCTGAGTCTCGATCGGGAAGCTGTCCAGTCCCCTCTCCGCCGCTTCGTAGCCGGCGATCGCCTCCTCCATCCGATCGACGACGAACCGCTCGGGGAACGCGGCTTCGCCTTGTTCGAGCCCCTCAGCGGGCGAGGGCGGTTCGGCGGTGAGCGGGGCACCGGCGGCGAAGCCGAGCAGAACAAGGAGAAGAACACGCAGGCGCCGAGGGCTCGCAACACGCGTTCTGTAGCTCAATCGGTTCACGCTGGGCTCACCTCGTGCCAAGGGTTGTACACCGCGATCCTGGCGGCGCTCCGTCCATTCTTGCCGGGTCCGCGTCTTCGCACAAGCAACCGGCGCGGCGTTGTCGACTTGAAGGCAGCGGGCGACAGTGGTAGATTGCCGCTTCATATGGACGGATCGACCGCGCCGCTCATCCTTTCGATTGCGATCTTCGCGCTGACCTACGTCGGGATCTTGATGGAGAAGATCCACCGGACCCTGGTCGCCCTGATCGGCGCAGTGGCGATGGTGTGCGTCGGCACGTGGGCTCACTTCTACGGATCCGAAGGGGCGCTTCTGGCCGTCGACTACAACACGGTGGTCCTGCTGTTCGGGATGATGGTGCTGGTGGCGCTGTTCAAGAAGACGGGGTTCTTCGAGTATGTCGCGATTCTCGCGGCTCGGGTGACCGGCGGGAAGCCGTGGCTGCTCTTCGTTTCCCTGGGGGTGGCCACCACCTTGATTTCGATGATCCTGGACAACGTGACCACCATCATTCTGATGATCCCGGTGACGATGTCGATTGCCGACATCCTCGGCGTGTCGATGATCCCGTTTCTGATCGGCGAGGTGATGCTGTCCAACATCGGCGGGGTGGCGACGTTGGTCGGCGATCCGCCGAACATCCTCATCGGCACGGCGGCGGGGTTCTCGTTCACCGACTTCCTCGTCCATCTCGCGCCGATCGTTCTGGTGGTGTGGCTCCTGGCCCAGGGGATGCTGCTGCTGTTCTTCCGCCGCGTGCTGTTCTCGGTGCCGCCGGGCGCTGCCCGCCTACGTGACATGGAGCCACGAAGTGCGCTCACCGATCCCCGCGCGACGCGACGGTTGTTGATCGTGCTCGGTGCGGTCGTCGTGTTGTTCTTCATCCATGATCTGATCGGCCTCGAATCGGGGATGGTCGCGCTGATTGGCGCGACGGTGGGGCTGTTGTGGCTGTGGCCGGAGATCCGACCCGTCTTGCGCGAGGTCCATTGGGATGTGTTGGTGTTCTTCATGGGGTTGTTCGTCATCGTTGGCGGGTTGGAAGCGGCGGGAGCGCTCGACCTCGCCGCCAACGCGATGGGGCGGTTGACGACGCAGGGGATCACGTTGGCGGCGCTGCTGCTGCTCTGGTTTGCCGGGATCATGTCGGCGATCGTGGATAACGTTCCGTTCACCATCGCGATGCTTCCTGTCTTGGCGGCGCTCACCGCCCGTGGGGTCCACACGGCGCCGCTGTGGTGGGCGCTGGCCCTGGGGGTCGGGTTCGGGGGGAATGCGACGCCGGTCGGGGCGACGTCGAATGTGATCGTGATGTCGGCCAGCGAGAAGACGGGCAGCCCCATCGGGACCCACATGTGGTTGAAACATGGGATTCCGATCGCCGTCGGTTCGTGCATCCTGGCCAGTCTACTGTTGTTCGCCGCGATCCAGCTCGAACTGTTCTAGGGTCGTCCCCGGCGCGTCCTGTCGGATGGGCCGCCTTCCGGTAGAATGGGATCGGAGGTGACGACCATGAAATGCAGCGAAATGAAGCTCGGCCAGGTCTACACGTGTGAGGACTGCGGCATCGAACTGAAGGTCGTGAAGGAGTGCGACTGCGAAGGCGAGAGCTGCTCCTGCTCGGAGCTGGAATGCTGCAGCGGCCAGCTGACCCGGAAGGGATAGGTGCAGCCGTAAGAACCTACGACCGCGCGCCGGCGATGGTCGGACCGAGGGTAGGCGTGCGGACGCTCGGGTCCGGCAGCTCCGGCCAATCGACGAACCCCCAGGCTACCTCGGCGGTGCAGGCGGTTCGACTCGAGGAGGACAGGCTGGCAGGCATCGACTGTCCCCGCCATCCGCCATAGGAAAGACTTGAGCAAAGGGTTCATGTCCCGGCGCAGGTCGGTAACGCAGAACCGGCCGCCGGGGGCATGCCATCGGGCGATTTCGTCGAACACCCGCACGGGGTCGGACCCTTCGTGGAGTCCCCCGTTGGCCAACACGCCGTCGAACGATCCGTCGGCGGGCGACAGGGTACACGCATTGTGGTGGACGTCGTCGGCACGATCGTCCAACCCCTCCGAGGAGGCGTTGGCCCGTGATCGACGAAGCATCTCCTCGTCGATGTCGAGCCCCGTAAGCCGGGTATCCTTCGTCTTCCTCACCCCGTCGAGTCCGATCCGAGGCAACCGGGACTGATCTCCAGGGTGGGTCCGGTGGCGATGCCGCTACGCGGGATCGCCGGCGGCTCCACTCAGCCGCGGTGCCTCATGTTACGCATCCATCGGTGCTATGCTTCGACATGGAAGGTGCCCTGGATTCCTGCGATCGTCTCGATCACTCGTGGACGTACCATGTTCCCTCCCGTCCGGTGCCCGCCGATTCTTGTTCATCGACCTTCCGTCCCCACCTCGTCCATTCCCGCACCGCGACAAGATGGGGGAAAGGCCGAGGATGTCGACCGATAGGCGCTATCGGGGGCCGCCTCGGCGGCCGCGCCCGTGGCGTCCGCGTCCGCCCCGCGGACTTGGACCTATGCACACATGATCGGCATCGACGAAGGACAGGGCGTGCCCTTCGGTGATCGAGGACAGGAGCTTCTTGCGCCCAGATTGCAGCAGCCGTTGAATCGTCCCGCGGGAGACCCCCATCTCCACCGCGGCTTCCTCCTGTTGTTTCTCCTCCAGATCGCACAATCTCATCGCCTCCAGCTCGTCGAGTCCCAGTTCGACGATCTCCAGCTGCGCGAGGGGGATGCCCGACGGCTTGAACAGGTTGAAGCCGGTGACTCCACGGCAGTAACGAAGCTTCTTCTGGCGAGGCACGATGCTGTGAGTATAGGGTGGGGATGGATGGGCGCCAAGGCCGAAGGGGCGCGCGGGGTTGCATTTAGCGTGCACATGCACATAATACGGCGAGGAGATCCCTCTCGATAAAGGAGGACACCATGCCGGGATTCGATGGAACCGGCCCGCGAGGGCAAGGACCGATGACGGGAGGCGGACGAGGATACTGTGCGACCGGATGGGGACTCGGCGCTCGACGCAGAGTCGGCGGGGGCCGCTGGCCGCGGTGGGGTGGCGGCTGGGGGGCCGGATGGCGATTCGACGACCCCCCGATGCCGGCCGGCGCTCCGGGAGTCGCCGACGTGGAGGCCCTCTCCGAGCAGATCCGCCAGCTGACGTCGCAGGTGGAGTCGCTCGCTGCGCGGCTCGACGCGAGCGACAAGGAGCTGCGATGAAGCTCTGCGTGACCGCAGCGGGCCAGGACTGGCAGGCCGCCACCCAGCCGAACTTCGGCCGGGCCGCCTATTTCCTGTTCATCGACAGCGAGGCGGAGGCGATCGAACCGGTCGCCAATCGACCCGGTGCCCACGGAGCGGGTGTTCAAGCCGCCCAGACCGTCGCGGATCGTGGGGCACGCGCGGTGATCACCGGGAGCGTCGGTCCCAACGCGTTTCAGGCACTCACGGCGGCCGGGATCGACGTGTACATCGGCGCTTCGGGAACCGTTCGGGAAGCGTTCGACGCCTACCGGGAAGGGCGCCTCGACCGGGCCGACGCCGCCACCGGCCGGCGGCATGGTGGGGGGCGACGATGACGCGGCTGTGCGTGCCGACAGTGGGGTCCGGCGGCCGGGACGACCTTGTCGGCGAGCACTTCGGGCGTGTTCCGACCTTCACCGTGGTGGACAGCGACACCGACGAGATCAGAGTGCTGGACAACACCTCGGAACATCGGGGCGGTGCCGGACTTCCTGCCGAACTGCTGGCAGAGGCGGGCATCGATGTCGTCCTCTGTCAAGGGCTCGGCCGGCGGGCGGTTCAGCTGCTTTCGGATGCGGGGATCACGGTCTGTACAGGGGTCTCGGGTACGGTTGCCGACGTGGTCGAAAGCTGGAAGCGGGGCGAACTGACCGAGGCCGGTGAAGGGGAGGCCTGCACCCGGCACGCGTTTCGCGATCGGCACGGATGAAGATCGCCGTCGCTAGCGGCAAAGGCGGGACCGGGAAGACGTTGGTCGCCACCAACCTTGCCTCGGTGTTGTCGTCCGAGCATTCGACCGCACTGCTCGATTGCGATGTGGAGGCACCGAATGACCATCTCTTCCTGCGGCCGACGATCGTCGATCAGCAGGTCGTTGCGAAGCGAATCCCAGTGGTCGATGAGGACCTGTGCACCGGGTGCGGCGCCTGCCATCGGGCGTGCGAGTTCGGTGCCATCGCGCGGATCGAGGGCCAGCTGCTCGTTTTCGAAGAGTTGTGCCATGGTTGCGGCCGGTGCGGGTTGGTCTGTCCGGTCGACGCGATCACCGAGCGCGACCATCCCCTGGGGACGATCGAGCGAGGGACCGCGGGAAGGATTGCGTTCGCACAGGGGCGGCTTCACATCGGAGAGGCGATGGCCAGTCCGATCATCGCCGCACTCAAAGCTTGGGCCCCGGAACGAGAAAGGATCGTGCTCGATGCCCCTCCGGGCACGGCTTGCTCGGTGATCACGACACTGCACGGTGTCGATGTCGCGATTCTGGTGACCGAGCCCACGCCGTTTGGCCTCCACGATCTCCGCGCGACGGTCGGGGTCGTCCGAACCCTGGCCCTTCCCGCCGGTGTCGTCGTCAACCGACATGGCCTCGGGGACGATGACATCGAACGATACTGCAGCGACGAGGGGCTTCCGATTCTCCTTCGGATACCGTTCGATCGGAGGATCGCCGAGGCTGGGGCCGAGGGACAGCTACTCATGGATGCGCTGCCCGTATGGAGGGAAGCGTTCGTCCGTCTCGCGAAGTCCGTGGAAGGGTTGGTCTGATGAAGCGCATCGTATTCCTTTCCGGCAAGGGGGGGACGGGGAAGACGACGCTGGCCGCGGTATGCTCCTCTCGTCTCGATCAGGTTGTGGTGGTCGACGCCGATGTTGACGCCGCCAATCTCCATCTCGTGTTCCATCCCGACATCACGGAGACGGGGGTATACCACGGTTCGAAAACCGCCTGGCGTGACGAGGACCGGTGCAAGGCCTGCGGGGCGTGTCGTGATGTCTGCCGGTTTGATGCGATCGACGATCACCTGAAGATCGATCCGCTGTTGTGTGAAGGCTGTGGTGCGTGCGTGACGGCCTGTCCGACCGACGCCCTCCGACTCGTCGAGCGTCCATCGGGGGAGTGGTACGTTGGACGGGCCTCACGCCGTCCGATGATCGGCGCCGAGCTGTATCCGGGCGAGGAGGTCTCCGGGAAGCTGGTCAGCGTGATCAGGGAGAAGGCGGATGACATCGCGAGGCGCGAGGAGGTGGATCGGATCGCGATCGATGGTTCTCCGGGCATCGGGTGCCCCGTGATCGCCTCGACGACGGGAACGCAGGCGGCGGTGCTGGTGACGGAACCCTCCCAGGCGGGGCTGCATGACTTGGAGCGTGTGCTCGGCGTGGTTCGCCATTTCCAGGTTCCCGCCTACTTGGTGATCAACAAGGCCGACCTCAGCGAGCCGCTGGCCGCGCGGATCGAGAGCTTCGCTCGCCGCGAACGGGTGCCGCTGCTGGGGCGGATTCCGTACGATGAGCGCGTGGTGAAGGCGTTGCGGATCGGCCGGATCCCGGCGGACGATCCCGAAAGCCCGGCGGGGCGCGCGATGCATGACATCGTCGTGGCGTTGCTGGCGTCGCTGGGTGTCGAAGAAGGAGCGAACGCGTGAACGAGAAACGGGCGGTCAGCTCGAACGGGGAACGTCCGCGGCACAGTCCGATCGTCGATCGAACGGCGACGCGCATCGTGGTGTTCAGTGGCAAGGGCGGGGTCGGCAAGACGACGGTCGCCGTCAACCTGGCGTTCGTGCTTACGGGACGAGGGCTGCGCACGGGCTTGCTCGACGCCGACGTAACGGGTCCGAACGTCCCGCAGATGACGGGGATCGCCGAAGCACCTCAGATGAAGGACGATCGGCTTCTCCCGCACGAGCGTGCCGGATTGCGCATGGTCTCGTTGGCCTCGATGCTCCCGGCCGGTGCGCCCGTGATCTGGCGAGGACCGTTGCGCTCGAAGGCGCTCGAGCAGCTGCTCGACGAGACGGCGTGGGGCGATCTGGACGTGCTGGTGGCGGACCTGCCGCCCGGCACCGGAGACGAGGTGCTGACGATCGTCCAGCGCACGGCACCGCAGCTCGCGCTCGTCGTGACGACGCCCCAAGAGGTAGCGCTGATCGATGCCCGACGCGCCGTCAACTTTGCCAGGAAGCTCGAGATCCCGGCGATCGGCATCGTGGAAAACATGTCCGGACTGGTCTGTCCGCACTGCGGGGAGACGATCGACCTGTTCGGCAGCGGCGGCGGACGGTCCGAGGCGGAGCGACAGGGGGTGAGCTTCCTCGGTGCGGTGCCGGTCGATCCGGCGACTCGCGAAGGCGCCGATGCGGGACGTCCCATCGTCCTCGCTGCGCCGGATGGTCCGGCGGCGGCGGCGTTCGGATCGATCGCCGACCGGATCGAGGAACTCGTGCCGTCGCTGCGGCGAGCGTAGGAAGGCGACGCGTCGTGCCAAGCGATCGACCGTGGACGATGGCCTCTGGACCGGTACCGTCCCGATGCTGGGGACGCAGTCTGGGCACCAATCACGTTTCGCCAAGGCGTGCAGCTACGCGTGCCTCTCCTGCCAGAGGGGGGACGACGCGGAGGGGGGTGGGGCGGCGGGCGCTCTACCCACCGGAGCGCATCATCCGGGCGGTCGAGGAGGCGGTGGAGCAATCCGGCCGAACCGGCGAGCCCGATTGAGGTCCTAACCTTCGTGCCCGACGGCGAGCCGACGTTGGATCTGCCCCTGGGCGAAGCGGTCGAACGACGCCGGCCGTTGCGCGTACCGATCGCGGTGATCACGAACGGTTGGTCGCTGTGGCGTCCGGAGGTTCGGTGCGAGGTGGCTGAGGCGGACTTCGTATCGGTGAAGGTCGACGCCGGAGATGAGGCGACATGGCGGCGGGTCAACCGGCCGCATCCGGCGCGGCCGTGGGTCGAGATGCCACCGCTTGAGCGGATGGTCGACGCTCACGAGAGGTTCGCGCAACGTCTCGATCGAGTGGAGCTGCTCATTGGATACGAAGGAGATGATGTCGCGATCTCCGACGATGCTGCCGAGAGCCTGCTGGCGATCACGGCCATCCATCCGATGAGAACGGAGGTCGTCGAGGAGCTCCTGCGCCGTGGCGACGCCGAAGGGAGCGTGGTGGAAGGGTTGATGGCTCGAGGCGATCTGATCGAACTCGAGCACAACGGTCGGTCCTCCATCGCCAGGAGGCTCCCCCGCAGGTGAGCTCGGGGGCGGCGAGGCGGCCGCCGTTTGACATCGGTGTTTCCCCGTCCGACGATGGTGCATCATAGCGTGGCCGGAACAAGATGATCCGAGGGAATCGTACCGTAAAGGAGGAGTCAACATGGGGGAAATGCGGGATGCGATGCGCAGCGCCAAGCGAGCGATGGGAGAGCTCAATCGACAGGTGCCCGAAGAGATGAGCTGCTTCACGCAGTTCATGAGTTCGGTGTTGAAGCCCGGGAAGCTCGACCTGAAGACCAAGGAGTTGATCGCACTGGGCATGGGCCTTACCGCTCGCTGCAAGTACTGCATCGGGATCCACACCGAGAAGGCGTTGAACGCCGGGGCGACCCCGGAGGAGCTGTGGGAAGTGGCGACGGTGGCGGTGATGATGGGCGGCGGCCCGGCGATGACGTACGTCGCGGAGCTCCAAAAGGCGCTCGATGAGCTGGGCGGCGCGGCGGCCAAGGGCGAGGCCTAGCCGCGGGGGTGAAGGCACGCAACTACGACGGGAAGCCGCGTTCTCGGGGCAAGAGGCGCGATGTGCCGGTTGTCAAGGCGAGCAGTTCGTGTAAGATCGCCGGCTGATTCGCGGGATCGGAGATCCGCGGAAGACGATCGATCGTCAGAGTTCGAACCAGGAGCGCTAGGAGGCTATGGATCGTAACGGAGAGCCCCACGAGCGTCCGCCGGACGGCAACGGCTTCGAGCAGAGCTACCCGGAGGTGTTCGTCCCCTTGGAGAAGGCCTTCTCGGCGATCCATCGCGGGGACAGAATCTTCCTCGGTACCGGGTGCGGCCAACCGCAGTTCCTGCTTAGCGAACTGGTCCGGTACGCCGAGGATCACCCCAAGGCGTTCTTCGATGCGGAACTCCTCCAGGTGTGGACGTTGGGTGTCGCCCCGTACCTCAAGGACGAGCTGAAGAGCAACTTCCGACTCAATTCCTTCTTCATCGGACACCCGACCCGCGAGGCGGTGAACGAGGGGACGGCCGACTACACCGCGATCTTCCTTTCCCAGGTGCCGCGACTGTTGCATCGGCGTGTCATTCCGATCGACGTGGCGCTGATCCAGACGTCGCTGCCCGACGAGCACGGCTTCGTCAGCCTCGGCATCAGCGTGGACATCGTTCGCGCGGCGGTGGACAGCGCGCGCACCGTGATCTGTCAGATCAACGCGCACATGCCGAGAACCCACGGCGACAGCTTCCTCCACCTCGACGAGGTGGACTACGCGGTCCGGCACGACGACCCGTTGCTCGAGTACACCCCCGACGTCCCGGATGAGGTGGCCGATCAGATCGGCAGGTTTGTGGCCCGCCTCGTGGAGGATGGGGCGACGATCCAGGTGGGCTACGGACGGATACCCGATGCGGTGATGTCCAACCTGCGCGGCAAGAAGCATCTCGGGGTCCACACCGAGCTGCTCAGCGACGGCATCGTGGAGCTGATGCAAAGCGGTGTCGTGGACAACACCCTCAAGTCGGTCGACCGGAACAAGACGGTGGCCGCGTTCTCGATGGGCGAGCGATCGACCTACGAGTTTCTCCGGGACAATCCGGCGATTCAGTTTCGCGGTGTGGACTACACCAACGACCCGGCGGTGATCTCTCGGAATCGCGGGATGACGGCGATCAACACCGCGCTGCGGATCGATCTGACCGGGCAGGCCACCGCGGAGTCGCTGGGCGGAACCTTCTACAGCGGGATCGGCGGCCAGGCCGACTTCATGCGCGGCGCCGTCCTTGCGCCGGGCGGGAAGTCGATTCTGGCGATCCAGTCGACCGCACGCAACGGCGAGGTCTCGAGGATCGTCCCCTCCTTGGCGGAAGGCGAAGGCGTGACGCTGACCCGCGGCGACGTGCACTACGTGGTCACCGAGTACGGGATCGCCTACCTCCACGGCAAGAACATGCGCGAGCGGGCGATGGAGCTGATCGCGGTTGCCCACCCGAAGTTCCGGCCGGAGCTGCTGCGTCAGGCGAAGGCGAGGAAGCTGATCTACCAGGACCAGGCGTACGTTCCGGGAAAGCGGGGCGAGTACCCCGCAGAGCTGGAGACCCACCGCACGACGCGAAGCGGCACGGAGATCCTGCTCCGTCCGGTACGGATCAACGACGAGCCGCTGCTCAAGGACTTCTTCTACGCCTTGTCGGATCAGTCGATCTACCGACGATTCCTGTCGGCGAGAAAGGACATGCCGCACGAGCGGTTGCAGGACTTCGTGGTCATCGACTATACGGCGGAGATGGTGATCCTTGCGGTGATTGAGGAGGAAGAGCGGGAGTTCGCCGTCGGCGTGGGTCAGTACGGGATCGACCCGGAGACGCACACGGCGGAAGTGGCGCTTGTCGTTCGCGATGACTATCAGAAACAAGGGATCGGGACGGAGCTGCTCGACTACCTGACGGTGCTGGCGAAGCGTCGTGGTCTGTTGGGGTTCACAGCCGAGGTGCTGCGCGAGAACGAGGCGATGATGCACTTGTTCGAGCGATCGGGGTTCAGGATCGAGAAGCGCGGCGATGCCGGTGTCTACGAGCTGAGAATGCTGTTCGATGGAGACGGAGTGTAGCGATGGAGATGAAAGCGCTGTTCGAACCGCGGGGGATCGCCGTGATCGGCGCATCGACCAACCCCGAGAAGATCGGGTATCGGATCGTCGAGAACATCGTTCGCTCCGGCTACCAGGGAGGGGTGTATCCGATCAACCCCAAGGGGGGGGAACTCCTCGGATTGACCATGGCGACAGCTCTCGACGAGGTCGAGGGAGAGATCGATGTCGCGGTCATCGCCATCCCCGCCGATGCCGTGTTGGATACTGTCGACGCCTGCGGCACACGTGGGGTGAAGCATCTGGTCGTCATCACGTCCGGATTCTCCGAGGTCGGCAACCTGGAGACGGAGCGGGATCTCGTCCGCCGGGCTCACGCCCATGGGATGCGGGTGCTCGGCCCGAACATCTTCGGGATCTACTCCGCGACCAGCTCCCTGGATGCGACGTTCGGTCCCGGGGGGATCCTGCCCGGGCCGGTGGCGATCATCACCCAGAGCGGCGCCCTCGGAATCGCCATGATCGGGAAGACGGCGACCGAATCGATCGGTCTGTCGTCCCTGGTCTCGGTGGGCAACAAAGCGGACATCGACGAGGCCGACCTGCTCGAGTACCTGGCCGACGATGACCAGACTCGAGCGATCATGATGTACATCGAGGGGGTCAAGGAGGGCGATCGGCTACAGCGCACGCTGGCCGAGGTGACCCGGAAGAAGCCGGTCGTGGTGATCAAGTCGGGACGCTCCAAGCGCGGATCCATGGCCGCGGCGTCGCATACCGGCTCGCTGGCCGGGACCGACGAGGTGTTCGACAGCGTGATGCGCCAGTCCGGTGTGTTGCGGGCGGAGACGGTCCAGGAGGCGTTCCTCTGGGTGCGGTACCTGGCATTCACGCCGCTTCCACCCGGGGACGAGACGGTCATCGTCACCAACGGGGGCGGCATCGGCGTGATGGCGACCGATGCCTGCGAGAAGCACGAGGTGAGGTTGTATGACGATCAGAAGGTCCTGGCGGAGACGTTCTCGGGGGTGATGCCCGACTTCGGGTCGTCGAAGAACCCGGTCGATCTCACGGGACAGGCGACCGCGGACGACTACGCCCGGGCGCTCGATGCCGTGCTCGACGAGGATCGGCTCCACGCCGCCATCGCGTTGTACTGCGAGACCGCGGTGTTCGACACTGGTAGGTTCGCCGAGCTTCTGCGGGACGTGTACGCTCGATACCGTGAGCGCAAGCCGGTGGTCTTCTCGCTGTTCGGCGGCGAGCGGATCGAGCGGGTGATCGACGAGCTCCGCGGCGAGGGGATCCCGGTGTTCGGCGACGTCTACGAGGCGGTGTCGTCGCTGGGTGTGTTGTTTCGAACACGACGACGCAAGCAGCGGCGACCGGAGGGAGCATCGGCTCTCGAGCTCCCCCTCGATGAGATCCGAGAGGTTCTCGGACGCGCCCGCCAGGACGAGCGCACGTTCTTGCTCGCTCCGGAGGCGGCCCAGGTCGCCGAGCACCTCGGGCTGTCGATGCCCAAGTCGGTGGTGGCCCGCAACCTGGATGAGGCGGTACGAGCGGCGGCCGACATCGGGTATCCGGTGGTGATGAAGATCGTCTCCAAGGATGTCGTCCACAAGAGCGATGCCGGCGGCGTCGCGCTCGACCTCGACAACGGGGACGAGGTCGTGGACGCCTATCAGGCCATCATGCGCAGCGTTCGCGCGGCGAAGCCGGACGCGGTGATCGACGGCGTCGAGGTGGTGGAAAGGGTGCCGTCGGGCGTCGAGACGATCGTCGGCGCCCGACAGGATCCTTCGTTCGGGCCGATCGTCGTGTTCGGCCTCGGCGGGATCTACGTGGAAGTCATGAAGGATGCCGCGTTCCGCGCGGCACCGATCGGTCGGGAGACCGCGCGCGAGATGATCTCCGAGCTGCGTTCGTATCCACTCCTGCTCGGCGTCCGAGGCGAAAGCCGCAAGGACATCGACGCCATTGCGGAGGTCGTCGTCAAGCTCAGCTACCTGATCGATGGCTGTCGGGAGATCGCGGACATCGAAGTCAATCCGCTCATCGTGTATGACCATGGACAGGGGACAAGGACGGTCGATATGAGGATACTGATCAAGCAGGCGAGGGGGGTGAGCTGACGTGAAATCGCTGATCGTTGCGTCCACCCGGGAAGACGCGGGGAAGACCAGTCTGATCATCGGGCTCGCGAAGGCCCTCGAGAAACGATTCGGGTACGCCAAGCCGCTTGGCGACCGGTTCCTGTACCGGAAGAAGCGGCTTTGGGACTACGACGCGTCGCTGCTTACCCGGCTGTTCGAGCTCGACGAGGAACCGGAATCGATCAGCATCGGATTCGACCATTCCAAGCTGCGCTACATGTACGATCGGGACTCGGTGTTCGGTGCGCTGTCCGAGATGCTGGAGAAGATCGGGCGTGGCCGTGACGCGATCTTCATCGAATGCGGCAAGGATCTGTCGTACGGCGCCTCCGTCCATCTCGATCCGCTGACGATCTCCCAGGAAACGGGGATCCCGGTTCTCATCGTGGCCGGCGGCGGGGAGCACGAGATCGCGGACGACTTGGCGTTCATCAAGCGGTTCATCTCGAGCGACGAGGCGACGGTGGCTGGGGTCGTCGTGAACAAGGTGGTTCACCTGGAGGACTTCCTCGATACCCACGTGGCGGAGATCGAGGGGATCGGCGTTGACGTCTACGGCGTCCTCCCCTACGTGGCCGAGCTGTCGACCCTGTCGGTGTCGACGGTGGCCGATAAGCTGTTCGCCCGGGTGATCGCCGGCGAGGAGGGATTGAACCGCAGGATCCAGACGGTGGTCGTCGGGGCGATGACGGTCAACGCGGCCATGGGTGATCCGCGCATCGAGGCCCCCGGGAAGCTGGTCATCTCCAGCGGGGACCGAAGCGACATGATCCTCGCCGTGCTCGAGGCGGGCGGGACCTCCGCGGTCGTGCTGACCAACAACCTCGTGCCGCCGTCGAGCGTCACGGCCAAGGCGGGCGAGCTCGGGGTTCCCCTGCTGCTGGTGCCCAAGGACACCTACGAGACCGCCCTGCAGGTGGAGAGCATCCATCCGCTGCTCACCGCCGACGATGAGGACAAGATCGGACGGATCACGGCGCTGGTCGAACAACACGTCGACCTGGAGCGGCTCGGCGAGCTGTTCGCGTGACCTCCGGGCGCTCCGAGCCGCGATCGTACCACATGAGCGCCGACGCGTTCCGTCGGTACGCTCATGAACTCGTCGATTGGCTGATCGACTACCGGGAACGGCGGGTCGAGGAGCTGCCGGTCGCTTCGCCCGTGGAGCCGGGTGCGATCCGCCGCCGGCTGCCCATCGATCCCCCCCAGCGGGGGGAGCCATTCGACGCGATGCTTGCCGACGTCGACGAGATCCTGCTGCCGGGGATCACCCATTGGCAGTCGCCCGATTTCTTCGCGTACTTCCCCGCCAACGCCTCGTATCCCTCGGTGCTGGGGGAGCTGCTGTCGGCGGGGCTCGGCGTACAAGGGATGCTGTGGGCGACGAGCCCGGCGTGCACCGAGTTGGAGACCCACGTGCTCGATTGGCTGGCCGACATGCTTGCTCTTCCCGAGCGGTTCCGCTCCGCCGGTGCCGGCGGAGGGGTGATCCAGGACAGCGCGTCGAGCGCGACGCTGTGCGCCCTGCTCGCCGCACGGGAGCGGGCGACCGAGGGGAGGACCAATCAGCAGGGCGTCGAGCGGAGGCTCACGGGATACGCTTCGGATCAGGCCCACTCCTCCGTCGTCAAGGCGATGGGCATTGCGGGCGTCGGCCGGGAGCAGCTCCGCTTGGTCGCGACCGATGAGCGGTTCGCCATGGATTCGAAACGCTTGGCGGCCGCGATCGCCGAGGATCGGGCCGCCGGCAGCACGCCGTTCTTCGTCTGTGCCAACGTCGGCAGCACATCGTCGAACGCGATCGATCCGCTGCGGGAGATCGGTCTGCTCTGTCGCCAGGAGGGGGTCTGGCTTCACGTCGATGCCGCAATGTCGGGGACGGCGACAGTGTGCCCGGAGTTCCGTTGGCTGCACCAGGGGCTGGAACACGCCGACAGCTACTGCGTCAACCCGCACAAGTGGATGTTCACCAACTTCGACTGTGACTGCTTCTACCTCGCCGATCGCGAGGCGCTGATCCGTGCGCTTACCGTTCTGCCCGAGTATCTGAAGAACCGGGCGACCTCGTCGGGGGCGGTGATCGACTATCGCGACTGGCAGATCCCGCTTGGCCGCAGGTTCCGGGCGCTCAAGCTGTGGTTCGTGATTCGCCACTACGGTGTGGAGGGACTCCAGTTCCACGTCCGTCGCCACGTCGAGCTGGCCCAGCGGTTTCGATCCTGGGTCGAGGACGACGAGCTGCTCGAGCTGGCTGCACCGGCACCGCTCAACCTGGTCTGTTTCCGGCACCGGGGAGGCGACAAGCCGACCCAGTTGCTTCTCGACCGCGTCAACGGGACTGGCGAGCTGTACATGACCCACACTGTCCTTGGCGGACGGACGGCCATTCGCTTCTGCGTCGGGCAGACGCGAACCGAGGAGCGCCACGTGATCGAGGCGTGGCGCCAGATCCACGAAGCAGCGCGCGCTCTCGACCGATAGGGTCTACCCGTCGCCCGCCTTACGTTCCTCGATCACCTTCTCCGCGATGGCGTACGGCACGGCTTCGTAGTGCTCGAAGTGCATGGTGAACGTCCCCCGTCCGCTGGTCTGGTTCCTCAGTTCGGAAGCGTAGCCGAACATCTCGGAGAGCGGGACACGACCGCGAAGTACCGCGCCACCGGCCTTCGTCTCCATCCCCAGCACCCGTCCCCGCTTGCTGCACAGGCTGCTGGTGATCGCGCCGGTGTACTCTTCGGGGGCGGTCACCTCGACCGTCATCACCGGCTCGAGGAGCTCCAGCCCGGCGCGCACGCAGGCTTCGCGGAAGCCCATCCGGCCGCAGGTGCGGAACGCCTGCTCGGACGAGTCGACGTCGTGCATCGATCCGTCGGTGATGATGACCCGGATATCGACCATCGGGAAGCCGGCGTAGGGGCCTTCGGCCATCTCCTCGACGACGCCTCGTTCGATGGCGGTGAGGAACTCGCGGCTGATCTTGCCGCCGGTGATCGTATCTTGAAACTGAAATCCGGTCCCCGGATCGGTCGGTTCGATGCGGAATACAGCGTGCGCATACTGGCCCCGCCCGCCGGTCTGTTTGACGTGTCGATAGGCGTGCTCGACCGGCCCGAGGATCGTCTCCCGGTAGGCGACCTGGGGACGATCGGCGTTCACGTCGACGCCGAACTCCCGTTTCAGGCGGTCGACGATCACCTCGAGGTGGAGCTCGCCCATGCCGGAGATGACCACCTCGCCGGTTTCCTTGTCCGAGCGGACGACGAACGTCGGATCCTCCTCGGCCAGTCGGTGCAGAGCAGTCGACAGCTTGTCGCGATCATCCCGTGAGGCTGGCGAGACGGCGACGCCGATCACCGGCGCCGGAAACTCGATCGTCTCCAGGAGGATCGGATGATCCTTGCTGCAAATCGTGTCCCCGGTGTGGGTGTCGGCGAGGCCGACGACGGCGCCGACATGTCCCGCCGGCAGCCGCTCGATCGCTTGACGATCGTTGGCGTGCATCTCGAACAAGCGCCCGATCCGTTGCGACTTGTCGCGGCTGGCGTTGTAGACGTGCTCGCCGGCTTGTAGGACGCCGGAGTACACCCGTACATAGGTCAGCTTCCCCATGTGCTTGTCCGTCTGGACCTTGAAGGCGAGGGCGGCGACCGGCCCCTCCTCGGTGGGGTGACGGATCAACTCTTCGTCGGACTTGGTCGACGCCCCGATCACCGGAGGCAGATCGATGGGGGACGGGAGGTAATCGACGATCGCGTCGAGCAGCAACCGGACGCCTTTGTTCCGAAACGCGGCGCCGCACAGCACGGGGATGAATCGGCCGTCGATCGTCGCCTTGCGCATCGCCTGCAACACCTGCTCGGGCTCCGGACTCTCTCCCTCGATGAACATCTCCATCAGGCGATCATCTTGTTCGCTGATCCTCTCGATCATCCTCTCCTCGGCGGACCGGGCCGCGGGCAGGAGGTCGGCGGGGATCTCCTCGACCCGAACGGTCGCTCCCTGAGGCGCGTCGTCGTAGTAGACCGCACGCATGTGAACCAGGTCGACGACCCCCTGGAACGAGCCCTCGACCCCGATCGGGATGACGACGGGCACGGCGTTCGCCCCGAGTTCCTTGTGGATCTCCTCCACGACGCCCTCGAAGTCCGCCCCGGCACGGTCCATCTTGTTGATGAAGGCGATGCGGGGGACACCGTACTTCTCGGCCTGACGCCAGACCGTTTCCGCCTGTGGCTGCACGCCGCCGACGGCGCAGAACAGGGCCACCGTGCCATCGAGAACCCGCAACGAACGTTCGACCTCGGCGGTGAAGTCCACGTGGCCGGGCGTGTCGATGATGTTGATACGATGGTCCCGCCAGTACGCGGTGGTCGCTGCCGAGGTAATCGTGATCCCGCGTTCCTGCTCTTGGACCATCCAGTCCATGGCGGCTTGACCGTCATGGACTTCACCGAGCTTGTGCCGCTTGCCGGTGAAGAACAGGATCCGTTCGGTCACCGTGGTCTTGCCGGCGTCGATATGGGCCATCACGCCGACGTTTCGAATCCTCTCGATCTGTGCCTTCTGGACCATGGTTGCTCCTTCGCCCTGTGCGCACATCCCAACCGAAACCGGTTGCGAATGCAACCCGCATCGAACGGATCACTTGCGGGGAGAGACACGCCGTGACGCCCGCTGGAGGGGCGGTCGGCGTTGGGTTTGAAGCGTACGCCAACGGCGGCTCGATGTCCATCGAACCGCCGTTGGCGGCAGCCCGGTTCTTGGATCGGGGAGCTAGAACGGAGCCATCCAGCCCGGGGTCCCCCAGAAGGGGTGGAAATCCCAGGCGACGTCGTGGGTCAGGCGGGTTTGGAAGGATCCATCGGCGTTCATCCGGTAGATCTCCTGATTCCCGTCTCGTTCGCTTGTGAACACGATCTGTTCGCCGTCGGGCGACCAGCTGCCCCCCCAATCCCACGCGGTGGAGGTCGTCAGCCGGGCCGTCGCCGTGCCGGCCGGGCTCGTTCGGTAGATCTCCTCGTTTCCGTCCCGCTCGCTCTGGAAGGTGATCCAGTCCCCGTCGGGCGACCACGAGGGATGGGTATCGTCCTCGGGATGATCGGTCAGTCGGGTCTGCCCGGAGCCATCGGGGTTCATCGTGTAGATCTCCCAGTTCCCCGCGCGGTCGGACTGAAACGCGATCTTCGCCCCGTCCGGCGACCAGCGAGGATAGCGATCGTCTTCCGGGCTCCACGATAGCCGGGTCGGATCGGAACCGTCCGCGTCCATCACGTAGATCTCGTCGCCCAGGTCGTCGGGAACGATCGCCAAGGGCACGACCGGAACCGTGTCGCTGTCGCGATCGGTTTGGAAGACGATGCGGGTTCCGTCGGGGGACCAGGCCGGGTAGCCGTCCCAGAACGGGTCGTCGGTCAGGTTGGTCGGCCCGCTGCCGTCGGCGTTCATCACGAAGATCTCGACGTTGAACGTGGGATCGACGACGATCTTCGGTCGGGCATCGAGGACGACCGACCCCTCCATCTCGCGGTCGGTCATGAACGCGATCTTCGTCCCGTCGGGCGACCAGACCGGGTAGTAGTCGTCCGACGTGTGGCGGGTCAGGTTGGTCGGCCCGCTGCCGTCGGCGTCCATCGCGTAGATCTCGGAGTTGCCGTCCCGATAGGAGAGGAACGCGATCTTCGTTCCGTCGGGCGACCACGCCGGGGCGTAGTCGTCATCCTCGTGATCGCTCAGATTCGCCGGTTGGGAACCATCGGGGTTCATGACGTAGATTTCGGAATCGCCGTCGCGGTGGCTGACGAACAGAATGCCGCGGACGACGGTGAACAAGCCCTGGCCGAGGACGACGCCGGCTCGCTGTACCCGGACCGTGACGACACGGCTGCCGGTGGGCGTTGGCACGACGGGGATACGGACAACGAGGTTGGTCTCGGTCCAGGTGACGATGGAAGCTTCGGCGCCATCGAACGTCACGGTCGCGCCGCCGGGGGCCGCGCCGAACCCCTGGCCGACGATCGACACGGTGGTGTGCACGGCTCCCGTCAGCGGGGCGAAGCCGAGTCCGGGCGCCACGGGAGGCCACAGCCAGTCGCAACCCGCCAAGCCGGCGGCCGCGATGAGCATGGCCGCAAGGACGTATCGTCTGATGTTCATCGGGCACCTCCTCCTGCGATATGCAGTCCGCCCATTCGACGGCAACCGATGGAGGAATGTCAAACGGCGGCGGGGTACGATGGAGAGGGAGGCGGGATGGCGGGATGGCGGGTGCGGCGACGACGGCGGGTGAGACAACGTCCATTCCCCGAGGCGTGGGGGGGGACGTTGGAGTGCTCGGTTCCGATCGTTGCGCGGCTGCCGCGGGTCGATCGGGAGGAGCTGAACGGCTGGATTCACGTACTGCTGGACGAGAAGCGGTTCGAAGGGGCGGCGGGACTGGAGATGACAGAACGGATCCGGCTGATCATCGCCGCCCAGGCGGCGGTGCTTCTTCTTCACCGAACAAGTGATGTCTACCCGAAGCTCCGCAGCATCATCGTGTATCCGGGCGAGTACGCGGTCCGGGAGGAGATCGAGACCGAGGACGGTTTCCTCGAGCGTCTGGACGAGGCGAGGGCGGGGGAGTCGTGGGGGACGGGGGCGCTGGTGTTGGGGTGGGAGGAGGTCGAGCGCGACCTGGTAAGCGACTGCCAGAGTGTGGTTCTCCATGAGTTTGCCCACCAGTTCGATGCGGAAAGCGGGGAGCTCAACGGGGCCCCGGTCCTTGCCGATCGCGAGCTGCAGCGTCGGTGGCCCGAGGTGATGGCGGCGGCATACCAGCGGCTGGCGGATGCCGCGAAGCGGGAGGAGGAAACGGTGCTCGACCCCTACGGCGCCGATGACCCGGCCGAGTTCTTCGCTGTCGCCGTCGAGGCGTTCTTCCTCATGCCGGCAGCGCTGGAGCGCGCCGAGCCGGCGCTCTACGGGCTGCTGCGGTCGTTCTTCCGCCAGGATCCAGCGCGCTGGTAGCCGGGCGGCGGATGCCCCGATCGTGGTCCGTGGTATGCTGGTGGGGCCGTGCGAAGCGGAGCGAGGGGGATGGGAGGACGAGATGGCAGCGGACGGGGAAGCGGTGGTGCTGATTGTCGGTGCCTCGTCGGGGATCGGTCGCGCATGTACGGTCGAGCTGGTGCGTCGCGGGTACCATGTGTTCGGGACCTCGCGACGACCGGTCGTCGCGGATGGAGAAACCGCGCTCGGCGACCGGCTCCCGTGGATCGCGATGGACGTTGACGACGAGGGTTCGGTCGTCCGCGGCGTCGGCGAGGTGGAACGGCGAGCCGGGCGGATCGATGCGGTCGTGAACTGCGCCGGGTTCGGAATCGCCGGCGCCGTGGAGGATACCGATGAGGCCGAGGCGAAGGCGATCTTCGAGACCAACCTATTCGGGACGCTGAGGGTATGCCGCGCTGTGCTGCCGGGGATGCGCCGGCGGCGGGCGGGGACGATCATCAACATCTCGTCGATGGGCGGGAGGATCGCGCTTCCGTTTCAGGGACTGTACAGCGCGACCAAGTTCGCGGTGGAGGGCCTGACGGAATCGCTGCGGATGGAGGTCCATCGTTTTGGCGTTCGGGTGGTCCTGGTCGAACCGGGAGATTTCGCGACGGAGTTCACCGACAACCGTCGCGTGACGGCGCGGGCAATCGAGAGCCCGGCGTACGGGGACGCCTATCGTGCGGCGCTTGCGATTGTCGAACGGGACGAACGAGGCGGCGCTTCCCCGCAAGCGGTCGGTAGGCTGGTCGCTCGAATCGTGGCCGCCCCCCATCCCCGGCTGCGCTACATGGTGGGGCCACCGCTCCAGCGGCTGGCTGTCCGATTGAAATCGGTACTGCCATCGCAGTGGTTCGGCTGGGCGCTACGGTCGTACTACCATGTCGGCTAGCGCGAGCAACGGAACGCGACCGATAGGAGGCCCGGTGGATCTGTTCGAGAAATGCCGCAAGTTCTTCTCCGACCCGAAGGTAGCGGAGAGCATGGGATACCCGTCCAGCGCGCGGAGGTTGAAGGAGCTCGGTCTGTATCCGTACTTCATCCCGCTCGAAGAGACCGAGGGCACGGAGGTCACCGTCGAGGGGAAGCGCGTGGTGATGCTCGGTTCGAACAACTACCTCGGTTTGACCACCCATCCCGACGTCCGGCAAGCGGCCCGTGCGGCGATCGCGCACTACGGAACCAGCTGCACCGGATCGCGGTTCCTCAACGGCACCCTGTCGCTCCACGTCGAACTCGAACAACGTCTCGCCGAGTTCCTGGGAACCGAGCGGGCGCTGGTATTCAGCACCGGATACCAGACGAACCTCGGCACCCTATCAGCGTTGCTCGGTCGCAACGACATCGTCATCTGCGACAAGGAGGACCATGCCAGCATCGTAGATGGCTGCCGCCTTTCTCTCGGCCGTCTGCGCCGCTTCGAGCACAACGATCCGAGGGACCTCGAACGCGTCTTGGCTGCCTGCCCGCCGGACGCGGGGAAGCTGGTCGTCGTCGACGGTGTCTTCAGCATGGGCGGGGAAATCGCACCGCTGCCCGAGCTAATCCCGAGCTGCCGCGCCCACGGTGCACGACTGATGGTCGACGATGCCCATGGCGTGGGCGTCATCGGCGGAGGTCGAGGTACGGCGGCGCACTTCGGTGTTTCCGACGAGGTCGACCTCATCGTCGGCACCTTCAGCAAGTCGTTCGCCTCCATCGGGGGGTTCGTGGCCGGAGACGAGGCGACGCTGCATTGGATCCAGCATCTTGCCCGTTCGATGATCTTCAGCGCCAGTCTTCCGGCGCCCAACGTGGCGGCGGTACTCGCGGCGCTCGATGTCATCGAGCGGGAGCCGGAGCGGGTAGCGCGCGTGAACGAGATCGCCGGGCGGATGCGCGCGCGCTACACGGAGATCGGACTCGATGTCGGCGACAGCCGAACACCGATCGTCCCCGTGTTTATCGGAGACAGCCTGCGGGCGATGCGCGTCTGGAGATCGTTGGTCGATGCCGGTGTGTACACCAATGTCGCCATTCCTCCCGCCGTTCCGGCCGGCAGGGCGCTGTTGCGGACGAGCTACATGGCGACCCACAGTGAGGACCAGATGGACCGAGTCATCAAGGCGTTCGAGGTGGTTGGCCGGGAGCACGGCCTGATCGCCTGAATCCGCCGAAGCCCCGTGCCGTCGGCTGCCCAAGCGGGGGATAGCATGCTCTTCACGGCCAAGGAGGACACGACAAGGCCGATCGTCAGCAGCGCAAGCCCGAGCGCTGCAACGGCCAATACGCAGGCGCTCGTCGACGCATGTTTCGCGGGGGAGGCGAGACGGAGACGATTACCTTGGTCGACAAGACGATCCATCACTGGTTCGGCTCTTGTGGCCGCTGGACGAACACGCCCGGCGTTTGCCGTCACGACGACGACATGCCGCCGATCATGGAGGCGAGGAGGGCGACCGATAGGCCGAGCTACGCTATGCCACGGGAAGTACCGTAGAGATTCTGTCGCGGGCATCCATCCGCGGTCATCCAGTTCGACGTGATCGACGAGGATCCCGGCGGTTACTACCTGCGGATCGAGCGGGGTAGGTGCGTCGCCGATGCGAGGGTGCATCCTGAGCCGCAGCTGACGATCCACACCCCCGCTGCCGTCTGGTGAAGATCGGCCGCGGCGAATTCGGCGGGGCTACCGCGTTCATGACCCGCAAGTACACAATCACGGGGGACGTGTCCCTGCTGATGAGCCCGGGAAGCCTGTTCGCCGACACCGCCGGAGCACAACAGCCGGCGAGGGCCTCGCGGGTTTAGCGGTCGAGCTCCATCGACCAGCGGGCCAGCCGGCGGCGGACACCGCGCGGGGCGAGCCGGGACGCCACCGCCAACAGGCGGTTGCCCCAGCCAGGGACGGAGAGCGGACGACCACGCAGGGTGTCGCGGTAGGCGAGCTCGGCCACGCGATCCGCCGACATGCTGCCCCAGTGCACGAGCCGCATCGTTTCGACGCCCGCCCGCGCCTGGAAGCCGGTGTCGACCACGCCGGGGCACAACGCAGTAACCGTTACCCCGCTGTCGCGGAGCTCCTCGGCCAACGCTTCCGAGAACGAGAGGACATAGGCTTTCGTCGCACCGTACGTCGCCATGAGCGGCGTCGGCTGGAACGCCGCCGTCGAGGCGACGTTGAGGATCCGTCCCCGGCCACGGGCGACCATGTCCGGCAGCAACCGTCCGGTCAGCTCCGTGAGCGCGGCGACGTTGACGGTGAGCATCTCCAGTTCCCTGCGAAGATCGGCGCTGGCGAACCTCCCGTGCGTTCCGAAGCCGGCGCAGTTGACGAGCGTGTCGATGCCGAACGAATGGGCATCGAGGCGGTCCTCGATCCAGCGGGGAGCGCCGGGATTCGCCACATCACATGCCAGTACGGTCGCTTCGATGCTATGCCGTCGACGCAACGCGTCGGCGACCGCATCGAGCTTCTCCTCGCGGCGCGCGATGAGGACGAGGTTGTCACCACCGGCGGCAAACCGACGGGCCAGCGCGAGGCCGATTCCACTCGACGCGCCGGTGATCAGCGTCCTCCCTGCTCCCTCCGTCCGCTCCCCTGCTGACGAGTGACATCCAGTCGGCGAGGCGCTCACGGATCGAGCCCCCCTGACTCCCGGAAGAATCGGAGGATGGCGTGTTCCCGGGACAGCCCGTCGATCTCGGCCCGCCAGGCCGCGTGACCTTCTCCCTCGAGCGGGAAGCATGTGTGGGGGAGACCGACGTCGTGACAGCGGCCGCGCAGGGCTTCCCCTTCGGGGCACAGCCAGTCGTCCGTACCATAGACGAGCATCATCGGCGGATCGCTACCGTCGATCTCATCCAGCCACGGCCCGGCGCCGCCCCACAGGTTGACGATCATCTGGACATCGTTGTCCGCCCTCGGGTGGTTCGCCGCCGGGATCGGCTGCCCGGGTGCGTTGGTGACCAGCTCGTCCGGGCTGGTCGTGTCCGCCATCACGGCGCAGAACCCACCCGCCGAGCTGCCGATGACGAACACGCGGTCCGGGTCGAAACCGCGTCGGTGGGCGTTGGCGTGCACCCAACGCAAGGCGGTCTTGGTGTCGACCCCAGCGGCATGGACGGCGGCGTGATGTGCCGCAGGCCGCGTGGGATCGTACGACACTCCCCGCTCGACCAGGGCCGGATCGGCCGGAGGGCGATCCCGCTGAAGCCGGTAGGCAATCGACACCGCGGCGAACTCACGGGCGGCGAAGAACCTGGCATGCTCGACGTGCGGACCCTGCCGCCGGGTTCCCCCCACGAACCTCCCGCCGTGCATCGTCATCACAACCGGAAGGGCGTGTTCGCCCGGGATCGATCGAACGGTACAGGTCGAACAGCAGCTGCTTGTGATCGTTCCCGTACTCGATCGCCCTTCTTCGTAGACGATCCCGCGGGTGATCTCCACGTCGTACATCCTACCGGAGGTCACCGCACACCCTGTCAGCCACAGGGCGGCGACCGGACCCCATCGTCGGATCATTGGACCTCCCCGGCTTCTTCTTGGATTCAGCAGTGTAGCACGGCTCCCCCCTCCCCCGCCGATCGGACCACTCTGGCGGAGGTAGGCTGTGCTTTCCAAGTCCTGGCCGTGCTGGCTGCGCGCAAGGATCGTTCGCTCGCGAAGCGCGGAGGCGACGGCGAGAGCACGGTTGCCTTGCGGATTCACCGCCTTGCCGGTCAGGCGGGCTTGCGGGCGCGCAGCGTCAGCAACAGCGGCAGCCGGTTCGCGATTCGCGGCAGGCGATACCAGCGGCCATCGTCGGTCGTCATGCTCGGGTAGCGACGGAAGAACAACCGATCGTATTCCCGGAGCAGCTCGAGCCGAAGGCCGGCGCCGAGGATCGCCTCCACGATATCGCTCACGCTCCACTCCCACTCATGGGAGGGGATCTGCGAGACGTAGCTGGGATCGGCGTAGTCCCCTTCTGCGTCGTCCCACACGGTGGGTTCGTCGTGATGGAAGTAGCGATGTTCGAAGGAGAGTCCGCCGGGACGGATCTCCTCTAGCGCGTTGAGAAGCGGATGGGACTCCATCAGGTAGAACGTGCCGCCGGGTGCGAGGAGTTCGGCGATGATCCGCGCCCACCGTTTGAGGTCGCGGAGCCAACAGAGCACGCCCTTGGACGTGTAGACGATATCGAACGGCCCGCTGACCGCTGCGCAGGCATCGTAGACGTTCGCTTCGACGAAGGTGGCGTGGATGCCGAGTTCGTGCTTGAGCCGCTCGGCACACGCGATCGAAACGGCGGAGAAATCGAGGCCGGTAACGATCGCACCGCGGCGCGCCCAGGCCAGGGAGTCCGTGCCGATATGGCATTGAAGATGGAGCAGGGACCTCCCGTGCACGTCGCCGAGCTCACGGAGTTCGATCTCGTCGAGGATCTCGGCGCCTTCCCGCAGCAGGGCGACCTCCCGATAGGCACGCACGTGTACCGGGGCGAGCTCGTCCCAGCGCTTCCGGTTCATCCTCTCGGCAGGTTCGTGCGGCGCAGGTTCGATCATCGGCGTTCCTCCGTACACGAGAAGGATCGCCGATAAGCCTCCTCTCTGCGAGGCCGGTCCCTCGGGACTGCGGTACGCCCTGCGGGCGGATCCCGTAGGTTCCATGTTGAGTTCGGACATCGGTGCGGTTCGCTCTGAACCGAAGCGACCTGCGTACCGGCCAGGGCGCGAGGCTGAATCAACAACTCTTCTCTAGGCTGGTTGTCGGTGGCCGCGAAGGAGGAAAGCGATGAAAATCGCCTGCTGCACGCTGGAGATGATCGCGCTCATCTTCCTGTTGTTTGTCAGCCTCAACGGCGGATTCAGCTACCTGAACGAACCTCCGCCGGAGCTGATCAGCCGACCGACCTCGGAGCTGATCGCGGCGTGGGGAACGCCCGACCGCGTATCCGTGGCCGCCGACCTCGGGTTCGCCGCACCACAGCTCGAGACCGTCGAGATCTGGTCATACGCCGATCCCGACCGGCGCGTTGTCGTCCGTAACGACATCGTCATTTCCATCCGCACCGGCTAACCGCTCGCGGACGTCTGGGGTACGAGACCTTCAGCGACCGGTTCAGCGCGCCGAGCGGCCGCGTTGGCATGGATCGGTCCGGTCGACGACAATCGTCTTGTATGGAGGGCAGCCGGGAAGCGATCATCGATGCCGCGAGACGACGGGCCCGAGAGAACTACTCGACGGGCTTCAACTGCGCCGAGTCCGTCGTCGAAGCGGCCCTGGGTACGGTACACACTGGGCTGCCTCCCGAAGTCCTGAAGCTGGCGACCGGCTTCGGTGGTGGAATCGGGTTGTACGGCGATACGTGCGGAGCGTTGACGGGGGCGGTGTTGGCGTGCGGTGCCGTGCACGGACGAATTGCTCCACCGGAGGGTCCCGATCGCAGGGCGAGGATCGCCGCTTCGCGGGTCCAGATGCACGACGATCCGGGACTGTATCGGTTGTTCCATCAGCTACCTGGGTGGTTCCGCCAACGGTTCGGACACACCCTCTGTCGCGAGTTGACGGCCCCGTGGCGAGCCGACTGGGCGTGTCGGGAACGCGGCCTCCACTGCCGCGAGATTGTCACCGAGACCGCCGGGCGCGCCATCGAGCTGATGCTGCTGGAGGTCGGGCAGCTACGCGATCTCACCTTCCTCGACACCATCGAGAAGTGAGAAGCCGACGATGTCGACCGCGACCGAACAGCGTAGCCGGCCTCCCGTCAACGCGACGAGAGCCCGCCCCGCCGCCGCTGCTCCTGCCGGACTCGCCCGATCCGTCACCACCTGAGCGCGGCTGTGGCTCGGCCGATTGTGGCCGCTTCCCGTTGTTGTGGTTCGGCGAGCTGGGTAGGCTTCTCCGCCGAGTAGCGGTCCGACGGCTGCCCGGGGGGGCGGGATGGAATCGATCACAGCGACCGTATGACGGCATCTGCATCCTTGTGAAGAGATGCTCCGGTGCGCCGTTCTGGACCGTCCCGGGGAGGCTTGAAGAACGGGGGTTGGCCCGAGAGCATCTGTACCACGCGATGGTCGGACGGGATGTCGGGGTCGACGGATGATCCATCGCAGTTTCCCTTCGCGGACGACGCGGCCCAGCTTCGGGCGCCCGCGGGGAAGGTGATCACCCGATCGCATTTGCTGGAGCACGCGATTCGCCCGACACGGGAGGTGGACCGATGGCCGGACGAGGACGAGGCGTATCTGGCGGTTGCGAGGATCCGGGAGCGGGAGCCTACGCGGCTCGATCGCTGCCTGACTCAGCTACGACACGTCCAGCATCATCTCGGGATCGCCAGCGAGATCGCCCGTGATCGAGGCGTTCCTCCGGTCGCCTGCCGTGGGCACGGAAGGGCGAAGGATGGCCGGTGATTTGCCCAAGCCGTTGGCAGATCACCCCTCTCCGCCTCTCGCTCACGACCTGATGCCCGGTCGACTTGGCGTGAGGACGCCGTCGCTCTAGGCTCTTGTCGTCGCGGTTTCGTCTTGGACGAGGATCAGGAGGTAGAGGGTGGAGGAGCAGAGGGAGCGGGATAGCGGTCGCTCGGTACTGATCGTCGGCGCGGGGATCGCGGGGCTGTCTGCCGGGTGCTACGCCCGGATGAACGGCTACCGGGCGACGATTCTCGAGATGCATACGCTTCCCGGCGGGGTATGTACCGCTTGGACCCGGAACGGCTATACGATCGACAGCTGCATCCACTGGCTCGTCGGATCTGCGCCCGGGGTCAACTACCACAAGCTGTGGAAAGAGGTAGGCGCGCTTCAAGGGCGGGAGTTTGTCGACCATGAGGAGTACGTCCGCATCGAGCTGGAGGAAGGGAAGACGGTTTCCCTATACAGCGACGCCGATCGATTGGAACGCCACCTGATCGAGTTGGCTCCCGAGGATGCAGAAGCGATCCGGGTTCTCACCCGAGGGATCCGCAAGCTGTCCGAGTTCGATCTCCCGGTGGAGAAGGCGCCGGAGCTGTACGGACTGCGCGACAAGCTGGCAATCGGCTGGCATGTGCTACCGTTCGTTCGCGAATTCCAGCGCTGGCGCAAGATGAGCGTGACGCAGTTCGCTGCCAAGCTGCGCAGCCCACTGCTGCGGGAAGCGTTTGTCGCGGCGGCGGCCGACGCGCCGGAGTTCCCCATGCTGGCCCTGATCATGCCGTTGGCGTGGCTTCACCAGGGTGTCGCCGGGTATCCGTTGGGAGGCTCGCTTCCGTTCGCCCGAGCGATCGAGCGGCGATTCCTGGATCTGGGGGGGACGATCGAGTACTCGGCGCGCGTCGCGAGGATCCTGGTGGAGGATGATCGAGCTGTCGGGGTGGTGCTCGATGACGGCACCGAGCGCCGCGCCGACGTTGTGATCTCGGCCGCGGACGGACGAACAACGATCTTCGACATGCTCGAGGGTCGGTACGTCGACGAGACGGTCCGCGGCACCTACGAGGGAGGCATGGAGCTGTTCCCTCCGCTGTTGTACGTGGGGCTCGGTGTCGCCGATCCGCTGGAGGAAGTGCCCAAGACCGTGGCCGGGCTGATGGTATCGCTTTCACCATCGATCGAGATCGAGGGGAAGCTGCGCGATCGTCTGACGGTCAAGGCGTACAACTTCGACCCGCACCTGGCTCCGGAGGGCAAATGCAGCGTCGTGGTGATGATCGCTAGCGACTACGATCGCTGGTCACAGCTGGCGCAGGATCCTGAGCGGTATCGGCTGGCCAAGGAAGACGCGGCGCAGCGGGTGATCGCTGCGCTCGAGCAGCGGTTCCCCGGGATCCGGGAGAAGGTGGAGATGATCGACATCGCCACACCGATTACCTGGGAGCGGTACACGGGCAACTGGCGCGGTGCCTACGAAGGCTGGCTGCCAAGGTCGGACTCGCTGCTGATGGAGTTGAGCAAGACGCTGCCAGGATTGAGCGGGTTCTACATGATCGGGCAGTGGACCACGCCCGGCGGCGGGCTGCCACCCGCCGTCTCCTCAGGCCGCCACGTCATTCAGCTGCTATGCGCCGAGGATCGTCGACCGTTTGTCGCGCACGAGGCCTAGCGAAATTCTGGTGCGCGTGGCGGGGTACGGCATTATGGGGTACCAAGATGCGACCGTGACGGTCGGGGCGACGGCGGTGATCGCCGCACTGAGCGCGAGCGTACTCGTCGGTCGGTGGTGGCCGGTGGCTAGACATAACTGTGCAGACCGCGGACGAGGTAGTTGACCCCGGCGAACGTGAACAGCGCCAGCAGGAAACCGAGAACGGCAAGCCATGCGCTGCGCTGCCCTCTCCAGCGGCGGCGAATGCGCAAATGCAGATAGAGGACGTAGACGAGCCAGGTAACGAGCATGAACGTCTCCTTGGGATCCCAACCCCAGTAGCGTCCCCAGGCGTGCTTCGCCCAGATCGCACCGAAGAACAGCCCACCGAGCGTGAAGAACGGGAAGCCGATGGCGATGGCCCGATAGATGAGGCGATCGAGCCGTTCGAGCGTTGCCGACCGACGATCGCGACCGCGGCGGGCGAGCAGCAAGTACGCGACCCCAGCGGCGAAGGCAACGGTGAAGAACCCTTCCCCGAGGAACACGAGACTGACGTGGAGCGCCAGCCAATGGCTGCGCAGGGCGGGAACCAGCGGGGTGATCTCCGGACTACGCAACGGCGAGCCGGCGAGCGCCATGAACAGGGCGACCAGCAGAGCAACGCCGATGCCCACGGCATCGCGCAAGCGCTGTGACATGGCTCCGATCGCCCATAGTGCGATGTATCCGGCGGCGAACGCCCAGCCGTAGAACACGAGCGATTCGTACGTGTTCGTCACCGGGAAGCCGCCCAACGCCAGTCCACGCACGATCAGGCCGATGCTTTGGGTCAGGAAGGCCGCCGCGAACGGGAGGGTGAATACCCCGCGCAATCGGTTGCTGCGAACGATCCGCGCAATCAACAGCCCGAGGAAGGCGACGATGTACCCGATCGCCGCGGCGTCGAAGAACACGACTCCGTTGCTCACGATACGCCCCCCTTCTCACGTCAGTCTACCCGAGCGTCGGCTCCGAGGCCTTTCGCGAGCGCCCTCCTCGCCCGGGCTCCCTTCCCGGCGATCACCAGGCGCTCCTCCTCAACGGAGATCCGCAGCGTCGACGGCTTGAAGTAGAACGATGCTCCCAGCCCCACCATCACGGTGACAAACCCCCACCAGACGACCGGATAGCCGGGGTTGCGCACGAACCGCAACTCGAGGTAGGCGGGTACGACGGCGTCGGCCAGCAGGAACGCGTGGGATCTCGACGTGTCGGGAAGAAACGGGAACGCCACGTCGCGATACGCCACCGCGTGGCCTTCGCCGTCGACCCCGGTGATCTGGAGAAGCGCTGCCGGATGCCCCCCGGGGAGATTCCCGAGATCGACGGCCTCGCCGGTTTCGTCGAGCGCGAACGTGCGGTAGTAGCGGAGAGCCTTGATCCACAATCCGGTTTCAGGCAGTGCAACCGTCTCCCCGACCCGCAGCTCGAGCTGACCGGTGACGAGATCACGCGGCCGATCGACGATGTGCAACGTCAGCGCGGCAGCACGCGGGTCGCGGCCGTAGCGCCAGGGATAGACGCCGACCCCGCGAACGGTCAGCGGACGGTTGACCTCGACCCGTCCCTGCTCGACGAGGCCACCTTCGTTCCAAAACGACAGTTCCGCCCAGTACGTCTTCACGCGACGCGTGTTCGGATAGGTCTCGGCGCCGAAATCGTCGACCTGGAGATCGAGTCGCAGCGGAGGGCAGGCGGAATCTCCGATGTCGGCACACGGAGACAGACGGGTCCCCTTCTGCCACGCGTTGACGACCAGCGACCCCTCCTGGCGGAATACGCCGAGGAGCGCTCCGACGAGGATAACGAGGATCCCCAGGTGGCTCAGATCGGGCCCCAACGCACCCCACCGCCGCCTCCGTCCGACGAGCTGCGATCGTCCGCTGCCATCGTTCGCCGTTGCGCGCTCGATGCGGCGGAAACCGGCCCGGCGGAGCAGCCGGTCGGCCTGAACTTCATGCGGCGACCGGTCTCCGGCGATCGGCAGGATCAGGATGTCGGGGTCGTCGACGCTCGGCGGCCGGTACTCCGATGGCGTGCCCACCGTCCGGATCGCCCGACGCGCGCGTCGCGCCGTACACAGCGAAAGGTTCAACGCAAACAGCCCCACCAAGCCGAGAAACCAACCGCTGTGGAACACGTCATCGAGCGATAGTCGGGTGATCCATCGATGCCAGAATGCGCCGTACGACCGGTAGAGCGCTTCTGCGTCCGGGGTCACCGGAGCCTGCGGTAGGATCCCGCCGATCGCCGTGCCGATCGCGAGAAGGACGAGCAGCACGATCGCCACGCGAAGTGAACCGAACCACCGCAGCAGGCAAGTCACGTTTCGTCCGGAGGCGCGTTGCCGTGGCATCCTAGTCCGTCGTCGCCGATTCGACGCGGAACTCTGCCTCTTCCATCAGGATGTCGGGGGTCGCCCATCCTTTGCCTCGGCGAGCTGCTGGAACAGCCAGCGAAGGATGAGGGATGCCTTGACGACGACGGGGGCCGGTGCGACGGCGATCCGGTTGTCCGATGCGATGAACGTCGGCTTCCGGTAGTTGACGAGCGGCATCTCGCCGGTCTCCGCTTCGCGGAGGAGCTTGGCGTACGCCATCCCCGGCCGACCGGCCCGGTCGCCGCACCACGGGCGGCAGTGTCGGACCTTCGATCCGCGGGACGCGGCCTCGATCCTCGTTCTCCGCGTTGATGACGAGGATTAGATGCCGCCCGGGACAGTCAGGCGGTACGTGGTGCACGTCACCCCCGTCGAGGACCGATACGCAGTCCCTATCGTGGACGGAGAGGTAGGCCACCGAGTGTGTGGAGGGAAGGGCGACCTGCTTGGGTTGGGCGCCGACCGGAATCTCGGCCGTCAGCTCCAGGGTCTCGAGATCGACAAGGCGCACGGTATGCGAGTCGGAGTTGACGACCAGAAGGAGCGATCGCTCCGAGCAGAGGGCGAGTGCGCGCCCCTCCCGATGGCACCCGTCCATTGAATGGATCGGCGAGGTCCACGCCAGGCCCGCGATGCACGCCACGAAGACGATCGGAATCCACCCCGTCCGCATGGGTTCAGCCTAGCTGGCCGAGGACACCGTGTAAAGGGGTTGGCGCGGTACGTCAACCGGGCGAGGGCTCATCGGACCACAGCTTCACCAGCTCGATGCACGCGCGAAGCGACGCGTCCATCTCCTGAACGCTCGTCCATTCTAGCGGGCCATGGGCGTTGTGGATCCCGGCGAACAGGTTCGGGGTCGGCAGCCCTCGCTCGGTGAGCTGGGAACCGTCGGTGCCCCCGCGGATCGCCGTGATGGTTGGCTCCACCCCCGATTGGCGGACCGCCTCGAGGGCCAGCTCCGCCGGTCGGCGGTCCTCCTCCAGCCGGTAGCGCATGTTGCGGTACTGACGTTGAATCGTGCATTCCACCGTGGCTCGTGGTTCCAGCGCGGTTACGGCGTCACACGCGGACCGCAACGCGTGCCCATGGGCTTCCAGCCCGTCGAGCTCGAAGTCGCGGAGGATGAAATGGAGCTCGGCTTCGGCCGCGGTGCCGTGCATGCGGACGAGGTGGATGAACCCGTCGCGTCCGTCGGTCGTTTCGGGGGTGCGAGCGCTTTGGGGCAGCAGGGCGATCAGTTTGGCGGCCCACGTCAGGGCGTTGACCAGCCGGCCCTTCGCCTTGCCGGGATGGATGGCGACGCCGGTGATCCGGACCACCGCCTTGTCGGCGGAGAAGGTCTCGCACGTGACCTCCCCGAGCCTCTCGCCGTCGAGGGTGTAGGCGACGTCGGCGTGCAGCTCGTCCAGCGATAGATGGGAGATACCGGTCCCGATCTCTTCGTCGGGGGTGAAGCAGATCCGCACGGTTCCGTGAGGGATGCCGGGAGTATCGAGCAGTATCTCGGCGAGCGTCATCGCGATCGCCACCCCGGACTTGTCGTCGGCGCCCAACAACGTCGTGCCGTCGGAGGTGATCAACGTGCTCCCGATGGCATCGGAGAGTTCGGGAGCGGACCGCTCGTCGAGTACCTTGGACGGGTCGCCTGGCAGCACGATCGGTTCCCCGGCGTAGCGGCGATGGACGAGCGGATGAACGTCGGACGCCGGGAAATCGGTGGCGGTGTCGACGTGCGCGAGAAACGCCATCGTGGGGGCTTCGTTCCGATCGGGCGAGGCGGGGATCGTTGCGAGGACGAAGCCGGACGCGGTGAGGCGGGCATCCGCCACGCCGAGCATCTCCAGCTCGTCTAGGAGCTGTCGTTGCAGCTCCAATTGGCCGGCCGTGGACGGCATCGTATCCGACCCCTCGCGGCTCTGGGTGCCGACCCGCGCGTATCGCACCAGCCGCTCCTCCAATCTGGCTTGCACATCGATGGTCATCGTGTCCTCCTTCGTTGCCCCTGGGCTGGTATCGGACGGCGCTCGTGTGCCGCGCCGGGGGTCCTTCCCCTCGCGATGACGGGCCCACCAACTAGGGGAATTGCTCCACACTCCACAGTAGGACCGTCCCGTTCTCCGAGGCGGCAGCGAGCAGCGTCCCCCCAGGATGGAACGCGATCGAGGTCACTCGCGCGATGTGATCTTGCATCACGCCGCACCGGTCACCGGTGTCGGGATCCCAGATCGCCACGGTTCCGTCCCAGGAACCGGAGGCCAGCAGCGTGCCGGCCGGGGAAAACGCCAGCGAGGAAACGGGACGGTCATGCCCCACCACCTCAGCCCGCAGCGTGGCGGTGGACGCGTCCCATAGCAGGATCGAACCCTCCCAGTCGCCGGTAGCAAGGGTCCTGCTGTCGGGGGAGACGGCGAGAGCCATCAGGTCATCCGGGTGGCCCTTGAGCACGTGGAGCACCTCCCCGGTGGCGGTATCCCAGATGATCGCTGTGTTGTCACGGGATACGGTGATGCATTGCGTGCCGGCTTCGGCGAACGCGACGGCGTTGATGTCATCGCTGTGGCCGGTCAGCGCACGCAGACATTGGCCGCTGGTGAGGTCCCACAGCATGGCGGAATCATCCCATGAACCGGTAGCGAGGAGGGTCGCGTCGGGACTGAACGCGAGCGAGGTCACGTCCCTGCTGTGGCCCCTTAGCGTGTGCAGCAGCTTCCAGGATGCTGTATCCCAGACGGTGGCACTGTTGTCGCGGGAGCCGGCAGCGAACAACTGCCCGTCGGGGCTGAACGCCACCGCCGATACGGTGTCCTGGTGAGCTTCCAAGGTCCGGATCGGGATACCGGTTGTGCTGTCCCATACGGTGATCGCATACGCGCGGTCGCCCGTCGCGAGGCGCGTACCGTCGGGATGGAAGGCAAGCGCATCGAGTCCGGCGAGGTAGCCGGGGTAGGTCGCGCGGGAGGCTCCCGACGCGATCTCCCAGCACTGCGCTGTGCCGTCGAGTGAACCGGTGACGAGGGTTGTGCCTTCGGAAGCGAAGACGAGTGAGATGACGGCCCGCTGGTGTTTGGAAAGGCGTCGGGAGGTGGCGTCTCGGATGTCGTAGAGCATGACGGAACCGCTGAGGAGGCCGATCGCCAACGTTGCGCCGTCGCGGGCAAACGCGAGCGACTCGACCGGACGGTCCCAGCCGTCAATGATCGTGAAGCCACTGTTTTCTCCAAGCTCTCCCACACGTACGGTTCCGTCGTGGCTTCCCGTGGCGACGATCGTGCCGTCGGGGGTACAGGCCGCGGCACGCGCGAGGTAGCTGCCATCCGATGACACAGCGAACGTGTCCAGGGTTTCGCCGGTGGCCAGGTCCCACCATACCGTCACCCCCTTTCGATCGACCGAGACGATCGAATCACCAGCCGCAGAGAAGGCGATCGAGAGGATCCCGGCAGAACCCTGTGCCGTGCCGCGGACTCGTTCACCCGTGGCGATGTCGTCGATGGACAGCTCTCCCTCTTGAGAGCCTGACGCGAGCAGTGCGCCATCGGGAGAGAAGGCCAAGGCGGTGATGGCTGCATCGTGTGCCTCGATCACCTGTTGGAGCTTCCCGGTAACCGGATCGTGGAGCACCACGCTCCCGTCCTCCCAGCCGGAGGCCAACAGGCTACCCTCGGGGGCGAACGTGACGGCTTCGGGCGATGATGCAGAAGCGGCGAAGCGATGGACCGCGTTACCATTGTTCATCTGCCGCAGCTCGATTCCAACGGTCGTAGCGATGGCAAGCATCTCCCCGTCGGGCGATGCGGCGAGCGCGAGCAACGTGCCGTTGCCAAGGCGGGACGCAGCACCAGTGGCTGGGCCATCGTCTGGGCCTGCAACAGCCATCCCGACAACCAGTAGGAAGGCCAGGAGGGCGGCTTGCAGAGCTCTCCGGATCCTCGGCGAGTGACATCCCGTCATTTGCGCATCCCCCCTTGTCGTGGAAGCGTACGAGGAGATCCCTCTGGATCCCAATGGAGGTCAGCTGGGGCACGAAGGGAGGATGGAGCGTCGCGCCTCTAGGGTAGGAGCCTCCTGGCCAGGAGCCCGATCGCGATCGCCGCGGTGAAGCTGGGCAGGGTGCCGACGAGGATGTACTCAGCCTCGCGACGTGACGCGGTGGTTCGGATATCGGCAAACCGCAGGATCGACTTGGCGGCGACCAAGAACCCGATCAGCTTGTACCGACCGACCAACACCGAAAGGACAACGAGGATACGCTCCAGACGACGGATCCACAGCCCCGCATGGGCCAGTCCCTCCCGGGCCTCCTCCTCGATCCGGCGGCGCCACGGCTCCGTGAACAGGCCGACCAGACGACCGGCGGGCCACACGGCGACGGCAAGCGCTGCGGCAACGATCCAGAATGCCGTCCAGTCCGTCGAGGACAGCTGCAACGATAGCCAGCTCAGCCCGCTGTCGGCGGTGCCCATCCATACGACGAACAGGAGGGCGAGGTATCCGAACCCGCGAGCGATGTATCGGCGCGTGCTCTCCTCGCC
>CAZLER010000010.1:0-9159 GCA_964558595.1 uncultured Thermotogae bacterium
ACGTTGCTCCTCGCCAGATGTCGGGGCCGCTGGTCGGGAGCCGTAGCGCGTCTAGCCTTAGCCTTGCGCAATCCAAGCAAACGCCAGCGACAGCAAGACGATCAGTGCCAAGGTTCCAAGAACGAGATAGGTCGCCAGTCGATGTCTCATGGTGTCTATGCGAGGTTGAACCGCTCCAAGTGGATGTTCCTGATCGGAACGCCGATCTCCAGCAGGGCCGTCTCGACCGCATCCATCATCGGAGGCGGACCACAGAGGTAGACCTCACAACCTTCGCCGCGACAGTCGTCGGGAATCGTCTTCTCCAGAAGGTCCCTCGACACCAGTCCATGAGGACCACCCCACTCTGGGCCGGCAACCATCGGGACCAGATGCAGGTCCATATCCAGCGGTCCTTGGAGCGCCTCGATTTCTTCTCGGAACGTCATCTCGTCCGACGATCGCGCAGCGTAGATGACTGTACACGGGCGTCTGTCGTTTCGATCGCGCAGGGTTCGAAGCATGCTCATCATCGGGGTGATGCCGACGCCACCCGCGATGAACACATACCGATCGGCGCGAGGGCGTCGATCGATGGAGAAGGCGCCGAACGGGCCATCGAGATACACTCGCGTCCCGGGCGTGAGTTCTCCGATGCGCGCCGTGAAGTTGCCCAGTTCCTTGATCGTGAAGCTCGGCGAGCTTGGCGCCTCGGCGCTCGAGGAATACGAGAACGGGTGCTCGATATCGGCGAACGGCGACCGCGCGACCGTCAGCCAAGCGAACTGTCCGGGGGCAAAGCGGGCGCCGTCATGTCCGACCGGCCGCAGATCGAGCGTCCACGCATGACCGCGCTCCGGACGCACGCGCTCGATCTCATACGGCCGAAGCATCATGGCGATCGGACGCACAACCCGGGCGTAGGCAAGCGTCCCGACCCAGACGGCAGCATAAAGACCCCACAACGCCCGCTTCCAGGGGGATGCGAGGTAGACTCCGACCAGCTGCATATGCGTCATCGCGAACGCGGCGGCGGCCATGGCGAGCAGTCCATGCGTGATCCGCCACACCGTGTACTCGATACGAAGCTGCTTGCGAAAGATGGACACGAGCACCAATGCAAGCAAGCAGGCAAGACCCGCCACGGCGAACTGCGCACGGGTCGGCGCGTCCCAGAACACAAACAGCCGCCAGATCGATGGGCGGTAGATGATGAGGAGGGTCACGTGCAGCAGCACCAGGCCCACCGCGACGGCGCTCATCTGATGGTGGAAGAAGTAGACCACATCGCTGCCGAACGGGCGCTTGACCGAATGTATCCGCGCCGTCAGGATGAACTGCAGCCCGATGACGCTCATCGCACAGAAGGCGATCGCAACGGACAGATCGCGAAGAAACGGTCTTCCTTCCGGCCGCGGATCGATCAGCATGACAAACAGCGGAGCGACCGCAACGACAAGATACAAAGGGATCCACAGAAGTCCCCGTCTCGACGATGCCGCCTTGCTCGTCATAGTCACAGCGTAGCACAAGAGTTCGCCGGATGCTCCATGTTCTCGCGTTGTGAGATGCCAAGTCAGACCGCGCGGACAATCCCGCACCGCGCGCCCACGCTCCCCTCCGACCGCTTGACCGGCGCCTGCCGCGCGGCGCATCGCGGGGCGACTGCGCCTGCACCGACCGAGAGACCGACGTGGTTGTCGGCTTGTCGCTCCTCATCGATCTCCCGTCGACGTTGGTGCGTCATAGGGTGGCCTCGCTAAGGCAAGGGAATCCGGGTCCTACACGGAATCGAACCGGCGTTCGCAATGCCAGGAACACGAGAGGACGTAGGTCCTCGTATTGCTCAACCCCCTCCACCGTTCCAGGACACGGGCGCCTTGGCTCTGCGGAGCATCGACCGCCACCCACCAGCGGGGGTGTTGACGCCGTCCCCGGGGTGCCGTAGGCTGCCGGTAAGGAGGGACGATGAGTGACTGGACAGGTGAGAAGGTCCGAGAGTGGGTGCTGGACGTCCTGCACCACAACTACCGCGAGGATCCGCAGAACAGCGTTCGTTGGTCGATGACGACGGCCCCGGAGGCGACCGATTCGCATCCCCCCGGCGACGACATCGTCCGGGCATGCAGGACGTTGGGGGACTGCGGTTGGGTTGAGATCCTGACCCAGTCGCATGGGTACATCTTCGTCCGGATGACCTCGGCGGGGCGCGACGGCTGGGAGAGCTTTCTCCGCGATCGGGAGGCCGATGGCGCCGCCGTGCTGACGCTGCCTGTGCAGTAGGGGTTCTGCAGCGTGATCCGCCGACGGCGACGTGGTCGTCGGCATCCTTGCGGTTGCCGCCCAACATGGGATCGTCGTGGACCGTCTTCCCGAAGCCGGCAAACGGTCCGACCTCGGTACGCTTCCCTGGAGCAGCGGCACCGACCTCCGCTTCCCGAAGAAAGGAACCCTCATGAACGATTCCCACGGCCACCCCCACGCCGGAGGCTTCGATCGGATCGTCGTGCGCCGCGGCACCGATAGCATCAAATGGAGCCAGTACGACGACGACGTCCTCCCGATGTGGGTCGCGGACATGGACTTCCGGTGCGCCGACCCGGTCCTGCAAGCCCTGAAGCACCGGGTGGAGCACGGCATCTTCGGCTATCCCGAGCCGCCCGACGACCTGCGCGAGGTAATCGTCGATCGGCTCCGACGCCGGTTCGACTGGACGGTCGCCGCGGAGTCGATCGTCTACCTCCCCAACGTCTACGTCGGGTTCCATCTTGCCGCGCATGCGGTTTCGCGACCGGGCGACGGCGTGTTGATGACCCCGCCGGTCTACTTCCCGATTCTCGCCGTACCCGACAACGTTGGCTTGCGGGGGAGGCTCTGCGAGATGAGCTGCGGCTCGGGGCTTCGCTACGAAGTCGATCTCGACGGGTTCGAGTGGGCGATCGACGGACGCACCCGCCTGTTCATCCTGTGCAACCCCCACAATCCGATCGGACGGGTGTACACGGTGGGAGAGCTGGAGCGGCTGGCGGAGATCTGCCTCGAGCACGATCTGATCGTCTGCTCCGACGAGATCCATGCCGACTTCGTCTACGACGGGCACCGTCACGTGCCGATCGCCGCGCTGTCCCCGGAGATCGCGGCGCGGACGATCACGCTGATGTCGACAGCCAAGTCGTTCAACGTCGCCGGCATCCCGTTCGCGTTCGCCGTGATCCCCGATCGTCGCCTGCGCGAGCGGTACGAAGACGCGAAGCAGGGATTGGTCCCCGGCCCCGGCGTGATGGGCTACACCGCGGCGCGGGCGGCGCTACGGGACGGCGACCCATGGCTCGATGAGCTGATGGTGTATCTCCAGGCGAACCGGGACTTCGCCGCGGCGTTCGTCGCCCGGGAGCTTCCCGGCCTCGCCATGACCCCGCTGGAGGGAACGTACCTTGCCTGGCTCGACTGCCGTTCCGCATACGATGACCGTCCGTACGAGCGGCTACTCGATGAAGCTCGGGTGGCCACCGTCGATGGAGCCCGGTTCGGCCCCGGCGGAGCAGGGTTCGTCCGGTTGAACCTTGCCTGCCCCCGTGAGGTGCTCGTCGACGGGCTGCAGCGGATCCAGCGGGCGCTCACGTCCGGCTTGGAAGGAAGCCGGCCGCGGCAATGACACCGCGCGTCCCATCTGGTAGTACGATGGCATAGCGTCTTGGATAACGCGCCTTCCAAGGCGTTGGAAGGGCGCTACGGCGTGCGAGACCATGAGACGATGCATCCTCCCGAGGACTAGGCCATCGGCGACTCCGCCGGTGCCGTTTGTCGCCACCGCGAAGGAACAGGAGCCATGACCGAAGCCACTCTGCTACAAGTCCAGGAGATCAACAAGACGTTCCAGTCGGTTCGCGCCGTGCACGACGTCTCGTTCGATGTCGGGCGCGGCGAGATCCTCGGCTTCCTCGGCCCCAACGGCGCCGGGAAGACAACCACGATCCGGATGATTCTCGGGATCTTCGACCCGGATTCGGGCAGCATTCGTTGCAGCCTCGCGGGCAAGCGCAATCACGCGCCGAAGGAACGGACCGGGTACCTCCCCGAGGAACGCGGCCTGTACGGGGATGCCAGGGTCCTCGACCTGCTCGTCTACTTCGGCGAGCTGAAGGGGTTGGCCCGGGCGGATGCACGGACCCGAGCCCGCGGTTGGCTGGACCGGTTCGGGCTGCTCGACTGGGGATCGAAGAAAGTCGAGAAGCTGTCGAAGGGGATGCAGCAGAAGGTGCAGTTCACCGCGTCGATCCTCCACCAGCCCGACCTCGTCGTCCTCGACGAACCGTTCTCGGGACTCGATCCGGTCAATCAGGATCTGCTGCGCGGTGTGATCTCCGAACTGAAGGAACACGGCGCGGCCATCCTTCTCTCGTCGCATCGGATGAACCTGGTCGAGGAGCTGTGCGATCGGATCTTCCTGATCGATCGGGGACGGCGCGTCCTCTATGGCAACCTGGCCGAGATCAAGGAGGCCCATGGGGAGCATGCCGTGCGGCTTCGCTTCGTCGGCGATGCCGCACCGCTCGCGGACATGCCGGAGGTCAGCGATCTGAGGCTGGGGGAGGGGCGGGCCGAGTTCACTCTCCGTCGTCACGCAAGCCCGGACGCGTTCGTTCGAAGTCTGCCCGATTCGTTCGAACTCGTCGCCCTGTCCATTGATCGCCCGCCGCTTCACGATATCTTCGTCCATGCCGTCGCGGGAGGTCGCTGATGAAGCTGGCCAAGGTGGTCCGCTGGGAGTTCACTCAGAGCGTCCGCAGCAAACAGTTCCTGATCATCACGGTCTTGATCCCGGCGATCCTGGCCATCGGCATCTTCGCGGCGACGCGCGCGATGGGAAGCGATCTGCCGACATCCTCGGAGCCACCGCCGCCGATGATCATCGGCATGTTCCTCGCGTTCGTGTTGTTCCTCGGGGCGTTCATGTCCGGGGTGATGACGATGTACGGCGTCATGAAGGAGAAGCAGAGCCGCGTCGTCGAGATGATGATGTCGTCCGTCTCGGCCTGGGAGCTGGTCTGTGGGAAGTTGATCGGACTCGGCCTGGCCGGGCTGATCCAGGTCATCGTCTGGGCCGCCACGGCGACGATCGTCGCGGCGCAGTTCTTCCCGATCTCGCTCGCGTCGTTGACGCTGGTCCACTGGATCACGTACCCGTTGTACTTCGCCTTCGGCTACCTGTTCATCGCCTCGATCTTCGGAACGATCGGCGCGTCGATCAAGGACATACACTCCGGCGGGGCCGTCGGCTTCGCCGGAGCGATCCCGTACCTACCGATGATGTTCTCCGCGTTGATCCTTCAGCATCCCGATACGCTGTGGATCCGTATCATCGGATTCATTCCGCCGTTCGTCCCCGGAGTGATGCTGCTGCGGATCGGCGCGACGCCGTTGGCGTCTGGGGGGACGCAGTTCGTCCCGACATGGGAGATCGCGGTCAGCCTCCTCTCGCTCGCCGTGGGAACCGTCGTGATGATGCGCTTCGCCACGAAGGTCTTCGAGGTCGGGATGCTGATGACCGGGAAGTCGGCGTCGCTTCGCGAGCTGTGGCGATGGGGCCGACGGCGACGACGATAGGACAGGAGAGCGCATGCAGCTTCGCGAGTACTACGAGACTGGACTGACACCGACCGCCTACATCGATCTCCTCGACGACAAGCAGAAGGAGCTGCACGCGCTGTACCAGCGCAGGCTCCAGATCGACCCGGTATCCATCCAGCGCCTCCGCGCCACCGGTCGCTCCCACCTCCTTGTGGTCACCGAACCATGGTGCGGCGATTCGCTGGCGATCTTCCCCGTTCTCTCCGAGCTCCGCCAGGTGGCGGAGATCGAGCTGCGGGTGGTGCGGCGCGATGCTCATCCGGAGCTGATCGACCGTTATCTCACCCGCGGAGGTCGGGCGATCCCGATCGCAATATTCCTCGACGAGGCCTACCGTGAGCGCTTCCACTGGGGACCACGTCCTGGCCCGGCCCAAGCGCTGTTCGAGCGGCACCGCGCGGTGATCGCCAGCGGCAAGACGACGGCGGCCGACCTCCACCGCCGGATCCGGGCGTTCTACGCCCGCGATCGAGGACGCACGATCGTCGCCGAGCTTCTCGACCGGTTCGCGGCGTCCACCACCGGCTAAGGCGAGGCGGTCCGCTGCTGCATGCGGTGCAGCCGATCAACGAGGGCGCGGACCGTGACGAGGTCGATCTCCTTCGTCCTCAGCTCCAGCCGCTTCCTCGGGCGCGACGGCCCAAGCAGCAGAACGAGCTTCCCGTCCTCGAGCTTCGCCTCCACATCTTCGATGGGGTGCTCGATTCCCAATCCGGCACGCGACTCCGCCCACTCCACCCACGCCGGCAGCGACGAGGCCAGCCGGCCGAGCACCTGCCGCTTGACGAACGAAGCGAGCCTTCCATCTTCCTCGGCACCGAGCGTGCGCCGGACCTTGTCGAGCGCCTCCTCGACCTGCCCCTTCACCTGTTTGCCCAACTCGACGACGAGCTTGCCGTCGTCGGTCAGGACGAGGTCCATTCGGCCGTCGGCGGTCTCGACCCGCGACACGACCGGACGCCAGACGACCTCGATCAGCCGGTGGCTTCCCACGCCCTTCAGCTCGCGTTCCCCGAGATCCCGATAGGTGGCGTGCTCGACGGCGCCGGCCTGTTCGACGATCCCCGCCGACGCGACGATCTGCCCGCCCTTCGCTTCGTCGGCCAGCCGCTTGGCGACGTTGACCGCGTGACCGAACAGGTCGTCCCCGGTCCGGATGGGAGTCCCCCAGGCGAGCCCGATGCCGGCGGAGATCGTCGATTCCGGATCGGCGGCGTCGCCGTACTCCTCGGAGACGGCCTTCTGCATCGATACCGCACAGCGCACGGCTCCTCCCGGCTCGTCGAACGACGTCATCACGCCGTCACCGTAGGTCTTGAGCAGCCGGCCGCCATGCTCGGGAACGGTGGTACCGACGAGATCGACGAACCGACGGGCGATCCGATACGCGGTAGGGTCGCCGTGCTCGGCGGTGAACGCGGAGAAGCCGCGCAAATCGCTGAACTGGACGGCAAGCGGCCGCTGTCCGGCCTGGGAGACTGCTTCGGCGGGCTTCGATACCATACGGCATTCTACTCGCAGACCGCCGTCGGCCCCCAACGGCACGCCGCCCGGACGCTACCCGGGCGGCGCGCGGTCGAACTCGGAAGCTTACCGCTGAATGAACAGCTTCCCTCGGTCGGCATAGGCGTTGCCCGATCCGGTGGCCCCGATCACGTACAGGTACGCTCCGTTGGCGAGCTGGCGGCCGTCATCGTCTCGTCCGCTCCACGCGATCGACAGCGTATCCTCGACTTCGGCCTGCCACACCAGACGCCCCGCGAGATCGTAGACGGACACCGCCATCGTATCGGCCAGCCCCGTCCCGACGAACCCGAACCGCGTCTCCTCGTCGAACGGCGACGGCGCTGCGTAGAACCGATCGACCTGGAAGACGTCCGCCACGATCGGTACGGAGGCGGTGCTCGTGTCGCTGGGATCGCTCGGATCGATGTAGGTCGCCGTGACCGTCGCCCCGGCGGCGAGATCGAGCTCCAACGGATCGGTGACGAAAGTACCCTCCGGACCGCCGGGCACCGCCTGCACATCCACCTTCATCCCGTCGATCGTCACCGCATCCTTCAGGGTTCCGGCCCCGGCGATCGACGGATCGACCACCTGGATGAGGATCGGATCCCCTTCGACATACGCCGCGACCGGTTCGCCCTCGGCGTCGACGAACGACAGCGTCGAGCCGGGGGCGACGGCACCCCCGACCGCGACCTTGATCGACACCCAGGCGATGTCCGAGTGATTGGACGGGTCGTGATAGACCCCGAGGATCGTGTCGCCGGGCAGCACGCCCAGGGTCGGCACGCACTCGTGACGGTCGACCAGGTCGATGCACGTCACGCTGACGAACTGGCCGGAATCGACGGCCGTCTCCAGCAGATCGATCGCCGCCCATCGGCCGTTTCGCGGGTTGAGCACGTACAGCTTGGCCCAACTGTAGGCGGGATCGGGGTTGTCCGCCCCGGGGGCGAACGGCGCGAACACATTGGTATCGCCGAGCAGCGCGTTGACCAGATGGATCTCCTCGTCCCGGTAGCCGCACTCCAGCCGGTTGGCCGGCCGATGGATCGGACCGAACGGGACGTTCTGGCGCCCGTCCCAGGTCGCATCGATCCGTTCGCGACGGTGCTGATCCTCGTCCTGATCGGGGTCGATCACCTCGACGAACACACAGTCGCTATTGAGATACCCCTGGACCCGGTTGCCCTGCCGATCGAGGAAGTACATCGTCATCTCGTCGCCGTCGTACACCTGGGTGTCCCCCACGTGGAAGACGGACAGGGATACGTCGTTGGCGACGCGCACCCGGTCGATCCGTGGCGGGAAGGCGGTCTCCGTATCGAGGTCCCCCAACAACGGAATCTGATCGGCGCCGTAGACCACGTCGTTGTACCGTGCGTACACCGCGTCCTCATTGAACGCCTCGAGCTCCCAGTTGTCGAGGCGCAGCGAGTAGCCGCCGAGCAGGGTCGGGTCGCCGATGCCCAGGGCATCCCATACCGAGGTCAGCTTCATCCCGATGTGGCTGAAGAACACCGGGGAGTTGCTCGACATCTCGTCGAGGACGAGCCACTCCGCGTCGTCGACCTCGTGCGGGTCGCAGACGTGCACGACAACCTGTTCCGGACAGCAGGCGTCGGTGTTGGCGTTGGCGTCGACCACCTCGACGTACACCGGGTCCCGCCCGATCCAGAAGGTCGATTGGTCGGTGCGTTCGGCGTCGGTGAACCGAACCCGGCTGTGGTTCTTCTCGCCGATGTACGCCGTCGCGAGGGAGAAGTCGTCCTGGTCGTTGGGATCGATGTAGTACGCGACGAGCACATCCCGCTCGTTCAGGGAGGTGAAGCCAAGATCGGTCAGGAGGCTGTTGATCTCCAGCTGGAAGACACCGCTGTCCGCAGCGGTCTCCTCGGCGTAGAACATCACCCGCGTGATCCCCGAGGCGCTGGCGGTGTCAAACCACGTGATCCCCTCGTTGCGGTCGCCCGGCTGCTCGAAGTCGTCCCGCGTCGGGTACTCGACGTAGTAGGTCCCGGCCAGGTTCGGCTGATCGCTGCC
>CAZLER010000010.1:9259-61376 GCA_964558595.1 uncultured Thermotogae bacterium
TTCGTCGCGCTGGTCAGCCGGATCGGATTCCACGACCCCGGATTCACCAGGATGAACACCGGCACCGACTCGATCGCATCGCAGTGGAGGTTTTCGTCGAGGTCGGTAACCGTCACCAGGGCGGCCTCGTTGCCGTCGCGGTAGATCTCCCGACCCCAGGCGATTGACGATTTCTCATCGGAGATCTTGGCCTGGGTAAGGGCGACATCGGACGGGTCGTCTTGATCGACGTACATCCCGACGACGGTATCCATGTTCTCGAACCGCCCCAGCATGTAGTCCTCGTCGACGCCCAGTCCCCCGTCGCCGGGCGGCAGCCAGGCATCGCCGTCACCGGGGTTCGGGTCCCACGTCGGGGTCTCGAAGCCGGGATTGGTGGCGACGATGAAGTTGCGCGACTGGTCGACCCAGATGCGATCATCGCCGTGTTCGTCGCCGTCCCCGTCGGCGTACAGGTAGTTGCCCCACTCGAAGTCCGTCGGGTCGACGGCGCCGTCGGGTTGGGTCACGTACGGTCCGACGATGTGCGAATGGAGGCGGCCGTCGTCGCCGTAGTCGACGCGGGCCCCGAGCTGGAACGGCCGCTTGCTGACGAACACCCCCGTGGCGGAGCTCGTCTCCTCGAGGAAGTCCGCCCCCAGCCATCCGGCGGTCGGGCCGGGCCAATGCCCCTTGTGCGGTACGTACTCCGGATCGCCGCGGAACACCGTGTCGCCAACGCCATCGCCGTCGGTATCGACGCCGTTCTCGTCCAGGTAGCTTTCCCACACGATGTGGGCGCCGGTCTTCGTGTCCATCACCTTGATGTCCGTCCACACCTTGTCCCGAACATCGCAATCGATGTCCTCGTCAGGGTCGACGACGACAATCCAGATCTGATCTCCCTCTCGCACCTTCGTTACGCGGGTCTCGCCGTTCTTGTCGGTCGAGAAGTAGAGCTGCGCATCCGAGGACCAGGCCGCGATCGACCCGGCAGCAACGAACGAGAGGATGAGGCCTGCCACCACCGTCCATCTCGTGTTCACGGTTTCCTTCCTTCCCCTGGGCTCATGTCATCCTCACCCATGCGTTCGTATCGCTTCCGAGCCACGGCATCGTTCGCGCCGTCGCTCGAGATGATCTGCTCGTAGGATCCGCCGCCACGCGGCAGCGGACAGCACCGCCCAGATCGCCACCGGCGCCGCTTCGTACACCACACGGACCGTCGTCTGCCAGAGATCGAGCGTCCGTTTCACGAACGGGCCGACGTCGATCAACCCGAGCGTCGCGTAGGACAGCTCGATCGACACCACCAGATACGCAACGTGGACGCCCAGCAGCACAGCGACGCCGATCCCGGCTCGAAGCACCCGTCGGCGCCAGCCGATTCCGGGCGTTGCGATCAGCAGCGCCAACAACGGGATGACGCCGAAGAACGCGTAGCGGTCGAACCAGGTGAACGGAGCGATCTGTCCGGGGCCGACGATCCGGTACACCCACAGCTCGCCGCCGCGAAGCTCGAGGACCGTCATCCGCGGGCTCTCGACCCCGGCGAGCAAGGGGCGCGTCAACCCGGCAACCGCGGCCGCATAACCCGGTGCGAGGAACGCCCACACCGCCACCAGCACGACGGTCGTCAGGAGGAAGAGCGCCACGAACTGGGTGATCGCCACCCGGACGGTCGGGATGCCGGAGCCGTTGGGGCTAGGCAACACGCGGCGCATCGGCCCACCTCCCGGCCCACCACAGCCACAGCGCCACCGCCGCGACGATCGACACCGACTGCCAGACGAGCTGGTGCGCGACGTCGAGGATCCCGGGAAGATGAACGCCGAGGTAGTACAGGCTGACCAGACGCACGAGGTTGAGCAGCGAGATCCCTCCGACGCCGAGGCCGGCGCCGATCAGCTTCCTGCGCCATCTGACCGGATAGGCCGCGACCGCGACCAGGAACAGTCCGGTGGCGTACAGGCCGGTACACGACATCACCACGGTGATGCCGAACAGCTCGGACGACACGGTGGTCCCCGCGACCGACGTTCGCTCGCCCAACAGGTTGAGGATCGCGCTCGTGATCTGCGCAAGAACGCGCTGCCATCCTCCCATCATCGCCTCCTGCCCGGCGATCCAGATCAGAAGGACCGCCGTGCACACGGCAGCGGCGATCGACAGAAGGATCCGCCGTCGGCCGGAGTTCATGGTTCGCTGCACCGTATGGGCCATCGTTCGTTCGTCCCCTATCCAGCCACCGCGCGTCGCCGCAGGAGGCGCCACCCGAACGCAATCGTCAGCATCACGGCCAAGGCGATCATTCCCCACTCGGTCAGGCTGGGCGCATCGATCGTCCCCGACAGCGGCGCCGGGCCTTCCGGCTTCTCCTCCACCGTGATGCAGGTTGGATCGTCCTCCGCGGGGGTCGACGGATCGTCGGTCGGTTCGCTACCCCCATCCCACGTCGTCGTCCCTTGATTGCAGATCTGGGTACCGGGCTCGAGATCCTCATCGACGGTCACGCGATACTTGATGGTGACCGCGCCACCGGCCGGGATCGCCCCATCCCACACGACCTCGTTGCCCTCCACCGCGGCGGTGCCGGACGTTGCGGAAATGTGCGACGTCGGGCTCAACCCCTCCGGGAGGAGATCGGTGAACTCGTGCTCCGGACCGTCCTCGAGATCGGCGCACCCCTCATTACGCAACGTCGCCTCGTACCGGATCGTGTCCCCCGGGTACACGGGAGCGCCGTCGGGGTCGATGGCGATCTTCTCCGCCTCGACGAGCGGCTCGTTCGGACGGATCCACAACGACGTCTCGATCGTCAAACAGTTGTTGTTCTCGTTCAGTTCCGCGACATCGTTCCCGGTATCGGCACATGCGACGATCTCCACCGTTCCCGGCGGAACACCGGTCGTGTCCCAGACGAACGTCAGCGTCGTGTATTCACAGCCAGGCAGCCCGTCCACGTGCTGGGTACCGATCAACTGGGAAGTTCCGTCGTAGGTGACGGTCACGTCGAACGGGCCTGCATCGCCGCAGCTCAGATTGTCGACCGTGACGGTAATCGTGACCTCGCCCCCCTGGCAGACGTCTCCACTGGTTTCCTGCACGGAGACGCCGCCGTTGGCCAGGCCGGGCGTTCCGTCCGGCGGCAGCCAGAGGTCCGGCAGCTTCGTACAGGGATCCTCAGCAAGGCCGACCACCGGAAGAAGCGCGACGACAGCGACAATCGACACAACGCTCCCCCATCTTCTCACCACCCGGAGCCGATCGTTCAATCGCACCACTTCCTTTCGACCGTTCACGGCCGCAGACAGCTAGTCCCCGACAAGCGCGGGGGGAAAAGGCTCCCTCGAACCCTTCGCGATGATGGTAGTTGGGAGAGGACCGCACCGAGGTAACCGACGAGGATTGGGAATGTGTTGTTCATCACATCCGCTCGGCCCACCGGACCGCGCCGTGTGTGACGTGCGTCACATCATTTAGTGGGGACGGCTGTCCGTAACGAGCGGACACCCAACCGAGTACAGTGGAGGATGCAGGGCCCCACGAGCCCGAGGATCCCGAGGGAGGGCCGATGACCGTTCCGTTCTACCACGTCGATGCGTTTACGGACACGCCGTTTCGGGGCAATCCCGCCGGGGTCTGCTGCCTCGACGAGGCGGCGGATGCCCGCTGGATGCAGGATGTCGCCGCTGAAGTCAACCTGTCGGAGACCGCGTTCGTGGTTCGTCGACCGGACGGCGTCCACGACCTGCGCTGGTTCACCCCGGCCATCGAGGTCGATCTGTGCGGCCACGCCACCCTCGCCACCGCACACGTCCTGTGGGAAACCGCTGCCCTTGCAGCGGATGACCAAGCACGCTTCGAGACGCGAAGTGGGCGGCTCGCCGCCGTCCGAGTCGATGGGCGGATCGAGCTCGACTTCCCGGCCGCCTCGACCGAGCCCACCGAACCGCCCTCCCGATTGCTCGAAGCGCTCGGCGTGCGCGCAACCCACGTCGGGAGCACGACGTCGGTCTTCCTGGTCGAGGTGGCGACGGAACGCGAGGTCCGCGAGGCGGCGCCGTCGTTCGCGGCCCTCAGGGAGCTGGGCATACGGGGCGTGATCCTCACCGCGGGCAGCAACGACCACCGGTTCGACTTCGTTTCCCGGTTCTTCGCACCGGGCGCCGGGATCGACGAGGATCCGGTCACCGGCTCGGCGCACTGTGCGCTGGCGCCGTACTGGGGACGGAAGCTCGACCGCCGTATTCTGGTCGGGTACCAGGCATCCAGACGGGGAGGGATCGTCCGCTGCCGCGTCGCCGGGGATCGGGTCCATCTCACCGGCGAAGCCGTCACGGTCCTTCGCGGCGGGTTGACGGTCGCCTAGCGCCGAAGCGCGTCCTCCGCCCCCCCTCCATCGCAGCTCCTGTCCTGGACATGGGCTGGCTCGTTGACCGATCTCGTGGTCGTTCCTTGCGCGAGATTCCCGGGATGCATTCGGCCCTGCTCACCGACGGTAAGATGCCTATCCCTTTCGCCGTACCAACGGGACCCAGCCGGGGATTCACGACGACACCCCGCGGTGCTATGCTGCGCTGTCCCTTCCCGTCGAAGGGGCGTGAGGAGGTGCTTGTCGTGCCCACAAAAAGCAAGAAGGGGACCAAGAAAGCGACCGGGAGCAAGAAGAAGTAGGTACGGGAAGCGTGATCGTGCGTCGGCGCGGACATGACCGGCGCATCGAGAGGAGGTTCGATGCCACGAGCAACCTGTCCGGCATGCGGGAAGGGGTTCCGCCTCTCGGAGGACGAAGCGGTCCTCTATGGACGTGTGGACTGCCCCCACTGCGATGCCGCGCTTGAGGTCATCGACGAGAGTCCTGTGATGCTGGAGGAGCTCGAGACGTAGTCCTCGGGCCGATCCCACGATGTCATGACGGCCGGTCCGTATGACCGGCCGTTCTTGCCTTCCCCCTCCCTCCTCGGGAGCCGGAAGTCGGCGACTCGTCGAGCCACGCCCGGGCGTCCTCGAGCACCGCATCGCAGATCTCCTCGGACCGGCCGATGTAGCCGCTGGGACGCAGCGCCCGCAGGCGCTGCTTGACCTCGTCGGGGATCGACAGGCTGTCGGCGAAACGGTGCAGCTGGTCGAGCGAGATCCCCGCTCCCCGCGTCAACCCCCGCAACCGTTCGTACGGGTCCGCAACACCGGCCGCCCGCAGCATCGTCTGATACGCCTCGGCAAGCACCTCGGGAGCGGCGTCCACCGTCCGCCGGAGCCCCGAGGGATCGGCATCGAGCCGCCGCAGCCCCGCCGTCGTTTGGTCGATCGCCAGATGGCTGTGAGCCAGCGCAACACCGAGGTTGCGCTTCACGGTGGTGTCCGAGAGGTCCCGCTGCATCCGCGACCGCGTCAGCTGATCGCAGAACATATGCAGCAGCGCATTCGCGACCGCGATGTTGCCTTCGCTGTTCTCGAATCGGATCGGGTTCACCTTGTGTGGCATCGTCGACGACCCGACCTCGCCGTCGGCCGGGAGCTGGAACAGATCCCCGCGCGACAGGTACTCCCACACGTCCCGATCGAGATCGCAGACGATGTTGTTGACCCGTGATACGATCGCCAGGTACTCGGCGAGCCGGTCGTGGTCTTCGATCTGGGTGGTACAGCCGTTCGGCTCCAGGCCAAGCGACGCCACGAAGTCCGACGTGTGCCGAACCCAATCCTGATCCGGGAACGCAACCGAAGCCGCGGCATGGGTGCCGGTCGCCCCCGTCAGCTTGCCGCGGAACCGATGCTCCTCGAGCTGTCGCGCCTGACGAACGAGCCGTGACAGGAAGACCGCCAGCTCCTTCCCAAGGGTGGTCGGCGAAGCGGGCTGTCCGTGCGTACGTGCCGGGAATACCACCGATTTCCAGGACGCCACGCGCTCGGCGAGGAGCTCGATCAACGCCCGCAGCCGGGGCAGCTGCTGCTCGTCGCGGAACCGCATCAACAGCAATCCGTACGCCAGGTTGTTGACGTCCGCTGACGTCAACGCGAAGTGAATCCGCTCCGGATGGGCGAGCGCCAGCCGTTCTCGCAGGAACAGCTCGACCGCCTTCACATCGTGGGCGATCTCCCGCTCGATCGCTGCGATGCGGAGGAGGTCGCCGTCGGTGAGACCCTCCCTCGCGGCGGCGATCCGCGCGCGCTCCTCCTCCGACAGGGGCGGGAACAGATCGAGCCGATCGATCGCCTCCAGCCAGCGCAGCTCCACTTCGCACCGAGCCCCCATCAGGGCGTGCTCGGAGAAGTACGTGGGCAACACGCTCAGCCGCTCTCGATATCGCCCGTCGAGGGGCGAGATCTCGCGTTCGACCATCGACGCCTCCTACCCGCTCCAGTTGGCCAGCGAGTCGTCCTCACCCCAGCCGAACCGGATCACGTCGTGGACCTTCCCTTCGCGGATCGACAGCGAGGAGACGAGTTCCAGCTCGGCACGGTCGTGGAGCTGGGCGATCGTCGCGCAGCCGCAGGACGCTATCGCCGCCCCGAGCTTCCCGGTGAGCTCAGGGAGGTTCTCCTTCAGCTTCCCGGCGTACTCGACGAACCCCTCCACCCCTTCCAGGAACCCCGCTTGGTCGTAGCGAGCCGGGCTCCAGGCGCGAGCGCGGGCGGAGCCTTCGCCCCAGTACGGCTTCATCACCCGTCCACTGACCCGCAGCTTCTCCGTAGGCGACTCGTCCATCCGCGCGAAGTAGCGTCCCATCATCACCGCGTCGGCCCCGAGCGCGAGGGCGATCACCACATCCTTGGCGTGGAGGATGCCGCCATCGGCGATCACCGGCACATGGATCCCCGTCCGTTCGCAATGCCGATCGCGCGCTGCGGCGACCTGCATCACCGCGGTGGCCAGCCCGCGGCCCGTCCCCTTCTGCTCCTGCGTGATGCAGATCGACCCGCCGCCCATTCCGACCTTCACCGCGCCGGCCCCCGCCGCCACGAGGAAATCGAATCCGGCCCCGGTGATCACGTTGCCGCCGATGATCGGCAGCGACGGATAGCGATCCCGGATCCACGCAATCGTCGATTGCTGGTACACCGAGTGCCCATCCGACGAGTCGATCCCCACGACGTCGACGCCCCCCTCGACCAGCGCCGGCACCCGATCCCGATAGTCGCGGGTGTTGATCGCGGCCACGGCGACCAGGCGCTTCCGCTCGTCGACCACCTGGTCGGGGTTGTCGAGGTGGTCCTCGATGTCCTTGCGAAACACCAACGCTTGCAGCCGGTCCCCTTCGTCGACGATCGGCAAGACCGATCGGTGCCCCTCGATGAGGATCGCGTTCGCCTCCTCGAGGTCGGTCACGCCAACCCCGACGTCGAGCTGCTCCCGCGGCACCATCCGCTCGCGAGCCGGGAGGTCGCCGTGAGCGCGCACGTCGTAGTCGCGGCGCGTGATCAGCCCGAGCAGCCGCCCGTCGTCGGAGACCACCGGAAACGTGGAGAACCCCTCCTCCTGGCGAAGGACGTCGACCTCCCGCAACGAGGCGTCGGGCGAGACCGTCCTCGGCTCGACGAACCCCGCCTTGTGGGACTTGATCCGCCGCACCATCGCCGCCTGTTCCCCGATCGGCTGGGAGGCGTACACGAACGCCACGCCTCCCAGACGGGCCAGCTCGATCCCCATCCGGACACCGGAGACCGACTGCATCGCGGCCGCCACCACCGGGGCCCTGAGCAGGATCGCCTCGTCGCCGCCCGGTCGCAAGACCAACGGAGTGACGAGGGATACGCGGTCGATCGAGGTCTCCTCGGTGGTCAACCCGGGTAGCAGCCGGAACTCCGCCAACGTCCTCGACGGTTGCCATTCGATGTTGCGCGCCATTGCACCTCCCGTGCCGTGTCTCGACCTTTGTACCGGTGCGGCACGACCGGTTCAAGCACACCGCTGGCGACGGCGGGCGCCCGATCGTAGAATCGTCGCACGACCACCAAGGAGCCCGCCATGCACTCCATCCTCGCCGTCGCCGCAGGCGGCGCCATCGGAAGCGTCCTGCGCTACTTGTGGTCCCGCGCTCCGGTAGCCGACGGCTTCCCGTGGACGGTGCTCGGGATCAACGTCGCCGGGAGCTTCGTGCTCGGGGCCTTCGTGGCCATCGCCGGACACCGGTTCCCGGTGTCCGAGGAGACGCGCGCTTTCGTGTCAATCGGCCTGCTCGGCGGCTTCACGACGTTTTCGACGTTCAGCCACCAGACGATCGCCCTATGGCAGGCAGAGCGGTTCGGGCTCGCCAGCTGGAACGTGATCCTCAACGTATTGGCCGGCCTGTTCGCCGCGTGGCTCGGTTGGCGTGTCGGCCGGCTGGTGTAGCGCCCGGAGGGGTCAGGGGATCAGCGCATCGAACTCGCCACGGAAGTGCCGGAGAGCGCTTTCGACCGGGAGAATCACCGACTGGTCCAGCGGACACAGCGCCATCGCGTGCATCGTCTCGGCGACCTCGATCATCCGGTCGAGATCGTCACGGTGACCGGTTCCCGCGCGGACGTTCGCCAGGATCCGCTTCAGCGCGGGGGTCCCCGCTCGTCCCGGCGCACACTGCCCGCACGACTCATGCTGGAAGAACGTGAGGATGCTATCCAGCATCTCCACGATCGACGCATCCTCGTTCAGGACGAGGAGGGCACCGGAACCGAGCACGGCGGACAGCTCCTGCAACCCCTCGAAGTCCATCGGTTTGTCCAGGCAGTCGGCGCAGACGAACGCACCGGCGGCGCCGCCGATCAGCGCCCCCTTGAACCGCTTGCCCCCCTTCACCCCGCCCCCGTGATCCTCGAGGATCGTCCGCAGCGTCGTGCCCATCTCCGCCTCGGCCAGCCCCGGCTGCTCCACGTGCCCGAGGATCGTGTACACCTTGGTTCCCGGGCAACGCTCGGTGCCGAACGATCGGAACCAGTCGGCCCCTCGGAGAACGATCGGGGGCACGTTGGCCAGCGTCTCCACATTGTTGACCACGGTCGGCCTGGACCATAGGCCGATCGCGCCGGGATAGGGAGGCTTCAGGCGGGGATAGCCGCGCTTCCCCTCCATCGACTCGATCAGCGCCGTCTCCTCGCCGCAGACGTAGGCGCCCGCACCGCGCTGGATCTCGATGTCGAACGAGAAGTCGGAGCCGAAGATCCGCTCGCCGAGCAGGCCGATGTCGCGGGCAGCGTCGATCGCGCACCGCATCCGTTCGATCGAGAGCCCGTACTCACCGCGGATGTACACATAGCCTTGGGACGCGCCGACCGCGTAGCCAGCGATCATCATCCCTTCGATCAACCGATGCGGATCTCCTTCCAGGATCAGCCGGTCCTTGAACGTCCCCGGCTCGCCCTCATCGGCGTTGCAGACGATGTACACCTGTTCGTCCTGTCCGGTAAACGACCACTTCAATCCGGTCGGGAATCCGGCGCCCCCGCGACCCCGAAGCCGGGATGCCTTCACGACGTCGATCACCTGCGACGGCGTCATCCCCTCCTCGACGATCTTCGCCATCGCCTCGTACGCACCGACGGCGATCGCCTCCTCCAAGCAGTACGGATCGATCACGCCGTTGTTCTGGAGCACGATTCGCGGCGTTTTCTTGGGTTCAGACATCGCTCCTCCTCACGGCCTCGATCGCCTCGACGATCCGCTCCTTGGTCAGATTCCCGTGGACTTCGGCATCGATCATCATCGCCGGGGCCACCCCGCAGACGCCCAGACAACTGGTCGTCTCCAGCGTGAAGGCTCCGTCCTCGGTGGTCTCTCCCACGGCGACGCCGAGGTGCTCGGAGAGAATCCGAAGCATCGACTCCGCGCCCACCAGCTGACAGGGCGGCGATTCGCACAGCCGAATGATGTGCCGACCTCGCGGCGTCAGGCTGTACATCGAGTAGAACGTCGCGGTGCTCATCACGTCAGACAGCGGCACGTTCAGGTAGTCGGCCACCGCCCGCAGCGCTTCCGGCGGCAGGTAGTTCCGCGGCTCGGCATCCTGAAGATCATGCAGCATATCCAGCATGTGCTCCGCACTCGCCGGATACCGTTCGAGCAGTTCGTTCACGCTTCCTCCTCATGTCGCGTCCCCACGGCCTCCGGACGCTCGTCCAGCCAGTCGTCGATCCACCGCAGCGCATCGGGGATCATCGCCGCCGTCCCCGGGCTCAAGCCGGCACCTGTTGTGAACGTCCCCCCCGGAACGGACAGCAGCCACGACGCGGGCGACGCCTGGTAGGCGAACCGCGCCCAACCGAGCAGCGCCCCGGGGGAACAGCTGTGCCCGACACCGCGGTGCGTCGACGGGTGGACGCGGTCGATCTGTACCCGCTCTCCACCAACCCGTGCATCGACGAACAGCACGCGGCGGGCGGCGCGGATCTCGTCGACATGCTCGGGGAGCAGCTGATGCACCGCGAGTGCCCGCACGTCGGGACGAGCCTCCACCGCCTCGACCAGTCGCGGGCCGATGCCGTCGTCCCCACGCATCGGATTCCCGATGCCGATGATCACGTCCATCGCCGCCCTACTCCTTCCTCAACGTTTGCTGCGGCACCCCGGCGGCGTCGACGATATCGATCACCAACGGCATCTTCCCCACGGCATGCACCGAGCAGGACAAGCAGGGATCGTAGGCGCGGATGCCGCCCTCGACCCGGTTGAGGATCCCTTCGCTCACGACACCCTCCGAGATGTACTTCTCGGCGATCTGGCGGATGGCGCGGTTCATCGCCAGGTTGTTGTGCCCTGTCGATACGATGAAGTTCGCCTTCTCGATGATCCCGTTCTCGTCCACCCGGTAGTGGTGGATCAGTGTCCCCCGCGGCGCCTCGTGAATGCCGACGCCTTCGAGCCGGTTGATTCCGGCGTCGGCACGGACGTGCGGATCGACGATCCGATCGTCGGCGAGCAACCGCTCCATGCGCTCCACCGAGGCCAGGATCTCGATCAGCCGGGTGTAGTGGTAGTCGAACACCTTGCCCGAGCAGCGGCTCGTTTCCGTGCGGAGCCTCTCCAGCGCCGCGTCCGCCTCGGGGGTGCCGAACGCCTCGCACACGTTCACCCGCCCCAACGGGCCGACCCGGTACATACCGTCGGGGTAGCCCTGGGGTGCGTAGTGTGGGAACTTCAAGTACGTCCACGGCTCCGACGCTTCATGGATGATCTCCTGGTAGCGCGCCGGATCGTGGCCGTCGACCACCACCGCCCCGTCTTGATCCACGATCCGGATCGGACCTTGGTAGTGCTCCCACAGGCCGCCGGGCGCCACCAGCCCCATGTACATGCTCGAGAAGTCGCCGAGCACGCCGCGGGCCTCACAATCAAACGCCGTTCGGAACAGGTCGATCGTATGCAGAATCGTGTCCTTCGCCTCCGGCAGCGACTCGATCATCCAACGACGATCCTCCTCGGACAGCGGGGCGTTGACGCCGCCGGGAACGGCCCACGCCGGGTGGACGCGCTTGCCCGCGAGGCGGCGGATGACCTCCTGGCCGAACGCGCGCAAGCGGATCCCTTGCCGCGCCAGCTCAGGGTTCGCCTCCACCAGCCCAATCACGTTGCGGGTCGCCGGGTCGTGATCCCACCCCAGGAGGAAATCGGGCGCCGACAGGTAGAAGTAGCTCAACGCATGCGATTGCACGAACTGCCCGAGGTTCATCAATCGACGCAGCATCTCCGCCGATTCCGGGATCCGCACCGCGAGGATCGCATCGCACGCCTTTGCCGAAGCCAGTGTGTGCGATACCGGGCAGATGCCGCAGATCCGTGACGTCAGCCCCGGCATCTCCCACAAGGTGCGTCCGACGCAGAACTGCTCATAGCCGCGGAGTTCGGTGACGTGGAACTGGGCATCGTTCACCTCGCCCACGTCGTCGAGGAACACGGTGATCTTGGCGTGGCCCTCGATGCGCGTGACGGGTTCGATATGAATCTGTTGGTCCATGTTCACTCCCTAACCGAACTTGAGGTCTTCGCCCACCAGCTCCGGCTCGCAGCCGTCGAGCAGGGCGAGGAGCGCCTTGGCGATCACACCCGCCGGGGGCGGGCAACCATGGAGGAAGAAATCGACCGGAACAACCTCGTGGACCGGGCGGACCCGGTCGAGCAAGCGCGGCACCACCTCGTAAGGCAGCCTTCCGGTGGTCGTCGACTCGGGGCCGTAGATCCGTTCGATCAGCCGGTCGGGCGGGATCCCGTTGCGCAGCGCGTGCACGTTCCCGGTGACCGCGCAGTCACCGAGCGAGATCAGGATACCCGACTTGTCGCGCGCCTCCCGGGCCAGCCGCAGGTGCTTCTCGTTGCCGACCGCGCCCTCGATCAGGGTCACGTCCACGCCCCCGTCCGGAAACGATTTGAGGTCGGTGATCGGGCTGTTGCAGAGCTCGATGCGCCCCGCCAGCTCGATGAGCACCTCGTCGATATCGAGAAACGACATGTGGCACCCCGCGCAGCCGCTGAACCAGAGCGTCGCCACCTTGACCTTAGTCATGCGCTCTCCTTTCGACCAGCTGCGTCACCAGGTCGGGATCCTTGCGCATCTCGGCGTTCGACGCGCCCTTGACGACGATCGCGCCCACCGGGCACACCTCGACGCACTTCCCGCAGCTGGTGCACGACGCGGCGTCGCCCCAGTCCACATCGAGGTCGGTGATCACGCGAGCGGTCCTTCCCCGCTCCGCGAACGCCCAGGTGTGCGCACCTTCGACCTCGGCGCATGCCCGAACGCAGCGGCCGCACAGGACACAGCGGTCCCGGTCGATCACGAACTGGGGGTGGGTCGCGTCCACCCGGTTCCGCGGATAGGTATACGGCACGGTGACCGCGTGCATGTCGAGTTCGCACGCCAGGTCCTGTAGCTCACAACCGCCGTTGGAAACGCAAAACGCGCATACGTGATTGCCTTCCGCAAACAGCAATTCGAGCACCTGCCGCCGATACCGTCGCACCTGCTCGGTCTGGGTCTTCACGTCCAGATCGTTCGCCACCTCCGTCGTGCACGCCGGCACCAGCTGCCCGGATACGTCCACGGTGCACAAGCGGCACGCGCCCACGTCTCGCAACCCCTCGAGGTGGCACAGGGTCGGAATCCGAATGCCATTCCGCTCGGCCACCTGGAGGATCGTCTCGCCGGGGGACGCGGGGAGCGTCCGGCCGTCGATCGTCAGCGTCATGTTGTCCACGCCCACTCCTTCTGTCTCCTCGGTCTAGCCGGCCGGGTGAATCTGGTACTCGGCGACCGGCGTTCCGCCCACGATGTGCTCCTGCACGATCCGACGCGCCTTGTCGGCCGTCAGACAGCTGTAGAACACGGGATCCGTTCCCGCCTCCCGGACCTCGGCGACCGGTTCGCACGACGCCCAGCCACGTTCTCCCGTCTGGAACACCTGCACGTCGGACAGATCGCGATCGGCGATCTCCTCGTGGAACGTCTGCAGCACGCTGCGCGAGCCCGCGGCCATGCCGCTCGTTCCCATCGACACGCGAATCTGCATCCGCGTTTCGCCACCACACGGGTGGATCCTCTCGGAGGCCCGCGTGCGGATCTCCTTCAATTCGTCAGGCTTCATCGGCGCCTCCTAGCTCTAGCTCGCTATGGCCGCACGGACGGGGAAAGACGGAGAGCCGCCGGGTGGTGTTCACTGGCCCTCCCAACAGCTCCTCGATGTCCTCGATCCTCATGACTTGTGGTCGTCCGCCGCACCTGGACGTGATTCTATCGCCAGCCTCGCGCCTCGCAACGAGGCTCTTCCGAACGCGTCGCCTCCATGTCTACGAGCCGTATTTCGGGGCCCAGTTGTTGTAGCCGAGCAGCATCGGCAGCACCCGCCCGCTGAATCGCCCCAGTCCGCCGCGGCCCGCCTCCCGCTCGCCGAACTCGGTCGTCGCGTCCGTTCGCACGTTCGGCCCGACGAACAGGACGGGCACCGGCTCCACGGTGTGGTCGCCGTAGTCGATCGGTGTCGTGTGATCGCCGGTAAACGCCAGATGGGTCGCTGAGCGATCGACCCCGTCCCACAGCGGCCCGATCAGTTCGGCGTCGACCCGCTCGATGAACGAAGCCTTGGCGGCAGCGTTGCGGTCGTGCCCGGCGTTGTCGGTTCCCTTGACGTGAAGGAAGACGTAGTCGAACCGGTCGAGCGCATCGATCGCCGCCCCGGCCTTGGCCCGAAGATCGGTATCCAGTCCGCCGGTCGCTCCGGGAACCTCGATCGGGTGCATCCCGCAGGCGAGCGCCACGCCACGGTACAACGCGCCACCAGCGATCACGGCACCTCGAACCCCGTGGATCGACTCGATCGTCGGTAGATCGGGACAGTCGGCGGCGCCGCGAGCGAGGATGTAGTTGGCCGACAGCTCGCCCGCCCCCTTGCGGCGGCGGTTGACCGGATGATCCACCAGCACCTCGTGGCCTCGTTCGACGAACTCGTTGAGCGCCGCCGCGGTGCGTCGCGCTGCGTCGTCGTCGTCGTACTCGGGCTCGAACCGTGGGGCCTCCTTCCCGGTCTCGTGGGGATCGTTCTCGGTGACGTGCCGGGACAGAGCGTCGCCGCGGAGCCGCAAGGCTCCCCGATGCTGGGTGCTCGCCCGAAACTCGAAGCTCACCCCGTCGACCTCGCGAAGGCGAATCCCGTTCAGCGCCTCGGCGAGCTGCTGTTGCCCTTCTTCGATCCGCCCGGCCCGCCGATCGGTCACGACATACGTTTCGCCGCGCCGCTCCACGGTGGCAAAGTTGGCTCGAAAGCAGATGTCGCCGGAACGGACGTCCATGCCGATGCCCAAGCACTCGAAGACGCCGCGCCCCGTATACCGTGCGTACGGATCGTACCCCAACAGCGACAGATGGGCGGTATCGCTTCCCGGGCGGATCCCGGGGCCGATCGGGTCGACCATGCCCACCGCACCTGTCGCCGCCAGATCGTCGAGTTGCGGGGTCTTGGCCGCCTCCAGGCAGGTCCGCCCATCGAGGTCGGTCGGTCGTCCGCCAAGACCGTCGGCAACGATCAAGATCGCTTTCATCTCTCCTCCGTCCGTTTTGTGGATTCTCCGTACACTATCCGACCCCGCTTCCCTTTTCCAACCCCCGTTCTGATGGCGGTTTTCGGGCGCATCCTCCGTCGTCGCGGCCGCGGGTGCGGGCAACGGCCCGGACAACGGCATCGCTTGAACCGCCCGCAGGCTTGGCATACTGTTCGTCTCGTCCGCCCTCGGCGGTCAACGGGAGGGACGATGCGGATCCACGAATACCAGGCCAAGCGTCTGCTCGCCGACTACGGCGTCCCCATCTCGCCGGCCCGCCCGGCGATCGGCGTCGACGAGGCCGTGGCCGCGGCCACGGAGATCGGACTCCCCGTCGTGGTCAAGGCGCAGATCCACGCCGGTGGTCGAGGAAAGGCTGGAGGCATCGTCCTCGCGACGACCGAGGAGGAGGTCCGTGCCGCCGCCGAGCGGCTGCTCGGCGCGCCCCTGGTCACCCATCAGACCGGACCGGAAGGGCGAATCGTCAAGACGGTGCTGGTGGAGAAGGCGGCGGAGATCGCCGCCGAGCTGTATGTCGGGCTCGTCGTCGACCGGGTCCGGCGGCAGGCGGTCGTGATGGCCAGCTCCGAGGGCGGCGTCGACATTGAAGAGACCGCCCTCCGTCACCCCGATCGGATCGTCAAGGAATGGATCGATCCGACGATCGGTCTGCGTCCGTTCCAGGCGTTCCGACTCGCCCATCGCCTCGGCCTCACCGGTCGTCCGGCTCGCGCCGTCGCCAAGCTGATCGTGGCGTTGGCCCGCCTGTTCTGCGAGGCCGACTGCTCGCTGGTCGAGATCAACCCGCTGGGGGTCACCGAATCCGGAGAAGCGATCGCCCTCGACGCCAAGCTCAGCTTCGATGACAACGCCGTGTTCCGGCATCCGACCCACGCCGAGCTGCGCGACGTCAACGAGGAGGATCCTCTCGAAGTGGAGGCGACCTCGGTCAACCTCAACTACATCAAGCTCGACGGCAACGTCGGCTGTCTCGTCAACGGCGCCGGACTGGCGATGGCGACGATGGACCTCATCCAGCACGTCGGCGCCCGGCCAGCCAACTTCCTCGACGTCGGCGGAGGGGCGACTGCGGAGATGATCGAGAAGGGGTTCCGCATCTTGATCGCCGATCCCGACGTCGAAGCGGTGTTCATCAACATCTTCGGCGGCATCCTCCGCTGCGACATCCTCGCCGCGGGCGTGGTGGCAGCGGCCGAGGCGGTCGACGTCGATATTCCGGTGGTCGTCCGTCTCGAGGGTACCAACGTCGAGGAGGGGCGGGAGATCCTCGCCCGCTCCGGCTTGGCGTTCGACACCGCCGTCGACCTCGCGGAAGCGGCGGACAAGGTCGCGGCGGCCCTGAGGAGGACGTCATCATGAGCATCCTGGTCGACGGGTCCACCCGCGTACTGGTTCAGGGGATCACAGGGAACGAGGGACGGTTTCACACCCGGCAGATGCTCGACTACGGGACATCGGTCGTCGCCGGGGTCACCCCCGGCAAGGGGGGGCAAGATGTCGAAGGCGTCCCCGTCTTCGACACGGTCGAAGAAGCGGCGACGTCCACCCGGGCCGACGCCGCGGTGGTCTTCGTCCCACCGGCGTTCGCCGCCGACGCCATCCTGGAATCCTCCGAGGCCGGTCTTGAGCTGGTCGTCTGCCTGACGGAAGGGATCCCCGTCCAGGACATGGTCAAGGTACGACGATACCTGGACGACCGGGCGACCGTGTTGATCGGTCCGAACACCCCCGGGGTGATCAGCCCGGGCCGATGCAAGCTCGGGGTGATGGCCGGCTACATCCACTCGCCCGGCCCGGTGGGGATCGCGTCGCGCAGCGGGACGTTGACCTACGAAGTGGTCCATCAGTTGACCGAGCGGGGAATCGGGCAGTCGACGTGCGTCGGCATCGGTGGCGACCCGATCGTCGGGCTCACGTTCGCCGAGCTGCTGCCGATGTTCGAGGCCGATCGGGAGACGCGGGCGATCGTGCTCATCGGCGAAATCGGCGGATCGGCGGAAGAAGAGGCCGCGGAGCAGATTGCCAACTCGGTGACCAAGCCGGTGGTGGCGTTCGTCGCCGGAAGGACCGCGCCACCGGGACGCCGGATGGGGCACGCGGGGGCGATCATCAGCGGACGATCGGGAACCGCCGAGGCCAAGATGGAGGCGCTGCGCGCTGCCGGCGTCCACGTCGTCGAGAGCCCGGCGGAGATCGGAGCCGCCGTCGCCGACCAACTCCCCGCCCTCGACTAGAATCCCATTATACGAGACGCAGTCAAGGGACAGATGTCCCTTGACATCGACCTGGTTCCATGCGACCCTGGAACTCGTGTGTTCTAGGGATTCGGAGGCGCGAAATACGTCTTGCATAATGGGACTGCCATGAGAGCCGAAATCCGCTTCGCCGGATTTGGAGGACAAGGGATCATCTCGGCCGGGAAGATCACCGGCCGAGCCGCATCGATTTTCGATGGCAAGAACGCCGTGATGATGCAGTCGTACGGTCCCGAAGCGCGAGGAGGCGCCTGCAACGCTGACGTGGTGGTGTCGGACGCCGCCGTCGGCTATCCCCGGCTCCATCGTCCCGGGTACGGGGTCATCCTGTCGCAGGAAGCCTACGAGAAGTACGGTCCGTCCATCGACGGGACCGGAACCTTGATCGTCGACGAGGACCTGGTCGACATCGACGAGCTTCCCCCGTCGGTCGAACGGGTCTACGCCATCCCTGCGACCCGGCTCGCCGGCGAGCTGGGCCGCAAGATCGTCGCCAACGTGGTGATGCTCGGGGCGCTGACGGCGATCACCGGCGTGGTCTCGCGCGACGCCATGCTCGAGGCGATTCTGTCCTCGGTCCCCCCCAAGACGAAGGACCTCAACGAGCGTGCGTTCACCACCGGATTCGAACGAGGGGAGGAGAGTGTCCGTGGCCAAGGCTAGGATCGGCGTGTTTGTCTGCCACTGTGGGCTCAACATCGAACGCACCGTCGACACGGCCGCCGTCGCCGAAGCGCTGGCCGCCCATCCCGGCGTCGCCTACGTGTCCGACTACGACTACATGTGCTCCGACCCCGGGCAGCGGAGGGTGATCGACGCGATCGGCGAGCACCGGCTGACCGGAGTCGTCGTCGCCGCCTGTTCGCCGGCGATGCACGAGCCGACCTTCCGGCGGGCCGCCGAGGAGGCAGGGCTCAACCCGTATCTGGTGGAGATGGCCAACATCCGGGAGCACTGCAGCTGGGTGCATCAGGATCGGGATGAGGCGACCGGAAAGGCGATCCGCATCACCAAGACGCTGGTGGAGAAGGTGAAGGGGAACCATCCGCTCGATCCGGTCCAGCTCGACCACGTCGACAAATGCCTCGTCATCGGCGGGGGGGTGGCCGGAATCCAGGCGGCGCTGGACGTCGCCGACAGCGGATTCCCCGTCATCCTCGTCGAGAAGGAGCCGACGATCGGCGGCCACATGGCCCAGCTGTCGGAGACATTCCCCACGCTCGACTGCTCGTCGTGCATTCTGACCCCGAAGATGGTGGAAGCGTCGCGGCATCCCAACATCGAGCTGATGACCTACAGCGAGGTGCTCGACGTGTCCGGATACGTCGGGAACTACACCGTGAGGATCCGGAAAAACCCGACCTACGTCGACCCGGACAAGTGCAACCTGTGCGGCGATTGCGAGGACGTCTGCCCGGAGACGACGAGCAGCGCGTTCGAGCGCGGCCTCGTCGAACGCAAGGCGATCTACATTCCGTTCCAGCAAGCGATTCCGTCGTCGTACACCCTCGACGAGGAGACCTGCCTCGGGCTGAGGCCGCTGCGGTGCAGTGAATGCGCCAAGGTGTGCGAGGTCGGTGCGATCGATTTCGACATGCAGCCGGAGGTCGTCGAAGAGGAAGTCGCGGCGATCATCGTGGCGACCGGCTTCGAGCTGATGCCGATCCTCGATCTCGGCGAGTACGGCGCCGGCGACGTCCCCGACGTGATCGACGGACTGCAGTTCGAGCGGCTGCTGTCCGCCTCCGGCCCCACCGGTGGGGAGGTCCGACGGCCGTCCGACGGGCAAACCCCCAAGCGGGTAGTGTTCGTTCAATGCGCCGGATCCCGAGATCCGGAGAATCACAATCCCTACTGCTCGAAGATCTGCTGCATGTACACGGCGAAGCACGCGCTGCTGTATCGGCACGCCGTCCCCGACGGCGAGGCAACGGTGTTCTACATCGACGTCCGCGCCGGGGGCAAGGGATACGAGGAGTTCCTCCAGCACGCCACCGAGGAGGAGCGGATCCGCTACCTCCGCGGCAAGGTCGCACGGATCTACCGCGATGGGGATCGCACCATCGTGTGGGGCGTGGACACCCTCTCCGGAGAGCGGGTGGAGATGGAGGCGGACCTCGTCGTCCTCGCCATGTCGATGGAGCCGCATCCGAGCACCGAGCGGCTTGCCAAGACGCTGAAGATCGGCTGCGGCGGCGAAGGGTTTCTCAAGGAGGCGCACCCCAAGCTGCGGCCAGTGGAAAGCCTCACCGCCGGCGTATTCGTCGCCGGGGCGGGGCAAGGGCCCAAGGACATCCCCGAGTCGGTGGCCCAGGGGAGCGGCGCCGCGTCGAAGGCGATCGGTCTACTCGCCAAGGAGAAGCTCATTCACTCCCCGGAGGTCGTCTCGATCGACGAGGAGGTGTGCGGCGGTTGCGGGGTGTGCGTGTCGATGTGCCCATACACCGCCCTGTCGCTCAACGGAAGCGGGGTCGCCGAATGCAACGAGGTGCTCTGCGAGGGATGCGGAACGTGCGTCTCCACGTGTCCCACCGGCGCCGCCCAACTGCGCAACATGACCGATGCGCAGCTGCGCGAGATGATCGAGGTGGCGCTCGCCGATGCCTGAGAATCGACAGCCATTCGAGCCGAAGATCGTGGCCTTCCTGTGTCGCTGGTGCTCGTACGCCGGCGCCGATCTGGCGGGGGTGAGCCGTCTTCAGTACCCTGCCAACGTCATCCCGATGCGGGTCAACTGCTCCGGCCGCGTCGACGCGGAGATGGTCCTCACGGCGATCGAAAAGGGAGCGGACGGCGTGTTGATCGGGGGATGCCACCCCGGGGACTGTCACTACGTCCACGGCAACTACAAGACGAGGCGTCGGGTCGCGTTGATCCAGCGCGCTCTGTCCGAGATCGGCATCGACCCCCGGCGCGTCCACCTGGAGTGGATCAGCGCCAGCGAGGGGAACAAGTTCCAGCAGACCATCACCCAGTTCACGCAACACATCAGAGATCTCGGACCGAGCCCGGTGAAGGCAACGCAACCGACCGAGGTGACCGTCGATGGGTAAGGCCAAGATCGGGATCTACTGGGCCGCCGCGTGCGGTGGCTGCGATTGCTCGCTGCTCGAGGTGAACGAGCAGATCCTCGCGGTCGCGGAAGCGGCCGACATCCTCCTGTGGCCGTGCGCCACCGACGTGAAGTACGCCGACCTGGAAGGCTACCGGAACGGCGAGCTCGACCTGGTGCTGTTCAACGGGGCGATTCGCACCGAGGAGAACCGGGAGATCGCCGAGCTGATCCGCAAGAAGACCAAGCATCTCGCGGCGTTCGGGTCGTGTGCGCACACCGGCGGCGTCATCGGCCTGGCCAACCTCGCTTCCCGCGACCAGCTGTTCGCCACCGTGTTCGGCGACGATCGGGAGCGTTGGCCGCAGCTGGCATCGGAGCCGGGCGGCCATCGGCTGAAGCTACCGGAGTTCCTGGAGACGCTGACCCCGTTGTCGGCGGTGGTCGACGTCGACTACATCGTGCCCGGTTGCCCGCCGCCACGCGGCATCGTCGAACAGCTGTTCGGCGCGCTCATCGCCGGGGAGCTCCCCCCCGCAGGAACGGTGTTCGCCTCGGCGAAGAACCTCTGCGAGGAGTGCCCGCGCGAGCGCCGTCAGGAGAAGATCACGCGCATCCTGCGTCCCCACGAAGAGGAGCCGGATCCCGACCAGTGCCTGCTCGACCAAGGGTTTGTCTGCATGGGACCGGCGACCCGCGGCGGTTGCGGCGCCGTCTGCCCGGCGGCCAACATGCCGTGCACCGGATGCGCCGGCCCGACGGCCAACGTCGTCGATCAGGGGGCGGCGATGCTGAACACCCTGGCCTCGCTCATCGGGACCGGGGAGGAAGGCGAAGACCAACTCGATGCCGAAGACGCAATCCTGGCGCAGCTCGACGACCTCGTCGGGACGTTCTACCGCTTCGGATCGGCGACCTCGTTGTTCAGAGGACGATATCATGAGCACAACCGTACGACAGGTTAGCATCGACCCGATCACCCGCCTCGAGGGCCACGGCCGGATCGAGCTGTTCCTCGACGAGCAAGGGGAATTGGACGACGCGTTCTTCCAGATCCCGGAGCTGCGCGGCTTCGAGGAGTTCTGCCGCGGGCGGCAAGGCGAGGACATGCCGCAGATCACCGAACGGATCTGCGGGGTGTGCCCGGAAGCCCATCACTACGCGTCGACCAAGGCCCTCGACGCATGCTACGGCGCCCCGCCACCGCCCCGGGCCCGCAAGCTGCGTGAGCTGCTGTACAACGCCTACACGTTCTCCGATCACCTTCTCCACTTCTACTACCTGGGCGGTCCCGACTTCCTCGTCGGCCCCTACGCCCCACCGCAGGAGCGGAACATCCTCGGCGTCGTCGGCAAGGTCGGCCTGGAGCTCGGCAAGGAGGTTATCAAGCACCGTGGCTACGGTCAGCGGATCATCGAGATCGTCGGCGGTCGCCCGATCCACCCCGTGACCGGGATCCCGGGCGGGCAGTCGAAGGCGATCACCGAGGAGGAGCGGGACGAGATCCAAGCGATGGCGACGTCCGCCGTCGAGTTCGCCCAGGCCACGCTGCGCGTGTTCAAGGAGAAGCTGCTGGAGGACGAGACGTTCGTCCGCTTCGTCTCCGAGCAGGCGCTCGCCCTCCCCACCTACTACATGGGCCTGGTCGATGCGGAGGGGTCGGTCAATTTCTACGACGGCGAGGTCCGGGTGGTCGCTCCCGACGGTTCGGAGGTCGCTCAGGTCGCGGCGAACGAGGTGCTCTCCCTGATTGCCGAGCGTACCGAACCGTGGACCTACGTGAAGATTCCCTATCTGAAAGAGGTGGGCTGGAACGGTTTCACCGCCGGTGCGAACAGCGGTGTTTACCGGGTCGGTCCCCTCGCACGGCTCAACGTCTGCCGACAGGTGGGCACACCACTGGCCCAGGAGGAGTACGAGGCCTACTTGGACTACTTCGGCGGCGGCCCGGTCCACGCCACGTTCGCCTATCACTGGGCCCGGCTGATCGAGATGCTGTCGGCGGCGGAACGGACGGCCGCGTTGGCTGCGGATCCGGACCTGATGCGCGGTGAGCTCCGCACGCCGCTCGGCGCGCCCGGCGAGGGGATCGGCGTCATCGAGGCGGCGCGGGGAACGCTGATCCATCACTACATGCTCGACGATCGCGGGTTGATCGAGACGGCAAACCTGATCGTCGCCACCACCCACAACGTCGCGGCGATCTCGCTGTCGATCAAGGAGATGGCGAAGGCCGTCGTCCACGACGGGAACGTCGACGAAGGGATCCTCAATCTGGTGGAGATGAGCTTCCGGAACTACGACCCCTGTTTGGCCTGCGCCACCCATGCGCTGCCCGGGCAGATGCCGCTGGTGGTCGAGGTACGCGACGCCGATCGTCGAGTCGTGCGGAGGATCGAACGATGAAACAGCTGGTCCTGGGATGGGGAAATCCGATCGCCGGCGACGATGGCCTCGGCTGGAAGGCGGCCGATCGCGTCGCCGCCCGGCTCGGCCCTTCGGACGCCGTCGACGTGATGACCAGCGCCCACGGAGCGTTGCGGGTCGCCGAGCGGATGCTCGGCTACGAGCGCGTGATCGTCCTCGACGCAGCCGTCGGCGCGCCGTGCCTGAAGCGCCACGAGCTGTTCCCTCGCGCGATGGAGCCCTCCGATCGGGCCCTGCGACACGACGGTGCGTTGGCGGAGGCGATCGCGGCGATCGCCCGGCTTGGCGCAGAAGGGATCCCCGAGCGCGTAATCCTGTTGACCGCCGCCATCGAGCCGCCGCGGGCGTGGTCGGACCGTCCGTCCCCGGCGGCGGACGGGGCCGCCAGACGACTGGCCGATGCCGCGATGGCCGAATTGGAGGGGGTTCCCGTTGGCTAGAGCAAAGACCGTACCGCGAGAGAAGCTCTGTGCCCGCGTCGAGGAGCTGTCGGGCGAGAACGTGTTCGCATGCTACCAGTGCGGCATGTGCTCCGCCGGCTGCCCGCTGACCGAGGAGATGGACAGGCTGCCCAGCCAGGTGATCCGCGATCTGCAGCGCGACGACCCGTCGCTGCTCGACAGCAACGCGATGTGGGTATGCGCCAGCTGCCTCGCGTGCGAAGTCCGCTGCCCCAAAGGGGTGGACCTGGCCAAGCTCATGGAGGCGCTTCGCCAGATCGTCCTGCGCAAGGCCCTGGACAACGTGGCGATCGATGAGCTCGGTCGGGACCGAATCCGCGAGCTGCCGCAGATCGCGCTGGTGGCGAGTCTACGGAAGAAGACGGGATGACGATGGACGGACTTCTCTACTTCCCCGGGTGCAGTCTCAAGGACACGGCCAACGGCTTCGAGCGGTCCGCCTTCTACGTGATGGAGGCGCTCGGGCTCCCGTTGGTCGAGCTGGATCGGTGGAACTGCTGCGGAACGGTGTTCTCGCTGACCGCCGATGACCTGATGCACCACCTTGCTTCGATCCGCAACCTCATCCGCACCCGCGAGGCGGGCGGCGACGAACTCGTGACGTTGTGCGCGATGTGCTACAACACGTTGCGCCGCGTCGCGCAGCGGATCGATGGCGACGCGGAAGCACGCGACAAGGTCAACGCGTTCATGGACGAGGAGCCCGACCATCAGGGCGGCGTGGCCGTCGTCCACCTGCTCGATATCCTGCGCGACCGGATCGGCCCGGATCGGATCGCCGACGCGACCCACCGGCCACTGGACGGGCTGCGGGTGGCCTCCTACTACGGGTGCACCCTGGTGCGCCCCCGCGAGCTGGCGGTCGACGATTCCGAGCGCCCCACAGTGATGGACGACGCACTCGAAGCGACCGGCGCGACACCGGTCCGCTTCCCGTTTGCCACCGAATGTTGCGGCACCTACCAGGTCGTCGATCGGCCCGATCTGTCGTTGGAGCGTTCCTACCGCGTGTTGCAGTCGGCAGTGCGGGCGGGGGCGGATGTGGTGGCGACCGCCTGCCCCTTGTGCCAGCACAACCTCGAGACGGCGCAGCGCGAGGTGACGGGCCGCCAGGAGGGAATCGACGGCTTGACGATCGCCTACTTCACCGAGCTGTTGGCGGCCGCGCTGGGCATGGAACCGGAACGGCTGCCCGCGCCGCTGCGCGCGACGCTCGAGACCCAGGTCACTGCCGAGGGAGGCGCCTAGATGGACAGCAACACCACGCGAATCTACATCATGGGGAAGGCCTACGACGTCCCCGCCGGGATCACCATCATGGACGCGATGGAGTACGCCGGCTACCGCTTCATTCGCGGTGCCGGGTGCCGCTCCGGCTTCTGCGGTGCCTGCGGGACGGTGTACCGGAAGGAAGGGGAGTACCGTCTCGAGTTCGCCCTCGCGTGCCAGGAGATGGTCGAAGATGGGATGCAGCTGACCCAGCTCCCGTTCACCCCCGCACCGAGGGCGTCCTACGTCCTCGACGAACTCGATCCGAAGGAGAACGTCCTGTTGCAGTACTATCCGGAGATCGCCCGCTGCGTGTCGTGCAACACGTGCACCAAGGCGTGTCCGCAGGATATCGAGGTGATGGACTACGTTCAGGCGGCGCTCCGCGGCGACCTCGGCCGCGTCGCCGAGCTGTCCTTCGACTGCATCCAATGCGGACTGTGCGCCATGCGCTGCCCGGCCGATATCAAGCACTACCATGTCGCCCAGATGGCCCGGCGGCTTCACGGCGTTTCCGGATCCCCTGCACCTGAGCACCTGGTCGCCCGATTGGATGAGCTACGGGCAGGGGATCTCGACCGGCAACTCGATGAGCTGGTCACCCTCGATCTCGACGGGCTGAAGGCGCGATACGCGGAACGCCGCACCGAGAAGGCGACGGAGGAGGGATCGTGAACGGCGACGGCAAGGCGAAGCTGATCGGCGGCTACCCCGCAGCGATGCGGGCGTCGATCGAGAAGGTCGAAGCAACGCGCAAACAGCGCCTGCAGGACGGCCCCCCCGAACCGATGACGGCCGACGAGCGCGACGAGGTGCTGCGCGCGTGGCATCCGGACTACAAGGCCGACAAGAAGCGCGAGGTCGCGGTCGGACCGTCCAAGGGGGCGCGAATGCCCCACGAGGTCGCCGACCTGCTGGAGGCATACCCGCTGATCGAACCCCGCTCGATCGACCTGTCGGCGCCGGATCTCGACGTGCAGGTCCTCGTCCTCGGCGGCGGCGGCGCGGCAAGCGTCGCAGCACTGTTCGCCCATGCCGAGGGGATCCCCGTCGAGGACCTCCTCATGGTCACCAAACTGCGGCACGGTGACTGCAACTCGATCATGGCCCAGGGAGGGATTCAGGCGGCCGACCGCGCCGCGGACTCGCCGGCGATTCACTACCTCGACGTCCTCGGGGGTGGCCACTACACCAACCGTCCCGAGCTCGTCCGTGCCTTGGTGTCCGACGGTCCGAGCGTGATCGACTGGCACGAGAAGCTGGGGGTGCTCTACGACAAGGTCGACGGCCAGTATCTGGAGGCCCACGGCGGCGGGACCTCCCGGATGCGGATGCACTCGGCGAAGGACTACACCGGCATGGAGCTGATGCGGGTGCTGCGCGACGAGGTGCGCAACGTGGGAATCCCGGTGCTCGAGTTCGCCCCCGCAGCCGAGCTGTTGCTCGACGACGACGGGAACGCCACCGGCGCCGTTCTGTTCAACCTGGAGACCGAGGAGACCATGGTCGTCCGGGCGCGGGCCATCGTGCTCGCCACCGGGGGATTCGGACGGCTGCACATCCAAGGCTACCCGACGACGAACCACTACGGCGCCACCGCCGACGGACTGATCCTCGCCTACCGCGCCGGAGCCGGCATCATCGACATGGATTCGGTGCAGTACCACCCGACCGGCGTGGCCTACCCGGCAGCGATCCTCGGTCAGCTGGCAACCGAGAAACTGCGAAATCAGGGAGCCGAGCCGGTGAACGCCAACGGCGAGTCGTTCGTCTACCCCCTGGAGCCGCGCGACGTCGAGGCCGCGGCGATCATCCGCGAGTGCTACGGGCACGATCTGGGTGTCACCACCCCCTCGGGGATCCGTGGGGTGTGGCTCGATACGCCGATGATCGATGCGATCCATGGACCGGGGACACTGAAGTCCCGCCTCGCCGCGATGTGGATGATGTGGAACCGTCACGGGATCGACATCACCGTCGATCCGGCGTTGGTCTTCCCCACCCTCCACTACCAGAACGGAGGCGTGGAGATCGATGCCGACGGCCGGACCGCCGTGCCGGGGCTGTTCGCCGGCGGCGAGGTGGCCGGCGGGGTCCACGGCAAGAACCGGCTGATGGGTAACTCGTTGCTCGATTACAACGTGTTCGGGCGGCGCGCCGGACGAGCGGCCGCCGCGTGGGCGAAGGACCACCGTCCCGGAGGACTGTCGCTTCAGCACATCGACGTGTACGTCGAGCGGCTGAAGGCAGCCGGGATCGAACCGTCCCGCAAGGCGCCGACGATCCTTCCCGACTACCGTCGGGAGGCGATGCTCGCGCGACGGCTCGCGGTTCTGTAGGGTTGGAGGCACGATGGCCACGGCCGTAACGAAGCGATGGAAAACGAGACACGGCTACCTGTACATCCAGGAGGACGAGTGCAAGGGATGCCGGTTCTGTATCGAGTTCTGCCCGAAGGGCGTGCTCGAGGAGTCGGATCAGTTCAACGCCAAGGGGTACTACCCCCCGCGCGTGGTCGACGCCGAGGCGTGTGTCAACTGCACGTTCTGTGAGCTGATCTGCCCCGATTTCGCCATCTGGAGCGAGAAGGAAGACGAGCAGCATGGCTGAGCGGATCCTTGCCGGAACCCACTTCCTCAACGGCGACGAAGCGTGCGCCGAAGGCGCCCTCGCCGCCGGATGCGGGCTGTTCGCCGGGTACCCCATCACCCCCCAGTCGGAGATCGCGGAGCGGATCTCGTATCGCCTGCCCCAGGTCGGCGGGGTGTTCATCCAGATGGAGGACGAGATCTCGTCGATGGCCGCCACCCTCGGGGGCGCGTGGGGCGGCATGAAGGCGATGACCGCCACCTCCGGGCCCGGCTTCTCGCTGATGATGGAGAATCTCGGCCTGGGGATGATCACCGAGACTCCCTGCGTGGTCATCAACATCCAACGGGGAGGACCGAGCACCGGCTTGCCGACGCTCGTCGGACAGGCCGACATGATGCAGGCGCGATGGGGGTCCCATGGGGACTACGGGGTGATCGCCCTGTCGCCGTCCTCGCCACAGGAATCGTTCGAACTCACGATACGCGCGTTCAACCTCGCCGAGACGTACCGCTTGCCCGTGCTCGTGATGTCCGACGAAGTCGTCGGCCACATGTTCGAGCGGGTGGTGATCGATCCCGACCGGATCGAGCGGGTCGAACGCCGTACCCCCGCTGAGCCGCCGGACGAGTTCCTGCTCTACCAGCCCGGAGACGACCTCGTGCCCCGGGGAATGCCCGCATTCGGCGACGGCTATCGTGTGCATGTCACCGGCCTGACCCATGACGAGCGCGGCTACCCGGTGATCGACGCCGAGACCCAGAGCCGATTGGTGCCTCGGTTGAAGGAGAAGATCGCCCGCAACGCCGATCGGATCCTCGAGGTCGAGGAGATCGGTCTCGACGATGCCGACGTCGTCATCGTCACCTACGGGATCTCGGCCCGGACATCCCTGGGGGCCCTCCAGGCGGCGCGCGACAAGGGCCTGAAGGTCGGGATGCTCCGGCTGATCACAGTGTGGCCGTTCCCGGAGGCGAGGATCCGCGAGCTCGCCGACCGGGTTGCGGGTTTCGTCGTGCCGGAGATCAACCTGGGACAGATCGTCCTCGAGGTCGAGCGCGCCGTCTGTCGTACGGCGCAGGTCCGGTCAGTGCCCCACGCCGGCGGCGCGATCCACGACCCGGCGACGATCGTCGATGCCATCGAGGAGGTGCTGCACCATGCCTCGTAAGACGAAGCAGCTTCCGGCCCCCGAAATGCTCGCTCCGCAGAACCATCCAATGCAGAGGTACCTGAGGACAGATCGGCTACCTCACATCTGGTGCTCCGGTTGCGGGCTGGGCACGGCCCTGTCGTGCTTCACCTACGCACTCGACGAACTCGAGTTCGGTGCCGAGGACATCGGGGTCGTGTCGGGGATCGGCTGTACCGGCCGGATTGCCGGCTACCTCAACCTCGACTCGTACCACACCACCCACGGTCGGGCGATCCCCTTCGCCACAGGACTGGCGGTCGCCAAGCCGGACAAGAAGGTGGTGGTGTTCAGCGGCGACGGCGACCTGTTCGCCATCGGCGGGAACCACTTCATCCATGCCGCCCGCCGCAACATCGACATGACCGTGTTGTGCGTCAACAACTTCAACTACGGGATGACCGGCGGCCAGTACGGACCGACCACCCCGATCGGTTCTCGCGGCACGACGGCGCCATTCGGCAACTACGAGAATCCGTTCAACCTGCCGTACCTCGCCGCATCCTGCGGGGCGGTCTACGTAGCCCGCTGGACAAGTCTGCACGCCCGTCGGCTCAAGGAGGCGATGATCGAGGCGATCATGAAACCCGGGTTCACGTTCGTGGAGATCGTGGCCCCGTGCCCAACGAACTACGGTCGCCGCAACCGGATCGGCGATGGGCTCGACGAGCTGCGCACCTACGCGGAGCGAAGCGTCATCCGCCACGATGCGGACCCGGCCATGGCCGACCTGATCCCCGGCAACGACATCGTCGTCGGGCGGTTTCTCGACCGGACCCGCCCGACGTTCCTCGAGGCGTACAGGGAACAGATTGTCGTTCCCGACCGGTCGAGAGCATAGTCCAGCACAGCAAGGAGGGAGGCTCGGGTGGACGAAGCGAAAATCCAAGATGCCCTCGTCGAAGCGATGCGGATCGCCGCGACGCAACTGCCCGAAGACGTCGTCGACGCCCTGCGCGCCGCGCGCGAGCGTGAGACGTCGGAACTCGGAGCGGCCCAGCTCGATGCGATCCTCGAGAACGTCAACGTGGCCCGTGAAGGGTCGATCCCGATGTGCCAGGATACGGGAATCCAGACCTTCTTCGTCGAAGCGGGCACCGACAGCCCCTACCTCGGGCAACTGAAGCGGTGGATCGACCGCGCCGTCGTCAAGGCGACGGAAGCGATCCCCCTGCGTCCGAACACCGTCGATCCGTTCACGGGAAGCAATCCCGGCGACAACACCGGGCGGTTCATGCCGTTCGTCAACTGGGAGATCGTCCACGGGGACGAGGTTCGAATCACCGTCCTGCCCAAAGGGGGCGGAAGCGAGAACATGAGCACCGTGAAGATGCTCCCCCCGGGCGTCGGCCTCAAGGGCATCCAGAAGGCGGTCGTCGAGCACGTCGCCGCCTGCCAGGGCAAGCCGTGCCCCCCGACGATCGTCGGGGTGGGGATCGGAGGGGGCGCCGACATCGCCCTGAAGCTGGGCAAGAAGGCGATCCTTCGCCCGATCGGGTCGTCCCATCCCGAGCCGGCCGTCGCTGCATTCGAACGGGAGCTGCTCGAGCTGATCAACGCCAGCGGGGTCGGACCGATGGGCGTCGGCGGAGCAACCACATCGCTGGCGGTGCACGTCGAGGTCGCCCACCGACACCCGGCATCGCTGCCGCTGGGAATCCTCATCCAGTGTTGGGCCGATCGCCGGGCCCAGGTCCACCTGGCGGCCGACGGAACGATCGAGGTGATCCGATGAGACGCGATCTGACATTGCCGCTCGACGAAGCCGCCGTCCGCGAGTTGCGGGTCGGCGACATCCTGTATCTGACCGGTCAGCTGTTCACCGCTCGCGACGAGGCACATCACCTGATGCTCGACAAGCACGACCGCGGAGAGCCGATCCCGTTCGATCCCGGGAGGATGGCGCTGTTTCACTGCGGCCCCGTCGTCCGAAAGGATCGCGACAGCTGGGAGGTGATCGCCGCCGGGCCGACCACCAGCGTGCGGATGGAGCTGTTCGAGGATCGGTTCCTGGAGGTGTTCCGTCCTCGCATCGTGGTCGGCAAGGGCGGCATGGGCGACCGCACTCAGGCCGCGCTGGAGGCGGTCGGCGCGGTGTATACCCACTATACCGGAGGCGCCGGCGCGCTCGCCGCGAAGCGGATCGTCCGCGTCGACGCGGTCCATTGGCTCGACGAGTTGGGGATGCCCGAAGCGGCGTGGATCTTCGCCGTGGAGTCATTCGGGCCGCTGCTCGTGACCATGGACAGTGCCGGCGGCAATCTGTACAAGCAGCTCGAGCCGACGATCGCCGGCAACCTGGAGAGGATCGTCGCGCGCATCGAGGGATAACCGCACCACGCCCGCCAGGGCGAAGGGCAAGGAGGGCAAGCCGTATGGGGGAAGAGAAGAGGATGACCGTCGAAGAGCGATTGGAACGAGCGAAGCTGCCCGCAAAGAAGGCACCCGGGATGCACGCGTACTACCGCGGGAAGGTCGAGACGACGCTCAAGTGTGCCGTCACCGGATTCGACGACTTCGGGATCTGGTACACGCCCGGGGTCGCTGCACCGTGTAAGGAGATCCACGCCGACCCCACCAAGGCATTCGAGTACACGAACAAGGCGAACGCGATCGCCGTCATTTCCGACGGATCGCGGGTCCTCGGTCTGGGCAACATCGGTCCGACCGCCGGGCTGCCGGTGATGGAGGGCAAGTCGCTGCTGTTCAAGTACCTCGGCGGCGTCGGTGCCTTTCCGATCATGCTCGACACGCAGGATACCGAGGAGATCATCCAGGCAATCAAGTGGATCGCCCCCGGCTTCGGTGGGATCAACCTCGAAGACTTCGCCAACCCTAAGTGTTTCACGATCCTCGATCGACTCCGTAACGAACTCGATATCCCCGTGTGGCACGACGATCAGCAGGGAACCGCATCGATCACGCTGGCCGGCGTCATCAACGCCGTCAAGCTGGTGGGAAAGAAGATGGAGGACGTCACCTACGCCGTGATCGGGTCGGGAGCGGCGAACATCGCCTTCGTGCGGGTGCTGCTCAGCGCCGGGGTGCCCGCCGGCAACGTCATTCTCGTCGACTCCAAGGGGATCCTCCATCCGGGACGCGAGGATCTGGAGGCCGGACAGGAGGACAACCCGTACAAGTGGCACTACGCCAACGAGACGAACGCCGAGCGGCGCACCGGCGGGATGGCCGAGGCGATCGCCGGCAGCGACGTGTTGATCGCCGCTTCCAAACCCGGACCCGACACGATCAAGAAGGACTGGCTCTCGGCGATGAACGACGACGCCATCGCGTTCATCATGGCCAACCCGATCCCCGAGATCTGGCCGTGGGAGGCGAAGGATGCCGGGGTGCGAATCGTCGGCACCGGCCGCTCGGATTTCCCGAACCAGATCAACAACTCGATCGGCTTTCCGGGGATCTTCCGCGGGACGCTCGACGTGTTCGCCACCACGATCACCGATGAAATGGCGATCGCGGCTGCGTTCGCCATCGCCGAGACGGCGGAGAAGAAGGGGCTCGAGGAGGAGTACATCGTGCCGACGATGATGGAGACCGAGGTGTTCGTCAACGAGGCGGTCGCCGTCGGGATGAAGGCCATCGAGCAGGAGATCGCCCGGCGGCCGCTGTCCGAGGACGAGCTGCGCACCGAAGCGGAAACGAAGATCCGCCACGCCCAAGCCGAGGTCAAGGCGCTGATGGACGCGGGCGTCATCCCTCAGCCCCCGTCAACGGCGTAGTCGTTCCCGCTGAGAAGAAACGCACCCTCAGACGAAGCGGCATCCGGCCAACAGCGGGTGGCGCACTTACCTATGCGTGTCTTGGACACGGGATCGATCCTCATCGCATCCGCTGGCACGCGGGCCCTTCCTGAACTCCTCGCCCCCACGAACCCGAGTCGACGTCCGATGACAGTGAAGCACCATGACGCCATGTGGGTGTATGGTGTATAGGGGATCGGAGGCACCCGAAGTGTTGCTCTCTTGCGAGCCGCTCGGCACGCCGCAACGTTTCCCCTTGCAGCCGTTCAGTGGCGAGCGCGCCCAGGTCGTGCGCCCACATGATGGATCCATACAAGGAGGTCTCCCATGAGCGGGAAGCAGGTGATCGAACGGTTCTTTCAGGCGGAAACGGCGGGCGACGTAGATGCCATCGCCGCTCTGGTGTCGGAAGATGTCGTGTTGGAGTTGTCGTGCCGGTTGTTGTACGCACCCGACGCCGTGACAACCCTTCGTGGCAAAGAGGCGGTGCGTGAGATCTACGCCACAGACATCCTTGCCCGGGGATCGTCTTTTCGCATCGAAGCCGAACGGATGATCGAAGAAGGGGACGAAGTGGCTGCGGTATGGGTCGTTCATCGAGGGGATGACGGCCAGACCGTGCGACGTGGTGTCGATGTGTTCCGCATCCGTGACGGGAAGATCGTTCGAGGCACCGTCTATATGGACCTGCGAACGATCCCCGAGATGGCTCGCATCACGCCGTAGGATGCAGATCGTGCTGCTGCGCAGTAGGGGACCGTAGCGCGGGGGCGACTGGAGTCACAGGGCTTGACATCGAACTGGGCAGCAGGCTATCATTATATGACGCCAGCGTGTCAAATAAAGACACGCCACAGGGGGCGGTGAGCGTCGTTGAGAGGGACAGGCAAGAGGCGCAATGGAGCCCAACGGACTGTCCTGCGCGATGTTCTCGCCCCTCGTCTCTTCACACCACGGAGCGTGTCCCCGTCGTTCACGCATTTCGTCCGCCCTGCCGCGCTTTCGCCATCCTCCGGATCGGAAGCCGACACGGACGATGGCCCGATCGACGGGACGGCAGATGGGAAACACCGTTGAGCCCTAGAACGGCAGTTCCCAGCCAGGACAAGGGAGGATTGCTCATGCGACACTGGTGGATCGGTTTGGTTTTCGGTGCTCTACTGGTTGGACTGGGCTTGGTGGCCGTTGCTCAAGGCGGTACGATCACCGTCGGCTTCCGCGGGGATCCGGGGAATGTCGATCCGGCGGCAACGATGCCGACCAACAACACCTGGTTCATGTTCTACAACGTGTATGAGCGGCTTTGCCGCGCCGACAAGGAGGACCCGAACGAGGTCGTCGGGATCCTCGCTACCGACTGGGAGACCAATGAAGATGGCAGCGAGTGGACCTTCACGCTGCGGGAGGGGGTCAAGTTCCATGACGGGACAGACTTCGACGCAGAGGATGTGAAGTACAGCTTTGATCGGCTGCTCGGAATCGCGCTCGGTCCATCGGAATGGTTCGCCAACGTTATCGACACCATGGCGATCGTAGACACCCACACGATCTCGTTCATCCTCAAGGAACCGTATCCGCTATTTCCAAACCTGTTGACCGCACTGGACGGCCCCTACATCGTCTCCGCCGATGCCTTTCAGGCCCATGCGACGGATGATGATCCCTGGGCACAGGATTGGGCTCGCGAGAACATGGTCGGTACTGGACCCTATCTGGTCGGGGAGTGGGTGCGAGAGCAGTACGTTCAGTTGGAGGCTTTCGGGGAATACTGGGCCGGATGGGACGGAGATCACTTCACTACGATCAACTATCGCGTCGTCCGAGAGCCGTCCAGTCGGAAGCTGGGGCTCCTCACCGGTACGCTCGATTATACCGAGGACATCTCTTTCACGGACATCCCCAGTTTGGTGATGAACGAGGATGTCACGGTCCATCCGAACTCGACCACGCAGCTATGGATGGTCCACATGAACAACGGGCGGCCGCCGCTGGACAATCCCACCGTGCGCCAAGCGATCTCCTATGCGTTCCCCTACGCGGCAACGATCCAGTTCATTTTCCAGGGCTACGCCGTGCAGGCACAGGGCGCGCTGGGCAGAGGGCTGCTCTATCACAACCCGGATGTCATGATGTACGACACGGATCTCGAGAAGGCCGCGGAGCTGTTGGCGGAAGCTGGGTATGCCGACGGAGGCTTCACGCTGGAATTGCTCTACATCACCGGCCTCGACTTCCAACGCCAGATCGGCGAAGCGTTCCAGGCCAACCTGGCCGAACTAGGTGTCAACCTGGAACTACGGAACTACCCGTGGTCGACGTTGGTGGAACTCAACGGGCTCGCGCCGGAGGAGCGCCCCTACATGACGATCCGGTACAACGCTCCGGACTTCAACGATCCGTTCTCGCAGACGTTTAGGCCCATCTTCGAGTGCGGTCAGTCGTGGAACTGGTCCTACTACTGCAACGAGGAGTACGATCAGCTCCTCGAGGAGGCTGAGGAGACGGTCGATCCGGACGAGATCCAGGACATCGCGTATCGACTTCAAGATCTTGTGGTCGACGAAGCGGCCTGCATCTACATCGCCGAAGGATCGCAGGTTGCTGGACTTCGCAGCGACATCGAGGGCTACTACAGTATCGCGTTCTACCCGGGGATCGCCTACATCTACGACATGTATCGCAGCCCCTAGACCATCATCCCGGAGGGGTCGACTTCGGTTGACCCCTCCGGCTCTTGCGAGGATCGTCTGGAGTCCTATCCGGCGAATGCTCAGAAAGGTGAAGGGTTGTCGATCGCCGCATACCTCATCCGGAGGGTTCTGCTTCTTCCGGTCATCCTCTTGGGGCTCTACACCATCGTGTTCTTCCTTGCCCATGTCGTGCCTGCAGACCCGGCCCGAGCGATGGCCGGAGAAGGCGCTTCCGACGAGATCGTGGCCCGTATCGCTGCCCAATACGATCTCGACAAACCGCTAGGAATCCAGTACTTCCTCGGGCTCAAGCGGATCCTCCGCGGCGACTTCGGGCAATCCATTCACACATGGCGCCCCGTCCTTAGTGATCTGGCCGACTTCCTGCCCGCCACGATCGAGTTGGCTACGGTTTCGATGATCGTGGCCGTGGTGCTCGGCTGTGGCATCGGTGCGCTCTCCGCCGTCTACCGCGGGAGTCTGATCGACATGATGTCCACGGGATTCTCGGTCTTCTGGCTGGCCATGCCACGGTTCTGGTTGGGCATCATTCTGCAGATCGCCCTCTGCGTTCTCCTCTGCAATCTGATGCCGCTCGGCGGACGGGTAAGCGTCTCTGCGGATCTTGATATGCTTACGGGGTTCAATATCCTAGATAGCCTCCTGACCGGCAATCTGAGGGCGTTGGGAAGCAGCCTCAAGCACATCATCCTTCCCGCGTTCACCCTAGGGATCACGTCGCTCGGCTTGTTCTCGAGGATGACCCGAACAGGTCTGCTCGACACGCTTCAACAGGACTATGTCCGGACGATTCGCGCCTTCGGACATCCCGACCGAGTCGTCGTCTGGAAGGCATTCCGGAATGTCGTGATCCCCGTCGTGACAATCATGGGAATGCAGTTCGGATTCCTTCTGGGCGGCACAGTCGCGGTGGAAACGGTCTTCGACTGGCCTGGCCTCGGCCTCTACGCAGCTCAATCCGCGCTGACCGCTGACTACCCGGCGATCATCGCCCTAACACTGCTCTACGGGGTCATCCGGATGGTGTTCAATCTGTTGACCGATATCTCCTACTTCTTCTTGGATCCACGGATTCGCTACTGAAGGAAACGGCATGCGCTCACTACAGCTGTTGGTGCGGAACCGAACGGGCTTGATCGGAATCCTGCTGCTGGTGGGGATTGTCATCTGTGCCGTGTTCGCACCCTGGATCGCGCCCTATCCAAAGGATGCTCGACGCGCCGTCCACTTGGAACAGATGCTTCAGCCGCCGAGCCGCGCACATTGGTTCGGCACCGACGACATGGGGAGGGATCTGCTCAGCAGAATGCTCTTCGGTGCGCGGTTGTCGCTATTGATCGGGGTCATATCCATCACGTGCTCGGCGACGTTCGGCGTGCTCATCGGGCTGATCGCCGGGTATGTCGACGGTTGGCTCGACAGCGCGCTGATGCGGGTTGCCGACATCTTCATGTCGGTGCCAAATGTCATCCTCGGTATGGCCATCGCCGTGGCCCTCAAGCCCGGGCTGCGCAATGTCATCATCGCCGTTTCCCTCGTCTTCTGGCCCGCGACCGCCCGTCTCATGCGCAGCGCAGTACTCAGCGCCCGTGAGGAGATGTACATCGAGGCGATGAGGGCAATGGGGGCCAGCGGACCGCGGATCATGCTGCGCCACGTACTTCCCAACTGCATCACTTCGGTCGTCGTACACGCGACAATCCAGGTTGGTTGGGCTATTCTCCTGTCCGCAACGCTGAGCTTCGTCGGGGTCGGAGTTCAGGCTCCACTTCCCGAATGGGGGCTCCTGACAAGCTCCGGGCGGCAGTACATGATGATCGCATGGTGGTACGCCACCATTCCGGGGTTGGCGATCGTGCTAACCGTGATGGCGTTCAATCTCGTGGGCGATGGACTGCGCGACGTGCTCGACCCGAGGCTCCGGGGCAGATGACAAAGAAAGCGAGGCATGACAGATGATGACTGGACAGGGCATGAAGCCCACCGATGCTGCCCGACCGATGCTGGGCAACGAAGCGGTGGCATGGGGTGCCATCGCGGCGGGTGTTGACTTCGCCGCCGGATATCCCGGAACGCCATCCTCAGAGGTCATGCAAACGCTGATCTCTACAGCCAAGCGCTACGGCCACTACGCCGAATGGTCGGCGAACGAGAAGGTCGCGGTCGAGGCCGCTGCCGCCGCTGCGTGGGCGGGACAGCGTTCGATCGCCATCATGAAACATTTAGGTCTCAACGTGGCCTCCGATGCGCTAACCACCTTGGCCTACACTGGGATACGGGGAGGGATGGTGGTCTTCTCGGCCGGAGATGCACAATGCCACACGTCCTCGAACGAGATGGATGCCAGATCGTTTGCCCGTTTCGCCAATCTCCCGGTGCTCGACCCCAGCGATCCCGAGGAGGCGTTTGACTTCACCCAGCGGGCGTTTGAGATCTCGGAGAAGCTCGAACTCCCCGTCATTCTGAACTCGACGCCTCGGCTCAGCCACACGAGCTTCCCCTTGGATACCTCCACGATTGTCCCTTCCCCCCACCGCAGTCCGCAGTTCGTCGAGGACAAGCCGCGCTGGATTTGCGTTGCGGCACCCGCGCTTCGGCGTCACCGATGGCTCACACAACGGCTCGCGGAGGCCGCGGACCGACTCGAAGGCTGTCCCGTCGCGACCACGCTTCAAGGGGGGCATCGGCTGGGCATCGTAACGAGTGGCGTCGCGCACAGCTACGCAGAGGAATGCGTTCAAGAGATGGGCATCGCAGACGATGTCAGTATCCTGAGGATCCATCTTCCCTACCCGTTTCCCGAAGGCCACGTCCGAAGCCTTGCGGAGTCGGTCGACGAACTCCTCGTGATCGAGGAACTGGAGCCGGTGGTGGAGGATGCCACGAGGATTGCACTGCAAAAGCACGGCGATCTCACACCGGTTCGCGGGAAGGCGGACGGTTTCCTCCCGCTGGAAGGCGAGTTCGACCCAGCGATTGTCCGGCAAGCATTGGCACGAGTCCTGGATCTGGCACCGGCCACGACAACTGCGGCCCCTGCCGAGCTGCCGGTACGTCCGCCACTCTTCTGCCCGGGATGTCCGCATCGTTCGACGTACTACGGAATGCGCAAGGCGTTCGAGATGCTTGACGAGACGCCACTTGTGGTGGGGGACATTGGATGCTACACGCTCGTCAGCTCCTATCCGTTCGAGATGCTGGATACCCTCCTTTGCATGGGAGCGGGTGCCAGCATGGCTCATGGATTGGCTCAGGCGAGGCTCGCTCGACCGGTTCTGGCCATCATGGGGGACTCAACGTTCTTCCATAGCGGGCTAAGTCCATTGGCCAACATTGGCTACCATCGTAGCAACGTCACTGTCCTGCTTCTCGACAACCACTACACAGCGATGACTGGATTTCAGCCGAATCCCGCCACGGGATTGTCGGCATCCGGTGAACCCGCGCAACGGCTGTCCATCGCGCAGACCGCTCGAGCCCTGGGCTTCGACCACCTCACGGTGGCGGATGCCCATGACAGTGAGCAGGTTGCCGAGATGATCGCCGAGGCTCTAACCTATTCGGGGCCCTCGATGGTCATCTCGGAGGGGGCCTGTGCTCTGCAAGAGGAAAGAGATCGTGCGCGGCGCCGTGAGGCCCGTCGTCCCCCCGTGCGTATCGTCCCAGAACAATGCGTCGGGTGCCGTATCTGCGTTACCCGCTTCGGATGCTCGGCGATCGGCTGGGACGTAGCCGGCGGAAAGGCCGTAATCGATCCATCGAAGTGCATCGGTTGCGGTGACTGCATCGTCGTCTGCCCATCGGGCGCCATAGAAAGGACGTCATGAGAAGCTTCAGCATCTTGGTAGCCGGCGTCGGAGGACAAGGGATCTTGTCCGCAGCCAGGCTGATTGCGCAGGCGGCCGCAAGCTCGGGACAGCGGGTCTTGGTCGGCGACACGTTCGGTGCGTCCCAGCGAGAGGGCTCGGTGCTGAGCATCGTGCGCCTCGGTCCTGATGTCCGGGGTCCCCTCGTCGCTCCTGGCGAGGGCGACATGATGATTTCGTTCGAGCCCTACGAGGCGCTCCGGCGCCTTCATCTCCTACGCTGTGGAGGAACGACGCTGGTCAACACCACGCCGGTCCTTCCGGTCCGCGCCATGCTGGAGGGAGGATACCCTCCGATGAAGGACGTTTGGGACAAGATCAAACAGAGAGCGAGTTCGGTTCTGCAGGTAAACGCCTCATCATCGGCGGCCCGGCTCGCCCGACGCTATGACAGTCGGTTCGACGTCACCAACGTGATCATCCTAGGTGCCGCCAGCACGGTTCCGGCCTTTCCGATTGATGCAGACGCGCTTGTAGCCACGTTGGAGCGGCGGTTCAGCGAGCGTTCCCTCCCGATGAATCGAGAAGCCTTCGCCGTCGGGACGCGCTTGGCAACGGAGGCGAAGCCGGCATGATCGTTACGGCAGTGGAAGCCATCGATGTGCGGATTCCCCACCCCGAGCCGTACGAGAGCTGTCTGTTCCCCGGCATCAAGAACGAGAGCTATGAAGCGTGCGTGGTACGCATCGAAACGGACGAAGGACTAACGGGTGTGAGCTCTGGCCGTGACCGCTGGTGGGATGATCCCGCTCCGTACACCGCCCAGCAACCGAGTCTCTCCCGGCGTCTCGTTGAGACGTACGTTCGGAGGTATCTCGTCGGCAAGGATCCTCTGCGCATCGAGCACCATATACAGCAACTCATCAGCGGCCTACGCATGTTCCACGGGTACCCGTGGTTCGTCGAGTTCGCCCTGTGGGATCTCGTCGGCAAGCACGCAGGTCTTCCCCTGCATCAGTTGTTTGGCGGCGGGGTGGAACGGATCCAAGCCTATTGCAGCACTGCGACCTTGTACGAACCCGAGCAGATGCAGAGCAAGCTCCCTGTTCTCGTGGAGCGCGGGTTCAAGGCAATCAAGCTCCGGGCCCACCGGGCGAGCTATCGCGACGACGTGCGGGCCTTGGAGGCCGCGCGCGAGGCTGTCGGGCCCTCCATCTGTCTGATGGTCGATGCGAATCAGTCGAATATGCCCGCATATGGACTGGTTCCCGGCGCCGTGCCGGCTCCGCAATGGGATCTGCGCGATGCCTTGGCATTCGCCAGAGCCATCGAGAGGCTAGATATGACCTGGTTGGAGGATCCGCTTCCTGGCAGTGATATGGAGGGCCTGGTTGAACTGCGCCGCCGGGGCAATGTGCCCATCGCCGGTGCCGAGACGGAGGTCGGCGCACGACGATACCGCCAGCTCTGCCAACTTGGGTGCTTCGACATTGTCCAACCGGATGCGGCATTCTCCGGGGGGATTCTCGAAACCTGGAAGATCGGAACCGTCGCTGCGACGTTCGGTATTCAGTGCATTCCTCACATCTGGGGGACACCCCACAGCGTAGCCGCGAATCTCCAGTTGGCGGCCGTCCTTCCCAACTGCGGCTGGATGGAGTGCCCTCATGATCCGCCAGGCTATCCGCTCGAAACCCGTGATGCCTTGCTGACCGAACCATTGGGCCCCGATCCAACGGGATCCGTTCCGATTCCGCAGCACCCGGGGCTCGGCATCGAGACCGATTGGGATGCTGTTGATCGATACCGCGTAGGGTGAAAGGACAAGCGATGAACGACACGAGCCATCAGGATGCAAAGCGCAGGAGCCGCGATGTTACGGATGGAGTTTACCGAGCGGGGTTTCGCTCGTTCCTTCGTGCCGACGGTCTTACGAGCGAGGATCTGCAACGTCCGCTGATCGCCGTTGTGAACTCGTGGACCGAAGTTGTGCCGGGACACCGACATCTTCGAGACGTCGCTCAGGCAGCCAAGGAAGGAATCGTTCGCCGGGGCGGCGTCCCACTCGAACTCAACACCGTCGCGATCTGTGACGGCATCACCGAGGGCACGGTCGGAATGCGCTACGTCCTGCCCAGCCGTGAGGTGATCGCCGATTCGGTCGAAGTCGCAGTAGAAGCACACCGCTTCGACGGCATGATCTGTCTCGGCTCGTGCGACAAGATCGTCCCAGGCATGCTCATGGCCATGGCGCGACTGGACATCCCGGCGATCTTCGTCCAAGGAGGACCGATGCTTCCTGGCACCTACCGGTGCGAGCGCGTCACCGCCCTGAGTATGGCGCCGTACGTCGCCCGTGTCCTCGAAGGGGATCTTGATGAAAGCGAACTCGAGGAATTGGAGTGCCGTGTCTCGCCGGGACACGGAGCGTGCTCCGGGATGTACACCGCCAATACCATGGAAGCTGTGGCCGAAGCATTGGGGCTAGCCCTCCCCGGGTCAGCGACGATCCCGGCAGTCGACGTCCGTCGTTTGCATGTGGCCAAACGCAGCGGTGAGCGGCTGATGGATCTCGTCGCGACAAACACCCGGCCGTCCGATCTGCTGTCCGAGGGATCGTTCCGAAACGCCATCCGCGTCTGCATGGCCATCGGAGGATCGACCAACATGACGCTACATATCCCCGCCATCGCGCACGAGGCCGGGATCCCGGTCACGCTGGATTGGTTTGACAAGCTCGGCCGAGAAACGCCGCAGCTGTGCCGGCTGATGCCTTCCGGGCCGCACTTCGTTGTTGATCTGGAGAACGCCGGTGGGATCCCCGCTGTGATGCACAGGCTTCTCGAACAGCTCGATGGCGAAGCCCGATCCGTGGCCGGAGTGTCCATAGAAGATGCAGTACGGAACGCGCCTATCTGGGATGAGAACGTGATTGCGAAACTCTCGGACCCCGTGTACTCGCAAGGCGCCCTTACCGTGCTCAAGGGCTCGCTGGCCCCGGAGGGGTGTGTCGTGAAACAGTCGGCCGTTGCCACATCGATGCGAAGTCACTCGGGCCCCGCTCGCGTCTTCGATTCCGAAGAGGAGGCGCGCGACGCCATCTACGCCGGAGAGATCACCGCTGGCGATGTCGTCGTCGTTCGATACGAGGGGCCGCAGGGCGGTCCCGGCATGCGTGAGATGATCTCGGCAACCGAAGCGCTGGTCGAGAAGGGGCTCGACGCGACATGTGCCCTTGTCACAGATGGGCGATTCTCCGGAGCTTGCCGCGGACCCGTCGTAGGTCACGTTTCTCCCGAAGCCATGGCCGGCGGACCGATCGCCCTCGTCCGCGACGGCGACACGATCCGCATGGACATCGATGATCGCATCCTCGACATCGGGCTGTCGCCCGAAGAGCTCGACCACCGGCGGGCGACCTGGTCGCCCATAGAACCCAGGGTCAAGAAAGGGATCCTCGCGCGCTACGCGCGAGACGTTACCTCCGCTGCAGCCGGGGCCATCTTGGGAGTACGTAGATGAGCACGGAGGAGATAGCTCTCCTGTACGGAAGGGAGACGCGAACCGCATCGCTGCCGGAATCCCTGGATGTAACGGTCGCGAGGCCGGACATCCGGCCAGGTGTCAGGGATTCCGAGGCGGAACTCCGGCGGGCACTGGAGCATCCGATCGGGAGTGCCCGTCTGGGCAAACTCGCGCGTGGCCGCCGAAACCCGATCATTCTTGTCTGCGACCTCACGCGTGACGTCCCGGATGCGCTCATCCTCCCCCTACTCCTCGACGAGCTGAACGAAGCGGGGATCGCCGATGATTCGATCAGGGTGATGATCGCGGGCGGAGGCCACCGCCCCATCACGGACGATGAAGCACGCCAGCGACTCGGTAGTACGGTGCTCTCGAGAGTCGAGCGGCTCGACCACAACGCCGCTGATCGTGCGTCGCTGGTGAACATCGGAACCACCAACTGGGGCACTCCTGTTTGGATCAACCGTGCGGTTGCCGAGAGCGACCTCGTGCTCGGCACGGGCTGCATCATCCCCCACGTCATCGCTGGCTACGGCGGCGGAAGGAAGCTGATCGTGCCAGGGGTGGCAGGCGAGGAGACGATTCGCCGCAACCACCGACCAGAGAACGTGAATCGCCCCGGCGTGGGATTCTGCCGACTTGCCGGCAATATCATCCATGAGGAGCTGATGGAGGCTGCTCACATGGCGGGGCTCGACTTCATCCTCAACGTCGTCTGGTCCCCCGGTGGGGAACTCGTTCAAGCAGTCGCCGGGGACATGGAACAGGCCTGGGAGGCAGGAGTACGCATCGCCGATGCCATGTACGCCTTCTCGATGGATCACACCGTGGACCTGCTGATCACCTCGGGTGGAGGTGCTCCTACTGACATCAACTTCTACCAGGCTGTGCGTGGCATGCAGGTGGGCGTGCCGACGGTGCGGCAAGGGGGAGCGATCGTACTGGTGGCGGAATGCGCTGAGGGTGTCGGCAGTGATCCCCTGTACATGTGGCTTCGGGAGGCCATCTGTCCTGATGATGTTCTTCGGCGTCGAGAGCAGGAGGGGTTTGACGTTCGCGGGGAGCATATCGCCTGCTACTTGTGCGAGCATGTCTTCTCCCATCACCGCGTCTTCCTCGTTTCTTCTCTTCCCGCCACTCAAGTCCGCGAGATGATGATGACACCGGCATCTTCGGTTGACGAGGCGATCCGTGAAGCGTTGCACAGCCTAGGCAAGGAGTATCCAACCGTATTGGTGAACCCCTATGGTGCCAAGGCGGTGCCTCGACTAGCGGGGGATCCCCGATGACCCGGACCGATGCACGAGGATCACTTCGTCCGATCCTCTTCCCGATGTCGGCCGCCGTTGTGGGAGCGTCAGCGACTCCCGGGAAGCTCGGGCACACCATCCTTGCCAACATGGAGGACGCGGAGTTCCATGGCCCCATCTATCCGGTCAACCCGCGGCAACGGTCTGTTCTCGGACTCCCGGCATATCCGAGCCTGATTGACGTTCCCGGCCCCGTTGATCTGGTCATCGTCGCCGTGCCCAGCGATCACGTCGTCTCCGTCATCGAACAGGCGGCTGAGATCGGCGCGGGGGGAGCAGTCGTCATCTCTGCCGGTTTTTCGGAGACCGGCGCGCGCGGCGCGCGCGCGCAGCGTAGATTGGAGGAACTTTCGCGCGCAGCTGCGCTGCGAGTGATTGGCCCGAACTGTCAGGGGGTAATCAGTCGACGAGGACGCGTCTGTGCGTGGTTCGGACCCCGACCGGCCGTCTGGGGCAGCGGGCTGTTCATCTCGCAAAGTGGCGGACTGGCCGGCACACTGATCAGCCACCTCAATCGAGCACAGCGAGGCCTGGTCGACTCGGTGGTGAGCCTGGGCAACAAGTCTTCGGTAGACGAAGCGGAGCTCCTCTCCTTCGCCGCCGACGACGACACAATCCGCTTCGCCATGTGCTACATCGAGGGGTTCGACAACGGTCGTGGACGGGCATTCGTCGACGCGGCAGCAGCGTTCCGAGACCGCGGCAAGGCGGTCATCGTCCTCAAGGGCGGACGATCCGACGCGGGCACGCGCGCCGCGTCCTCGCATACTGGTTCGCTTGCTGGCTCCGACCGTGTCTTCGCCGCCGCGATGAAGCAATCGGGCATTCTCCAAGCGGAATCCGTGCGCAACTTCCTTGATATCGCTCGCCTGGTCGCAGCACAGCGTCCGCGATCTGGCCCTCGCATTCTGATCCTCACCAACCTCGGCGGACCCGGCGTCGTGGCAGCTGATCTCTGCGAACGGCACGGACTGGAGGTCGCGACAACTCCCTCATCACTGCAAAGCGCCTTACGGAAGAGGATCCCCCCCTATTGCTCTGTGCAGAACCCGATCGACCTCGCCGGCGATCCAGCACCTGGGCGGTATGGTACGATCCTCCGAGAGGTCTACGCATCCCATAGCTATGATGCCGTCCTCATCGTCGCTGCTCCGCTGCTCGGCGAGGAGCAGGTTGCGCAGGACGTGGCTGCAGCGTATCAGAAGGCCAAGCTGCCCACGGCCATCTGCTGGATGGGAGATACGGAGACTGCAGGAGTGGCCCAAACCCTTGAGGCAAGCGGCCTACCTGTCTATTCGATGCCCGAGGATGCGGTCCGCGCCCTGGCGGCATGGATCACCTAGATGATGCTGCGCATAGCGGGGAGAATAGCCATGGAGAAGGCCGGGGGATCGAGACCGAGGTGGCCGGTGTCGCCAAGGCCAGTAAAGGGGTGAGATGACGACTGGAAGCGGAATTGAGCTGAGCACGCTGCGTCGGGGCTTGGAGATCCTTTGCTTGTTCCTTGACACGAATGCCCGCTGGGATACGACGCGCATCGCTCAGCATCTCGGATTGTCCAAGAGCACGACCTACAAGTATGTGCAGACCCTGGAGCGCGTCGGCTTCCTGGTTCGAGAAATCGACGGGCGTACCCTGCGGCTGGGGCCTCGGATCCTCGAGCTTGAGCAATCGGCGCGGAACCCCTATCATGTCGCCGATCTCGCCTACCCAGTATTGGAGGATCTCGTCGCACAGACCAACGAGTCTGCCCTGCTCGCCGGGCGAATCGGCAATAAGGCCGTCTGCCTAGCGAAAGTGGAAAGCCGGCACAGTCTCAAACTCAGCTACCGTCTGGGCGAGACGTATCCTCTTCACGCCGGGGGGACCGCACATATCCTTCTTGCATGGCTCGACCCCGCCGCCTTGGAGAAGCTGCTGGCCTCGCTCTCCTTCCAACGGTTCACCGAACACACCCTTGACTCGGCCGAGGAGCTAGCGGAGAGGTTGGTGACAATCCGTAGCTGCGGCTATGCGATCAGTGTAGGAGAACTCGACGCCGGCGCATTCACGGTGGCCGCGCCGGTCTTCGATCGCAATGGCAACGTCATCGCCAGCCTCTCCATCGGTGGGCCGATGCATCGGTTCGATGCCGAAACCCGCTCCTCGTATCCGAAGCTCGTCCGTACCGCCGCCGACCGAATCAGCGATCTCATCAGCCCCAGTACCAGTGCGGGGACCGGCTGCTAGCCAATCATCCGGGACTTCTCAGCGGCTCGCGTCGCACGGAGAAGACCACCGGCGTCTTCGAGTCCGGACACTGGATCTCCTGTTTCTGATGGATCCAATCCGAGGGACTCGTATCATGCGCCAACAACGGCAGGTACGGAAGCAGCGACGACAGGGCGTACGGACATAACCGATCGGTGCGTTCCAGCTGGATCATGTCGTGTTCCAGGACAATCTGTTCTCCAACCTCATAGCCGGCCGCGCATCCTGGATGCGCACTGCGTACCTCAAGGATCACTCGGTACACGTCTCACGCCTCCTTCCGACTCCGTTTTGCGCAGGAAGGTAGTCGACATCGAACCCGAAGTGCCGAGGGCCGAAGAGCTCGAGCCCCCTTTCGTTGAGCCACAGTGGGTCGGCAGGTGCACGCAAGATGACAACCCCCCGGCCTACGCGGAGGCTCTCGTCAGCCCAGTTGTAAACCCCTTCCCCCGTATCGGCATCCACCATGGCAAGCAAATCGGGCGTCGTGGCGTCGAGCCGTCCGTCTCTCCAACCGATGAGGTTCTCGTTTTTGTAGTAGATCCTGTAGGCGTGACCGGAATCCGCGCTTCGCCCCGTCAGGTCGATCTCCCCCCACATGAATCCCCCTTCCTCCTTTCGCGTATACGCTTCGACCGTCCCGTCGAAGAGCCGTTCGGCATTCAAGGCACGGGCCAATTCGCCGACGGGATCCGACGATATGCGAATAGCCCGACCAGCAGCGAGACAGCGCGATAGCGTTCCTGAGATCAGCTTCCCCCGACTCTCCGCCGCTGGGATTGGGCACCGAGCCACGGCGCAGAGCCCCCCGGAGGCACGCGCGATGTAGCGGCAGAGCATCTCGACACGTCGTTCGTCGACGGCCTCCGTCATCAGCAATACATCCCCGAACTCGCTCGCTACGGCCAAGGGGGTCAACGGTACACCGAACACACTTGTCGTGGAGTTGACGACCTCAGGCTTCGCGCGACCTGCCGTATCCAGGTCGACCGCCACCGCTCCGTTCTGCGCGGCTGCCCGGAATGGGACGAAGCTGTTGCCCGCCCCCGGCTCGCACGGCATGTAGGCCTCGAACCTCCGTCCGAGATGCGCCTCCAGCGCTTCGATTGCACATAGCACGGCATCCGCGCGACGATGAAATGGATCCACTTGTCGGAGTTCCTCCTCAGAGACCCCGCCCCCCACCCAACCCACGGTGACGATCATCGCATTGCCGTTCAGTTCGCCCGCGGTCGTCAAGACGAACGCCTTTCCTTCGTCATCGTACGTTCTACGAATCGCTTCCAGGCCTTCCTCCGGCGAGCCTCCTCCTCCGCAGCCCAGGATCCTGGTTCCTTGCCAGAGATCGATGGCGTCCTGTTTGCTCAACGTCTGCGTCACAACCGTCCTCTTTCCCCCGATTCCGGTGTTCGGTCGATGACCGAGCCCAATCGATCCAGCTTCTCAAGTTCGTCCGCCACATCTTGCAGTCCGATCCGCTCGAGGGCGGATCGCGTCGGTATTCCGCAGGCGTCCCAACCCCGGACAGCGTAGTACCGGTCGAGCAAGACGCCCAGCTCTTCCGGCGAGGTCGTCATCCCTTCGTTCGGGCCACTGCGCACCGGGTCGTGCAGGATCCTCCACGGGAGCGTATCCTTCGAGCGGTCGCGACCGTCTCGGACGCCAAATGCCCGCTCCAACTGTATAATCCGCTCACCGACATCGAGAATAGCTTCACCGCTGATCTCCCATCCGACAGCCGAGGAGACCAACTCGGCGATGTGTTCCGATCGTAGGCTGTACGCGCACGTTCCGGTGAAGGCGCAAAGGCCCGTTGCATCGAGAGCGGCGTAGAGATCCTCGTGGTACTTGACGATCGTCTCGCGGAACTCCGTGGAATCGGCACGCCGCAGACCAGGATCGTTCCCCAGAAGCTCATCCAGCAATTCCAGCGCCCCGGGCGTCGTGAATTCTGGAAGCATCGGTTCTGCAGTCAGATGGTCCGGGCCGCGCGGATTCACCGCAAACGCCAGCGCATACGCCTTGCTGATCCGTGTCTCGGGGCAAGACTGCTCCAGACCGTTCGCCTGGACGGCCCATTTCCACGCATCTCCACCAACCTCTTCTGCTGCACGCGCAGTGCCCTTGGCGAGCAACTCTCCCAAACCGGGTTCCCGATACGCAATGGCACGCAGCAGTCGAAACAACTCGAGGCCGTCGCCCCATTGTAACCGGTAACCGTCAACCACCGACTTGGGAAGAGCCCCACGTTCCCACGATTCGATAGCCCATTGGATCGTCAGCCCCGCAGAGATGGTGTCGAGTCCAAGCTGATTGCACAGAATGCCGGCTCCAATCACGTGGCGGATGTCGGACAGATCGAGCCCCGCCCCCAGCGAGCCGAACGTCTCGAATTCCGGCCCCCCACCAGCATAGAGAGCCCCGCCGACCTCTGCTACGCTATACCGGTGACACGATGTGGTGCAGGACGAGCACCCAATCCTTCCAGCAAGATACCCTCCGCGTTTGAGACGTTCGCCCCCCACCTCCTCAGCGTGCCGGTGTTGGTCGTACTGGAAGTTTCGGGTCGGCCATCGATGCTGCTCGTTCGCCGGGCCAATCCCTCCAGATGTTCCAAAGACGAACAGCGCCTTCGATACCGGATCGTCGGCCACGACGCGGCGCGTCCTGACAGCCGCCTCCAAGAAACGCCTTGGATCGGCGAAAGCTATGCCTCCTTCGCCCACAACGGCAATCGCCTTGAGCTTCTTTCGTCCCATCACGGTCCCGACGCCGGCGCGGGCCGCCGCGTTATGATGGGAAAGCATGATTGCGGCGTATGCTACTCCGTTCTCCCCCGCCGGTCCGATGCAGGCCACTTGCGCCGCTGGCGTCCCCAACTGAGTTCGAAGCTGTTCGATCGTCCGATCGACCGGAAGACCCCACAGATCATCCGCCTCTTGCAGAGAAGCCTCCTTCCCGCGTACGACAAGAACTACCGGTGCGAGCGCCTCGCCTTGCACTACAATGCCATCGTATCCGGCGAACCTCATCATCTCTCCGAAATGACCGCCTCCACTGGATTTCACGTACAATCCGGTTGTCGGACTCTTCGTCGTGACTGTCACACGGCCCGAGGCCGGTGCCGGGGTTCCCGTCAGCATGCCTGCCATGAAGATTAGCGGGTTCTCTGGAGATTCTGCATCCAACCCAGCCGGGACCAAGTTCCAAAGGAGTCTCGCCGCCAGACCGCGGCCGCCCAAGTAGGTGCGAACGTTCTCCGTGTCCAACGGGCGCGACGCGATCGTCCCCCGGGAGAGGTCCACCCACAGGAGGCGGCCATCGCTCACTCCGATCGCGTGATCCCTCTCATTCGTCATGCCGCTCCTCCTCGCATTCCCACGAGGCAGTATCGGCAAGCCGTTGCCTCGCAGCTTGCAGAGATTCGTGCTCTGGCGGACCCTCAACGATCCGAAGCGCACCCGGCATGGTCGTCGCAGCGTTGCACACCTGTACACACAACGGATCTCCACCGCAGAGATCGCACTTCACGGCCACGTTTTCGACGGCATCGTAGCCGATCGCACCGAATGGACAGACCTTGATACAGCTTCTACACCCAGTACACCGGTCAGTATCGAGAAACGGAGTGTCTTCTTTGTCAACGATCGCCCCAACTGGGCAAGCTTCGATACAGGGTCTACCTGCGCACGCCAGACAGACGATCGGAGCATGCTTCCCCTCATCCATCGACGACGCGACACGGATCGCCGAGGCAGACAACCGCGATTCTCCAGTTCTTCGGAGGCTGCATGTCAACATGCATGCTCGACATCCCGTACAGCGCGAAGCATCCACTTCCACGTACCGACTCATGGGCGTCGCGACAGAGCTTCCAGAGCGGAGCGATAGGCGGGAATGCGGGATAGCCAACCCTCCTGGGCTCGCAGACCTGACCGAACGATCAGAGCGTTTGTGAGCAGCGTCTCCGTGATTTCGCCTACCTGCGCCAGCAGCTCCGATGTCTCTGGATCCTCGGCTTCTGCCCGCTTCCGATAGGTGCTCCTGCTGAGTTTCTGGAAGGTCCAACCCCGAATGCCGTTGTAGCTCTCGCCCGCAACGGGGAGTCCGCCGAGCAGCATCGTGAGATTCGCGATCTCTCGGATCGCGGACTCCTGACCGGCTGAGAAGTGCATCCCTTGGGCCACGGTGCCGGCAACCTTGAGCTTCTGCGACGACGCAGTCTTATCGAAGATCAGGCTATTCGCCAAACGGTCGAAGAAGCACTTCAGCTGTCCCGGGATCGACATCGCGAACACCGGAATGCTATACAGGATCGCATCCGCTTCAAGCCAGGCATCGCGAATCCTCTGGAAGTCATCCGAGATGACGCACTCCCCTTTCGCGTCGATGCATCCGTAGCAAGCGAGGCAAGGGGAGAGCTTGGTTCCCGCCAAGCAGATCCGTTCGACATCGACGTCCGCGCGGTCGAACCTCTCGCCCACGCGTGCCACCTCCTCGAGCAGGTATTCGGAGTTCCCCCCCTTCCTCGGACTGGCGCTCAGCCCCAACAGCTTCAGTTTCTCACGCATCGTCCGATCTCCTCTCCTCTTCCGCGGCCTTCGATTGCAGACCGATCAGTGCATCGACTGCCGTCGCGCCCTTCGTGTGGACCACAACCGGGTTGAGATCCACGTCCATGATGTCCGGCCGTCGTGCCACCACATCGGACAGACGCACCAGAATAGCGCACACAGCCTCGCGGTCTCGGGGCCCGCCCCCCCGTGTCCCCTCGAGGAGCCTGCCGACACGCGTTTCGAGCACCATCGCCCGGGCCTCCGTTCGGTCGATCGGTAGCAAGCGAAGGGACACGTCGTCCAGGAGCTCTGTCAGTACACCCCCGGCGCCAAGAAGGACGACGTGACCGAACGATCGATCGCGCTTGACACCGATCATCACCTCAATGCCAGGTTCGGCTTGGGGTTGGACGAGAATCCCTTCCACTCCGAGCGCACCCGCATGGTCGGCCAGGGACTCCACCATCTCGTCGTACGTCCGCCCGACGTCTGCCTGGCGAACATTCAGTCGCACCCCGCCAAGGTCCGACTTGTGGAGAATCCCACGGGAGACGACCTTCAGGACCACTGGTTCAGGCCATTGCCGCGCGATCCGTTCGGCTTCTTCGCGCGACCGCGCAACGTCAAACGGAACAAACGGAATCCCGCATCCCCGAAGCAACTGCATTGCCTCCGGCTCAGTGAGCCAGCATTGGGGTGCGTTCACCGGGACACCTCATGCGAACCCGGAAGAAGAGCTTGTCCGACGGTGATCCTTGTCGTAATATGGTACGCAAGTTTCATTATTGTAAGTAGTCTATCGGCCTGTCGACAGCACGTCAAGGAGTCATCGGCGGCGAAAACCACCTGGAAGCCGCGGTTTCGGAGGGAGGGGCGTAATGACCGAATGGGCCATCGCTCCCACATGGACGATCATCGGGAGACATGCACTGGACCACGTTGGGGAGGTGGCCAGGCGATATGCCCACGAAGCGGTCGTTGTGGGCGGGCCGAACGCGCTGGAGTTGTGCCTGACACCTCTCCGCTCCTCTCTTTCGGAGGCGGACGTCGATTGTCTTCACGTGTTGCCTTTCCGTGGGGAGTGTTGTCCCTCCGCCATTCGCGCGACTTCGGAGGCGCTACCCCGTGGTGCCGTGGTCGTCGCCGTCGGGGGAGGCAAAGCATTGGACACCGCCAAGGCCGCCGCGCGCCGCAAAGGTCTTCCGCTGATCACGGTTCCGACCAGCCCGGCTACATGCGCAGCCACCACGGCTCTCGCCATCATCCATGATGAGAGGGGTGCGTACATCACTGGAGAAGTCCAGGCCCCGGCACCGGAGGCCGTGATCATCGATCTTGACGTTCTCGTGACCTGCCCTCGGCGTCTCCTTGCATCCGGTCTTGCTGACGCCTGGGCTCGGTGCCTCGAGACTGAACTCGCCGCAGACGTCGTACTGCCCACAGGCGCAGCGGTCTTCTCACTTGGGGTCGCGCAAGCTTATACGGAGCGAATCCTCAGTTCGGACGGACAAGCGGTCCTGGCCGGTGAAGTCGAAGCCGACGATGCCGCCTTCGAGCGCACGATGAGCGCCTGCATTCTTGGTGCTGGGTTGGCAAGCGGCCTCTGTGGGGGATTCTTCCGTCTAAACATCGCTCATGCCATGGCTTATGCCCTCACCTACGAGATCGATCCCGATGCTGGGCTCCACGGCGAGCTGGTCGGACTGGGGCTGCTCGTCCAATCGTTGATCCTGGATCCATCGGGCGAACGGTGTCGCGCCACTGAGTCCGTCCTGCGAGGCTGGAACCTACCCACCAGCCTTCAGCAGTTCCCGGGTGTTGCCGCCACGGATGATCTCCTCGACCGTGCTGCAAGCCGAGCTTGGAACTACATCGACCACAACCGCGGACTGTCCTTCAGCGTCGACAGGGAGCGACTCCGCACCGCATCAAGCCAGCTGGCGGCC
>CAZLER010000011.1:0-50540 GCA_964558595.1 uncultured Thermotogae bacterium
GACATGTACCCCTACGATCCGGACAAGGCGCGCGAGCTGCTCGAGGGTGCCGGCTGGGTCGACAGCAACAACGATGGGGTCCGTGAGAAGGACGGCATGGATCTGGAGATCGACTTCGTGTCGTTCCCCGGCTACCTCGCCGAGGCGCCGGCCGAGATGGTGCAGGGCTTCCTTGCTGAGGTCGGCATCAAGCTGAACATCACGGTGACCACCGGGTCGGAGATGATGACGACTTGCGCGCAGTGCTGCCCAGGTCCTTGGAACAGCTGCGTGGTCGGCAGCTCCGGCGTGGACACCGTCGATCGGCTGTATCGGTTTGCCCATTCGGACATGATCGGGACGTCGAACTACGCCAAGTACGTCGACGAAGAGCTCGATCGTCTGATCGACATCACACGGACGACGACCGACGAGGACGAGCGGGTGGAAGCGGCGAAGCAGGTCCAGCTCATCTGGAACCAGATGGCGCTGAGCAACCCGCTGTTCGCCATCGCCAACGCCTTCGGCGTGTCGAGCCGTATCGAGGGCATTCGGGTGGAAATCGGCGGAGCGCCGATCTTCTACGACGCGAAGATCGTAGAGTAGAGAAGCTTCTCTCGAAGCAGGATCGGGTGTGGCGCGCCGCCATCGGTGGCGCGCCACACCCTCTGCGGACGGTGACGCGAGACGCAGAACGGAGGCGCTAGAGGGTCATGGTCACGTACCTCATTCGGCGTACGCTGCAGATGGTGGTGACGCTGTTCTTGGCGAGCCTCGTCGTCTACGGAGCGATGCAGCTGGTCCCCGGTGATCCGGTCGTGGCGATGTTCTTCCCGAACATCCCGTCGCAAGAGCGACTGGAGAGCATCCGCGAGGAACTCGGGTTGAACAAGCCGTTCATCCAGCGGTACGTCGATTGGCTGGGTAACGCGATGCGCGGCGATCTCGGAGAATCATATAAGCAGTACCGGCCGGTGGCCGACATCCTGGCACAGAACATCCCGCCGACGCTGGAGCTCGCCATTGCAGGGGTGGTGGTGTCGCTGCTGATCGGCATACCGATCGGTGTATGGGCGGGGATCACCGAGCGGAAATGGGTCGACAATCTGGTCATGGTGGTGGCGCTGATCGGCGTGTCGGCACCGAGCTTCTGGCTAGGACTGTTGTTGATGCTTGTCTTCTCGCTCTATCTGGGATGGTTCCCGAGTTTCGGCGTCGGTGGATTCGCCAAGCTGGTGCTGCCGGCGTTGACCCTGGGGCTTTACGGAGGCGGATACCTGGCGCGGTTCGCCCGGTCGAGCGTGCTGGAAATCAAGTACCTCGACTACGTAACGACGGCGCGGGCCAAGGGATTGAGCGAGCTGCGCGTGACGGTGCAGCATGTGCTGCGCAACGCGTTGATTCCGGTGATCACGATGTCCGGGATGCTGGCCGGCTACATGCTTGGCGGGGCGGTGATTGTGGAGACGGTGTTCGGACGACCGGGGATCGGCAACATGTTGGTCCGATCGATTTCCGACAAGGACTATCCGCTCGTGCAGGCACTGCTGTTCTTCACCGTTGGCGTCTTCATCTTCGTCAACCTGCTGGTGGACGTCAGCTACGCGTACGTCGATCCACGGATCCGCTACGACTAGGAGGCAGCGATGCGAAGAGCACTTCGAAACCCGCGTATCGTCATGGGGAGCCTGTTCCTCCTCTTCCTGTGCGTGCTGGCAATCTTCGCGGCGCAGATCACCCCGTACAGCCCGACGAGGATTCACCCCGCGGACAGCCTGCAGCCGCCGTCGTGGGCCCATCCGTTCGGGACGGATATGATGGGCCGAGATGTGTTGAGCCGCGTGATCCACGGAGCGAGGTACTCTTTGCTGCTCGGGCTCGCCGCGGTGACCATCTCGGGGATCCTCGGCACGGTGCTGGGGCTGGTTTCCGGCTACTTCGGCGGAAAGCTCGACTCGCTGATCATGCGGATTGTCGACATCGGATTGGCGTTTCCGTCGGTGCTGCTCGCGCTGCTGATCATCGCGATCCTTGGACCGGGACTGACGAGTGTGACGATCGCCATCGGCATCTCGGCCACCCCGCCGTTCGCCCGCCTGATCCGCGCGTGCGTCCTGTCGATCAAGGAAACGCCGTTCGTGGAAGCGGCGCAGGCCATCGGCGCCAATCGGATGAGGATTCTGTTTCGTCATGTGTTGCCCGAGGTGTTCGCCCCGGCGATCACCATGGCGACGCTGCGGCTGGCTGGGGCGATCTTCTCCGCATCGTCGCTGAGCTTCTTGGGATTCGGGGCGCAGCCGCCGACGCCCGAGTGGGGGGCGATCGTGAGCGCCGCCCGCCATCAGCTGCGGGGGGCGTGGTGGATCTCCACCTTCTCGGGGTTGGCGATCATGATCACGGTGCTGACGATCAACGTGCTGGGCGACGGGATGCGCGATGTCCTGGATCCCAAGCTGCGCGGCAAGACGTAGACAAGGAGTTCCAGGTGAACCGCGAGGACCTACGACTGATTGCCGAGAAACAGGCGCAGCTCGACGAGCTGCTCTCATCGATGGAAGCCGACTGCTGGATCGCGTACTGCCGGGAAGGCAGCGACCCGTCGACTGTACTGTACGTGGGCTACCCGATGGTGGGCGAGTCGGCGTTCTTCTTCACGAAATCGGGAGAGAAGATCGCGATCGTCGCCAACTACGATCGCGACGCGGTGGCGGAAACCGAGGTGTTCGATGAGGTCCTCGCCTACGAACTGGAGGGGATTGAAGGCCCGTTTTGCCGGACGTTCGAGCGGGTGGCCCCAACACGGATCGCCCTCAACTTCTCGACCGAGGACTTCCTCGTCGACGGGCTGACGTACGGGTTGTTCCGCCGGTTGCGGCAACTCGTCGCCGATCGGCAGTTGGAGGATCACGTCGTCTCCGCCGAGTCGATCCTCCTGCCGCTACGGGCGCGAAAGACGCCCGAGGAGCTACGGCGCATCGAGCGGGCGATTCAGATTACGCATCGGATCTTCGACGAGATCGCGGGATTCGCCCGTCCTGGAATGACCGAGATCGAGGTGGGGGAGTTCATCCACGAACGGCAGGTGCACTACGGAGCGCCAGCGGCGTTCGGCGAGAGCGCCATCGTGGCGGCCGGCCACATGGGGGTCGGTCACCGCTTTCCCGGGCCGTATGAGCTCAAGGCGGGGGACGTCATGATCGTCGACATGGGGGTATCGTATCGCTCCTACACCTCGGACTTCACCAGGACGTTCTACTTCCTTCGCGACGGGGAGACGAAGCCGCCGGTGCACTTCCAAGAGCGGTTCACTGCGGTACGGGACGCCACCCATCTCGCGATCGAGGCCATCCGCCCGGGGGTTCTCGGTTGGGAGATCGACAAGATTGCACGTGACCATATCACCGACGCCGGTCTGCCGGCGTACCCTAACGCGCTCGGTCACCAGATCGGTCGCCGCGCCCACGACGGCGGCGGCCTGTTGTCGCCGCTGGTTCCGCGGTACGGGGACAAGGGGAAGGTTCCTCTGGAGGTGGGTAACGTGTACACCGTGGAGCCGTTCCTGTACGGACGGACCGGCGACGGAACGACGCCTCCAATCGGGCTGGAGGAAAACGTCGTGGTCGAGGAGGACGGTGCCCGCGTATTGACCGCGCCGCAGAGCGAGCTGATCTGCATCGGCTAGGCGGTGCGGACATCGGTGACCCGGAGAGGATCGGATCGGTCGAGGAGTCATGGAAGGAGCGAACATGAGTGAACTGAAATTCCTGCCGGATGGCCGGAGTGTCGAGCTGAGCCGCGAGTTGCTGAAGGGAGCGATTGACATCCACGTCCACGCCGGACCGCATCTGCCGAGCAGCCCGCGCAGCGCCGATCCGTTCGAAGCGGCGGAACAGGCGCGGGACGCCGGGATGCGCGCGATCTGCTTCATGGACGTGTTCGAGATGTCCACCGGAACCGCGTGGCTCGTCCAGCGACGCGTGCCGGATTTCCCCGTGTACGGCGGACTGGTCATGAATACGGTGTACGGCGGCATGAATCCCCGGGCGGTTCGCACCGCACTCCACTACGGGTCCGGTGCTCGGTTCATCAGCTTCGGGACGCACTCGACCTTCTATCAGGCCAGTCGAGAAGGGCGAACGGTGGACGGGCAGTTCAAGTCGTTGGGGGAGTTGTACCCGAAGTTCCGTGATCAGGAACTCGGCCGCGCGATCCGGATCCCCATCGACGAGAAGCCGTCGCCGGAACTCGATGAGATCCTGTCGATGATCGCGGAGCGGCCGGAAGTGTACCTGCGCAGCGGTCACGTCTCCAATGAGGAGGCGCTACGGCTCATCGAACTGGCCCACGAGTACGGAATCCGGTACGTTGTCCTCGCCAGCGGGGTGACCAAGAACATGCCGGTGAAGCAGCAGAAGGAGGCGGCCTCCCGCGGAGCGTTGATCGAGCATACGCTGGCTGCGTTCACTCACACCACGCCGATACCGAAGACCCACTACTACGTCGAGAAGGAGTACGTCTCGATTGACGAGGGGATGGAGGAAGCCCCGGGGATGGGGGTGCGAACGGTGGCCGAGCAGATTCGCGAGGTCGGTGCCGAGCACTGCGTCATGTCGACCGATCTCGGAGTGTATACGCTGCCGCCTCCGGTGGAGGGATTCCGTGAGTTCATCGCGTGCATGCTCGACTTGGGGATCTCCGTTGAGGAGATCCGGACGATGACCGCGGCCAATCCGGCCAGACTGCTCGGCTTGGACGAGGGGTAGCCGAAGGAGGGACGATGGACAAGAGAAGAGATTGGGCCTACGATCTGGAGATCACGTTGGTCGAGGGGGAAGGGTTCTGCGCGGCGGGGCACAGCGTCGGGGATCGTTGGACGTGGTCGGGAGAGGGCGAGCAGCTTGATTTCGGCAAGGGGATGTGCGTACACGCGCTGGGAAGCATGCTGCCAAAGCTGGTGGCGATGCGCTACGGAGCGTCGCTTCCGTGGCTGAAGGAGGACCAGGACGTTTCGACCCACCTATGTCCGGATGTGGCCAATCCGCACGTATTCAAGATCCGAAGGATTCGGCGGGAAGACTGATCGTTCGGCGGGACGTCGACGTGCTTGTGGTCGACCGCAACAAAGGAGGGCGAGTCATGGCGGAGATCTACTCGGAGGAGCGGGCCACGGTACTGTGGCGCAACGGGGAGCTGGTCCCTTGGGAAGAAGCGCTGATCCACGTCAACGCCGTCGGCCATGCCTCCGTTGCCGCGATCTTCGAGGGGATCAAGGCGTACTGGAACCACGACGATGAGCAGCTCTACGCGTTCCGCCTCGATGACCATCTACGACGGTTCTTGGCGTCGATCAAGATGGTCCGCTACGGATTCCGGTACACGCACGAGGAGGTGCGCGCGGCGGTGTTCGACCTGCTGCGGGCGAACGCGTATCGGGGGGATGTCTACATCCGTCCGTATGTGTTCCAGGCCGGGGTGGTTCGGGAGTTGCTGCAGCCGCAGCCGGGGAAGCCGACCGAGCTGGTGATCGACTCGTGGCCGTTCAGCTCGTATCGCGACCCCGAGCACGCGCTTGACGTGTGCGTCAGCTCGTGGACGAGGATTGCCGACAATGTCACGCCGCCGCGGTTGAAGTGCTTCTCGAATTACCACAACGGCAGGTTGGCGGCCATGGAAGCGACGGTCAGCGGCTACGATTGGCCGATCCTCCTCGACGCCTGCGGCAAGGTGACCGAGGGGCCCGGGGCGTGTCTGGCGATGGTTCGGAACGGCACCCTCATTACCCCTCCGGTGACCGGCAGCATCCTGGAAAGCATCACGCGCGACACGGTGGGCACGATCGCTCGGGAGGTGCTGGAGGTGGGATTCGAGGAACGCACCATCGATCGCACCGAGCTGTACGTGGCCGACGAGCTATTCTTCCTCGGCACCGGGTGGGAGATCATGCCGGTGAAGTCGGTGGATCGCCTCCACGTTGGGGATGGGCGCGTCGGCCCGATCACCCGCGGGATTCAGCGTGCCTACGCCGAGATCGCCCGGGGGATCGACCGGCGCCATGACGAGTGGCGGACTCCGGTGTGGGAGAAGGAAGCGTCGTGAACGAACGCCGCGATAGCCCGATTCCCTGATGGGCAGTCCGGAGTCCGGAATCGAAACGATCGGTCCGGTCCTCGCGGATCCCGTCGTGCACCGGGTATCGTTGCGAAGCGCGTGCGGAACCACCTTCGATCCTATCGTCCGTCGCTGACGGAGGGCGGGAACGCCGCCGCTGGACTAGGGGCTCCAACGGGATGCGATCACGCGCTGGATGACGAGGAAGCCGCATGCGGCGGTCGCTGTATCGCCGCACCGGGGCGCGACGAACCCGGACGCGTGATCGCTTCGGTCTCGTTCACCGGTCCGACGATCCGTAGGCTCCCCCGAGCGGATTCCCGATTCCTCGACCGACGAGGGTGGGGTGGGACGGGTGGCCGGGAAGCTCGCCGTGGCGCTCTGTGACGTTCGGCTGCGCGGCAGAGGCTGATCGGCGACATGTCCGGGGCTCGCCCCCAGTCCAAGGTGAAACCGACGAAACCGCTCCGCCCAGCCGGGCGGAGCGGTCCCGTTGTTCTCTCCTTCTGAGGATCGACCGAAGACCGGCCGGGTGTCCCTACGGATCGGCCTTGACGATCGGAGGGCGGTTCACGTTCTCGACGCGGACCTGGATCGAGTCGGTCGCACGCAGCCCGCATGGATCGGTCACCGTCAACGTGAGGGTCACCTGGGCGCCATCGCAATCGGTCTCGGGCGCGGTGTACACCGTCGTTGGAGCCGCGAGGTCGGCGAAGACGCCGCCGGTCGCGGTCCATGTGTACTCCAGCGCATCGCCGTCGGGATCACACACGTTCGGGCGCAGCAGGATGCTTTCGCATTCCAGCAAACACAGATCCGGCCCGAGGTCCACGGTGGGGGCTGCGTTGACGTCGCGCACATGCACTGTCACCGAGTCGGATGCCGACATCCCGCAGCGGTCGGTCACCGTCAAGGTGACGACCAGCGACTCGCCGTCGCAGCGAGAGGTCAACGGAACGGTCAGCATCGGACAGGCGCTCGACGGCCGGTCGATGACGCCCGCGGTGGTTGTCCAGCACATGCGCAGCGCATCGCCATCGGGATCGGAGATGTCGGGGGTCAGTTGTAGAACGCTCCCCTCGTCGACGGTGAAATCCGGTCCGAGGTCCACGGTGGGGGCTGCGTTGATGTTTCGCACCCGGATCAACACCGTGTCACGCGCGGTCGCGCCGCATGGGTCGGAGACCGTCAGCGTCGCGGTGATCTCGATTCCGTCACAGGCGTCGATTTGCGGGGCCACGAACTCCGGCTGCAGGATGCAGCGGTTGCTCAGCGAGCCGAGCCCTCCGCTGAGGGTCCACTCGTAGCGCAGCCCTTCCCGGTCCGGATCGGACGCGGTGCCGGCGAGGACGACCGAACCTCCCTCGTCGACGGTGACGGGTGGGCCGGCATCGGCACTCGGGGGATGGTTCACGTTCACGATGTGCAGCAGGAAGGCATCGGATGCCGTCGCACCGCAGCTGTCGAAGGCGGTCAGGGTGACCTCGACGTCGCGATCATCGCACCCATCCAGCATCGGCGCCGTGTACACGGGATGCAGTGATGCCGGGTCGTCGAACGACCCGGCGCTGGCCTGCCACACCGCGTCGACCACGTTGCAGTCGGCATCGCTCACCGTTCCGTGCAGCTGAATCGACTCGCCCTCCTCGAGGGTCTTGAGCGGTCGGGGCGCCGGACAGACGGGCTGCGTGGTCATCATCGGCGCCGGACATGCCGGCGGCGGTGGACACACGGATGTCGCCGGCAGCGGGGGACAGTCATCGATCGGGGCGCCGGACGCGTCACACAACGGGCACCGCCCGTACGAGCCCTCGACGATCTTCCCCTCCATCAGCGTATCGTGGCAGTCGCCACGGTACAGGACGTCGTCACCTCGGCCGCCGAGCAGGGAATCGGTGCCTGGTCCGCCGTCGAGCACGTCGTTGCCGGCGTCGCCTTCGAGCGCATCGTCGCCGGGGCCTCCACAGAGGTGATCGTTACCCGGTCCGCCGAACATCAGATCGTCGCCCACGTCGCCGTCCAGGAGGTCGTTGCCTTCTCCACCCTCGAGGATGTCGTTGCCCGGCCCGCCGCACAGCACGTCATTGCCGTCGAGTCCGATGAGGAAGTCATCGCCGCCCAATCCGAGGATCAGGTCGCCTTCGGCGGTTCCATACAGCACATCGTCGCCCTCGGTGCCGTAGATCACGTTGGTGACCCCCAACCTGGCGAAGCGGGACGGCACCATCCGGGCGGGCTCGACGTCCGGAGCCTCCGGGGCATCGGTTCCGGCAGCCGTGTACAGGGCTTCCAGCAGCCCTTCCGCTGCTTCCACGCCGCAGTAGGTCCCTCCGGCGGCGCCGGCGATCCCGGTGAGGACGTCGCACACGTCCGGTTCGACATCGAGACCGACGATGTGCAGGACGATCGGGGGGTCCAGCGTGGCGAGCATCTCGGCGACGACGAACGGGTCGCCCCCGCATGTCTCTTCACCGTCGGTGATCAAGATGATGACGCTCTCGCCGGTGTAGGCCGCAAGGGCGTTGGCCACGGTGACCAGCGCCTCGGCGATCGGGGTCTTCCCTTGCGCCTCGATGGCTCGGATCGTTGTGACGACCTGCGCGTTGTCGGGTGCATCTCCGGGGAGAACCGGCAGCAGCGCCTCGATATCCTGACAGCTCTCCACTTCGTTGTCCTTGTCCACCCGATGGCCGTACACGAACAGTCCGGCGCGGTCGATCGCTGAGACGATGTCAAGCAGGTCGATCAACGCCTCCTTGGCCGTGTCGATGCGGGTAGTCTCTCCGAACGGCTTGTTCATGCTGTTCGAAGCGTCGAGGATGAACATCACGTTATCCGGTTGTCCACTCGCGGCGGCGGCACAAGACAACAGCAACACCACAGCGAGTAGCAGGGCTCGAGTTCGCATTCCGTACCTCCTTATCGATCGATCCAACTTCCGCTGTAGATTCTAGCCGATGGGAGGGTCCGGAATCTGTGATCTGGATTACAACAGCGGCGGTTCAGTCGGCCGGCCCGCGGTCCAGGCAGGCGAGAAGCTCCCGACGCCGACCGGTGGGGATCAGGCCCCGCAGGACACCGTGTCGGACGACCCCACAGCCGAGCACATCATCTTGGTAGCAGACGGCGACATACCCGTCGGTCAGATCGATGACCGCTTTGAGTCGGTGGCCGAGCAAGAGGCTGCGTAGCGCGTCGATGGTCAGATCGATGCGCGACCGGATGATACAGTCGCCCAGCGCGACAAGGAACGCGCTCGTGGGCTTGAGGCCGCCGGGCTGGTGACGCAGCGCCCGTAGGCCGGGAGGACGGTTGGACTCGATCCCGGGGTGGGGGGCAGCGGTGCAGACCCACCACGCGTCGCGGCGTTCGACGAATGTCAGCGCGTCGAGGGTGGGAATGGGAACCCCGAACCGCCGCTCGAGGTACGTCCGAGGATCACGGCAGGGGTCGCTGGAGTCGGGCAATGAAGGCACCTCCACTGTCGATGTGGTGCGGGTAGACACGGGCGCAGCGCTGTAGTTCGGGCGCATAGCACGGGTCGCCCCAGCCGGTAAGGCCGGGCGTCGAGGAGACCGGAAGCTCGACGCGGCACAGATGGGCGTCGCGTGCGGCCAGGAGGTGAGCGACGACCTCCTCGTTCTCCTCCGGGGCGAACGTGCACGTGGAGTAGACGAGGATGCCCCCCGGTCGCAGGAGATCGTAGGCTCGCACGATCAATCGTTTCTGCAGACGGGCGAGACGGGCGATCGTGTGGGGGGCGGCCCCTTCCCACACCGACCGCTCCTTGCGTAGGGTCCCTTCGGCCGAACAGGGGGCGTCGACCAGGACTCGATCGAACGGCACCTCGAGGGGGAACCCCTCCCCGCGGTGCGCCGTGACCGTGGCATTGAGAAGTCCGAGCCGATTGACGTTGGACAGCAGGGAAGGCTGCCGACGTCCGCTTGGCTCGTTGGCGACGAGCGGACCCGTTGCGCACATCCGAGCGGCGATGTGGCCCGTCTTGCCGCCGGGAGCGGCGCACAGATCGAGCACCGCCTCCCCGGGCTGGGGATCGAGGACGAGGACGGGCAGGAGCTGGGATGCCTCCTGGACATACAACAGACCGAGCCAGTGCTCGATCGTCGACCCGGCCGGCCGATCGAGCTGCAGCAACGCGTTCTCCCAACGGATGCGGGTGACGTCGAACCCGGCCCGCGTGAGGCGGTCGACCAGCCGGTCGGGGCCGATGCGTAGGGTGTTGACTCGAACGGTGTTGGGAAGAGGACGACGACACGCTTCCACGAACCGCGACCAGTCCGGCACGATCGATCGGTATCGGGAAACGGGGGCGGCCATGGCGGAGCTATCCGATAGCACGGAGCAGCGTCCCGTGCCACCGTCCGTTGGACGCTACAATCCCCACTCCCGGATCGCGTACCGGGCCGCCGGCAAAATCGGTGATAATGCCTCCGGCTTCTTCGACGAGCACGATGCCGGCAGCCACGTCCCAGGGATGCAGCGCCGCGTACCACGCCGCATCGAGTCGGCCTGCGGCGATGTACGCGAGGTCGAGGGCCGCCGAGCCGAGGCTGCGCACCAACGCGGCACGGGGGAGGAGAGATCGGAGCTGCTCGATCGTCCGACCACGTCGGATGGGATCGTGGGACCAGCCAACGCTCACGGCGGCGCCGTCGAGCGCCGAGCGGTCGCTCACCCGCACCGCACGGGTACCGACGCGGGTGCCGCCGCCACGCAGGGCGGTGAAGGTCTCGGCCCGCACCGGATCGTGGACACAACCCAGCAGCGGTTCTTCGCCGGCGGCGAGGGCGATCGATACGGCGAAGTGAGGGATCCCGGCGACGAAGTTGCTCGTGCCATCGAGGGGATCGACGATCCAGCGACGGCCTGATCGGCCGGCCAGATCGGGCGACTCCTCGGCAACGATGCCGTCGTGCGGATAGGCCGCGGCAAGGCAGCCGACGATCGCCTCCTCTGCCCGGCGGTCGTAGACGGTGACCGGATCGTACGGGTGACGCTTGGTGCGAAGCTGCTTGTCGGGCGCGGAGAAGCCCTCGAGAAGAATGTCCTCGGCCGCATGCGCCGCCTCGACCGCCACCCGGAGGGCTTCGACGAGATGGCCGGAAGCGTGCGAGCGTCGCGGTCCCCGATCGGGGTCAGTCTTCACGCTGCCAGTAGACGCGGATCAGCGGGGCATCGTGGGCATGCTTGATTGTCAATGTCCCCTTGCACGCCCGCTCGATCGCCTTGCCGATGCGAACGGCGAGATGGCTGTCGGTCGTGGCCAGCTCCGTCGTTTCCTCGTCCTGCTCAATCCACATGATCCGCTGCAGCGGACGCTGCGCGGCGGCGGATGACGCTTGATTCCTGGCGATGCTGAGGATTTCGTCCCGTCTCCGGTCGAGATAGCCACCGGAGAGGAAAACCAGCCCGGCGGGAAGTCGATCGATCTCCCGGCGACACGCCGGGCAGTGGTTTTCGTGGTGGGCTATATCGTCGGGCGGAGCGTCCTGCCAGCGGCCGTTGCGATAGACGAGCCCGCAGCGCGGGCAGACGGTCGGCTCGGCGTACTTGCGGTCCTCGTGATACGGATTGGTGCTGCCGTTGCCGATCCTCCCCCGCTTCTCACCTTGGGCCATCCGGACCCCCTCGCATCTTCCTCCGGTCAACGAAGACGGGGCAACGTACGGCACGTTGCCCCGTCTTCGCGGCGTGTCGGCCGGTCAATCGGACTTGTTGGCAAGCAGCTTCTCGAGGTAGGCGGCGGCCTCTCCAACGGTGGAGATCTGCTCGGCCTGCTCATCGGAGATCTCGACCCCGAACTCGTCCTCGAACTCCATGATCAGCTCGACCGTATCGAGTGAGTCCGCGCCCAGATCCTCGACGAATGAGGCCTCGTCGTTGACCTCCTCTAGGTCGACCATCAGTTGGTCGCTGATGATCGCCTTCACCTTGTTCGAGATGTCGCTCATGCTCGATGAACCTCCCTCATCTTGCCTGGTTCAGGGATGCAGTCCCCCGTTGACCTCGATCACCTGACCAGTTATATAGGAAGCCTGATCCGAAAGCAAGAACGCCACAACCGCTGCCACCTCGTCCGGCTTTCCCGCTCGTTTCAGCGGGATCCTATCCAGGTAGGCCGCGCGGGCCTCCGCGGGAAGCACGGCGGTCATGCCGGTGTCGACGAGACCGGGGGCGACGACATTGACGCGGATCCCTCGACCTGCCACCTCCTTGGCGATGCTGCGGCACAGGGCGATGATGCCGGACTTCGATGCGGCGTAGTTCGCCTGACCGACGTTGCCGGTGAGACCGACCACTGACGATACGGCGACGATCGCGCCGCGCCGCTGTTTGACCATCGTTCGGAGGACAGCGCGGATGGCGCGGAACGTCCCCGTCAGGTTGACATCGAGCACATGGGACCAGGCCTCGTCGGACATTCGGAGGGCCAGCCCGTCGGCGGTAATCCCGGCATTGCAGACGAGATGATCGACCCCACCGAAGCGCTGGATCACTTCCCGGACGCACCGGTCAAGCGCGGCGCCGTCGGTCACGTCGACGGGCCAGAAATGAAACCCCGGCACGGAGCGTTCGAGTTCCTCGCCAGCGCCCGCGTTTCTTCCGATTCCGACGACGTTGGCGCCCCCCGCGCAGAGGGCCTCGGCGATCGCCCGCCCGATGCCGCGGGTTGCGCCCGTCACAATGGCCGTACCGCCCTCAATCCCGTTCATCGAACGCCTCCTTGTACGTCAAGAAGCGGATATCGTCCGTCGTTCTTCGCCCGAGCCGCGTCAGCACGTCGCCGGAGCCCACTTCGACGGCCACGACGATGTCGAGGCGCCGCAGTCGCTCGACGACATCCACCCAGCGGACCCGTGCGGTGATCTGTCGGCACAGCAGCTCGCGCAGCCGTTCGGGATCCCACTCGGCGGTCCCGGTGACGGCGGACACCACGGGCACGGTCGGCGTCGAGAATGGAAGACGCCGCAACGTTGGCTCCAGGGCATCCTGTGCGCCCGCCATCCGTGGTGAATGGAATGGCCCGGAGACCGATAGCCGGATCGTTCGCCCTCCCTTTCGCTCGGCCCGGCGGGCCAACTCCTCGACCGAGGGTTCGGTGCCGGACACGACGATCTGGTCCGAAGCGTTATGATTGGCCACCACGACCTCATCCCCGACCGCACGGCACAGCGCCTCCACCGTTGCGAGATCGAGCTTGAGGACGGCCGCCATCGCTCCCGCAATCCCCGCCATCCGCCGCCCGCGCTCGACGACAGCATCCAGTCCGGCGGACGCATCCAGCGCGCCGGCGCCGGTCAGCGCCGCATACTCCCCGAGGCTGTGGCCGGCGACGGCGTCCGGCGTCCATCCGACCGCCCGCAGCGCCTCGTCACGAGCCACGCTGTCGAGGTATAGGACGGGCTGAGCGTGCTCCGTGGCGTCCAGCCGATCCACTGCTCGGTCGTCGATCCACTGTGCTACCGGCACACCTCGCTGCTCGGCGCGGGCGTACAGCCGGCGGATGCGGTCCGACATCGGCGGCGGCGCCTCCGGTACCGAACCCTGTCCTGGGTAGAGAAACGCGACCGCATCGCTCATCGGCTCACCTCGCTAGATCCTGGCGACCACGGCACCGTAGGTGACACCGGCGCCGAAGGCGGTCATCACGACGACCTCTCCCGTTCGGATCGTACCGGCGCGGCGGGCCTCGTCCAGCACAATGGGGATCGAGGCCGCCGATGTATTGGCGACCCGGTCGAGGTTGGTGAGCACACGCTCGACCGGCACATCGAGCCGGCGCACGAGCGCATCGATGATCCGCACATTGGCCTGATGGGGGATGATCCAATCGACATCCTGCAGGCCGAGACCGGCTGCCTCCAGGGCGTGCAGGGTCGCGGTCTCCATCATGGGGGCAGCGTGTCGAAACACGCCCGATCCCTCCATCTTCAGATAGTGCGCACCCTCCTCGATCGTGCTCGGACGGGCGGGCGATCGGGTGCCTCCACCCGGGGTGTGGAGCAACAGCGATTTTCCCGCGTCCCCGAACAGGGCCGTGCCGAGCACCCCGTCCTCGGGGGGGCCCGGTTCGAGCAGCACGGCTCCCGAACCGTCGCCGAACAGGACGCAGGTCTGACGATCCGTCCAGTCGGTGGCTCGGGACAGGGCTTCGGCGCCGATCACCAGGATCCGGCGGTAGAGTCCCGACCGGATGAGCCCGTCGCCGACGGCGAGTCCGTAGACGAATCCGCTGCATCCCGCCTTGAGATCGAAGAACGGTGCCTTGCCCAGGCCGAGTCCATCGGCGACGAATGCCGCCGAGCCGGGACAGATCATGTCGGGAAAGGTGGTGGCGACGACGAGAAGATCCACCTGTCGCGGATCGATCTGCGCCTCCTGTAGCGCCTGTTGCCCGGCGGCGACGCTCATGTCGGACGGAAGCTCGTCCTCGGCAAGCACATGGCGGCTGCGGATTCCGGTGCGCTGGACGATCCAAGCGTCGGAGGTGTCGACAAGCTCCTCCAGATCGGCGTTGGTGACGACGGTCGGTGGCAGGTAGCTGCCGGTGGCGACGATCCTAGCCCCCATCGCTGTTCCTCTCCGGCCCTCCAGCGGTCAGCCGTTCGATCAGTCCGACCTCGACCTCACGGCAAGCGACATCGATGGCGCTGGCAATGGCCATGGCGTCGGAACGGCCATGGGCGACCACCACCACCCCGTTGACCCCGAGCAGCGGCGCGCCGCCATGGCGTCGGTACGATAGCGAACTGCGAACGCGGGCGAACGAACCCCGCATCAACAGCGCCCCCGCCATCGCCAACAGCCGCCCGCGGACGGTCCGTTTCAGCAGGCTGGTCACCGCCGAGATGCCGCCCTCGACGGACTTGAGGAATACGTTCCCGACGAAGCCGTCACAAACGACGATGTCGACCGGACGATCGATCAGCAGGTGATGCGGCTCGACGTTGCCGGTGAACGGGAGGGAGGACGCCTCGAGCCGGGCGAACGTGTCCGCGATCAGCCGATTCCCCTTGCCCGGCTCCGCCCCGATGTTCAGCAGACCGATCGTGGGCCGATCGATCGTCAGTGCCGATCGGGCATAGGAGGCTCCCATCCAGGCGAAGTGGACGAGTTGATCGGCGGTACAGTCGCTGGTGGCCCCGACGTCGATCACCAGCAGCTCCTTGCCAGCCAAGGTGGGAAGGGTGGCCAGAATCCCTGGGCGAGGGATCCCCGGAATACGCTCCAGGATGAAGATCGAGCCGGCGACCACGGCGCCGGTGTTGGCGGGGGAGACGAACGCGTCGGCGTCACCGGACTGCAGCGCATGAAGCCCCAACACCAAGGACGATTCCTTCTTCTCGCGTACCGCCCGGACCGGCGGATCGTCCATTCGCACCGTCTGCGTGCTGGGAAGGATATCGAACTGCCCGCCGGGCTTCACGCCACGCTCCGAAAGGGCGGAGCGGATCTGGTGAGCATCCCCGGCAAAGGTGATGTCGATGCGGCGCCGACGAGCGACGGCGACTCCCCCATGGACCAGCTCGCGGCTGGGTCGATCGCCGCCCATCACATCCAAGAGGATTCGCATCGACGCCCACTTCCACGCAAAGAGTGGTGCCGAGGGCGGGACTTGAACCCGCACGGACGTTTGAAGTCCACATGGCCCTCAACCATGCGCGTCTGCCAATTCCGCCACCTCGGCAACATGGGCAATGGTAGCGGACCGCCAAACACCGGTCAACCGGGTTCCCTCGGCACGGACTGTGTCCGGCACGCATTCCGAGCGGTATCGATCGTGGGCGGTATTTGCCTTCTATAGCAAATCGCCCTATGATGAACTCTACTCCTTACGAGTGAGACCCTACATCCCAAACGGGCGGAGGTGACGGGATGAACGGCAGGGCATTCGCCGGTTGGATACTACGTGGAATCATTGCTACGCTGATCGTTGGGGTCACGTCTCTCGGGGCGGTGACGCAATCGGCAACCTATTTCGGTGTGACCTTTCCCAATGGGGACCTGGCCTTTGCCGATCGTGTCGTCGACTACGTCGCGGCCAGCTGCGTCCGTGACGCCTACGATGATCCGGTGGAAGCGCTTGGGCCGCCGGATGCCTGCCCATCGGGTTGCCAAGGGTGCAACGGCTGTGATACGAACGCCGTTTCGTTGGGCTTTCGGCTCAGCGCGTCGGACACCCGTGGCTACCTGATCATCGAATTTGTCGACAACGTGCTGATCGATGCCGCGGGGGACGATCTGTTCATCTACATCACCAACGACAACCCAGCCCGCGTCGAGATCAGCTCGGACGGCCGGAATTACGTCTTTGTCGGGGAGACCGTCGGATACCCTGGCGCGATCGACATCTCCCCCTACGTCGGCGGCGGGGAGCAGTTCCGCTTCGTGCGCCTCGAGGACGTCCCCGCCGACGAGGATCACTCCGCATGTCCCGGAGCCAGCATCGACGCCATCGGCGCGATGGGACCGACCGTACAGGCGGCGACCGGCGAGGCGTTCGGAAGCCTCGAGCTGCAACCGGTCGGGGAATTGGACTTCGCGTTCCAGTTCTCGCCGGCGACGTACTACATCATCCTCGATACGTCATCCAGCATGGGGGATCGCATCGATGGTCAACTGAAGCTCGATGTTGCGAAGGACGTCATCATCGAATTCCTCAGCGCACTTGGCCAAGACACCATGGTCGGCATACGGACCTTTGGCGGCTGTGGTCATAGCGAGTTGATCTCCTCGGTGGGGCCTTTGCAGTTCGAAGTGCTCGAAACCCTGGTGCAGCAACTCGAACCAGGTGGAGCGACGCCGATCGATCTGGCGTTACGAGAGGCGAAAGAGGATCTGCTCGAGATCGCTGGCCGCCAGCTCGTCTTGCTCGTGAGCGACGGAATGCAGACCTGCGAAGGAGATCCAATCGAGGCCGCGAGGGAGCTCGCGGATTCGGGGCTTGACGTCCTGCTCAACGTTGTGGGGTTCGACATCGCTCAGGATCCGCAGGCCCGTGAACAACTCATGGCCATTGCGCAGGCATGCGACGGCTTGTACTGTGATGCCGCCGACAGTCAGCAGTTGCGCCAAGCGGTACGCTCCATCACCCCGTTTTTCTACACCGTCTTTGACGAGGCAGGGAGTATCGTGTTCGAGGGGAGGATCGGTCAGGATGGACCTTCGCTCCCGGCGGGAACCTACACCGTGGTCATCGACGCCGAACCGCCGATCACGCTCGAGAACGTCGTGGTCCAGGACCAGTTGACGACCCGGATCAGCGTCGAGCAACAGAATGGGGGCTTCCGCGCCGAGGTGGAGTGATCGTTGATCCCCCCGCGTTGTCGGTGGTTGTGAGACCTTGTGATGTGAGCCCCGCCCAGAATGGCCTACAGCAGCGCCCCGCCGTGGACGTCGAGGACGGACCCGGTGACGTAGCCGGCATCCTCCGAGACGAGGAACGATACGGCGGCGGCGATCTCCGCCGGACGGGCGATACGTCGTAGCGGCACCTTGGATGCCGCATCAGGTGGGACGTTGGCGCCCGTATCCACGTACCCCGGCGATACCGCATTGACGCGAATCCCGTAGGGCCCCTCGGTCTTGGCGAGCGTCTTGGTCAACAACACCACCCCCGCTTTGGCAATCGTGTAGGGAAGGGTGCGCGGCACGGCGCGAGGGCGCTCGGCGTGCATCGACACGATGTTGACGATCCCCCCGCGGCGCTGCGCTCTCATGGCGGGGAGGACGGCGCGACAGCACCAGGCGACGCTGGAAAGGTTGCGGGCCAGCGCAGCGTCCCACTCGGTTGGGGACGTATCCAGGAACGGCTTGTACAGGAACCAGCCGACGTTGTTGACCAGCAGGTCGATCGGACCGCCGGCGGCGACCGCGACCGCCATCCGGTCGACGGCGTCGGGGCGGGTCACGTCGGCGCGGACCAGTTCGGCTTCCGGCTGGATCTCGCGGATCGCAGCGAGGGCGACGGCCGCCCGTCCCTCGTCGTGCGCGTAGTTGAGTACGGGACACCAGCCCTCGGTGGCCAGCCGCTTTGCGATGGCCAGGCCGATGTTGCGGGTGCTGCCGGTCACCAGGACGCGCCGCAGCGTCGACATCCTACGCATCGGAGGACGGCGGCGTGCGGATTCGATCGATGACGACGGCGAGGTCGCCTTGCACGTGGAGGAGGCTGTTCTTCAGCTTCGCTGGATCGACGTGCGTCAGCGAGACGAGCGGGTCGTCGCCGAGCCGTTCGAGGTAGTGATCGATATCCTCGATCACTTTGGACAGGCATTCCAGTCCCGCCGCTCGGTCCTGCTCTTCGAAGCACTCGATGCTCTGTTGGAGCTGTCCGATCGCCTGCCCGATCAGGGTCAGGAGGTCGACCGTGCTGCTCGATGGTTTCACCTTCATCGTCCCCTCTCGGTCCGATTATGCCTAGAGGTTCCGGGTCCTAGTTCTCCCCGCCGCGCTCCAGGTTGCCCTTCATCTCGCCGAGGATGCGATCCTTGAGGCGGGAGACCTGCCGCTGGGAGATCCCCAGTTCGTCGCCCACCTGCGACTGACTCTTCCCCTCGTAGAACAGCCCCTCGATCACCTGCTGCTGGATCTCGGTGAGCTGTTCGATCGCCACCAGCAGCCGCATCCGGACGTCGAACGGAAGGTTGCCCGACGGGACCATCAGATGCTCGATCGTTGGCGGTGCCGGATTCGGGTCCTGACTGCGCCGCTGTTGATCGATCGAAACGTAGGTCATCGTCTCGCGGCCGCGCAGCAGCGCGGTCAGCTGTTCCTCTCCGAGGCCGAGCGCGGCGGCCAGCTCGCAAAGCGTCGGCGGCCGCCCCTCGCGCTGGAAGACCGCCTCCTCCGCCTCCTTGACGCGGCGATTCATCGTCTGAACCCACTGGGGAATCCGGATCGTGGCGTGCTTGTCGCGGATGTAGTGGCGGATCTCGCCCTGGATGAGGTAGCTAGCGTACGTGCTGAAGCGGGTATTGCGGGCGAGGTCGAAGTTGGCCACCGCGTTGAGCAGCCCGATGTAGCCGGCTTGGATGAGATCGTCGAGGGGCTCTCCCGAGCCGAGAAACTTCAACGCGATCGATTTCACCAGCCCGACGTTTCGCTGAACGATCTCCTCGCGCAGCTGTGCCGGATTGGACCCCGGATCCTCCCCGCCATGGCTGCGGCGAAGCTGCTCGATCAGCTCCTCGTTGGTCTTCCGGGCTGGCGGCGTCTCGCCGACGTCATGCATCTCGGTTCCCCCTGATCGCGCGATCGATCGCACGGACAGCAGTGTGGCGGCCATCGGCGCAGATCGGGATGATCAACGACCGCGGCTGCTAGGACGTTTGCCACCACCACAGGAGGGCAAACAGCACGGCGAACAAGGTCAGGCGCAGGAGGCTGGGGACGACGGCCAGCGACGGCGCCTGGGCCAGCGGCGACGGGCAGCCCTGTACCGTGCACGTGCCGATGGCGTTGCGTAGCTCGAACTCCTGCGATCGCCCGGCGCCGATGACCACCTCGTCGCCGACGAACACTGCCGGCACCCTCGGATCCTCGATGTCGTAGACCTCGGCCAATTCGACGAACAGATCGAACGCCACGGGATCGCCGATGTCGTACCGAACGATCGCCGCTGGTGGCAGCTCGGCGGTCAGTCCTTCGAGCAGCTCTTCGACCCGGGCACAGTCCGGGCACCCTTCCTCGTCGAACACGACGATCCACGGGCGCTCGTCGGCAATGGCCGCCACGCAGATCGTCGCGACGAGGAGTCCGAGGACCGCCCCGACGATCGCCGCGCGGCGCATCGCTACATCCACCCCAGGAAGACGGCGACGAGCATGCCGGTACCCAACAGGAGCATGATCGCCCCCGAGATGAGATGCAGTTTTCCCAGCCGTGCCGACCGCCACCGCTCCGCGCGCGCGGTGGTGGTGAACCCGAAGTGGACGGCCAGGGTGATCGCCACCAGCGGGAGCACGAAGATCAGGTTGTACAACAGGAGGTAGAGGATCCCGTCGGTCCGGCTCGACGTCTCGCTGAGCAGCGCGAGGATGGCGATGTAGGGGCCCGAAGAGCACGGCAGGAGAAACAGGGAATCGAGCACCCCGACGAAGAACGCGCCAGGGACGCTGACCACCGAGGCCGTCAACCGCTTCACCGTCGGGCGCCATCGCTGAGGAACCTCGATGGTGAACCACTTGCCGTAGGCGAAGTAGTCCTTCATGTTCCACAGCCCGAGCAGGATCGCCAGGGAGGACACGGTGATGATGAACGGACGCTGGACGCCCGCCGCCTGAATGGCCGAGAAGATCCCGATCCCCATGAGGAAATACGACGCGAACACGGCGAAGGTGAACGCGAAGCCGGCCTTGAGCACGAGGCCCTTCCGCCCCTTGCGTTGCGCCGTCAGCAGCGTGCCCAGTAGGAGGACCAGCACGGCGAACGTGCACGGGTTCACCGAATCGGCGGCCGCGGCGACGAGCACCGCGGGGATGGTGAGGTTCTCCGCCAAGCTGGGTGCGTCTTCGTCGTCGATCCGGGACAGCGGCGACGGCGCGTCGGCGTCGATGGCCTGGCGGATCGCGCGTTCCAGTGCCAGGTTCTCCATCCGTCCCGACGCTGCGTACGGCTCGTCCTCGAGTCCGTAGAACACCCCGCCGACGAACGCCACATCCCCGACGAAGAGGATCGGCACGGCGCCTTCTTCCGCATCGTACGCCGCGAGCAGCTTGGGGAGGAGGTCGAGCGCCTCCGGTTCGTGGATCTCGTAGTGGAGGATCTCCAACTCCGGGTACTTCGGGTGGATCGACTCGAGGAACGCCTCGGTGCGAGCGCAGTGCGAGCACCCGATCTCGTGGAAGACCACCAGCGTCGTCGCCCCCGCCGCCCAGCTGACCGCGAGGATCAGCGCCAGGGCGACGTAGGTCGCCCGGGCCGACGTCTTGCGCATCCTCCCTCGCTCGGATCCGATCACGACGGGAACCCTATTCCGAGCGCGCGATCACGTAGCGCTCGCCGAACTGACGGGTCCACTCGTCGAGCCCGCCCAGCAAGCTGCGTGCTTGGGTGAACCCCTCATTCTGCATCGTGAGGGCCGCGGTATCGCTGCGTTCGTTGCCGTCGCCGTAGAGAATGATCAAGACGTCCTTGGGCAGGTCGTCGAGCCGTCCGAGCAGCTGCGCATGGGGGATGTTGATCGCCCCGAACAGGTGTCCCTCGGCGTACGCCCCCGAATCCCGCAGGTCGACCAGCACGTACGCCAGGTAGCGCAGCTCTTCGACGTCCGTGCAGTAGGGAGGCTCCGTTCCGGGTTCGGCGCAGCTCAGCCGTTCTCGCCCCTCGCGGCTTGCCGGCTCGAACCCGTTGCCGGCATCGACGAGGTACTCACCGTACCAGCGAGTCCACTCGTCGAAGCCGCCGACCGTATAGTAGATCGTGTCGTATCCGAGGTCGACCAGCGCCGTCGACGCGGCCTTCGCGACCTCCCCGCGCTGGTCGATGAGAACCGTCATCGCGTCCTTCGGCAGCATGTGGAGCCGCTCGTCCAACTGATCGTAGGGAAGGTTCACCGCCCCGAGGAGGTGGGCGTCATCGTAGGCGTCGGCATCGCGGAGATCGACCACGGCGTAGAAGAGGTAGTTCATGTCGGTAATCGTTGTGTGATAGGCCTGCGCCCGGATCACCTCGCCGGTGACGCGCACCCGGAAGCGAGGGCGATCGGAATCGAAGGTATCGGCATAGTCGGGATCGTTGCAGTAGATGGTGATCGACTTGCTGATGAGCCCCCCGAAGCCAGTGGTGTCGAGCAGCAGTTCGAGGTCGACCGATGCACCAGGGGCCAGCCGGTTGGTGGCCAGCGCGGTGGTGGTGCAGCCGCAGGACGCGGCGACCCGATGGATCTCCAGTAGCTCGTCCCCGCGGTTTTCGATCGTGAACACGTGGGCAACGGCGAAGCCTTCTTGGATCTCTCCGAAGTCGTGGATTGGTTCGTCGACGTGGATCTGCGGCGCGGCGTGGACGGTGGCGGCGATGAGCAGACACATGGCGACAACGAGTGCGGCGTTCTTCATCGGTGTTCCTCCCCTTCCCGTTGGTTCGAGTCGGCGTATTGTACCGACAAGCCGGCGCCGGTTCCTGGAGCGCGGGCCGGCGGCTTCTCCTCCATCTACCCAGCCAGCCGAGGTCGGTTCCCCACGGGGCGACGCTTTTGCGGTCGACCGGGTCGGCTCGTATCATCCGGTCCGAAGGAGGCGACGGATGCACGATGTTCGATTGAGCGGTGAGGACATCCTTCAGCGCCAGCTGGAGCTCGCGGAGGCGAACCGCCGTCGTCTGGAGCGAAGCGAGGTTCGCTCCGTCGGCGTTCTGGGGGCGATCGGCAGCGGCAAGACCACGCTGATCGAGCGGTTGATCGACCGGTTGACCGCCTGTGGCCGCCGCGCCGGGACAATTGCTGCCGACTCGGCGGGCGACGACGACCATCGCCGGTTCGTTGCCCGGGGGGCCCATTCGATCAACCTGAACACGCAGGACGATTGCCATCTCGATGCCCATCGCGTCGACCATGCGTTGGACGCCCTGCCGCTTGACGAGCTGGAGGTCGTGTTCGTGGAGAACGTCGGCAACCTGATCTGTCCGGCGGATTTCCCGCTGGGAGTCGAGCGGGAGATCGTTGTGATCTCGGTGACCGAGGGTGACGACATGGTGCGCAAGCATCCGAAGATCTTCGCCCAGACCGATCTGATGGTCGTCAACAAGATCGATCTGGCCGACGCCGTCGGGGTCGATCCGCAGCGGATCGTGTCGGACTTCCGGGCGCTCAACCCGCACGGCGCGGTCGTGCTGACCGACGCTCGCCACGACATCGGACTCGACGAACTCGCAAAGGCGCTCCAGCTCGTATGCACGAGTACTCCGTCGTCAGCGAGCTGATCACCGCGTTGCTGCCACGGGTGGCATCGCATCCGGGTACGATCCGCGCTGTCATCCTCGTCAAGGGGGAGTTGCGGATCCTCTCCGATGTAGCGCTGCGCAACGCGTTCGAGCTGTTGGCCGGGGGTACCCGGCTGGACGGCGCTCGACTGGAGATCGAGGCGGTGCCGGTGCGGGTGCGCTGCCAGGCATGCGGCTACGCCGGCTCGGCGGATCACGTCCGCGAGGAGTCGTTTCACTTCGCCATCCCGATCCTCAGCTGTCCGCGATGCGGGGCCGAGGTCGACGTGGAGACTGGGCGGGAGCTGTACGTGGACCGGATCACCGTGCAGCAGGAGGAAGGATCGCCCTCGTCGTGACCCGCCGTCGACTGCAGCTGCGGGTGCGGGGAGTCGTCCAGGGGGTCGGATTCCGCCCGTTCGTGTACCGGCTCGCGGTGGAGGAGGGGTTGGCGGGCACGGTCCGCAACCGCGGGGACGCCGGTGTGGAGATCGTCGTCGAAGGGACGGGCGAGGCGGTAGAGCGGTTCGTCCGGCGGCTTGGCGATGAGCTACCGGCGCTGGCGGAAATCACGGCGATCGATCGTGAAGAGCGTTCCCCTACGGGGGAGACCGCATTCTCCATCCTGCCGTCAAGCGACGACGGGGGGCGCGGAGGCGTCCTGCCGCCGGACGTGGCGACCTGCGAGGCGTGCGTGGCGGAGATGGTGGGCCGATCCAGGTTTGCCGGGTACTGGGCGACGAGCTGCACCGACTGCGGTCCGCGGTTCACCGTCATCGAGTCGCTTCCCTACGACCGTCCGCGCACGTCGATGCGGGAGTTCCCGATGTGCGGGGCGTGCGAGGCGGAGTACAAGGATCCGCTGAATCGAAGGTACCATGCCCAGACGACGGCGTGCCCGGCGTGCGGGCCGGTGCTGACGTTCGACGGGTCGGAGGACGCGCCGATCGAGCGGGCGGCGCAAGCGTTGTGCCAGGGAGAGATCGTGGCGGTCAAGGGGATCGGGGGGACCCACCTGGCGTGCGATGCGACCCGGGAGGAGGCGGTCGGCCGCCTTCGTGCTCGGCTCGGGCGTCCGGGGCAGCCGTACGCGACGATGGCCGCCGAGGCGATGGTGCCCGCGTTGGCCGTGCCCGATGACGCCGAGTGGGTGGAGCTGCGCCGGCCGGAGCGTCCGATCGTGGTGGTGCGCTCTTGTCCCGACGGCCTGGCGCCGTCGGTCGCCCCCGGGCTGCACACCGTCGGCGTGATGCTCCCGTATACCGGCCTGCATCATCTGCTGTTCGAGAGGATCGGCTTCCCGCTAGTGATGACCAGCGCCAACCTCCCCGGGCGTCCGATGCTGATCGACAACGGGGAGATCGCGCGGCGACTCGACGGGATCGCCGATCGGCTGCTCCTGCACGATCGCCGGATCGTCGCCCGCTGCGACGACTCGGTTCGCCGCCGGGTCGGGGGACGGTTCACGTTCCTCCGCCGCTCGCGGGGATGGGTGCCGCGGCCGATCGAGGCACCGCTGGGCGAGGCTCCGGTGCTCGCGCTCGGTCCGGAGTCCGACCTCACGTTTGCGGTGTATGTCGATGGAGCCACCACCGTATCTCAGCACATCGGGACCGTCGATGACCTGGAGACGATCGCCTATTTGGAGGAAGCGATCGACCACCTGGTTCGGATCACCGGGATGCCGAAGCCGTCGATCGTCGCCTGCGACCTCCACCCCCGGTTCGCCACCACCCGCCTGGCCGAGGAGCTGGGGGCGCGTCACGGTGCCGGGATCGTCCGCGTACAACACCACGCCGCCCATCTGCTGGCGGTGATGGCTGAACATGGTCTGGAGGAGGCAGTAGGCCTCGTGCTCGATGGCTATGGATACGGATGGGATGGCAACGCTTGGGGTGGCGAGCTGTTCGTGTCCATGGGGCGAACGATCGAGCGCGTTGGAGCGCTGCGGCCGGTTCGTCTGCCCGGTGGGGATCTGGCAGCCCGGCATCCGCTTCGGATGGCGGCGGCGCTGTTGCACGAAGGCGGCAGCGCACCGGATCGGCTTGCCGAAGCGCTGCAGCACCGGGGTCTGGGCGAAGAGGCGATCGGCGCGCTGCTGCTACAGCTCGATCGCGGCATCAACGCGCCGTGGACCACCAGTGCCGGGCGGTTCCTCGACGCGGTGGCTGCGTGGATCGGTGTCTGCCGGGAGCGCACCTACGAGGGCGAGCCGGCGATGCGGCTGGAGGCGGCGGCCGTTCGCGGGACCGCGCACGCGCTCGAGGGGAAGGTGCTTCGGGAAGGACGGTTCCGGATCGTAGACACTGTGGAGTTGTTCGGCCGACTCGTAGCGTTGGCCGAGGAGGCGAGCGTCGAGGACGTGGCGGCGACGGCACAGCGCGCTCTCGGGCGCGCCGTGGCGCAGGGCGCGATCGAGGTGGCGAAGGATCGGGGGATCCTCGATATCGCCTTCAGCGGAGGGGTCGCCAACAACGATGCCATCGCCTCGACGATTCGGCATGACGTCGAGGCCTCCGGTTTGCGGTATCGGACCAACGAGCTCGTGCCGTGCGGGGACGGCGGCATCTCGTTCGGTCAGGCAGCGTACGCCGGTCGAACGATCGAGGTCCTAGAAGCAGACCGGACCGATACAGCAGCCGGCGATCGCCGCAAGTAGGGCGGTAAGCAGTCCGAGAGAAAGAACCCATCGCATCATGCGGTGATTGTATCGCAGCGGGGGAGTCGCACAAGGATCGACGCGCGGGAAATGGTTCCCGGAGCGGACTACGGGCGGCTAAGGAGCGTGGTTCGGCGCTCGAAGCCAGGCATCGATCTGTGCCTCCCATCGGGCTTGGGCACTCGCGTTGTTGCCGTGAGCGGTCTCGGCGTCGTAGCGGGCTTGGGCCGCTTGCAGATCGGACAACAGCTCTCCCGCCGTGCGATGAAGCGACGCATGCAGGGCATCGACGGCATCGTCGCGGGCGACACCGTCCGCCTGCAGGGTTGGCAACACCGCCGCCAACTTGCGGCGGTAGACCTCGTTCAGATCGAAATGCGCCTGCTCATGGCGGAGCACCAGTTCATCGGCGCCGCCGGGCACCACCCAGGAGCGCGCCGGATCCATGGCGTTGGTCACCGTCACCTCACGAACGTGGCCAGTCCAGCTTCCCTGGCTATTGTCGACGGCGTAGGTGGCGTGCCACTGGACCGTCATGTGGATGGCCGCCGCCTCGTTTCGATGAACGGCGTCGGCCGGGCACGGGGCACGGAACAGCTCCCACGTCAGCGGAGAGGACGCGTTCCATGGGACGAGGCCGTCGCCCGCGCCGGAAGCGGTCGTGCACCCCACGACCGCGGAAAGAAGCAGCAAGAGGGCAATACGAACCGATAACCACCTGGCGACGTGCGGCACGTCCACTCCCCCCCTTCTCCCCGGGATGGTATCACGGATCGCGGAGAGCTACCAGCCTCCGCCGCCTCCGCCGCCGAACCCTCCGCCGGAGAATCCTCCCCCGAACGAGCTGCCGCCGCCCCAGGCGGAGCCGCCTCGGCCCGCCGAGCGCGGGGCCGAAGCGAAGCTTCGTTCGAGTCCCGAGGTCAGATGGAGCATCGACGCGGTGAACAGCGACGCCCGAAAGACCGGCGCCTGTCCAACGTACCAGTCGGGAGGACGATCGAGCGTCGCTTCGAACCGCTTCGCCCAGATGGTGGTGAGGTTGAGGGCGATGGCATACGGAAGGAGTTTCTCGAACAACTCCGGGCTCTTCTCCGGGGCGTCGTGGAACTCGATGCGGTCGAGCTCGGCGCGACGGATGTACTCGGAGAGGCCGAGCAGCTGTTCGAGCGTGCGTACCCCCTGCTTGGTCTTGCGGGGCATCAGCGGGGCGAACGCCAGCACCACCAGACCGGATAGCCCGACCGCCAGTCCGAGATACAGGGAACTCACGTACAGGCCGAGCATCACCCCGAGCGCGATGCCGGCGATGCCGAGGAACCTGTACACGCTTCGCGTTCGCTCGGGGTTGTGAGGGTAGTCGCCGCGCTCGATCAACCCTTCGTACAGCGCGGTCTTGATCCCGGGAAGATGCTGGTAGAAGCTACTCTCGAGCGACGAGAGGGTGCGCTCCTCCGGGTGCTCCTCATCGAAGACGGCGTCGAGCACGTCACGCTCGACCTTCGCCAGTCGGTCGGTCGACCGGGAGCGACGAACGAACCGGTAGTCGGTCGACGAGCGGCCGAGCATCCGCTTCACGCGGTCGCCCAACCCCTCCGCTTCATCGACCTCCTCGATCGTCAGGTACCCCTTCACCGCCAAGCCGATGAGCATGGCGCTGAGATCGTGCAGGTCGGCGCGGTCGTCGATCAGTACCCCGGCGGCTCCAGGATGGATGCCGCGCGGCGGCTCGAACGCCGGAGCGATCGACCGCTTGCGCGGGTCCTTACCGACTCGGTACCAGACGATGAACATCGTGGCGAGCGCCAGCAGCGGCAACCCCGCGTAGGCATTGGCCCCCACGAACCACAGCACGCGCTGACCGAACGACGGGGGGTCGATCGGCAGCTGGCTTCGCGGGATCGCGACATCGATCGTCATCCCCTCCCCGGGGAACAGCGTCCCCGTGGCAAACTGCAGCTCGCCCGTCGAAGACGTGGTCGCCGCGCTTCCTCGCGCCGCTCCACCGTAGCGGTCGATGTAGGAGATCGTCGATACAGCCTCGAGATCGACAGTCTCCGGCAGGACGACGGTCGCCGTGGCCCTGTCGATGGGCACGCGCCACGCGTTGCCGGTCACGTTCCAGTACAGCTGCAGGTAATCGTCATGGAACAGGATCGCCCGCCCGACCGTGTAGCCGATGGTGTACAGGTAGGAGCCGGTGATTGTCCGATCGGGATCGCCGATGCGCAGGACCAGGTCACCGCCGGACCGCCGCGAGGTATACAGCACCGGGCCGCTGTCGAGCGCGATCCGCTCGATATCGAGATCGATCGTCACCCGTCCCCCGCGCGGGTCGCGGTACGAGAACGGGATCTCGCGCTCGATCCCGTGGTGCGGAGTGTGAAAGGTGACCGCGATCCGTTCGGTAACCGCGATCGCTCCGTCGGTATGGACGGTGATCTCGGTATCAAAGCGATCGATCGTCAGCCGCCCCAGGGCGGTGGTGCCGAGCACCGCCAACACCGTGGCGACAGCGACCCACAACCGCGCCATCCGCATCAGAACCTCACGGGCGGAGCCTCCCGCTGCTCCTCACCGGGCAGCGCGTAGAACTCCCGCTCCTCGAAACCGAACAGATTGGCGATGATGTTGCGCGGGAACACCTGGATCGTCGTGTTGAGATCGCGGACCACGGCGTTGTAGTAGCGCCGCGATCGCTGCACCGCGTCCTCGACCTGCTCCAGCGTCTGCTGGAGCGCGAGGAAGTTCTCGTTCGCTTTCAGCTCCGGATACGCTTCGACCACCGCGAACAGCGACTTCAGTGCTCCCCGTAGCCCGTCTTCAGCTGCCGCCTGCTCCCTCGGTCCGGAGGCGTCGATCGCCCGCGATCGGGCGGCGGTGACCCGCTCGAACACCTCCGACTCATGGGTCGCATAGCCGCGGACGGTCTCCACAAGGTTCGGGATCAGATCCCAGCGTCGCTTCAGCTGCGTGTCGATGTCCCGCCACGCCTCCTCCGCGCGCACGCGCAGACGAACGAGGCGGTTGTAGGATAACCCTCCCCACAGCAGTAGCCCCACCCCGATGACGATCACATAGCCGATGGCATTCATCGGTCCTCCTTTTCCCAACGGTGCCGCGATTCTAGCGGGTCGGGCCCGACGGGACCAGCCGCTGCGAACGACTCGCCGGGCACAGAAGCCCTGTTGCAGCGGTGCATACCGCGTGATATCCTCGCGGCGCTTTGATTGCGATCCGTGGCCGTCAGGAGGTCAAAATGTACAAGAGGTTGTTCACGCCGGGGCCGACGCAGGTCCGCCCGGAGATCCTCAAGGAGCTGGCAACCCCTCAGATCCACCACCGCTCGCCGGAGTTCGCGGAGCTATACGCGGAGATCCAGCCGAAGCTCCAGCGGGTGTTGTTCACCGAGAATCCTGTGCTGTTGTACACATCGTCGTCGACCGGCGCGATGGAATCGGCGGTGACGAACCTGGTGGCGAAGCGGTGCCTGAACCTGGTCAACGGCGCCTTCTCCAAGCGATGGCACGACATCACCGCGGGAAACGGCGTGCCGTGCGATGCCCTCGAACTCGACTGGAATGTGGCCGTGAAGCCGGAGATGGTCGACGAACGACTGGCCACCGGGGCGTACGACGCCGTCACGTTGGTGTTCAACGAGACGTCCACCGGGATGCTCAATCCCCTGCCCGAGATCGCGGAGGTGGTCCAGCGCTATCCGGACGTCTTCCTGCTGGTCGACGCTGTCAGCGGGATGGCGGGCGTGAAGATCGATACCGATGCTTGGAAGCTGGACTTCGTCCTCGCCGGCGTCCAGAAGGCGTTCGCGCTTCCGGCGGGACTGGCGGTGGCGGCGGTAAGCGAGCGCGCTTTGGGACGGGCAAAGGCAGTTCCGCCACGCAGCTACTACTTCAACCTGACCAAGATGTACGCATCGCACGTGAAGAGCCAAACGCCTTCGACACCGTCGATTCCCCATCTTTACGCGCTGAACGCGCAGCTCGACGACATGCTCGGCGAGACCATGAACGGCCGGTTCGCGCGTCACGAGCGGATGGCGTCGATCGTGCAGCGCTGGGCGAAGCAGCACTTCGACATCTACCCCGAGGAGGGGTACTGGTCGCCGACGCTCACCTGCGTGCGGAACACGAGCGATATCGACGTCGGTGCGCTGATCAACACGTTGGCCGACGAGTTCAACCTGCGGATCTCCAACGGCTACGGCGGCATCAAGGGGAAGACGTTTAGGATCGCGCACATGGGCGACACACAGGTCGACGAGATCGAAGGGGTGCTGAGGGCGATCGAGACCGCTCTCGGCCTGGTGGAGGTGCGATGATGCCGTTTAGGGTGTTGGTGTCCGACCCCCTCGCTGCGGAAGCGGTGGCAGCGATGCGGGATGCGGGGCTGGAGGTTGACGAGCCTAGTGATCTCTCCGAGGACCAGCTGGCGCAGCGGATCGGCGGCTACGATGCAATCGTGATCCGTAGCGCGACGAAGCTTCGCGCGAAGCTGCTCGACGCCGTGTCGGGGCTTCAGCTCATCGTTCGCGCCGGTGTGGGATTGGACAACGTCGATGTTGACGTTGCACAGAGCAAGGGGATCGTCGTGCGCAACACCCCGGCGGCGAGCTCGAACTCGGTGGCCGAGCTGGCGCTGGGGCATATTCTGTCCCTGGCCCGCCACATCGGCCGGGGCACCGCATCGATGAAGGGCGGTGGCTGGGAGAAGAAGGCGCTGAAGGGGATCGAGATCGACGGCAAGACCCTGGGGATCATCGGCATCGGACGGATCGGGCAGGCGCTGGCGACCAAGGCGGGGGCGCTGGGGATGCGGGTCATCTGCTGCGACGCGTACGTGGATGAATGCCCGATCCCGGGGGTGGCGACGATGTGCACTTTCGACCGCCTGGTGGCCGAGAGTGACTTCATCTCGCTGCACGTGCCGTACGACCCAGCGGTCGGCCCGGTGCTGGGAGGCGAACAGTTCACCAAGATGAAGGACGGGGTACGGATCGTCAACTGCGCCCGCGGCGGGGTGGTGGACGAGACGGCATTGGCCGCCGCGATGAACACCGGCAAGGTCGCCGGCGCCGCGCTCGACGTCTTCGAGGAGGAGCCGCCGCCGTCGGACCATCCGCTGTTCGCGCTCGACGCCGTATCGCTGACGCCCCACATCGGGGCGTCAACTGTCGAAGCCCAGGCACGCGTCGGCGCTGAAGCGGCACAGATCGTGATCGACTTCGCGGCGACGAGGGAGTAGGAAGCGAGGAGACCGATGGCAGCCATCATCCCGTTCCGCGGGTACCGGTTCGATCCCGGTGTGGTGGGGTCGATCAGCGACGTGACCGCGCCGCCATATGATCGAGTATACCCCGACGTCCAACAGGCCTGCTACCAACGCAGCCCCTACAACATCGTTCGCATCATCAAGGGCAGACCCCAACCCGACGACGACCCGGCGGAGAACGTCTATACGCGAGCGGCGGCGACGTTGCGCCGGTGGATCGACGAGCGCGTGTTGGTTCAGGATCCGGAACCGGCGCTGTACGCGTACCACCAGGCGTACCGCTTCGAGGGGCAGCAGCTCATCCGCAAGGGGATCATCGCCCTCGGCAAGCTCGAGCCGGAAAAGGTCCACGCGCACGAACGTACCCTGAAGGGGCCCAAGGAGGACCGCCTTCGGTTGATGCGGGCCGCCGAGGCGAACTTCGGCCACATCTTCATGCTGTACGACGATCCCGACCGTGCTGCCGACCGGCAGATGGCGGCGGCCGTCGACGGCGCCGAGCCGCTGATCGAGGCGACCGACGCCGATGGGAACACCCATCGTGTCTGGAGGGTCGTCGAGCCGTCGGTGATCGAGGCTGTGCAGGAGGCCCTCGCCGAGCGCGATCTGTACATCGCGGACGGCCATCACCGGTACGAGACAGCGGTCAACTTCATGCAGGAAGCGCTCGCCAACGGATGGAGACCGGCAGCGCCCGAGTCGTTCGACGTGCGCATGATGAGCTTGTTCAACGTCGCCGAGCCGGGGATGTCGATACGACCGATCCACCGGTTGATCCATGGCGTAACGGGCTTCGAGGTGAGCCGGTTCCTCGCCGATGCGGAGGGGCTGTTTGAGGTGGAACCCCACCCCTCGTTTGACGCGATGGCGGCGGCGACGGAGGCGGGCAGTCGTCGGCACACCTTCGGTGTCTACGCCGGCGGCAGCTACGCGACGTTGACGTTGCGGGAGCCCTCGACGGCGGACCGGCTGGTCGAGGTCGAACGATCGGCCGACTACAAGCGGCTGGACGTGACGATCCTCCATACCGCGATCCTCGAGGAGCTGCTCGGGATCGATGCCGTCGCGCTCGAGGAACAACGCAACGTCAACTACACCGTCGATCCCGCTGCGGGGATCGACGCGGTGGATCGCGACGAGGAGCAGATGCTGTTCTACTTGAATCCGACCGCTCCCGAGCAGGTCGTGCGCGTCGCCGACCACGGCGAGAAGATGCCGCAGAAGTCGACGGACTTCTATCCCAAGCTGCTTACCGGATTGGTGCTGACGGTGATGGAAATCGAGAAATGACAGGGTGCCTCGCGCGGCGGCGGTGAAGCCGGACGGTGCCACACGTTCGCACCCGGTCCGTACATCTGTCCCGGCATTCGGGGACAAACCCACGACCTCTTCCTCGCTCGTTTCCCGTGGATGCTGCCACCGCTCAACTACGCTTGGGGACGTGAGATCACGGAGGAGGTCATCATGTCACGGTTGTGCGTTCGGATAGCTACATGCCTCGTCGTCCTGTTGTTGGTCGGCGGCGGGGCCGGGAGGGCGGACGATGTCGGGTTCATGGGCTTCGTCGGCCTGGGGATCACCTACACGCCGGTACCGCCGACATCATTCGACATCGCGGCGGATCTTGAGTTGGCGTTCGATGTTGCCGGTTTCACATTTGCCTCTCGGACCGGGTTCAATCTGTCGGGATTCCAGTCGGAGCGGGTGTTTCTCGGGGTGGACCTGGGGGCGGTGCAGATCAGCGAGGAGATCCTGTTCGATCCCTACTTCGCGCGCAACGAGTTGAGCTTGGACGCGGCGATGGCCGGGGTCGACGTCGGCATCGACTTCATCCTCGCCGACATCGGCACCGTGCAGACCCCCGCCTATAGCATGGGGGGCGTGATCGAGCTTTCCAGCGGCATCGTGTGCGGCTTCTCGATCACCAGCCTCACAGGATTTGGCGCGGTCGACCTGGTCAACGTCCTCGGCGGGATCGAGGCTCCGTTCAGCCACCAGCTGCTCGGCCTGTTCCATGATCTCGATGCGCTGTGCGCACCGGCCCCCGATCTCGACGTCACGATCGTTCCGGGTTTCTACTTCGAGGAACAGCTGGTCCGGCTGGAGGCCGACTTCATGGGAATGATCGCCAGCAGTACGACATGGTTCGATGCCATGGGGCTGTCCCGGATGCTGTTCGAGACCGGCTACCGGTTCGACGACCCGTCGCTCCGTTTCCTGGCGACGCTGGGGTTCGACGGGGCGTTCGCCATGACCGACCTCGGGTTCATCGTCGACCTGGAGATCGACGTCGTCCGGTTCACCTCCCATACCTGGTTCGACGAGAGCACGCCGCCGGCGCCGATCCCGATTACCTTCGCTGGACAGGCGTTCGCTGTGATGTTCGAGCTGTGCGGCGTATCGATCACGACCGAGACGGCCTTCGACGGCACGCTGCTGTTCGACCGGCAAGGGATCGGCGTCGAGGCGACGTTCGATCCGGTGTCGTTCCGGAGTCTCACGGTCTTCGACGGTGGGGGGTTCGTCTCCCAGTGCATCACCGCGGATGTGACGTTCTGTGGCGTCCGGCTGTACACCCAGGCCCGGTTTGATGTCGTCGGGATCAGCCGGGTCACGTTCGGATTCGACCTCACCTTCGGTTCATGAGCGCGGGGCCCGACGTGCCGGGCGACGACCTGGAGAAGCTGGCGGAGCGGCTGCGGGTAGAGCGAGGGGATGCGGAGGCGATCCGCGCGCAGCTCCTCCACCATGGAGCGCCCCTGATCCGGGAGGTCATCGAGGACGGCTTCGCATCGACCGGGTTCAGCAGCGAGGAACTGTTCCGCCCCGGCTACCTAGGATTGCTCAACGCCGTGTACAACTGCGAACTGGCCCACGGCAAGGCATTTCGCGACTACGCCGAAGGGCTGATCAAGGGGGAGATCCGCAGCCACATCCGGGAGTGTGTGCAACCGCGCCGCATGCCCGGATGGATGCGTGACCTCAATCGGCAGATCGAGTCCGCCGAGGCGCGCCTGCTCCGGGAGACCGGTCAGCTGCCCAGCCTCGAGCGGCTGGCCGAAGCGGTCAACATCACCGAGGAGGGACTCACCGAGATCTTCAAGGCCCGCGAGGCGTTGAGCTACGTCTCACTCGACGCCGGTCAGCGGGAGAACGATCCCGCGCCGCAGCTTGAGCTGGATCGGATCCGCGGCAAGCATCCGTCCGGGTTCCCGATCGAGGATCGGATCAAGCTCGCGTCGGCGCTCGAGCGTCTCGCCGAACTGCAGCAGTACCTCCTCCACAGTCTGTTCACCGGCGAGGAGTGAGCGGTCGCTGACATCGACCCTGTCTGTGCCGGCACCGGTGAAGGTAGAATCGATGGGGAGGAGTCGATGACCGTGAATCGAATCCGAAAGCGCGGGATCGTCCGGCTCGGCAGCGCGAGGGGAATCGGCGGGTTGCTGCTGCTGGCGTGGTTTGTCGCTGCAGGTGCCGGCACTGTCGCGGCCGTGGATCTCGGAGATACCGAGATCATTCTGCAGACCCACAACTACTATCCGATGTGGAATCTCACCCGGCTGGTCTACCGTGTCCACACCCATCCCCAGGGGGAACCAGTGGAAGCCTGGATCCTCGAGGCCGGCGACTGCCTGACCGATGAGGTGATCGTGCGATGGGCGTCGTCCGAGTATGAGCGTGTGCAGCAGCCGTTTCCCGGGTTGCGGTTCGAGATCGACAAGACCACCGAGCACGTCTACCTCTGGATGATCGGACAGTGGGATGTGGGGTCTGTCGGCGTGGCCGTCGTGCTCGGCAGGGGCGACGAGGAGACCCTCGTCGGCCGGATCGACGGACCCTACTGCGGTGGGTCGTCGATCGCCATCGAGGTGCTCGAGGGCGAATCGATCGCCTTCCCGCCGGTCATCGAGGTCGGTCGGGTGGAAGGGGATCCGGACACCACGTTGCGCGTGACGAGCACGTCATCCGGGTGGAGCCTCGATCGCAGCCTGACCTTCGGCATTCCCGCCGCCGCCCGAGAGACGACGGTCGAGCGTGTATTCGTGGTGGACGTGGCCGCGTACCAGCCGAGCGCCGGCACCACGGAGATCGAGGTGGCGTATGCCCTGGAGATTGCGGAAGAAGACCTCGCCGGGCTTCCGGAGGGGACGTACGAGATCGGGGTTACCTATACGGTGACCTCGGACAACTAGCCGACGCGACGGAGCAGCAGGAGGGAGCCCGAAGGAGATGATGGAGACGAAACGGAGTGGGGCGGTGGCGGTGGTGCTGGCGTTGCTGACGGCGATGTCCATCGGGATCGGCTGCGAGGCGGTTCGCGTGCTGCCGGCGGCGTTGCGGGTCGAGCAGGAGCCGGGAAGCCGGGAGACGTACACCCTGACGCTGATCAACGACACGGATGCGACCGAGGACTTGCGGTTGTACGTCGGCGATTGGCGGCGGTTCGAGGACGGAGAGCACGACTGGGGCGTGCCGCAAAACGGTGCCCGGTGGCGGTTCGAGCGCCCGTTCGGCGCTGGGGAGGAAGCCGTGGTGCGCTATGCGGTGCGGCTGCCCGACGACCTCGATCTGGCGGTCCAGGGGTACGTCCGTTCCTCGGCGCCAGACCTCTCAGTTCGAGGGGACGGGAGCGCCCGGATCGCGCCCGGACTTGCCGAGCCGACCGCGCTGACGTCCGACGACGGTTCGATCACGCTCGTGCGGTCCGTAGAGGCGGTCGACGACGATCGATGGGCGACGGTCCGGTTGACGATTCGCACCCAGGCGGCGATCGACGGTTTGGAGATCCAGGAGAGCTTTCCCGAGCGGCGAGAGATCATCAGCCTCGATGCCGGCGATGCGACCTTCGCCACCATCAACCGCTCGAACGCGGGATGGGTAACGTTGTCTCATGATCGGGTCGTCCTGGCGTCGGGGGAGAGCCGTGAGGTGGCGGTGACCGTTGACGCCCCGGAGCGGATCGACGGGACGTACTGGGGCGCCGTGTTCGTCGAGTCGCAGCCCGAGATCGTGGAACAAGGGGGAACGCGGGTGCTCAGCATCTACCGCACCGCGATCAAGCTCTACGTCACCGCGTTGGGCACCGGCGTGCTCGACGGACAGGTCGTCGACGTCTCCGTCCCCGAGACGGCTCCGCTGACGATCGAGGCGACGTTCGAGAACACGGGAACCGTGGAACTCGTGGTCTCCGGTGAGGCGGAGGTGATCGATCGGACAGGCGAAACCGTTCGTGACGTGACCTTCGACGCGTTCAAGGTGCTTCCGGGAGCGCGCCGGGTGGTGAGCGCCGCCGCCGAGGACGCCGGTGATCCGCTGCCGGAGGGGATCTACCAGGCGGTGGTCAGCTTCGACTTCGGCGGCGGCAACCCGGTCGTCGGGGTGCGGGGGTTCCGGGTTCGATAGGGCAAGACGTCCGATTCCCTGCACGCCAACGGAACGTTGGCAACTGTGCGGATACTCTCCGACCGGATGAGCTGCTATAATCGAGAAGGTATCGGAACGAAGGGGGCGAGATGAAACGATTCGCGACGGGGTTGAAGGTCGGGCTGCTGGTCGCCGCCGTGGCGGCGCTGGCGGGCTGTTCGTTGTTCAACCAGGCGCCGGCGGCCAACTTCATGTGGTCGCCGTTCGAGCCGCTGGCACGGGCGGAGATCAGCTTCAATGACCAGTCATCCGACACGGGCGGCTTGTTCGGTGGTGGCGGGATCACGCAATGGAGATGGGACTTCGGCGACGGCGACTCCTCAACGGCACCGAACCCAAAGCACGCGTATGACAAGAGCGGCCAGTATACGGTGCAGTTGACGGTAACGGACGATGCCGGAGAGTCGACAACGATCAGCAAGACGGTGAATGTGGCCCCGAGCCTCAACGGGACGTGGAGCGGGTGGCTAGATGACGGAACGGGATTTCTCCTTGACATGACGTTGGATTTCAGCCACTCGACCGGAAGCATCCAGGGGACCTGCAGGATGTTGGCGACGACACTCAACTGCGCAGGGACTTCATTCGACCCGGTAGCCAAGACCGTCCGATTTGAGTTGTTCGATTTGGGGATCCGGCTTGAAGGTACACTTGACGCGGCGGAGCGGCGAATCCAGGGTCGTTGGTTCGTGATCGGCGTCCCGGTTACGGTTGCGACTTGGGACGTGCAGCTCCGCTAGCTCATCTGTAGGAGCGCGGGCCGCTAGCAGCCCTACCGGCCGTTCCCACGACGTATCGAGCGCTACCGAGCGGAGCGTGATCTCCGCTCGGTAGCGCTCCGCCGTGGTTGACCTGTCGCCTGGCGGGGGGTGACCATCCATCCTACGATGCTTTCCCACGATGGTCTTCGCAGCGTGCCGTGGGGTCTTGGGCACGCCGAACGCTCCCCTCAGAAGGGCGGATCTCCGTGAGGACGTTCTCGATCCTTGCCGTCGTCGTCACCAACCTGATAATCGGCGTGCGCTATGGCTGGCTGATCCGCCGGCGGCGGATCCAACCGGCGCTGGCGATGTGGGTGTTCTTCACCCTGGCCACCGTGGGCAGCCTGCTGACCTACCTGGGCGAAGGCGAGTACAGCCTCCTCGACAATATCCTCAACACCGCCGATATCGCCTTGGTCGGCTCGGTGGCGGTCTGGATCGCCTTGGTCGGCGACCGTAGCAGCCGGTTCGACCGGTTCGACCTCGGCTGTCTCGCCGCGGTCGCCGTCATCCTCGCGGCCTGGGCGGTCACCGATCAACACGCCGTCGCCCATGCGGCCATTCAGGGGATCCTCGTGATCGCCTACGTGCCCGTGGTGCGCAGGATGTGGCGTTCGAAACGCAACACCGAATCGTTCACCATGTGGATCGGACTGCTGCTGGCCCCGGTGTTCTCGCTGCTCTCCAGCGAAGGGACGTTGGCCACCGTCTACGCGGTGCGGGCGATCGTGTGCACCGCGGCGCTGCTCGTGCTGATGATGCGGGCCGAGTGGAGACGGAAGCGAAGCGGCCTGGGGTAGGCGACCTATTCCGACCCGCTCAGCTCCTGAAGCTCCGCGTGCGCGGCGGCGACGATTCCCGAGCGGATCGCCCCTTCGATCGTCGATGGCCATCCGGTAGACGTCCAGTCGCCGGCGAGGTAGAGGCCGGGGATGGCGGTACGGGCGGCGGGACGGAGGCGATCCACCCCCGGCGCCGGGACGAAGGTGGCCTGTCGATGACGAACGACCAACGTGTGGTGAACGGTCGCCGAGCGAGCGGCGGCTGACACCGCTTCCAGTCCGCCGACCAGGCACCGGCGGACCTCGTCGAACGGACGGTCGATCCACGGTTCCGCAGCGCTCTGAGAGAACACCACATGAAACGGGCCGTCGCGTTTCGTGGCGTGCAGACGGGTGACGTCGAACACCGCTTGGACCGGGGAATCGACGGCGACGAGCAGGTCGACGTCGAGGACGGATCGGTCGAACCAAGCGTGAAGGTTGATGATCGGTGCCCATCGGAGCCGGGCGGCGGCGGTATGGAGGGCGTCGAGCGCGGGATCGGAACACAGCCGGGTGAGTGCTGCCGGCGGCACCGCGCTGACGATGGTGGCGCAACCCACCCGCTCCCCGGTTGCGAGGTCGGCCCCTCGCACCCGGCCGCGTTCGATGTGCACGCCGGTGGCGGCGGTCGAGGTCCGAACGACTCCATTCCGGCGCTCGACATAGCGCCGGGCGGCGTCGAATACCGCGGCGAGCGGTACGGTGAAGCCGCCGAGATCCGCACCGCCGGGCCGGAAGAACGCGTCGCGAAACAGCTTGCGTGCGACGTCGACGCCGACCTCGTCAGAGCGCGCGTTGAGGGCGGCGATGCACATCGGATCCCACAGCCGCCGGAGGGCGGTCTCCGTCTGCCGATGTCGCGTCAGCCAGTCCGCGAAGGCCTCGTCCTCCGAACGACGGGTGTGGAGCAAGGCGCAGCCGGCTGCGGCCACACGGAGCCGATCGGCGAACGGCAGCAAGCGATACCGAAGCAGCGAAGGGAGGAGGTGAAGCGGTCCGGGAAGCGGAGACGAGCGGAGCACGCTGCGGGTCTCCGGGGCGACAATCGGTACTGACAGGGCGGGCTGGAAGCGGATGGCATCCGGGAGGCCGAGCCGTAGCAGGAATCCGACACTGGCGGTACAGCAGCGCATCAGCACGTGGTGGCCGAGGTCGATCGTCTCGCCGGTTGCGGGATCGACGGCCGAGCCCGCCCGGCCGCCCAGGCGGGGGGTGGACTCCACCCAGAGGATCCGGTGGCCGTCCCCGGCGAGCCGACAGGCGGCCGCGGCACCGGCGAAGCCGCCGCCGATCACCACCGCGTCGGTCACCATCTTCTCCACCGCGCGGCGGCAAGCAGCCGTATCTTCTCGGACGCAGGCAGAGAAACCCGAGGTCCGAACACATCGTAGCCACGCTCGGCAATTCGACCGAGGATTCTGCCGTAGATCTCCGAGAGCAGCCACGGACAGCTGCGACTGCGGACGGGCAGGTCCGGAAGCAGCCGCCGACCGGCGGCGAGCCGCTGCTCGGCGCGGCGGGCATGGGCTGCCAGCACGGAGCGCAGTCCGCCGGTCATCGTGCGGGAGCCCAGCGTGTCCTCATCGACTTCATGCGCGAGCAGCTCGTCGATGGGCAGGTAGATCCTCCCGAGGCGGAGGTCTTCGTCGACGTCACGGAGGATGTTGACGTACTGCATGCCCAACCCCAGATCGACGGCCGCGTCGCGCATCGCGGCGGTGGGCGGGGTGCCGGCGGTGAGGATCGGGAGGGTGGCCAAGCCGACGGCGGATGCCACGTGGTAGCAGTAGTGGCGTAGGTCGTCGGCCGAGGCGATCCGGGGGGAGGTCAGGTCCAGTTCGATCCCGGTGAGCACGTCCTGCAGATCGGTCTCTTGGACCCCGAATCGCGCGATCGCGTCGGCCAGGGCGACGTCGCGAAGGGTCTCGGGGGCGCCCGCGGCGGCGTGGGACAACCGCTCCCGCAGTGCGGTCAGCTGGGCTCGTCGGGCTTCCTTCTCGTGGTCCGAGCCGCTCAGCACGGCCGGCGGCCGGTCCGCCACCTCGTCCGCTTCGTGGCAGAACGCGTACAGCGCGTACACCGCGCGGCGCTGGGCCGAGGGGAGCGTGAGAAAGGCGACGTAGAAGTTGCGCGCGTGCCGTCGCGTCGCCCGAGCACACACTCGGTAGGCGCGGGCTAGATCTGTCGCCATCGTCGGGTGAGAAGCGCCGTGAGGGCGAGCCGAAGCTTCTCGCGGCCGGAGAGCGTCGGTCGGTGGGACACGGTATCGTAGCCTTGCTCCTCGATCTTGCCCAGGATCGCTAGACCGCCGAGGGAGAACAGCGCCAGGTCGACGCGCAGATGGCCGCGCACCGCGTCGAGCAGCGGCAGCCCTTCTCGGAACAAGGCATGGGTGCGCTCGACCTGAAACCGCATCAGATCGACGAGCTGTGGAGAGGCGACAGGAGCCAGCAGATCACCCCGGGTCACGCCGTGGGCGGCCATCTCGTCGCTGGGCAGGTAGACGCGTCCTCCCTCCGCGTCCCGCCGCAGATCCTGCCAGAAGTTGGTGAGCTGGAGCGCGGTGCAGGTCGCATCGGAACAGGCGAACCGCCGCTCGTCGCGGTAGCCGTACAGCCTCAGGACGAGGCGACCGACCGGCACCGCCGAGTGTCGGCAGTAGTGCAGGAGGTCGTCGAAGTGAGGGTAGGTGGCGGTGCGCTGATCGATCCGGTTCGCCTCGATCAGCCGGGCGAACGGATCGCGGGGCAGATCGAACCGAACGATGGTCGACTGGAGGGCGACCAGCACCGGATGGCGGGGCTGGCCCCCGTATGCGGCGTCGAGTTCGTTCTCGAACCGATCGAGCAGTGCCAGCCGGTCGCCGGGGGCCTCGTCGCCGAGGTCGTCGACGGTCCGGCAGTAGGCGTAGACGACGGCCAGATGTCGTCGCATCGCGCGGGGGGCGAGCCACGACAGCACGGTGAAGTTCTCGTAGTGCGAACGGGCGAGCGCCTCGCAGTACCGGACGGCCGGCGCGACCGCCATCGGCGTCTCCGGGGGGTCGATGACGGCGCGGATGTGCGCTGCTACCATCCGTGGACCTGAACGACGACCTCGCGACGCCGGGGACGATCGAGTTCGATCAGGAACACCCGCTGCCACCGGCCGAGTAGGGCCTCGCCGCTGCTGATCGGGATCGTCTCGCTGGCCGACAGCAGCAGGTGTTGGCAATGGGCGTGCCCGTTGGGGCACTCGTCCTCGGTCATGTTCACGGTGCGGATGACGAAATCGTTGTGGCGGTAGTCGTCCTCTCGGGGTGCCGCGCGCTCGAGGAACCGCGCCATGTCTTCGAGCAGCAGCGGTTCGTTTTCATTGATCTTCACGGCGGCCGTTGTGTGCCGGCAGAACACCGTCACCGTACCTTCCTGGATCCCCGACGACTGGACGGCGTCGAGCACCTCGTCGGTGATGTCGATGAACTCCGGTGCCTCGCTCGCTTCCCGCTCGATCACGGTGCGATGGAGCTTCATCCCTACACGTTCTTCGGTCGTGATTCTCATATTCCTCCCCCACCCTCCGTTCGCCTCGGGGTGTCCTCCGATGTCGTTTCCTTAGACCGCGTGCTCCTCCAGCCTTCGTACGACGGCGTTGATCACGTCGTCCGGCGTCGAGGCGCCGGCGGTGACGCCGAACCGCTCCGTGCCTTGCCACCAACGCTCGTCGATCTCGTCTGCCGACTCGATGGGGTAGGTGGGGAGCCCGGTCTCCCGACAGGTCTCGGCCAGCTTGCGCGTATTGGCCGAGGTTCGGCTTCCCACGACGAGCAGCGCGTCGACCGCTTCGGCGAGTCGTTTCGCGGCCTCGTATCGACGTCCCGTCTCCGGACATGTCGTGTCGATGATCCGGATCTCCGGGGCGGTGCCCGCAGCCCGACGGACCACGGTCTGCGCAAACGCGGCGAACCGCGTCGGGTTCTTCGTCGTCTGCGCGATCAGGGCAATTCCCCGCCTTCCGATCGGGATCTCGACGTCCGGTGACTGGGTCGCTATGCCTTGTCCACGGGTCCACGAGAGGATCCCTCGCACTTCCGGGTGCTCGGCCTCCCCGTAGAGGACGACCGTGAACCCCTCCTCGACCAGCTGAGCCGCCGTCTCCTGAGCCCGGCGCACGATCGGACAGGTCGTGTCGACCAGCCGCAGCCCTCGCCGTTCGATCTCGGCGAACACCTCCTCCCCCGCGCCATGGGCGGTGATCGCCACCGTGCTCTGCTCGGGCACCTCATCGAGATCGTTGGCCATCCGCGCTCCCTTGGCGGCGAGCGCATCGACCACATGGGCGTTGTGCACGATCGCCCCCAGCGTGTGGAGCGGCCCGCGATCGGCGAGTTCGTTCTCGATCCGCTGGACGGCGCGACGAACGCCGCCGCAGTAGCCGAGCACGGTGGCCTTGACGATCTTCATGTCGCCTCCGTTTGCGCCCGCCGGTATCGAGCGAGCGCCATCAGCGGGAATACGTCCCGATACAGGTGATAGCGGATCATGAAGTCGGTGGGGAAGCCGGTGCCGGTGAAGTACGGCTCGTCCCACCCGCCGTCCCCGTTCTGGGTGCGAACGAGGTAGGCGATCCCGCGCCCCGTCGCGGGATGTTCCGCCTCACCGGCGGCCACCATCCCGAGCAGCGCCCACGCGGTCTGCGACGCGGTGGACGGACCGCGGCCGCGCCACCGCGCGTCATCGTACCCTTTCACCCGTTCGCCCCACCCGCCGTCGTCGTTCTGATGGTCGCACAACCAGTCCACGGCCCGCCGGACATACGGCGCCGACATCGTCTCGCCGACCGCCGCCAGCCCCGGCAGGACGCAGCCGATGCCGTAGGTGAGATTCGAGCCCCAGCGGCCGAACCAGGCGCCGTCCCCCTCCTGCTCCCGTTTCACGAAGGCGACCGCGCGATCGATCGGCCGGATCCCGATCCGGGATCCGAACCGTCCGAGGCACTCGAGGACGTGACCGGTGACGTCGACCGAGGGAGGATCGATCATCTCGCCGAAGTCGGCGAACGGGATCTCCCGCGGCCAGGTCCGGGTGTTGTTCCGATCAAATGCTCCCCATCCTCCGTTCGAGCTCTGCATGCCGAGCAGCCATTCCAGGGCACGGTCGATCGCGTGCCGACGCCGCTCCGGTTCCAGATCGATGTCTCGCAACGCCATGGCGACCACCGCGGTATCGTCGGTATCGGGGTAGCGATCGTTGTCGAACTCGAACGCCCATCCGCCCGGACGGGCTCGACAGCGCAGCTGCCAATCGCCAGCATCGAACACCTGCTCGTCGAGCAGCCATGCGCCGGCGCGCACGCGCGCGGGATGATCGGCGGCGAGGCCGGCATCGTCCAACGCGGCGAGCGCCAACCCCGTGTCCCATACCGGGGAGAGACACGACTGTAGGTGGAAGCCGTCCTCGCCGTCGACGGCGAAACCACGGGGGCCGTAGAACCCGTGGAACCCCCGCGCCAGCGGCCCGTCCGCATCGAGGCGATCGCCGAGCAGCTGCAGGGCGATCAGCGAGTAGACCCAGGGCGGTTGGATCCCGCCCCACGAACCGTCCGCCTCTTGGCGTTCGAGGATCCAGCGCTGGGCTCTCCGGATCGCCACCTCGCGCAGCGGCTTCCAGGGCAGACGATCGTAGCGGCGAGCCAGCCGGTCGGCGGCGAGAAACAGGCGCGCCTTGAGACTACGACGATCCGGTAGGACCGGCGGCTCGGCGTTCCCGCCCCCGGCGGCCAGCTCCTCGACGCGTGCCGTAGGCGGGAGCGGGATAACCGGCTTGCGATCCATCACGATCGACAGCGGGACGATCGTCTGACGAGCCCAGCAGCCGAACGCGTAGATGCTGATCGGAAACCGGGGCGGTAGCAGGACGATTTCGGGCGGCACGAGGGGAATCCGGTCCCAATCCCACGCCCCCATCATCGCCAGCCAGATTCTGGTGAAAACGCGCGCCCGCTCGACGCCTCCGCGAGCGAGGATGAACGCGCGGGCGGACGCCATCTCCGGCCGTTCCGCGGAGATCCCGGCCATCTTCAGCGCCACGTACGCCTCGATCGTCGTCGACAGCTCGCCGGGTCCCTCGTACCAGTTGGACCATGTCCCGTCGTCCCGTTGTTGGGATAGGATGTAGCGAGCGGCGGCCTGGGCCTCGTCGGGATCGGGGCAGCCGAGTACGTGGCGGAGGAAGACGTGCTCCGCGGTGATCGTGACATTCGACTCGAGTTCTGCCCACCAGTAACCGGGCGCGTGCTGCAATCGCAGCATCCGGCCGACCGCCGCGTCGACGGCACGATCCACGGTGGAGCGGGAGGGGATGACCGGGGCCGTCGTGTGACTAGCCATCGGATCCTCCCAAGGCGTCGACCACCGTGTCGACAGCTTTCCCCAGCGTGCGCCCCTGCTGGATCGCTGCGCGGGCGATCCGGGAGGTCGTCACCGGATGGAGCAGCGCCGTGCGCCACCACGGTGGCTCCGACGAGAAGGGGAGCGGCTCGTCCGCCGAATCGAGCACGATCCGCAGGGCGACGAACGGGATCCGACGGGCGAGCGCCCAGCGGGCGAGCGGGCCGCTCTCCATGTCGACGGCGGCGATCCCTTGCCCGGCGAGGGCGCGCTTCTCGGACCGGTCGACGACGTGGTCGGCGCAGTGGCAGACGCCCACGTGCGGGCGAAGACGGCCCTCGGCCAGCGCCGTCTCGACCCGCTGGAGCAGCCGCGGATCGACGACGATCTCCTCCGAGCGATGGCGGATGGCGCGAGCGAGGACGAGCTCGCCGCGGGCGATCCGGGGGTTGACGCCGCCGCAGAACCCGGTGGCGATCAGATGGGACGGGGTGGAAGGTATGTCGCCGAACGGGTCCAGTGCGCGCGGCGAGCGATCGCCGATCTCGGTGCGCACGATGCGGACGTTCGGGCGGGGCGAGACCGCACGCGTCTCGCTGGCGAAGCAGCCGGTCACGAGGATCATCGCCCCCACGCTCCCCGTGCCATCCTCGCCAGGGCGGTGGGATGACGGAAGGCGTGGAGGATGCTGGCGCCCTCGAACGACGAGTGCATCATGCAGTTGGCGCACCGACGATCGCGTCCCGGTCCGTACGCTTCCCACAGGTCGCCCTCGAACAGCTCGCGCACGTCGTCGACGTGGCGATCGGCGATGGCGTAGCACGGGAGCCGCCATCCGAGGACCGTGTAGGTCGGCGTCGTCCACGCGGCGCAGTCGTACTCCCGATCGCCGCGGAGGAAATCGAGGTACAACGGGTTGTTGTAGAACGGGAAGCCGCGTCGCGGGTCGAGCACCTTGCGGAACACCTCGATCGACTCCTGGCGTTGGAGGAACAGCTGCTGGTTCGGCACCTCCTCGTAGGAGTAGCCGGGTGACACCATCAGCCCCTCGACGCCGAGATCGACCAACGTGGCGAACAGCGCATGGAGGTCCTCGACATCCGATCCATGGAACAGGGTGGTGTTGGTGCACACCCGGTGTCCGCGGGCGACCGCCTCGCGGATCGCCGCGATCGCGGCGGCGTAGGTTCCGGGGCGTTCGGTCACCTGATCGTGGATCGATTCGGTCCCATCGAGGTGGATAACGAACGCCAGCCGGTCGGACGGCCGGAAGCGGTCGAGCTTCTCGCGAAGCAGCAGTCCGTTGGTGCACAGATAGATAAACCGATGATCGTCGGCGACTGCGGCTGCGATGTCGCCGATGTCCGCGTGCATCAGTGGCTCCCCGCCGGAGATCGACACGATCGGCGCGTCGGATGCGCGCACCGCGGCAAGGCACTGGTCGACCGTCAGCCGGCGATCGATCACCTCCCGGTACTCGCGAACCCGTCCGCAGCCGGTGCACGTGAGATTGCACGCCTCGAGCGGCTCGAGCATGGTGACCAGTGGGAAGCGGCCGGAGCGACCGAATACGTGCCCGACGAGGTGGCGTGCCACCGCCAGATCCAACCGCAATGGACGGCTCATCGCACCCTCCTCGCCAGGTACGCCAGCAGCTTCTCCAGGTGCTCACGACCCTCCCCGGAGAACGGGAGCGCGGCGATCCGGTCGATGGCGCGATCGACGTGCCGCTGCGCCATCGTCTCGCAGGCGGAGCGGATCTCGAAACGGTCCAGTCGGTCGAGGACCTGTTCGACATCGTCGTCACCGAGCGGAACGTCCGTCGACGAGGTGTCGTAGATCGCCTCCAGTTCGGCTGTGACGTCGCGGCCGGCGTGCTCGAACAGCAGGACGATCGGCAGCGTCTTCTTCCGGCGGCGGATATCCGAGCCGGTTGCCTTGCCCAACACGTTGGCGTCGCCCCAGATCCCGAGCAGATCATCGCGGATCTGGAAGGCCCGTCCTGCTTCTTGACCCAACTCGGCGAGCTGATCGCACGTGCCATCACCGGCCCCGGCGACGATTCCTCCGAGCTCGAACGCGCAACGAATCAACGCGCCGGTCTTGCGATCGATCATCCCCGTGTACTCGGTCGCGCTGACGGGTCGCCGTTCGAACGCGAGGTCGAGCGCCTGGCCCTCGATCATCTCGACGGTGGCGCGTAGGAGACGTGCGGCGGCGGTGGGCGTCGCGGCGAGCGCCGTTTCGATGGCGATCGCCTGCATGAGATCGCCGGCATTGATCGCTTGCTCGACCCCCCATACGGTCCACACCGCCGGTCGCCCTCGGCGGAGCCGGTCGCGATCCTGAATGTCGTCGTGGATCAGGGAGAACCCGTGGATCAGCTCGAGTCCGACGGCCGCGGGAAGCGCTGTGGCCTCGGTTGCGCCGAGCTGGCGTGCGACGAACAGCACCAGACTCGGTCGCAGGAGCTTCCCGGTGTGGTGGGCGGGGGCGCCGTCCGCATCGGCCAGGCCGACGTGGTAGCGGAGCATCGTCCGCAGCGGGCCTTCCCCGGCCAGGGCTCGTGACAGCCCCCCTTCGATGTCCGTCCGATGTCGATCGAGGATGGTCAGCTCCATCGTGGTGCCTTCCCTACGCTGCGTCCCGCCTAGACCGGCCATCGGAGCAGTCCTCGGTCGGCGGCGACTCGCACGAGCTCACTGGCGTTGCGAGCCCCCAGCTTGCGCATCGCTCGCGCCCGGTGGCTGCGCACCGTGTGGATGCTGCGGCACATGATGTCGGCGATCTCCCGGTTGCGCTTTCCTTCGGCAATCAGCTGCAACACCTCCCGCTCCTTGGTCGTGAGCAGTTCGACGTCCTCGTCGCGGTCGTGAGGCAGGCACGCTTTTCCCGCAACCACGCGCTCGAGTACCTCGACCAGACGATCGCTCGTCTCGTCCTTGACGACGTACGCCACCGCTCCCGCCGCCCGCGCTCGGCGGACGAGGTGGTCATCCACATGCATCGTCAAGATGACAACCCGCGTCGCCGGTGCCAGTTTGGCGATCCGACGCGCGGCTTCGATCCCGTCCAACGACGGCATCGACACATCGACGACGGCGACGTCCGGCCGATACGCTCGCACCTGGCCCAACAGCTCACGTCCATCCGCCGCCTCCGCGACGACGTCGAAACCATGCGAAGTCAGCAAGGCGCGGAGGCACGTGCGCACCAACTCGTGATCGTCGGCCAACACCACCCGTGTCGCCATCCTCACCATTCTACGGATCGAAGAACGTCGGCAACATGGGAAAACGTACCAATTCGCGGCTACAGGCCGAGCCGGCGGGCATGGCCGATCAGCCCCGCTCGCGTATCGACCCCTAGCTTGGCCATGAGATGCTGGAGGTGGGCCTCGACCGTCTTCGTCTGAATCCCCAACTCGGCGGCGATCCGGTCGTTGTCATCCCCTCGTCCGATCCGCGCCAGCACGTCGTGCTCTCGCGCGGTCAGCCGCTCTTCCACCGGGATGGTGCCGCCGACGGCGACGGTTCGGATCGCGTCCAGCAGCGCCTCGATCGGAGCCGCTTTGGCGATCAGCCCGGCGGCGCCGCGCCGCCTGCCCTCGGCGGCGTACTCCGGCTCCGAGTGCATCGACAGGATCAGGAAGCGGACCTCAGGGTGCGAAATCCGCAACCGGTCGAGCAGATCGAGGCCGTGGACATCCGGCAGCGCGAGATCGAGCAGCACGACCTCGGGGGCGCCGTGGTCGACGATCCTCATCGCTTCTGCAGCATCGCCGGCCGTGCCCACGACGTCGATCCCCGGCTTGGCGGCCAGCAGGTCGGCTAGCGCCTCCCGGATCATCCGATGATCATCGACGATGGCCACGCGGATCGTCATCGCAGGGAACCTCCACGGTGATCAACGTACCGCCGCTGATGGGGCGGGCGATCGAGAATGATCCACCGCTCACTTCCACCCGCTCCCGGATGCTCCGCAGGCCGTAGCCCGACGGTTCGCCGGCGCGAACGCCGACTCCATCGTCGCGGACGGACAGCTTCAGCTTGCCGGGCGCGGGACGCAGTTCGATCGACGCGTGGCGGGCGTCGGCGTGACGGAGGACATTCTGCACAGCCTCCTGGGCCACGGTGAACAGCAGGCTCTCCACTCCGACGGGGAAGCGACGGGACAGCCGCGCGTCGACGTCGACGGACAGGCCGCTCTCCGCGGTCACCGATTCGGCGAGGCGTTCGAGGGACGGGACGAGGCCGAGATCGTCGAGCAACGGAGGACGGACCGAGTAGGCCAGCGAGCGGGTCTGGGCGATCGAGCGATCGACGATGTCGCAGATCTGGCGGTAGACGTCAGCGCCCAGGTTCCCCTTGTGCGGCGTCAGCCGCAGTTTGATCGCGGCGAGCGTTTGGATCAGATCGTCGTGGAGCGTTCGCGCGATCCGGCGTCGCTCCTCGTCCTGGGCGGTCATCAGCCGGTGGGAAAGCCGCGATAGCTGGCGCTCCCGGCGAGCGAGGACCCGGTTGTTGTGGGCGTAGACATCGGAGAACGACCGCACGGTGAGCGCAACGACCGCGTACATCCCGACCGCGCCGGCGAGGATCGTCGCGGTGGCGTACGCCAAGCTGCGATGCGGCTGCGCGCTCGAGGCGAACAGCGTGCGGTGGGGGAGCAGGCCGGCGTACTCCAGCAGCACCAGGGCGGCGTAGAAGACGACGACGGCCAGCGTGACGAGCCCCCCCTGGAACCGGGTGAGAAAGATGTTGGCGTAGATCACGGTGAACATATAGAAGGTGACCCCGATCCATTCCGCACCTCCCAGGAAGTGGATCAGAACGGTGATCAGGAGCGCCTCGACGAGGAAGTACCCGGTATGAATGCGGTGCAGCGAGCGCAGCGTGCGCTGCCGGACGACCAGCAGCTCGAACGGAAAGGTCAAGACGAACCACACCAGGGGCGAGTAGAACACCGGATTGAGGTAGCTCAGTCGGCTGGCGAACAGGACGACGACGGCGACCACGGAGAACACCCCAAGGGTGATCCGGCGGATGAGGATCGTCTGGCGGATCCCCCGTCGGACCCCTTCCAAGTCGGTGATATCGTACATGGATGCCCCCTCCGACCGCCGTGACGCAGGGATCGTAGCCCGGCGACGAAAACGGTACAACCGCCAGCTGCGGGCCGCCGGCGATTGGTGTCAGAACCTCCTGCGGATATCATCGCTCGACCAGGGGGGCAGCGTGGCACGAACCGAGAAGCGGATCGCCATCCTAGGATCGACCGGCTCGATCGGGACGCAGACGCTCGACGTGATCGAGCGGCTGCGGGGCGTCGGGTGGTCGTTCGATGTCGTCGGGCTCGCGACCGGCTCCCGCGTCGATCTCCTGATCGAGCAAGTGCAGCGTCATCGTCCGCGCTTCGTATCGGTCGCCTCGGTCGACGACGTGGAGCCTCTTCGACGCCGCTTGCCCGACGGCGTGGACGTCGGGCATGGAGCGGAGGGGCTGCTGGCTCTCGCACGACACCCCGATGTGGACGTGCTCGTGAACGCCGTATTCGGTGCGGCTGGGCTTCCCCCGACGCTCGATGCGCTCGCGCGCGGCAAGACGGTGGCGTTGGCCAACAAGGAGAGCATCGTGTTGGCCGGGGATCGGATCGGGCGATTGCTCGCCGCGCACGGGGGACGTCTGTTGTCGATCGACAGCGAGCATCATGCGATCCACCAGTGCCTTCACGGTCACGACCCCGAGGACGTCGCACGGCTGATCCTCACGGCCTCCGGCGGCCCGTTCCGAGAGCTCGACCCGGCGGAACTGGACGCGGTGACGCCGGAGCAGGCGCTCGATCACCCGACCTGGGCCATGGGACGGCGGATCACCATCGATTCCGCAACGATGGTCAACAAGGCGTTCGAGGTCGTCGTCGCCCATCACCTGTACGGCGTGCCCTACGAGCGGATCGACGTCGTCCTCCAGCCCGACTCCTATGTCCATTCCCTCGTCGAGTTCTGGGAAGGATCGTTCAAGGCGGAGCTGGGGCCGCGGGACATGCGGATCCCGATCCAGAATCTGCTGATCGATCCCCACCGAGTGGACACCGGTCTTCCCCGGCTGTCGCTCGACCAGCCGCTCCACATCCGGTTCCTTCCGTTCGAGCAGGAACGGTTTCCGGCGTTTTCGACGGTGGTGGAGGGG
>CAZLER010000012.1:0-1290 GCA_964558595.1 uncultured Thermotogae bacterium
CCCTTCGAGTAGCCGGCGAACTTGCGGTCGGCTGCGTCGGTCAGCCCGAATTGCTCGATCAGGTGCCGCGCCCGCTCCTCTCGCTCTCCCTTGGTGATGCCGTACAGGGCGGCGCAGAACGTCAGGTTCTGCATCCCGGTCAGTTCGGGGTACAGATTGCTCTCGTCCGGCACGACACCGACCAGATGCTGCGCCGCCTTCACGTTGTCGGTGCAGTCGATGCCGCCGATCGTGATCGATCCATGGTCAGGACGTGCCAGTCCGGTCAGCATGTTGATCGTCGTCGTCTTGCCGGCGCCGTTCGGACCGAGAAGGCCGAACAGCTCCCCCTCTTGGACTTCGAAGGAAACGTCGGCCACCGCCTGAACCTCATCAAACGCCTTGGACAGATCCTCGACCCGGATGGACATCGATCAGCTGGTCCCCTTCTCGTGTTCGCACGGATGGTCTTCCGCGGAGCCATGACACTCGCGGATCCGCTCCGGCGAGCCATCGGCCGGGTTCGTCTCGCACGGGTGGCAGTCTGGGTCGCCGTGGCATTCTCGAATCTTCTCGGGGGTGCAATCGCCCGGCTTCACGTCGTGCCCTTTCCGACAACCGCCTTGCTGTTCCGTCTTGCACATGCGTTCTCCTTTCGCCTCTTGCAGTGTGTGGCTGCCGCTTTGTCGGTGACGGCCACGCTTGTTTGTTCCTCCTGAAGTCGTTCCAGCGTGCCATTGAACTCGTGCTGCCACCGAGACAGGGCCTCCCTGTCTACGCGGTAGTGCACGTAGTACCCCTCGCGCTCCGCCGTCACGAGACCGGCGTCTCGCAGGATCTTGAGATGCTGGGAGACGGCACCCTGGGTCACGCCGAGCTGGCAGGCGAGCGCGCCGACACAGAGATCCCGCTTCGCAAGCAGCGACAACATCCGAAGCCGCGTCTCGACGGACAGGATCCGCAGCTTCTGGCAGACGGCCTGGAGCGGATCGGGTGTGTTTCCGATATTCATATTCGCGGTGGCTAATATACGGGATGAGCAGTCGCTTGGCAAGATCCCCCTGCGCGGTTGCACCACAGTGCGTACTGACCGCAATACGCGATGCCTCCATCCGCGATCGGTGCGATCGGAGGTTCCGATAAGCATCCCGCGTGCTCGACGAGCAAGACGCAGCAAGGCGTCACCACGAAGCGCCTAACGAACGCCTTCGATTCGCAGTTACCGGGCTCCACGGCTCCACCCCTTTGGATCGGCCGCCTGGCCATCCCCATGGCGCCTTCTTGACCATGCCATGGCCTTGAAGAGCTTGG
>CAZLER010000012.1:1390-50314 GCA_964558595.1 uncultured Thermotogae bacterium
ATGCGTCCCCGGAATGCCCCGGAATGGCCCGCGGCCGAGAGCCGGGGTTGATCTGCCGTCACACATCTGCGGCTAGGCCTTCCAGATCGTCCAGGCGCCCACGAGGATCAGCAAGGCCCCGGCCGCGTAGTGCAAGTAGCGTAGGAACTCCGGCGGCAGGAGCCGATGGGCGAAGTACCCGAGGGCGACGGCGAGACCGGTGGAGAGGATGAGGGCCAGGCTCGCACCGACGAACACCGGCCAGGCCGATGGGGAACGCGTGGTCAGAGCCAGTACGGCGAGCTGGGTCTTGTCGCCGAGCTCGGCGAGGAACACAAAGGCAAACGCGGACAGGGCCATTCGGATCATGTGCGTCATCCTCCTTCCGGTGTCATCCCAACGGACGTAGGCCTGCCTAGGGTGAGTGTACCGGATGGACGCGGTACAGGAAGGTGGCGTTCTCGCAAGGCGATGGGGAGCACCGATCCGGCGAGAAGGCCGATGCAGAACCTCCACCGGATCCGACGTGGCGTTGCCGGCCATCTCCGGGTACGTCAATGCGTCGTGGGACGGCCGGCTGATATCTGCTGGGTTGAGGGGAGGATCGCTTCGGTCACATCGGTGATGGTCGTTTCGGCGAGGAATCGGTCCAGCGCGGTGCGGGCTTCCGTCTACAGGGTGTGCACTTCGGCGGCGCGGGCGCAGTCACAATCGCGAGAAGGGAACGGACAGACGGAAACGGCTACCTGGCCATCGAACGCCGGGGCTACGTTGCATGGGGTGATCGTATGTGGGAACTGGGCCAGTCGAACTCCTCCATGACGTCTTTCACGGGTCTTCACGTATCCGCTGTGCTGCAGCTCTGCGCCCACCTTGGTGAGGATCGGACGGAGGGGAGAGGCAGCATCGGCGATCCGGGCAGTAGCCAGCCGCTGTCTCTCCCGTAGTCATGCCAGTTGGACAACCGTGGTGATCCCGTACGCGACCAGCTGAGAGCCATCATCATGCGTCGGAGCTTCTCGCCGGAGGCGAGTCGGCAGCGCATGGAGGGTGCGTGGTAAGGTCGTCGCGATGGAGGGAAGCAAGCGACTTGCGCGTCTCTGAAGACAGTCATTTCGGATCTTGATCCTGCCGCGTCGATGTGGGCGCGGGTGGTCCGTGAGATGGGGTTCCCCAAACGGTGTGGTTCGTGCGCGGTGGCAGGCGATATCCACAGCGCGCTAGGCCGATTGACAAGCTGCTGAGTGTGTCGACAGACTGGCGTTGTCCAAAGGGACGTGCGCAACCACCCGTGGGCGATGATCCGTTGCCGTTTAGCCCTTCCCGGCGTGTGCCCGCTCGAGACGATCCAGCTCAGGTGTGAAGAGGCACGCGTGCCGCGACATCTATGTCTCCGCCGGCGCGCCAGGATCCGCTTCTTCGCCGCCGTTGATCGGCTCGATGCATCGGGATCGCTTGGCCACGTAGAGCCTGTCGTCCGCAGCCTTCAGCAGCTGCTGTACGGAGACCGGAGCATCCGGTCTCCAGGTGGACCATCCGAAGTCCACCCCGAAGGGCACGCCATGCTGGACGTTCTCCTCCGCCCATACGATGATCCGCTTCTGCAATCGCTCGATGAGCGAGTCGACTTCTTGACCGGTTTCGGGGAGGACAAGGAGGAACTCGTCGCCCCCGTATCGAACGATCCAGTCGCTTTCCCGCAACTCATCTTCCATCAGCGCCGCCACACCGGCGAGGATCCGATCGCCTTCCTGGTGGCCGAAGCTGTCGTTGAGGAGCTTGAAGTTGCGCAGATCGGCGATCATCAACGTGAACGGCCGCTTATACCTGCGGCAACGGACGACCTCGAGGTGGATGGTCTCGTCGAAGTACGCGCGGTTGCGGAGCCCGGTGAGCGGATCGCGGAGTGCTCGTTCCCGCAGCTGCGTCTCGGCTTCGACCTGTTCGGTGACGTCGAAGAACTGGATCGCCACGGCGGCCTCGTCGCGATAGCGGGTCGGGTACGCACGAGCGCGAAACCATACGATCCGTCCGTCCCTGCGGACCGCTCGGATGGTGCGGACTTCGGGATCAGGGTGTTCGACACAGCTCCAGGCAAACGGCCGGTCATCAGGATGGAGGAAGCTCCACCAGGGAACGAGTTCTGTCAGCGATGAGCCATCGTAGCCGAGCAACGCCTCCGTCTGACGGTTGGAATAGTCAATGCGCTCACCGCGGATCACGATGACTCCCGCCATCCCGCTCTCCGTCAGCGACTCGAACAACCGATGCATCTCGGATAGCTCCTGCATCGGTCCGATGTCGCGGAGAGCCACGGCCGCCATGGCGGCAATCTCCTCGAGTAGATCGAGCGTGTGGCGATCGGGCTTCCCGCCGTCTCGGGGATCATCGACAGAGATCTGCCCGAGGATCTGCCCGTCATCCCAGAACGGAGCGAGGAGGGCGTCGCGGTGAGTCCATCCGTCATGTGCCAGGTACGTGCGGCGGCTCGGGATGGCTGGATTCGGATGATGGTGGCCACTTGAAGCGCAGTAGTAGTAGCAGTTGCCGATGCGGCAGTCCTTGGGGTAGCGCGTGCCATCGACTTCGGGTCTCTCTTCGAGAAGCCGGGAGACGACCACCCGGTCGGCGTCGCTCAGACCACGGCAGGCGTGTGTCAAGACACCGCTCGTTGGTTCTGGGCTGCCGGGGATGAGGGCGGAATCATAGAACGTCGCCACGACACGTTGAAATCGACTCTCATGAGCCACGGTCTCGGCGACATGCTCCAACACCTGGCGAACGAGTGCGTGGCAACGTGCGGGATCGAGCGACGCGCGGATCATGAATCCCCTCCCTGAGGTTGTCGTTGCCCGTCGGTCGGCGCAGTGGACGGGGTGGACCGGTGTCTGCGGACGGAGTGCCGATCGACCTTACCCGACGACGGGTCGGCGACGATGCTGAGACGACGCCAAGGGAGGGAGACGACCTGATGGAACTTGACCAGTGGATTGCGGTGTATGCTGCCGTGTCGACATGGGCTGCTGCAAGAGAGCGGAGCGCCTGGAGCGTGTTCTGCGGCGGAGTCATCGGATGCGGTGTGTTGCTGGCGATCGCAGCGTACGCTATGGGCGGAGCACTGCTCTTCGCGCAGCAACTGGCACTGGGCGTGGCGGCGCTGGGGTTGGCCGTATCGGTGATCTGGGCCTTGGCCTTGGCTCATACGCTCCACGAGGGCGCCCATTGGGGGCACCTGCTGTGCAGCATCGAGAGCCAGTTGGCGGGAGCCGAGTTTCATCGGAGTTCGAATCGAATGGCTCAAGGTGAACAGGTGTGCATTCCCTCAGCGCTGCACGTCTGCGGGCAATGGCATCCCCAGGCCGTGCGGTCCCCGTGGCCGTTGCGGATGGTCCCGAAACTCATTGCCGTGTGCACACCTTTGCTATTCTTCCTAGCATTTGCGGCGGTGCTGGTCGGCACGATTCTTGCCCAGCTGCCGTCCATCTCCGGCTTCTAGCGCTTCCATCGGGGGCACTTGTCAGATCATCGCTTCGCGGTGGCACCGAATCTCGTGCTTGGCTTCCAGGAGCCCACCCTGTCGCTTGTTGAAAGCACTATAGACTGGTGTCCTCCCGACGTCAACCATGAGGAGATAGCAAATCCTAACGATCGCTGGGTGTCACGGGTGCCTGCCGGGCGGCAGCTTTCGATCTTTGTCCGATACGTCAAGGGGTGCAAGAGCGATTTCTCCCTCTGGTCGTGCTCCTCGTTCAGTTCCGCTACGGTGTCCGCGGCATCGATGATCGCCAACATAGGGTCGGATCCGTTCTCGCGTCCGGGCTTTCGAGATCCTGCTCGCGACGGAGCCGTGTCGCGTGAAACGCGCTACCGTCCTCGCTGCCGTATCCGGATCGATCGGTGAAACCCTACGAGCGCCATTCCAAACTCCACCCCCTGTGCCCTCGCGTCGTCGGCTGGTTGCGGGCCGGCCACGCGGGACCGCACAACAAACGAGGGGGAAGTGCCGTTGTCGCTGAGATTGCGGTTTGGTCACTCCGGTGCCGGGGGCGGATGGCCGCCATACGATGACGGGGCGAGTCGCTTGGACTAGAATCACCCCAGATCTCCATGCACGACGGGAGGGAAGAGGGATGGGACAGCGATGAGCCGCAACGAAGCAGCAGCACCCCGAGAAGGGATGGACTTCATCCGCCGCATCGTCGCTGAGGACGTGGCAGCGGGGCAGAACGACGGGCGGGTTCACACGCGCTGGCCCCCGGAACCCAGCGGCTACATCCATATCGGACACGCGATGGGCTGCCTCCTGGCGCATTCGATCGCCCAGGAATTCGACGGCAAGTTCAACCTGCGGTTCGACGACACCAATCCGCTGGCCGAGGAACAGGAGTTCGTCGACGCGATCATCGACGATCTCCGATGGCTCGGCGTCGACTGGGACGATCGGATGTACTTCGCTTCGGACTACTTCGAGCAGCTGTACGTGTGGGCCGAGCATCTGATCCGCGACGGGAATGCCTACGTCTGCGATCTCTCGCCGGAGGAGATCCGCGAATACCGGGGCACGGCCGGGGGGGCGGGGGAGGATGGCGTCACGCCGCCGGGCAAGGACAGCCCGTACCGCGACCGCTCGATCGACGAGAATCTCGATTTGTTTCGTCGGATGCGCGCGGGGGAGTTCCGTGACGGCTCGCGCACGCTGCGTGCCAAGATCGACATGGCGCATCCCAACCTGAACATGCGCGATCCGGTGATGTACCGCATCCTGCGAGCCCACCACCATCGTCAGGGGGACGCGTGGTGCATCTACCCCACCTACGACTGGACCCACGGTCAGTCGGATGCCATCGAGGGGATCACGCATTCCACGTGCAGCCTGGAATTCGAGAACCACCGACCGCTGTACGATTGGTTTCTCGATCACCTCCCGATCGACAACCGGCCGCAGCAGATCGAGTACGGCAGGATGAACCTGGCGCATACCGTGATGAGCAAGCGTTGGCTGCGTCAGCTGGTCGACGGCGGTCATGTCGGCGGATGGGATGACCCGCGGATGCCAACGATCCGCGGTATGCGGCGGCGCGGCTACACCCCGGAGGCGATCCGCGACTTCGTCGCGCGGATCGGCGTGACCAAATCGGAGGGCATCGTGGAGATCGCGCTGCTCGAGCACTGCGTTCGGCAGGATCTCAACGTTCGTGCGCCCCGTGTGATGGGGGTCATCGACCCGGTCAAGGTCGTGTTGACGAACTACCCCGAGGACCAGGTCGAGGCGTTGGACGCGGTGAACAACCCCGAGGATCCCGGCGCGGGAACGCGCGAAGTACCCTTCTGCCGTGAGCTGTACATCGAGCGCGACGATTTCATGGAAGAACCTCCGAAGAAGTTCTACCGGCTGGCCCCGGGGCGCGAAGTCCGCCTCCGCTACGCCTACTTCATCACCTGTCAAGAGGTGGTCAAGGATGACGCTGGGACGATCGTCGAGCTGCGATGCACCTACGATCCCGCCACCCGCGGCGGGGATGCCCCCGACGGTCGGAAGGTCAAGGCCACCCTGCACTGGGTGTCAGCGCGGCATGCGGTGGACGCGGAAGTGCGGTTGTACGAGCCGCTGTTCACGGTGGAGAACCCTCACAAGATCGAGGAAGGCCAACACTGGCTCGACAACGTGAACCCCGACTCGCTGGAGGTGCGACGCGGGTGCAAGGTGGAGCCGAGTGCGACCGACGCCGAGCCGGGAACCCGGTGCCAATTCGAGCGGAAGGGCTACTTCTGCGTCGACCCGGACGCCGAGTCCGGCCGGCCCGTGTTCAACCGCACCGTGACGCTCCGCGACAGCTGGGCGAAGCTGCAGAGGCGATCGAGCTCGAGCACGTAGCCTCCCACGAGCGCCGATCGAGGAGCTCGTGGCGAAGAGAAGTCCTGGGGGAATGCCGGCGCGGTGCCCGGAAATCGCGGTGGCGATTCCCCAACGCGACACGAGCGGTCCGGCTGGCTCCCGGGACGGTTGTGATGTACCATAGTCCCCCGAGGACCGATGAGGGGGGTCTCGGGTGAATACACACAGCACGCAACGTGTAGCGACGGCCCAGCACGGGCCGCTTTTTTCTGTTGACGCCGCCGTCCTGGCCGATCGCTGTCACGGCGAGGGGTACGCGCGGGTGGTGCTCGCCGGGATTGAGGGCGCCGACAGCGCTCGTCCGGGCCAGTTCATCATGATTCGCCGGCTGGGCGACGACGCGCTGCCGCGAGCGTTTTCCGTTCTCGGTGCAGAGGACGATCGGGTCGAGCTGTTCGTGAAGCTGGACGGGTTGCTTCGCGAACTGCTCGGCTCGTCTCCCCTCGGCACCCGCTTCGAACTGCGCGGCCCGTACGGTACCCCGTACAGGGAGAGGATCGAGTCCGACCGTTCGTATCTTCTGGTCGGGGGAGGGAGCGGCGCGGCCCCGTTGCTGTACCTTCACAAGCGATGCCCACAGCTCGTCGCCGGGATGGTGCTAGGATTCCGTCATGCGGGCGCGGCCCCGCTTCTGCCGGGGATGGAGCTCACGGTCGAGGCGGTCGATGGTCGTCGGGCGCACGACCGACTGGCCGAGGTCTGGCATCCGGGGCTGGGGATCATCGCCTGCGGGCCGGAGCCGATGCTCCGTGCCATTGCCCGCGACTACCGTGGGGTCCCGGGGGTGTACGTGTCGTTGGAAGCCCGACTGGGATGCGGGATCGGCTCGTGTCTCGGCTGCAGCATTCCGACGATGTCCGGGAGCCGGCGGATCTGCCGTGATGGACCGCTATTCCCCGTTTCGGAGTTGCCGTGGCTGGGTTGAGGGTTGTCGATGCTCCGCTCGATCTCGCGACGCCGATTGTGCTCGCGTCGGGGCCGGCTGGATTTGGAGAGGAACTATGTGACCTGGTGGACTACACCACCGTGGGGGCGCTGACCACCAAGACGATCACGCCGGAGCCGCGGACCGGCAATCCGCAGCCTCGACTTGTCGATTGCCCGAGCGGGTTGCTCAACTCGATCGGGCTCGAGAACCCCGGTCTCGAAGCGTTCATCGATGAGGCGTTGGCGGCGGTGTTGACTCTTCCCACCCGCAGGATTGTCAGCCTGGCCGCAAGAGATCCCGATGCGCTCGCCGCGATGGCGGAACGGCTGGCAACAACGCCGGGAATCGATGGATTCGAGCTCAACCTGTCGTGCCCGAATGTCGACGAGGTGATCGTCGGGGCTCAGCCCCGGTTGGTCGGGACGTACGTTCGAGCGGTGCGCCGGGTCGTCGGGCTGCCGCTGCTCGCCAAGCTGCCGGGAGATACAGGAAGCATGCTGGCGGCGGCCGAGGCGGCGCTGAGGTCCGGAGCCGATGGATTGACGCTGATCAACGCGGTGCGGGGGCTGCGGATCGACCATCAGCACGGGCGTCCGATTCTTCATCGTTGCGTGGGGGGATTGACCGGTCCGGCGATCCTGCCGATTGCTCTGGCCAGGGTCTACGAAGCACGACGCGCCTTCCCCCGAGCGTTCATCATCGGCACGGGGGGGGTCACCGGGTTGAGCAGCCTTGTCGAGATGCTCGTCGCGGGCGCCGATGCCGTGGGCATCGGAACCGGCATCATGGCCAACCCGGGGATGCTCGCGGAGCTGGTCGATGGACTGGAACGGTGGCTCGACGAGCATCGGTTCGCCACCCTTGGCGAGGTCGTCGGGTCAGCCCATCGAGGGGGGTTCGGTGTTTCTTGACAAGGCGCGTCGCGGGCGGGCCGCCGCCGGCGGGTCGCTGTGCGTCGGCCTCGATCCGCATGCGGCACGGATCCCCGCGACGTATGCGGCGACTGTCGCCGGCATGCGGTCGTTCCTCGAGGGCGTGATCGAGGCAACGCTACGGTGGACGGCCGTGTACAAACCCAACATCGCGTTCTACGAACAGCGGGGACCGGAAGGGACGCGCGTTCTCCGGGAGATCGTCGATCGGATCCACGATGCCGGCCGGGCGGTGATCCTCGACGCGAAGCGGGGCGATATCGCGTCGACGGCTTCGGCGTACGCCGCGGCCGCCTTCGACGTGCTCGATGCGGATGCGATCACGGTGTTGCCCTACATGGGGGAGGATGCGGCGGTGCCGTTTCTCGACCGAGGCCGGTTCGTCTTCCTCGTCGCGGCCCCCTCGAATCCGTCGGCATCGACGATCGTGAACCACGGCACACCGCCGCTGTTCCAGCGGGTCGGCGAGTTGGCCGCCGAGCTTGAGCGGCGATATCCCGGCCAAGTCGGTTTGGTGGTCGGTGCGACGCGCATCGACGCCGCGCAGTCGCTCCATCGGCTCGCGCCGGAGCTTCCCTGGCTCGTGCCGGGGGTCGGCGCGCAGGGCGGTGATCTGGCGCAACTGGCGGCGGCGATCGACGGCGCGCACGAGGCGTGGATCAACGTGTCGCGAGCGGTGCTGTTCGCCAAGGATGTCGAAGGGGCGGCAGCGTCATGGAACCGGAAGATCGGAGTGTGGGGCGATGGTTGAGACGACCTGGCGGCGACGTCTCGAGGCGGTCGGCGCCGTGGAGTCGGGGCACTTCCTCCTCTCCTCGGGACGCCACTCTGGCGGCTACGTACAGTGCGCGCGCCTGTTGGAACGACCCTTGGCCGCCGAGGAGGCGGGGCGGGCGCTGGCCGGTCGGCTGGCGGAGGAGAGCATCGCGCGGATCGTCTCCCCGCCGCTGGGGGCGTTGTTGATCGGCCATGAGGTCGCCCGCAGCCTGGGGGTCGGCTTGGTGTATCCGGAACGGACCGTGGACGGTCCATTGGCGCTGCGGCGGGGGTTCCGGGTGGAAGCCGGTGAGCGGGTCGCCATCGTCGAGGACGTGATTACCAGCGGACGCACGACCGGCGAGGTCATCGATCTACTGGAGGAGCGCGGCGTCGTGGTCGTTGCGGTCGCGGCGATTGTCGACCGTTCCGACGACCACGCCGTGCGCGGCCGTCCGGTCGTGTCGCTGCTGCGGTTGTCGATCCCCACCTATCCGCCCGACACGTGTCCGCTGTGCGCTGATGGGGTGCCGCTGACCCACCCGGGGAGCCGGCAGATGAAGGGAGGAAGGTCATGAAGGTTCGGATCCTCGAGGAGCACGGTTACGATGCGGCGCTGCTCGGGCTGTCGCTGTCGTACGACCAGCCTTCCGAGCGGATGGCGAGCGTGGCGTCGAGGCTGCGGTTTCGCGGCGACGGACACAACAAGTTCCTTGAATCGATCGTTGCGTGGCTTGATGTGACTGCGCCGCGCTATTTCTGGCAGCAGTTCGATACGTACCGGATCGGCGTGAGCAAGCAGAGCCAATCGACGATGCACACGATGACCGCTCGGTCTCTTCGGCAGGAGGACTTCTCCCACCCGGTTCCAAACGAGCACCTCGAGCACCTGAATCGCGGGATCGCGGCGGCAGACTGGGAACGGGTCAAGCGCGATCTGCCCGAGTCGTTTCTCCAGCGCCGGATCGTATGCATCAACTACATGGCGCTCCAACGGATCGTGCGGCAGCGGCGCAGTCACCGCTTGGCCGAGTGGCCGATGTTTGTCGAGCAAGTGCTCGCCGGTGTCGACCATCCCGAGCTGCTCGAGGAGGGATCGGAATGAACCGCGGCATCCTGTCCGATCACGAGATCGCTGCGTTGTGCACCGGTGAGCGCCCGATGCTCGATCCGTTCGTCGACCGGCAAGAAGGGAAGCCGTCGTACGGGCTGGGGAGCTGCGGATACGACCTGCGGCTGGGGAAACGGTTCCTCGTTCCGCTGGGGGGAATGCATGCTGTATTGGATCCGGTGGACTTCCCGGAGGACCACTTCCGCACGGTGGAGGCGGAACGGACCTTCGAGCTGTCGCCGAACGCGCAGGTGCTTGCGGAATCGGTCGAGCGGTTCGACATGCCCGACGATGTCTGTGCCGTGTGCTGGGGGAAGAGTTCGTATGCTCGGTGTGGACTGCTGGTGAACGTGACACCGCTCGAGCCGGGTTGGCGGGGCATCCTGACGATCGAGCTGGCGAACGTCGCCCCACTGCCGATCCGTCTCCACGTCGGCCAGGGCATCGCACAGGTCGTCTTCTTTCGGGGCTCCCGTCCCCGACGCACCTACGGCGAGAAGGAAGCGGGCGGCGACTACCAGGATCAACCCGGGGTGACGTTGCCTCGGTAGGGCGAGGCGTGGGAAGCGGGGCCGGCTTTGCGCGAGGGCGCTGGGTGCCGATAATGGCCCGGCGGCCGACCGGGCCGTCTTGAAGGGGGACGGATGAAACGTGGGATCGTATGGGCGGCGCTGTGCTGCTTGATGGCTTGTGGAGGTGCGCACGCGGCATCCGGAGAGTTCGTCGACGTGGAGATCGAGGTGTTCCAGTCGTGGGGGTTCCTGGCTTGGGGGCGATGGGAGCCTCTCGACGCCCGGTATATCACCTCCCGAACAGCGGTGATCGACGGACCGGATGGGCAGCGGCTGGACGACGTGGCGGCGCTGTGTGCGCGAGACGTCGGCGTGGCGGACCGGGCTGCCTGTGCGCTGGTCGCCGGGGTGGAGAGAGTACATGAGCGGGCGTTTGCCATCGACGCCGACCTGGAGAAGGAATACCGAGTGATGCTTCGCAACCGGACCGATGCCCAGCTGGGTATCGTGCTGGCGGTGGACGGTCTCAATAGCAACGGCAACGCACCGGTAGTCGGCGATGCCTCCGATCGCAAATGGGTGTTGCGCCCGCGGCAGGTCGTGCGGATCGCCGGGTGGCAGGTTTCCGAGGATGAGGCGCTGCAATTCCGCTTCACGACGCCGAGCAAGACGCATTCGCCGCTGACGGATCGGCACGGAGCGATCGCCGTACACGTCTATCTTCCCGACCCGGTAGGAGCGGCGGGGGTTCGGGGCACGGAAGCCGGCGAGCTGATTGGGCAGCCGACGGTCCGTATCTCGTTCGCCTCGGCCACTGAGCAGCCAGTCGAGACGATGACGTTTGACTACGCCGCCGACGCCATCCGGCTGGGGATCCTGTGCACCGAGACCGACGGTCCCGGGGTGCGGGTGGTCGACGTCCTCGAGGGGACGATCGCCGCGGTCAAGGGGGTACGGCCCGGCGATGTGATCACCTACGCGGATGCACGGCCGATCGGCTCCTGTGCCGATCTGGCCGACCTGCTCGCTGCCAAGTCACCGGGAGATCGCATCGTGGTCAAGATCCATCGTGAGGACCGCGCCTACCTCCTGACGCTGGAGCTGGGCGGCTAGTCGATCTTGGGAATCGCCGCCTCGAGCGGGCGCACCCGGCGACCGGTGTCGTCGGGGGCGTCGCCTTCGACGATCCGACAGGCTGCCCGGTGCCCGTCCACCAGCTCGACGACCTCGAGCACAGCGGTCGGTGTGGCGTCGGGGTCCTCGTCGAGGGGGATCACGGCGAACCGAGCGCCGAGGCGGATCCCGTGGACCTCACCGAGTGAGATGATGACCCTGTCGGACGTCGTGTCAAGTGCCACGACGCGGCCGGGCGGTGCGACGTCGACCTCGAGCTGCGCCTCCGACAGCGCCTGTCCCTCGACGCTTGCCACCACCAAGACGACTTCGTAGCGTCCGGGCTCGTCGAACCGGTGTTCGACCCGGGGTCCGACGGCGGTGGCGCCATCGCCGAACGACCAGCTGCGCTCTCCGCCCCCCTCCGTCTCGTCGGCGAACACCACGGTTCCCCCGGCGAACGGGATTGCAGGAGCATACGAGAAACCGGCCTCTACCGGGCGGTCGCGAACCGACAGGATGATCCGGCTTTCACCCTCGCCGAGCATCTGGGGGTGCTGGGGGCGGTCGCGCTCGGCGGCGACGAACGGGGGAACCTCTGCCGCCACGTACTCGTACAGCTCCCAGACCGTCACGTGGTAGTCTTTGTTGAGGTCCGCTTCCCCCCTCAGCCCCCGCAGCAGGAAATGCGTGAACACACCGTGCTCCAGCTCGGGGGACTCGTACGCCTCCTCGCCCTCGGAGGCGGCCGCCAGTACCAGGCGGCCTTCGAGGCGCAGATCGCCGAACCAGTCGCCCTCTTCACCTGTGGACCGCCTGCCTGGCGGGAGGCTACGCGACAGCCCGCCGGCGTAGCAGCTGTCGAAGAAGACGAGAACATGATTCGAGGCGATCCGGTCGAGGAACCGGCCGAACTCGTCGTCGCGTAGCGCCGTGTCCTCCTTGGCAACCGCCTTCGTGTCCTGGAGGACGAAGAACTCGTCGACGAGGTCGGCCTCGTCGGTGCCGTCGTCCGGGCCCTGGTAGCCGTGGCCGGAGAAGTGAATCAGCACGAGGTCGTCCTCGCCGGCGGAGCGCCGAAGCCACCCGAGCGCCTCGCGGACGTTGATGAGGGTGGGCGGCTCGACGGATAGTCCCGTCCGATCCCGCAGATCGGAAGGATCGTCGGTCAGCAGCCGGATCCTCTCGGGCGCGACCTCCTGGTTGAGCAGCCATCGCGTGACGGCTTGCGCATCCCGATGGGCGTAGGGAAGGTCCTCGACGTCGTGGTAGTCGGAAATCCCGATCACCACGGCCCATACGCTGGCAACCGGTACCACGCCGGGGAGGCGTTGGACCTCGATCGTCTCGACCCAAGTATCGTGCAGCCCGATCGAATCCGTCACGGTCAGCCGGACCGGATACCGTCCGTCCTCGTCGTAGCGGTGCACCGGTTCGCGCTGCCGGGAGGTGTGGCCGTCTCCGAACGACCAATCCCACGCGACCAGCTGGCCGTCGGTTGCGATCGATCGGTCGACGAACCGGATCGGATCGTAGATCGACGGAAGCTCCGGGGACAGGGCGAATCGCGCTTGGGGGGGCTTCGGCTTCTCGACCCGGAGCACGCGCATCACCGCGTCGGCCTTTCCCGAACCGTCGACGATCCGCAGCGTCACCGGCCAGGTACCGGCGGAGAACGGATCGAGCGTGACGGCGGGCTGGGTGACGGTGAGGTCGAACGTCCCATCCGATTCGAGATCCCAACCGAATTCGGTGATGGTGCCGTCGGGATCGTACGAAGACGACGCGTCGAGACGGACGCGATCGCCGGCGCGCAGGGGCCGCGTCAGGACGGTTCCTGCTTCGGTCACCGGTGCCCATGTAAACGAGGCCACCGGCGTGGTTTGTGCTTCGTGCACCGTGACGGTGGTCACCAGGGTCGCGGTGGCCCCGTTCTCGTCGCCGACAGTCAGCGAAACGGCGTAATCCCCGGGGCGATCGAATCGGTGCTCGATCGGGTTGCCGACCTCAACCACGCCATCCCCGAAGTCCCACCACGTTTCCGTCACGCGGCCGTCGGGGTCGCTCGCCGCCGTGGCGTCGAACAGGACCGGCTCGCCGGTCTCCGGCTCGAACGGGGAATGGGTGAAGGCGGGAACGGGTGGCTCGTTGGGCGGCTCGACCCACCAGCGGTGCGTGTCGATCTCGACGGCGATTCGAAACCGTACGCCGTGGGCGCTGTTCACGCCGACGGCCGCTTCCACGGTGGCGTCGGCGAGCCCGGTGGAGGCCCGGACGGCGACGTCCGACAGCGAGCCATCGACGAACGCGCCGTCGACGCCGATGCGGGCATGACGGGCATCATCGAACCACCACAACGAGATCTCCCCCGTCCCCAGCTGCTGGAGATAGCTGCGCGCCGACAGTCCCATGCTCCACCGGCTGCTTTGCCAGTCCGCGTGGAACGACGCCAGGCGGTCGGGCAGCAGGGTGACGCCGGCGGAAGCGGACAGCGTCCCGGAGGCGGGGCGAAGCACGCCCGCCAGCTCCGCTTCCAGGGCGTCGAGCGTCCGTTGGGTGCTGCCGAGCGCGACCGACAGCGGGCCGAGCCGCAGGTCGAGTGTCTGGTGGCGGATGCCGGTGGGGTGCTCCCAAGAGAACTCCCCGCTCAGCCCGTACCCCTCGGTTTCCCATGCAGCCGCTGCGCGAACGATGAAGCGGCTGGCCGCTCCATCGAGCACGCCGAGGGCCCCGAGTCGCGCGTCGACGCGGGCGGACGACGCGTCGTGACCGGGGAGTTCGAGATGCAGCCATCGGAGCGACCCGTCCGCCCGAAGGCGAGGCGTGGCGGACCCGAGGCACCGCGAGGCGATCGCGATGGAGGCGATCTCGTCGGCCCGCTCGATCCGGCAGAGAAGCTCGTCGACGTAGGGAGGCCGGCCGGACAGCAGTGCGGAGCCGGCGACGCGAAATCCGAACGGCGCAGCACCGTGAATCGCCAGTTCCGCCTGCGCCGTCGCGGCCCGCCGAGGATCGGGGTGCGCCCCCACCGTCGCCCCCCACGATCCAGCCCCGATGCACGGCGAATCGAGGCGCAGGCCGAGGTCGCCAGCGGCGGGATCGACGAACTCCGGATACGTCGCGCGGTCGGTGCTCCGTCGCACGGTCCCCACGTAGTCGTGACCGTTCCCCCACACCACATTGTGGCCGAACGCGTGGGGTGTGGACGGTGAATCGGAGGCTGTCCGCAAGCCGCCCCCCCCGTTGAGGGCGACGATGCTGTCGGTGACCGTGACCGGCCCTCCCGCCGCGGCCACGCCGTCCTCGGCGTTGCCGACGACCGTCACGTGTTCCAGGGTCGAACGACCGGTGCCGTCGAGAACGGCGCCGCTGCCGCCACAGTGGATGATCTCGACACGCGTGAGGTGCGCTGTCGCCGATCCGTCGAGCCGCACGCCGTCCCCCTCCGTTCCCTGGATGGCGGTGGCGCTCATCTCGAGCCGGCTCGCTCCCACCGCGACAACGCCGGTACCGCCGCCGGTGACGGTGCTGGCGACGATCCGCGCGGTGGATGATCCGGACAGCTGGACGCCGCCGCCGTTGTCGTCGAGCTGTACCTCGATCAGCTCGACGGTCGCGCCATCGTGAGCTTCCACACCCCAGCCGGAATGGCCGCGGACGACGATGCCGGACGCGGTGAGACGTGCCGTTTTCTCGGTGGCGATGCCGCTGACGTCGTTGTCCTCGATCCGCGTTCGATCGATCTGAAGCTCCCCGTCGATCACCCGGAGTCCGGCGCCTCCGTTGCCGCTCACCGAGCCACCGGAGACCACCACGGTACCGCCCGTCTCACAGCTGATGCCGTGTAGACGGTTGCCGATCACGTCGCAGTTGACGAGCTCGGCACGTGCCGAGATCCCGCCGACGCGCACCCCTTCGCCTTGTCCCCCACTGATCACGCAGTCCTGAAACGTCAGGGCCGCCGAGTCGAGCACGACCACCGGCGCCTCGAGCATCGACGGCATGCGCTCGAGGGTGACCCCGACGATGCGACCGGAGGCGGTGTTCACCGCGCGAAGCACCTCGTCGAACCCGTACCCGTAGCGGATAAGGGTGCGTTCCGCTCCCGATCCGATCACCGTGACCCCGTTGACGAAGTCGACCTGCTCCTCGTACACACCGGGCTCGACGCGGATCGTGTCGCCGGCCTGCGCATCGCGCATGGCCGCCTGGACGGATCGGTAGGCGCCGAGCTCATCCTTGGACACGCGCAGCTGGCGGCCGGCCGCGACCGACGATGCGATGAGCAAGACCAGCAAGATCCAGCGAACCACCCGGAACGACCGTGCCATAGCTCGATTGTAGACATCGATCGGCAGAGTGGCAATCGCCGGGACGGAGAGGCGTGTGCTATGATCGCGGCGATGAGGTGAGTGGATGAGAACGTTCTTCTGCATTCCGCTCGGTACCGCCGTGGCAGCGGCGGTCGCCGGGATCGCTCGAGCGGTTCGAGAACAGGTCGGCATGCGCGCCCGGTGGGTGCCCGACGAGAACTACCACCTCACGCTGCGCTTCCTGGGGGAGATCGAGCCGGAGCTGACGGTGGAATTGGAGGAGAGGGCGCGTCGGGTGGCAGCAGGGATCGCGCCGTTCGTGGTGACCCTCGACCGGGTCGGCTGCTTTCCGTCGATGCGCCGACCCCGGGTGCTGTGGGTCGGCGGCGACGCCGGACCGGTGTACCGGGGGTTGGCCATGTCGCTACGCCATGAACTCGAGCGACTCGGCTTCCCACCGGATCGCAAGCCGCTGTCAGCCCATGTGACCCTGGCTCGGATCAAGGACCGCCCCGATCCACGGCTGGCGGCCATCGTCGATGCGGCCTCCGATGACGACCGACTGCCGCTTCACGTCCACGCGGATCGGATCTGCCTGATGGAAAGCGTGCTGGGGCGGGAGGGGGCGCGGTACCTGCCGCTGTTCTCCGTGCCGCTGGCAGGGAGCGAGCTGGTTCGATGACGGTCGAATACGTGGAGCATGTAGCCGATGTCGGGTTGCGCGCCGAAGGCGCGTCGCTCGACGAGGCGTTCGAGGAAGCCGCGAGGGGCGTGATGGCGTTGATGGTCGATCCGACGACCATCGAGCTGCTCATCGAGCATCCTGTCAACCTGGAAGCCACGTCGGAGGAGGAGCTGCTGGTGGCGTGGCTCGGCGAACTGGTGGCACAGCTCGAGTTGCAGCGGTTGGTCTTCGGGCAGGTCCGGGTGAAGATCGATGCCGACGGCGACGTCCGACGGCTCGCTGGGGCGGCGATCGGGGAGCGGCTCGATCCGGATCGTCACCGACCGCTCACCGAGGTCAAGGGGATAAGCTACCTGGGGTTGTGCGTTCAGCGCTCGGCCGGCGGGTGGACGGCCGCATGCGTCCTGGACGTCTGAGGAGGTGACCGTGACGACCGAACTGAGGCTGAAACGGGTGGGGTCATCGGAGTGGCGTCTGCCGGCTCAGGGCGGGATGCGGGTACCTGGACGGATCTTCGCCGATCCGGAGACGATCGCGCAGCTGGAGAGCGACGTACGGGAGCGGGCCGAATGGAATGCGCTGGTCCAAGTGCGCAACGTTGCCTCCCTGCCGGGGATCGTCGACGCGGCGCTGGCGCTGCCCGACGTGCATCCGGGCTACGGGTTCCCGATCGGCGGGGTGGGGGCGTTCGACCTCGACGAGGGGGTCGTCGTGGTCGGAGGGGTCGGTTTCGATATCAACTGTGGCGTACGGCTTCTGGCCACGCCGGTCGACCGCGCGGAGATCGAAGAGCATGTGGAGGCCCTGGGCGAGCGGCTGTACCGCAGCGTGCCCGCGGGGCTCGGCGCGGAGGGGAGTCTGCGCTTGTCGATGGCGGAGATCGATCGCGTGCTCGAGGAGGGGGCAGGTTACATCGTGGAGCGGGGGTTTGGCGTGATCGAGGACCTGACCTACATCGAAGAACGGGGACGGTTCGACGGGGCACGTCCCGACGCGGTCGGCGAACGTGCGAAACAGCGCCAGTTCCGGCAAGTGGGGACGCTGGGATCGGGAAACCACTACGTGGAGGTCCAAGCGGTCGACGAGGTGTTCGATGCGGCGGCGGCGGCGGCGTACGGATTGCATCCGGGGCAGATTGTGGTGTCGATCCATACTGGCTCGCGGGCGCTCGGGCATCAGATCGGGCAGGACTACCTCAAGGAGATGGCCGCGGCGAGTCGCAAGCACGGGATGGCCGTGCCGGAACGGGAATTGGTCGGCGCGCCGATCCGATCGACAGAGGGACAACGGTACCTGGGTGCCGTCGCGTGTGGAGCGAACTGCGCGTTCGCCAACCGCCAGGTGATCGCCCACCTCGTCCGGACAACGTTCGCGGAGGTCATCGATCTGAAGCCGGAAGCCGTGCGCACCGTTTACGACATCGGCCACAACAACGTCAAGGTGGAGCGTCATGTCGTCGACGGGGAGAGCCGGTCGGTGTTGGTGCATCGGAAGGGAGCGACGCGGGCGTTCGCCGCCGGGCGGGAAGAGCAGCCGGAGCGGTATCGGGCGGTCGGCCACCCGATCCTCGTCGGCGGCACCATGGGGACGGCATCGTACGTTCTTCGTGGCACCGAGGATGGGATGCGCACCGCCTTCGGAAGCGGGATTCATGGGGCCGGAAGGGCGCTCTCCCGCAAGAAGGCGGCGAAGCGATTCTGGGGGGAAACGGTGATCGACGAGTTGGCCGCGTCGGGGATCCGGGTGTGGTCGCACAGCGCGCGAGGGATGGCCGAGGAAGCGCCGGGCGCGTACAAGGATGTGGAGCAGGTTGTCGGGGCGGCCGTCGACGCGGGGATCAACCACGCGGTGGCGCGGTTGCGCCCGGTGGCGGTGATCAAGGGGTAGCTTCCGGCGATCGCGATCGGTGGGAGAACGCCCGGCTGTGGCGGGCGATCGTTCGAGCCAACCGCGTGGGCGCGTGCTTCACCGTTTCCTTGCCCGCCCACTCCGCCGTCCCGAGAAGCTCCTCGCGGGTCACCTTCAATCCGAATCCCTCCCCGTCACCGACGTCGTCGACGACCGGCTCGGCGGCTTCATCCCGATAGCGGGCCAGCATCGTGTGGCTGGGTGCCGCGGCGTTGACGATCAATCGATCGAACCGACGGATGTCGACATACTCCCCCAAGACGCGGAGATGGTCGGAGAGGGTGAATCCGTCGGTCTCCCCCGGCTGGGTCATCAAGTTGCCGATGAGGATCTTCTCCGCGCCCGACCGTTCGATCGCCGCGGCGATGCCGTCGACCAGCAGATTCGGGATCAGACTCGTATACAGGCTACCCGGCCCCAGGATGATGAGATCGGCGGCGGCGATCGCGGACAGCACGCGGCTGTGGGGTGCAACGGGCATCGCCGAGAGCTCGAGCTTGGCGATCCGCCGGCAATCGGCGACGATCTGGCTCTCCCCTTCAACGATCGCTCCGTCATCCATGGTCGCTACCAGGTGGGTCTTCACCAGGGTGGACGGGAGAACCTCGCCGCGGATGCTGAGCATGTGACTCATCGCCACCACGGCCCGATCGAAACCGCCGGTGGCCTGCTCAAGACCCGACAGCAACAGGTTGCCCAGTGCATGGCCGGCCAGCTCGTGGTCCCCGGTGAACCGATACTGCAGGTAGGTCGACAGCTCGTGCTCGTCCTCCGCAAGGGCGAGGATGCAGTTGCGCACGTCGCCAGGCGGTAGCACATCGATGTCCTGCCGTAGCCGTCCCGAACTCCCGCCATCATCGGTCACCGTGACGACCGCGGTGATGTTCGTCGTTTCCCGCTTGAGACCGCGGAGCAGGGTGGACAGCCCCGTTCCCCCACCGACGGCGACGACGCTCGGGCCGCGGCCAAGGATCCGTGTGCGATAGATCATCGCCGACGGAAGCTCTCGAGCGCCTGGTGCGACTCCCCGGGCGATCGAACGGATCAGCCGGCGTAACGCCACACCGAATCCGATCACCCCGGCGAGGCATAATCCGGTGACCAGTACGGCGCGCGCCGCGTTCGCCTCGGGAAGTGTCTGGTACAACGCGCGGACGAGATCGATGCCGAAGGCGTACAGGATCGCCACGACGAGCAATCCCATCGAGGTGACGGCCAACAGAAGCCACCGCTTGACGCGCATCCCGGGGACCAACCACCGGAGGAGGCCGCGGACCGACCTCTTCATCATCGGCTCCCGTTGCCGAAGGAAACGTCGAGGACGCCGCGCACTGCCGACAGGGATGCGCGGAGGCCGTCGTCGGGGGTGACCTGGAACCGGTCGCCGGCGAGCACGACGATCGAGCCGACCGCGTCGACGAGCTCGAAGCGGAGCGGCGCCCTGCCGGGGTAGCCACCGAGTGCGGTCAGCAGCTCGTCGAGCTGTTGGCGGCAAACGCCCGTACCCTCTAGCCGAAGCGTGACCGACAACGCGGCGCGTTGCGGAAGTTCGCTCAGGGGAAACAGCTCCTCGACGACCAGGTTGAGTTCCCCGTTGCGGTGGTTGACGCTGACGGTGGCCCCAACGAGGCGGTCCTCGGCCATCCGATCACCAGCGGCCTCGAGCACCCGCGGGAAGGCGGTGATTTCGACGTCTCCTGTACCGTCCTCCAACGTGATGAATGCCATCTGCCCGCCTCGTCGCGTGTCGATCCGTCGAAGCTTCTTGATCCGTCCACCGATCGTCGCGGTCTCTCCGGGGCGCAGCTCCGGAAGCCGATCGTACGGGACGCAGTAGAGACGCAGCTCTTGGCGGTACTTATCGAGCGGGTGGCCGGTGAGGTAGAGCCCGAGGTATTCCTTCTCGAACGCCAACAGGTCCTCATCCTGGAACTCCTCGGAGGTCACTGACGGATCGGGGGTTGCCGCTGGTTGGTCGCCGAACAGCGACGTCTGCCCGGTGAGGAGCTCGCGCCGGGTCAGCTGCATGAGCTCGAGTCCGTGGGTGATGTGGCGAAGCAGCCCCAGACGGGTGGCCCCGAGGCCATCGAACGCGCCGGCCTTGATCAGCGCTTCCAGCGATTCCCGGTCGACGCCGTCATCCCTCACCCGGCGGCACAGGTCGAAGAACGAGGGGAACGGACCGCCATCGGCCCGGGCGTTGAGGATCGCCTCGACCGTGGGGAGACCGACATGCTTGAGCGCGTACAGACCGAAACGGATCCGCCGGCCGTCGAGCGGCGTGAAGTCGCAGTCACTCTCATTGATGCTCGGGGGGAGAACCTCGATACCCATCTCCCGGCACTCGGCCACGTACTCCGCGACCTTGTCCAGGTCGGCCTGGATGCTCGTCAGCAGGCTGGCCATGAAGTGGGTCGGATGGTTCGCCTTGAGGTAGGCCGTCCAGTACGACACGAACGCGTACGACGTCGTGTGGGCCTTGCCGAAGCCGTAGCGCGAAAACTTCTCCATGTCCTCGAAGGTGCGGGTGGCCACCTCCCGGGACAGCCCGTTGGCCAGACACCCCTCGATGTACTTCTCGCGGAGGCTGGCCATCAGGTGCTGGATCTTCTTCCCCATCGCCTTGCGCAGGATGTCGGCCTCGGCGAGGGTGAACCCGGCCAGCTTCTGGACCATCAACATGAGCTGATCCTGATAGATGGGAAGGCCGTACGTTTCCTCCAGGACGTCGCGCAACGCGGGATGCGTGTAGGTGACTGGTTTCAATCCCTTGCGGCGATCGACATAGTCATCGGTCATCCCGCTCTCCAGGGGACCGGGTCGGTAGAGGGCGAGCAGGGCGATCAGATCTTCGAACCGGTCCGGTTGTACCCGGCGGATCAAGTTGGTCATCCCGGAGCTCTCCAGCTGGAAGATCCCCGAGGTCCTGCCCTCACGGATGAGCTGGAACGTGGCTTGGTCGTCCAACGGAATCGACTCGATGCACAGCTCGATCCCGGCACTCCGGTGGAGGTTCTTGCGGGTCTCGTCGATCAGCGTCAGATTGCGCAGGCCGAGGAAGTCGATCTTCAGCAGTCCTACCGCCTCGACGTCGCCCATATCGAATTGGGTGACGTACTCGCCCTCGCCGAGGCGGAGGAGCGGCACATGATTGGACAGCGCATCGGGGGCGATGACGACGCCGGCGGCGTGGGTCGAGGCGTTGCGCGTGAGCCCTTCGAGGCGCAGGCCGATGTCGATGATCCGTCCGATCTCCTCGTCCTGCTCGCGTAGTGTGCGCAGCTCGGCCACCTTCTCCGCTGCCGCACGTAGCCCCCAGCCGAACGGGATCATCTTCGCCACCCGGTCGGTCATGCCGTAGGGGACGCCGAGCACGCGGCCGACGTCGCGGACGACGCTGCGTGCCGCCATGCGGTCGAACGTGGCGATCTGGGCGATCTGATCCCACCAGGTATCGCCGCCGTACTTCGATCGGACGTAGCGGATCACCTGGTCGCGTCCCTTCACACAGAAATCGATATCGAAGTCCGGCATGCTGATGCGATCGGGATTGAGGAACCTCTCGAACAGCAGGTTGTATTTCAACGGGTCCACGTTCGTGATGCCGAGGCAGTACGACACCAGACTGCCCGCTGCCGAGCCTCGCCCGGGGCCGACGGAGATGCCCTGCTCTCTGGCATACCGCACGAAGTCCCATACGATGAGGAAGTACGTGCTGTATTCCATTCGGATGATCACGGACAGCTCGAATTCGAGACGCTCGCGGATCGTTTCGGTGATCTCGCCGTATCGCTGGCCCGCGCCGTCGTAGGCGAGGGTGCGCAGATACGCGTTGGGATCGTTGACCCCATCGGGCAGCTCAAACGGTGGGATCATCATCCGCCCGAACTCGAGCGTGACGTGACAGCGATCCGCGATACGCCGCGTGTTCTCGATCGCGTCGGGGGTGTCGGCGAACAGCGTCTCCATCTCCTCGACGGTGCGGAAATGGTACCCCTCGCCGTCGAATGTGCGGTGGTCGGCGTCGTTCAACGTCTTGTTGGCGCGGATGTTGAGCAGCACCTCATGGGCCAGTCGGTCGTCCGGTGACAGGTAGTGGACGTCCGTGGTCGCGACAAGCGGGATGTCGAGCGAGCGGGCAAGCTCGATGAGCTGTCGTCGCAACCGCCCGTCCCGCTCCGTACCGTGGTGCTGGATCTCGATGAAGAAGCTCTCGGCTCCGAAGATCGACTGGAGTTCGCGAGCCGCGGACCCTGCCGCGTCGTGGCGAGCCTGCTGCAGCAGGCGGGGGATCTTGCCGCTCTCGCACGCCGACAGCGCGATCAGTCCGTCGTGGTGCTCGGCGAGGAGCTCGAGATCCGCCCGCGGGCGGTAGTAGAAGCCTTCCGTGTGCGCTCGACTCACGATCTTCACCAAGTTGCGATACCCGACATCGCTTTCCGCCAGCAGCACCAGATGATGGTACCGTTGGCCGTCGGTCGCGCTACGGCCGCGACGATCGCCGGGGGCGACGTAGATCTCACAGCCGAGAATCGGCTTGATGCCGCGCTTCTGCGCCTGGCGATAGAACTTGATCACGCCACTCATCACGCCGTGATCAGTCAGCGCCAGCGCGTCCATTCCACAAGCCGCGGCGCGGTCGAGCAACCCGCTGATCCTGCAGGATGCATCGAGGATGCTGTACTCAGAGTGGACGTGGAGATGGACGAAACGGCTCGGCATCGGCTATTCCCACCCCTCGTCGACGAATACCACCCGCTCCTCCCCGGGCAGCACCCATCCGAGACGCGCGCGCGCCTCCTGTTCGACCGCGTCGAGATGGTCGGCCTCAGCGAGGCGGGCTCGGAGCATCGCCTGCTCGTTCAGCGCCCGCTGCTGGGCCGCATGGATCTCCTGCATCTCCTGCCGCAATGTCCGGATCTCCAAGGCCTGCAGGATGAACAACGCGAGCACCGCGGCGCCGACGGCCACACAGGCGACCGCAACAGCAACGAGGCGGCGGGGTCGGCTGGGCCCCGTGCTCGCTGGATGCAGCGGATGCCGCCGCCTGCGCCCCCCCTTCATCTCCATCCCTCCGTGCTGATGTCTTCACACCGACGCGGGCAGGAACACCTCCGGCCAGTCGGCGAGGTCGAGCTGGAAGTCCTCCTCGATCCTCAGCAGTCGGTTGTACTTCGCCACCCGTTCGCTGCGCGAGATCGACCCACTCTTGATCTGGCCGCAGCCAGTGCCCGCGGCCAGATCGGCGATCGACGTATCCTCGGTCTCCCCGGACCGGTGCGACACGACACTCGTATACCCAGCGAAATGGGCGATCGCCATCGTGTCCAGCGTCTCGGTCACCGTCCCGATCTGGTTGAGCTTGATGAGGATGGAGTTGGCAATCCCCTCGGCGATGCCATCGCGCAGCCGCTTGGGGTTGGTGACGAATACGTCGTCCCCTACGATCTGGACCCGGGCACCCAGCCGCTCGGTCAGCTGCCGCCACCCTTCCCGGTCCTCCTCGCCGACCCCGTCTTCGATGGACACGATCGGATAGGCCCCCACCCACTCCTCGTAGATGGCGACGAGTTCGTGCGCTTTCAGTGTCTTTGGCTCGCCGCCGATGGTGAATCGGTACATGCCATCGGCGTGGAAACTCGTGGCAGCCGCGTCGAGGGCGATGGCGACGTCGGTTCCCGGACGGTACCCGGCTTGCTCGATCGCCTGGACGAGCAGGGCGAGCGCCGCGCGGTTGTCCTCGAGGTCGGGGGCGAACCCTCCTTCGTCGCCAACCGCAGTGGCGAGGCGCTGTCGCTTGAGGATTCCTTTGAGCGTCTGGAACACCTCCGAGCACGCGCGAACCGCCTCTCGGAATGTGGCCGGCCCGATCGGAACCAGCATGAACTCCTGAATGTCCACGTTGTTGTCGGCATGCTCGCCCCCGTTGAGGACGTTCATCATCGGACGCGGCAGCGTGGCCCGCCGGGCGCCGGCGAGGTAGCGGAACAGCGGGATTCCGAGGCTAACCGCCGCCGCGCGGGCGGTGGCTAGCGAGACGGCGAGGATGGCGTTGGCGCCGAGCCGGCTCTTGTTGTCGGTTCCATCGAGGTCGAGCAGCAACTGGTCGATCGCCGCTTGGTCATACGCATCCTGACCGATCAGCGCCGGCTCGATGTCGATGCCGATGTTCTCCACGGCGGTGGCGACGCCGCGCCCGTGGAACCGCTCCGGGTCGTCATCACGCAGCTCCAGAGCCTCGTACTTCCCCTTCGAGGCGCCCGAGGGCACGGCCGCCCGGCCGAACGCACCGTCGTCGAGGTATACGTCGGCCTCGACTGTGGGGTTGCCACGCGAGTCGATGATTGCCCTAGCCTCTATCCCTTCGATGAACATCCGGAGATCCCCCCTTTGCGATCCGCCCCAGTATAGTGACCGGCGGAACCCTCGGCAACGGAGGAGCGGTTGGTTGCGCCTTCTGCCGATGGGCTCGATAATCCCGCCGAGGTGCACGCCGGAGGAGGTGCGATGAACGCATCCGAACTACGATCCCAGTATCTTGAGTTCTTCGGGCAGCGGCAACACCGCGTGCTCCCCAGCTCGCCGTTGGTGCCCAAGGATCCTACCCTACTGTTCACGTCGGCGGGGATGGTCCAGTTCAAGGACATCTTCTGGGGACGGACCGCTCCGTCGTTTCCCCGGGCCACGACGTGCCAGAAGTGCTTCCGCACCACCGACATCGGCAACGTCGGTCGTACGGCGTTTCACAACACATTCTTCGAGATGCTGGGCAACTTCTCGTTCGGGGACTACTTCAAAGAGGGCGCGATCCGTCTGGCGTGGTCGTTCCTGACCCAGGAGCTGGGGGTATCGGCGGATCGGCTGTCGGTCTCGGTGTACCACGAGGACGAGGAGGCGTACGCCCTGTGGCGTGATGTCATCGGACTCCCCGGAGAGCGGATCACCCGTCTCGGCAAGAAGCACAACTGGTGGGGACCGGTCGGAGACAGTGGTCCGTGCGGCCCCGATTCGGAGATCTTCTACGACACGGGGTCCGAGCGTGGCTGTGGTCCCGACTGCCAAGGGGTCGCCTGCGACTGCAATCGCTACTCGGAGATCTGGAATCTGGTATTCATGGAGTACGCGGCGCACGTCGACGGCCGACTCACTCCGCTGGCCCGCAAGAACATCGACACCGGCATGGGACTGGAACGAACCACAGCCGTACTCCAGGGTGTCGAGTCGGTGTTCGATACCGATCTGTTCCTCCCCGTGATCGAGGCGGTCGAAGCGGCCTGTCCGCACGCACTCGGGGAAGCCGATCGGGTGCATCGCAACTCGATTGCGGACCACATCCGAGGGGTGGCGTTCCTTCTCGCGGAGGGGGTGATGCCGGGCAACGAGCTGCAAGGCTACGTGCTTCGGCGGATCCTTCGCCGGGCGGTACGGGCGGGCGACAAGATCGACCTACCGGCTGGATCGTTGTCGTCGCTGGTCGATCCGGTGGTCAACGTGCTGGGCACCACCTACCCCGAGATCGTCGAGGCGCGGGAGTTGGCGGTGCGACTGATCGCCCGAGAAGAGGAGACGTTCCGCCGCACCCTACGCGATGGCGAACGGCGGTTGGCGAAGCTGCTCGAGGAACTCGGTGTGGCCGGACAGCGTGTGCTTCCCGGCGCGTTGGCATTCGAGCTCACCGATACCTACGGCTTCCCGCTGGAGCTGACCGAGGAGATCGCTTCCGAAGGGGGGATCGAGGTCGATCTCGAGGGCTTCGAGCGGGCGCTGGCGGCGCAGCGGGCGCGCTCGCGGATCGACGGGGATGCTTCGGTCGAGGCCGAAGCGGAGGTCGTCGCCACCGGTGATCGGCCGACCCGGTTTCTCGGCTACGAGCGATGCGAAGCGGAGGCGGCGGTGGAGAACGTCCTGCACAGCGGCGACGGGGAGATGGATCGGTTGGTGTTCCCCGATTCCCCGTTCTACGCCGAGGCGGGGGGGCAGGTCGGGGACACTGGACGGATCGTCAACCTCACGCGAGCCGGAGAAGCACGGGTCGTCGACGTGACCAAGAACGCGGCCGGCGTCTACCTCCATCACGGTGAGCTCGTCGACGGCGATTTCGAGATCGGCGACCGCTGTCGGCTCCTTGTGGACCTGGAACGACGCCGCAGGATCCAGCGCCATCATACGGCCACCCACCTGCTGCACGCGGCGCTCCGGCAGGTGCTGGGATCCCACGTGAAGCAGGCCGGATCCGAGGTCAATGACCGTGAGCTGCGGTTCGATTTCTCCCATTTCGAAAGGCCGTCCCTCGATGAACTCGCTCGGATCGAGGAGCTGGCCACCGCGGCGATTCTCGCCGATCATCCGGTCACTGTTCGCGAAGTGCCGCTGGACGAGGCCCAACGGTTGGGTGCGATCGGGCTGTTCGAGGACGAGTACCGGGGGCGGGAGCACGTTCGTCTGGTCCAGGTCGACGACGTCAGCATGGAGCTGTGCGGCGGGACGCATGTCCAGCGAAGTGGTGAGATCGGGCTGTTGAAGATCGTGTCGGAGGAGAGCGTCGCGTCGGGTGTGCGAAGGATTCGGGCGGTCGCGGGAGACCGAGCGCTCGAGCGGATGCAACAACAGGAAGCCAGCATGCGGCGTCTTCGCGAGGAGATCGGTGACGATCCGATCGAGGTGGTCGCACGGCTGCGGGACGACCTGCGAGCTGCCCAGGATCGGATCGAGTCCTTGGCGAGTGCCGAGGTCCGCGACGTGGCGGGCGAGCTGCTGGAGCGCGCCGTGGAGATTGGGGATGTGCGGCTGATCGGAGGACGGGCCGACCTTCCCGGCGACCAGCTGAAGCAGCTCGCCGACACGCTCGAGGAGAAGGCGCGCCCGGCGGCGATCGTGTTGGTCGGCGAGAGCGGCGGCAGCGGTATCGCGGTGTGCAAGCGTTCAACGGGCGTCGAGACGCTCGACGCGGGTCGTCTGATCCGGACTGTTGCGGGGGTGCTCGGCGGCGGCGGTGGCGGCGGCAAGCCGTTCGCACAGGGTGGAGGACCGAACGTCGATCGGCTGGACGAGGCGCTGCGGGCCGGGCTCGACGCCGCCCGCGAAGCGTTGGCGTGAACGACGCTACGCCGTCAGCCGCACCGGCATGCAAACGTAGAGGAAGCCCTCATCGCTGGGCGTCGAGCCCGTCCCCGATGGTTCGATCAGCCCAGCCTTTTCCGGGTCCGACAACCAGAAGACGATCTCCTCGGAGTCCATCCGCTTCAGCGCGTCGATCAGGTACTCGGCCGAGAACCTGATCTCGATGGGCGCGGACGGGGGTTTCTGCAACCGGACCCGCTCTTCGGCCTCTCCCTTGTTGCGCGATGCGGAGTTGATTCGCACTGCGCTCTCATCGGCGCTCGCGTGCAGGGTGATGGCTCCCGAGTCCTCGGCCGCGGTGATCTGGATCCGCTGCAGCGCCTCGAGAAGGGCTCGCCGATCGAACGCCAGCGAAATCGGACTGTTCTTGGGGATGACCCGTTCAAAATCGGGGAACTCCTCGGCGATCGTCCGTGCGGCAAAGGTGACCCCGGCGGCGTGGAAGAACAGCTGGCCGTCACCGCGGTGTAGGTCGACGGTGTCGGCCTCGAGCTGCGCGAGGACGCGATCGAGATCGGTTAGCACGCTCGCCTCGACCAAGTACTCCCCTTCTTCAACCAACTGTTCGATACCGATGGACCTCATCGCCATCCGAAATCCGTTGGCGGCGACCATGTTGAGATGGTCCGATTTCAGCACCAGGTCGACGCCGGTCAGACTCAACCGGGTGGTCTGCCCGGCGCGCAGCGCGGCGAATGAGGTCTGCTCGAGGCCGCGGTGGAAGGGGGCAATTTGGACCGAGGCGATCTTGGTGGGAGGCAGCGGCGCCACCTCCGGGTAGTCCTCGACCGGCAGCGTCGGAAGATCAAACGTCACCTCGCCGCAACGGACCTTCACCGTGGTCACCTCGCCCTCCTCGGTGCTCAGTCCGATCCGCTCGTCGGCTGGCAGATGGGTGGCGATCTGATTGAACACAGAGCCGTTGAGGACGACGGTCGCGTCCGAGGCGTTGTTCTCGATCGGAATCTCGCAGCGGACGGCGCGCTCGAGATCCGTCGCCTGGAGGCATAGCCGATTCCCCGTGATCTCGAGCTTCAGCCCGGCGAGGATCGGCATGCTGCTGCGGATCCCCAGGGCGTGGCTAGCGAGACGCACCCCGAAGACCAGATCGTCCTTCAAACACACGAAGTCCATGGATGACCCCCTTGCTGTCGGTTCGCGCGGAGTTGATGATACTCCACCAGTTCGCGCATTGGCAAAGCTCACAGGCCCAGCCGCCCGGCGACATCGACGCGGAGGTCGTCGATCGACCGGGTGCCGTCGAGGACGACCACCGCGGGATCGCCGTCGGCGAGCTCGAGGAATCCGCGGCGGACGCGGCGGTGGAACGAAAGGGTCTCGACCTCGATGCGGTCGCCGCGGTTCGCCTTACGTCGAAGGGTGTACTCGGCGGGTACATCGATCAGAAACGTCATGTCGGGCTGGGTCCCGGCGGTGGCTGCTTCGTTCAGTTCGCGGATCAAGCCGAGGTCGAGCCCCCGGCCGTAGCCCTGGTAGGCGAGGCTGGATAGCCGGTACCGGGAGGCGACAACGGTCTTCCACGCCTGCAACGCCGGCAGGATCACCTCGTGGGTGTTCTGTGCCCGACTCACCATGAACAGCAGCAGCTCGGACAAGGGAAGCAGTGCATGGTGTTGGCGTTCGAGGAGGACTGTTCGGACTGACTCCGCGATCGGGGTACCTCCCGGCTCACGCGTGGTGACGACGTCGACGCCGGCTCCGGCGAGGCGATCGGCGAGCAGCCTCGCCTGCGTCGACTTGCCGCAGGCGTCGAGCCCTTCAAACACGATCAGTTTGCCGACGACGTCGATGGCGATCACCTCCGAGGATCACGTACAGGATGAGCAGCCCGGCACCGACGGTGATCGAGGCGTCGGCGAGGTTGAAGACCGGGAAGCCGCGGAACTCGAAGAAGTCGAGGACGTACCCATAGTGCAGGCGATCGATCAGGTTGCCGATGGCACCGGCGAGGACAGCGGAAGCGGCGAGGCGGGCGAAGGCGCTGTGCAGCCGGCCGGTGACCAGGATTCCCAGCAGAACCACGGAAACGACCGAAGAGACCGCGATGAACAGGTCACTGCCGCCGGGGAAGATCCCGAACGCTCCACCGACGTTGTGGACGCGCGTCAGACGGATCGTCGACCCGAGAAGCGGGTTCGGTTGGCCGACGGATAGATGCGTCGCGGCCCAGCCCTTTGTCAACCGATCGAGAAGGATCAGTACGGAACTGAGAAACAAATAGGGAATCCGGTCCATGCCGCCTCAGCGTACTTCGCCGCCCGGGCGGGGTCAAGGAGGAGGCGAAGGGCAAGGTTGCGAACGGCGGAGGTGTCGACTACCGTACGGCGCTGGGGGTGATCGCCTTGCGATGGGTGCGGTTCCTCGATCCGAAGACGGAACTCGCTACCACCGGTCAGCTCGTCGGCAAGAGGGTGGTCTCCGAGAGCTCCGACCGACCGGTGGACGAGGTGCGACTGCTGGCGCCGTGCAGACCGTCGAAGATTGTGTGCGTCGGCCGCAACTACGCCGCCCACGCCGACGAGCTTGGGCACGACGTACCCGCGCAACCGTTGCTGTTTCTCAAGCCGCCGTCGGCGGTGATTGGCCCTGACGAGCCCATTCGGTTGCCCGATAGCGACGAGGTCCACCACGAGGCGGAACTGGCCGTGGTCATCGGCGTCCGCTGTCGCCAGGTTCCGGCCGAACGTGCCGGGGAGATCCTTCTGGGCTACACGTGTCTGAACGACGTTTCCGACCGGGTCGCCCAGCGATGGGAGAGGAACTGGGTGCGTGCCAAGGCGTTCGACACCTCGGCGCCGATGGGACCCTGGATCGTCAGCCCCGACGAGGTGGAGGAGCCGTTCCACGTTACGCTGCGGTTGAACGGCGAGCTCCGCCAGGAAGGATCGACCGACGCGCTGATCTTCACGATTCCCGAGCTGATTGAAACGATCACCTCGTTCATGACGTTGGAGCCTGGTGATGTCATCGCCACCGGGACCCCCGCCGGCGTGGGACGACTGCGCTCGGGAGATGTGGTGGAGGTGACGGTTGGGGGCATCGGTACGCTGCGCAACCCCGTCGTCTAGCACCGCAGGGAGGCGTGTTTCGAGAAGGATCGTCGGAGGTTCAGTGCGCCAATGCGGTTCGGGGGGGATGGCGAGGGTGTCGCGAGGGGAGGTATCGTCGCCGCATCCCGAGGTTGCGAGGTCGAGGTATGGGTACGAAGCGAGGAAGGTTGTCACGAGGGGGGCGATCGACTTCGCACTTCGCTCGTATGCCTCGAGAACGTCGTGGAGGAGGATCAACGCCCCGAGCTTTTCGTCGGAAGTCCGCTGATATCGGCCGGCTCGGTGGGCTCCAGCCGGGAAGAGCGATTCCGACCGGGACCGCAGGGGACGGACAAGTCGAATGGGTGCTCGTAGGCAAGATCGTGCACCAGATCGATCGGCGATCCCCGTCCACCGTCGCGGTGGCCCGGTTCGACGACTCCACTCCACGCGGGGAGGCCGCATGGAGGACCGGACGGTTTCAGCGGCGTGGGACGTCGTAGACCCCCTCGATCCGACGGCTTGCGCCGTCCACCACCTCGTACACTTCCCACACGTTGTGGATCCGGAACGTGTCGACGACCGCGTCGAACGTGAGGGTCCCGTGGAAGTCGGCGGCGGGGCATCTGTATTCGGCATCGAGGACGAGCCCCCCCGATCGACCGACCTCCATTCCGGCGCGGTGGCGCCCGGGCGAGGAGAGCGGGAGCAGCGACGCCGGCGAGAATCGTACGCATGCGCATAGGACACCTGTGGCGTGGATTCTGCCGGGTCGATTGCCGATGCCGGGCCGCGGCGTTAACGTCTGAGCTGCGATGACGAACGGAGTCGACCGTGCCCACCCCCTGCTGATCTTCGACCTCGATGGCACGCTGTATGACACGCGTAGCTCGTTCCTTCCCGCTGTGCGGGCGGTGTACCAAGAACAGGGCATGCCCTATCCGACGGACCGTGAGATCCTCGCCTTCGTCGGCGAGCCACTATCCGTCTTCCTCGACTGGCTGCTCCGCGGAGGCTTCTTCGGGCCACGGGAGGCGTTGGAGGCACGGATCGCCGAGCTCGAGTTTGCCACCATCCGCGACCACGGCACATCGTATCCGGGGGTCCGGCCGACGCTCGATCGATTGAAGGGCGCCGGCTATACGATCGGGCTGTGCACGCACGGTGACCGGCGGTACGCCCGCGCCGTGCTGGACGCATGCGAGCTGCTGCCCCTGGTCGACGCCCTCGAGACCAACGAGGGTGTCGGTCGGAGCAAGGTGGGCCTTCTCGGCAACCTCCTAAGCAGGATACCGCACGACCGGGCGATCGTGATCGGGGATCGGTACCATGACGTGGAAGCCGGACGAGCTCATGGTTGCGTCGTCATCGCTGCGGACTACGGCTACGGTACGGCCCGGGAGCTCGCGACCGCCGATTGGCACATCGAACGGTTTCCGGAGCTGCTCACGCTGCTGGAGCGGCGTCCGGACGCCCGCTCAGCGGATCCCGTGAACGACGACGAACGGTGACGAAGCCGCTGCAGGAGATGGACGCGCGCGGAGGGCCGTTCGATCGGCAAGCTGCTCGTCCCCTTGTCGGCTGGTCCAGGGGCAGCCGTTCCGAGATGGGGTCCTCCGTCCACGCGACGATCGATGGGAAAGCGACGCCCACCGACGGTCGTTGCGGCGACTACCCGATGGGGCGGCACAGCGTCTCGCGGAGTTTCAGGTCGAAGAATGCATTGCTGTGTGCCGGGCGGAGGACGACCGCCGTGTCGGCCCACCGACCGGTGCCACCGACGCAGATGGCATCGTGATCGGTCGGTACTCGCCCCGCGTCAGCGGCCATCACCGCAATCTCCACGCATACCTTCATCCCTTGCCCGAACAACCGAAGGGTATGGGCGATCATCTCCACCGCCGAGGTTCCACCGAACGACTTGCTGACCGATCGCCCCACCCCACTGAGCGCGTGGGACGTGGTCAGCACGCTGGCGCCTGCGGCGCGGATGCGTTCCGCGTGCTCGGGCTCGAGCTGGTCGATGTCGCTTCCCTTGAAGCCGACGTGATGGGTGACGCACACGGCCTTGGCTTCGCGCTCCGCCAGGGCCTCCGCGAATCGGACCCCGGTGAGCCCGGATGTCGTGGCGATCAAGACCGTCTCAATGCCGCCGGCATCCAGACGCTCGAGAACGGCGTCGAGAACGGCCTCGGTGTGGTCCCCGGGCGATCCAAACCAGTGGCTCATGGTTGCTCCTCTCCTCTCCGAAGGAAGGCTACCGGTGGCCGGCGCAGCCGGAGCTCGGGGTCAGCTCCTCGAGATCGCCGGCCTGCAGCCGGCGCAAGTTGTCGGCGACGCTTCCTTCCACGGCACGGTATACGGATGTGCCGACCTCCTGCAGCCGGATGATTGCCCGTCGGCCGATCCCTCCTACGAGGACGGCGTCCAGCGGTTTTTCCCCGAAGGCGGCGAGCGGCTGACAGCCGCCGTGGGCGTGGTGCGCGTTCTCGTTGAGGACGACCTCGGTCCGGTCGGTATCGGTGTCGACCACAACGAAATACGGTGCTGAACCGAAGTGGCCGAAGGCTGTGCTCTCCAGTCCGCGGTCATCCGCGGCAGGGATGCAGATCCTCATGGGGACCTCCTCGATGATGACGCTCGCTCCTCCGCGATTGTAGCGGAGATGCTTGCGCAACGCAGCGAGCGGCCCTCAGCGGTGACCGTGCTCGACGCCCAGACCCGGGACGCGGACCCGTCGCTCGAGCACGCTCAGCAGGTGGGAGACCACGACGACGATGACGAGGTAGATCGCGGCGACGACCAGATACGCTTCGAAGGTCCGGGCGGTATTCAGTGCCACCTTCTTGCCGACGAAGGTCAGCTCCGGCAGGGTGATGAAGTAGGCGAGGGAGGAGTACTTGATGCTGTAGATCAGCTCGTTCGACCACGACGGGATGACGAGGCGCAGCGCCTGGGGTAGCACGACGTAGCCGATCGCCTGCAGTCGACTCATCCCCACCGAACGGGCGGCCATCATCTGTCCGCTGCGTACCGCCTGAATGGCCCCTCGGAAGTACTCGGCTTGATAGGCGGCGCTGTTGAGGCCGAGTCCGACGATGGCCGCCACGAGGGGCGACAGTTTGATGCCGAGCGTCGACAGGTACGGGGGGAGGCCGTAGTAGACGATCAGTAGCTGGACCAGCAGCGGTGTACCGCGGAAGAATTGGATGTAGCCGTTGGCTAGCCATCGCACCGGACGAACGCCGTAGACTCGCCCGAGCGCCAGCAGAATGCCCACGACGACGCCGAGGAGGACCGCCCCGGCGGTCAGTTCGAGCGTGGTGACCGTCGCTTCCAGCAGCCTGGGAAGGATGTCGGCGGCAAAGGTGAAGAATCCCATGGTCGGCTACTCCCCGTACAGCTCCGTGATCTTGTGCAAAAACTCTCGTGTCCGTGGCTCGCGAGGATCGAGGAACACCCGATCGGGCGGCCCTTGCTCCAGAATGACGCCGCCCTCCATGAAGATGATCTCGTCGGCGACCGACCTGGCGAAGCCCATCTCGTGGGAGACGACCAGCATCGTCATCCCGTCGCGGGCCAGGTTCACCATCACGCCGAGCACCTCACCGATCAATTCGGGATCGAGGGCGGAGGTCGGCTCGTCGAACAGGATCAGCTGCGGAAACATCGCCAATGCACGTGCAATCGACACGCGCTGCTGCTGCCCTCCAGACAGTTCGGCCGGGTAGGCACCGGCCTTGTCGGCCAGTCCGACGCGATGCAGTTCTTCTTGAGCCAAGCGGGTGGCGCTGTTTCGATCCATCCGTTTCACCCGCATCGGCCCCAACCGCACGTTCTCCAGCGTCGTCAAGTGGGTGAACAGGTTGAAGTCCTGAAACACGAATCCGATCTGCGCCCGGACGGCGTTGATGTCGCACGTCCGGCAGGTGATCTCCGTATTTCCCAGCCACACGTGGCCCGCGTCGGGGATCGTCAGCTGGTTGATACAGCGCAGCAGCGTACTCTTCCCGGTGCCGGAGGGACCGATCACCACCTTCGTCTCTCCTCGCGCGAGCTGACAGGTCACACCACGGAGGACCTCGTTGTCCCCGTAGCACTTGTGGACATCCTCTACCCGCAGGACGATGCCGTTCGGGTTGGCGTCGACCATCCTAGCGTTCCACCCTTCCACCCATTTCGAAGCCCGGAAGCTCGAGACGCCGCTCCAGCAGGCCGAGTCCGCGGTTGCCGGCATAGGTGAGCACGAAGTACACCAGCGCCGTGACGACCAGAAGCAACAGGATCCACCGCGCGCCTTCTCGGAACTGCACCGTGGGCATCAGCAGCGTCGTCTTCTTCATCAGCTCGACGACCCCGATGGCGCTCGCCAGCGACGTATCCTTGAGGACGCTGGAGAACTCGTTGGTCCACGGCGGGATCGACAGCCGAAACGCCTGTGGTAGGATCACATAGCGGATCGCCTGGGCCTTGCTGAGGCCGATCGATCGCGCCGCCACCATCTGTCCGGGACCCACCGACTGGATCGCTCCGCGGAAGATCTGGGATTGGTACGCGGAGGAGCGGAGCCCCAGCGCGATCAACGCCGACACGAACGTCGGCAGCAACACGTGAAACGACCTCGCCAGCCCACTGTGGAAGATCAGGATCAGGACCAGCGCGGGTATGCCACGGAAGAACTGCTCGTACGCCTTGCACAGCCAGCGGAGCGGGCGGTAGCCGTAGACCTGAGCGAACGCCAGCGGGAAGCCGACGGCGAGACCGAGGCCGAGCAGCCCGAAGGTTAGCAGGATGGTGGTGGGCAGCCCATCGCGAACGATCGGCCAGATACTGTGGAGGATCGTGTCCATGGATTCCCGTCCGATCGACGATCGAAGCGAGGGACGCGGGTTGCCGCCGCGTCCCTCGTCGATCCGAAGGCGATCTCGTCAGGTTGCGGTTGTCGTCGTCACGGGGCGTTGGCCAGCTCCGCCAGCAACTCGGCAAATCCGTCGACGTCCCCCGTTTGGAGAAGGTGGCTGCTCGCTTTCCAGGCCGATTCGACCGCCGCCTGATCCGTCCCCATGTAGGCCTTGATCAGGTTGTCCCAAGCACCGGAGGCCTGGAGCTTGTCGATGCCGTCGTTGATCTTGGGAAGGATGCCCTTGGGGTCGCCCTCGGCGACGAAGAAGCCGAACTCCTCGCCGGTGACGACGATGCCGACGATCTCGACGTTGGGCTCCACCGACGCGCTGGCCCGGGCGGCCGGTTCATCCTGAATCACCGCATCGATGTTGCCGTTGATCAGATCGAGCACCGCCAACGGATACAGAGGATACTCCGCCAGTTCGATATCGATCCCGGCGTCGATCAGATCTTGGATCCACCCTGCCCCGGTCGTCTCGATCTGCGCCCCGATCGTGTTTCCGTCGCGCAGCGCCGTGACGATATTGAGGTTGGAGTCGGTGTGTACCATGACCGCCTGGTCGGATGTCCAGTACGGATCGGAGAAGTCGACTTTCCGATCGCGCTGCTCGGTGATCGTGGCGCCGGATGCGCCGATGTCGGCCCGGCCGATGCCGACGTCATCGAAGATGATGTCCCAATCGTAGCTGATGATTTCGATCTCGAACCCTTCCACGATGGCGATACACCGCATCGCATCGAGGTCGAAGCCGTACAGGTTGCCTGCCGCATCGGCCCACTCGAACGGTGGCCAGGTCGTGTCCGAGGCCACGGTATATGTCTGCGCCGCACCGGCAAACGACAGCAGCCCGACGATCAGCACCGCACTCAACCAAGCGTTTCTGGCATGCACTGCGCACCTCCTTGTGATGGTATCGAATCTAGCACACTGCGCGAGTCGCCGTCAATCGTTCTGCGGGAAAGCCGTATCCGACGGCCTCCCCTCCGCCGACAGGCGACGGAGCCAGACCGCCGCCCGGCCGGGGGAGTCCAGTCGGACGGTGCGCAGGTGACGATACTCGGGATCCTGAAACAACTGCCGATACACCTTTCGCCGCCTCCGGTACGTCTTCAGGCACCACATGAGGATCGAGTGCCGTGAGAACAGCGCGGTACCCCATCGCTCCCGGCAGCCGTCCCACAGCTGCTCACCGGTGAGGGCACGGCGGAGGGTCCGCCGCAGTAGGCGTCCAAACACTACGGTGAACGGGTAGTCGAGCCAGATCACCATCTCGGCGCGGGGCCAAACGATCGGGCGCGTGCGGCTGTAGTTGCCATCCACAACCCATCGTCTCCCACGGGTCGCGCGCTCCACGGCGGGGAGGAAGTCGCGATCGGGTGACGCCTTCCAATCTGGTCCCCAGAACAGGGCATCGAGCTCGACGTGGCTCGCATCGAGCTGTCGGGCCAGCTCCCGGGCGAAGGTCGTCTTCCCCGAGCCGGTGGTGCCGACGACGACGATTCGCTCGATCGGCCGGCCTGTGGGCGACGTCGACATCATGGGGGGCTTTTGCCTGGCGGGGCGGCTAGAGCATCGAAAATCCAAAGCATCAACCATGAAGGGTAGAACCAGACGCTCCGGTCTTGTATCTCTTCGTGCTCTTCCTGTCCTGCATGGTCAGAAGCTCCTGATGGGGGTCGTTGGTTGCGACCTTGAGGATGTCCATACGGGAACAACCCAGGGAATCCATTCGCTGGGTGCAGAGAGGGCTAGGGACGAAACCCTTCGAGCCGGATCGTCCCGTTGCTGGTGTGGACGTGGAAGGTGGCCGCGGCCGGCGGATGGAGCGCTGCACTCCACGCGTCGCCCTGCGTATCGCCGATCAGCGGGAGCGTGGAGCGGATATGGCCGCTGCTCGTGATGGCCTCGAAGGCGATCGACGCCGTGGGCGGGACGCGAAGCGTCACGCTGCCGTTGCTCGTACGGATCCGATGGCGGCCATCGGACGGTGTGCCCGCGTAGTGTACGCTGCCGTTGCTCGTTTCGGCATCGATTCGCCCCCGAACCTCGTCCAGCCACAGTTCACCGTTGGAAGTGTCCAGCGTCAACTCCCCGTCGAACCGGAGGACCTCAATCCGCCCGTTGCTCGTGCTCACGTCCGCCGAACCGCCACTATCGACTAGCTCGATCGCCCCGTTGGAGGTCGCGAGCCGCAGTGTGCCGTCGATCGCCTGGACGGAGATGGCGCCGTTGGAGGTGTCGATCTCGACCCGAGCCTCGACCGGCGTGACGAGGTCGAAATCGACCCCGCTGTACCGACGTACGTCCGCATCCTGCTCGTTGGCACGGTAGCGCAGGACGATTCCCTCGGGGGTCCGTTCGGTATGATAGAGGATACGTTCGACCCGGTCGCGCGCCTCCTGGAGGGTATCACCGCGGCTGCGCAACGTGAGGGTCACCGACACCGACTGGACACCGTCCGCGCCACGAACGGTAACATCCCCGTGGGAGCTGTCGATGTCCAGCATCACCGGATCGGCCGCGTCGAAGACGACGGTCTCCGCTTTCGACGCCCGGATGTTCGACGATCCGAAGACCCCCGCCACGTCCTTCTCTTCGCAACCGGTGAGGAATGCGGTCAACGCGGCAACTGCCACCCATGCGATGAATCTCCGGGTGTGTCTCATCAGTACCCTCCTTCGTCAAACCCTACAACGTGCCGCCGACGATCTGCCACAGCAGCGTCGCCGCGAAGAACATCCCTACACCGCGCGACATGGGGCTGCGCGTCCCGGTCCACAGACGGTACGCCCAATACCCGACCAGCGCGACCAACAGGATCCGCACCACGATGAGAAACGCCCGGGTCATCCTTCCACCTCCTGCCAGATCCGTCCGGCCACCGCCAAGAGCAGGGCGGTCAGCGCGAGCATGACGAGCAACGGCTCAACCGGAACACCTCGTGAGAGGACCTCCTGGACCTCAACCACCACCTCCGGGTCCGGCTGGCCGAATCGCTCGATCAGCGCCTCCGGGGCGTTGGCGAGCAGTCTCCACCCCGGCAGGCTGTACGCGATCCGTCCGATCCCATGGACCAGCCAGCGCAGAGCGAACGGCGTGCCGAGGATCATCACCGTTCCCGGGATCCATCCCGGTCCCGAGACCCGGTACGCGCTGATGAACACCATCAGCAACAGCGTCCACGCCAGCAGAGGCAACACCCCGACCGCCATCGCGTAGAACGGGAGGGCCAGCACGAGCTCGATCAACGTCCCCGGATCGAGATGAATGCCGGCGAGCGCCATGATCCACCAGTACAGAAAGCCCATGGCGACGAAGTACAGGAAGGCCACCCCGGCGGCGTACAGGTAGCGCGCCGCGATATGCGCATGGCCGCTGGGCGGAGTGAGGAGAAGGACCTGGTACTGCCCGTGCCGCGTCTCGGAGCGGATCCGCCCGATCATCAGGCAAAGCACCACGACGCCGATCCCCGAGGCCATTGTCAGCAGCCCGCCCCGGATCCCCAAACGCTCGGCGACGTCGAGTACGCGGACCTGCTTGATTCCCCACGCCCAGAACGCCAGCGAGCTCAGCAGCGATACGGCCCACACCCAGTCGCGTCGGTGTTCGAGCCAGACGAGCGTCCCGAACGACCTCATGCCAGCACCTCCTTGAACGCCCTCACGACGCTCTTGCCCTCGGCTCTCAGTTCCTCGGCGTTCGCGTCGAGCACCACCCGTCCTTCCCGCAGGTAGAGGGCACGTTCGAACAGCCTTTCCGCCTCGGCAACCTCGTGGGTGGAGAGGAGGACGGTCTCGTCGGTGTGCCATTCGCGGACCAGCGACAGGAGAATCTTCTCGCGCGAGATCAGATCGATCCCGGCGAGCGGTTCGTCGAGTACGTACAGCTTCGCGCTGCGAGCCAGCGCCATCGCCAACCGCAGCCGGCCGCGTTCTCCCTTGGACATCGCCTTTGTCTTGCGTTGCGGCACCGCCAGCACATCGAGCAGGTCGGCGAATCGCAGCGGTTCGAAATCGGGGTACAGGCCCTCCATAAACCGGCAGGCGTCGGTCGGCGTCATCCACGGCCACAGCGAATCGGTCTCTCCCAAGTAGACAAGTCGGCCCCGCATCGCCCGCGGGGCACCACCGTACACCCGGATCGTTCCGTGCGTGGGAAACAGCAGGCCGGCCATCAGCTTGAGAAGCGTCGACTTCCCGCTGCCGTTCAGTCCGAGGATCCCGATGATCTGCCCCGGGGGGATGTCCAGCGTGACGTCACGGATTGCCTCTTCTGCACGGTATCGCTTGGTGACGTTACGCAAGGTCGCCAGCATCCCACGCCTCCTTCAAGGCCTCCATCGCCTCGGCATCGCCCACGCCAAGCCGTCGGACCTCGGCGACGAACGTCGCCGCGATCCACCTCAGCATGTCTCTTCGCATCGTATCCACAGGCGCATCCTCCCTTACGAACGTTCCCAGTCCGCGACGCTTGACGATGATCCCCTGCGCCTCCAGCTCGGCGTAGGCATGGACGACCGTGTTCGGGTTGACCCCCAGCGTCGACGCCAATTCGCGCGCCGAGGGCAGCTTCTCGCCCGGCCGCAGGGCGCGGCGCGCGAGTTGCTCGCGGACGTTCTTGTCGATCTGCTCGAAGATCGGGCCCGCCTCGAGGTCGAGCCTCCATTCGCCGTTGGTAGTCATAGTGTATTAGTCTACTCATTCACTGAGGCGTGTCAACCGCGGCGCACGAACGCCTCCGGGCGGACCAAGCGAAGCAGCTGTCACCACGCTCCGTTGGGCTGCAGCTTCGGGAAGCGAATCGATCACCCGGCAGTGGTGGCCGCCAACAGGACGCAGAGGGGCGGGTCCTGGGGGTCGGATCCGGTCGCGCCGGAGCGCGTTCGTCAGCTGGACGCGGTCCCATGACGGCCGAGGATGTGGTCCACCGCCACCATGCGATCCTCCGACAGCGGGCCGAAGTTCATCGCATCGGCCAATCCCTCGACCTGCTCGACGGTGCGAAAGCCGGGGATCGGAATCGTGAGCCCGCTTCGCGCCCAGATCCAACCCAGCGCGCCCTGTACGTAGGTGCGACCGTCGTCGGTGAGCACAGGGCGCAGGGACTCGGCGCATGCGAGCAGTTCCTGGAACCGTTCGTCGGCGAACCAATCGCTGCGCCGGTCGGTGGCGGGAAGTGGCGTGTTCGGGCGCCACCGCCCGGTCAGGACGCCGGTCAGCAACGGGACACGATTCACGCTGGCCAGGTCGTGCGTCTCGCAGAGCGCCAACATCGCCGGCGCATCATCGAACACGTTCAGCCGGTGCTCGATGGCGGTGCAGTGCCGTCCCTCGGCGAACACCGACGCCCGTTCGGTGTCATCGGTGCTCCAGCCGTAGAAGCGGATCTTGCCGGTGGCGGCGAGCTCCTCCAGTGTGTCACGGATCTCCGCGGCGCGCTGGAGAGGGAAGTCGCGTACATGAAACAGATACAGGTCGATCGTCTCCGTGCCGAGCCGGCGGAGGCTGCCGTCGCAGGCGCGGGCGACGAACTCCGGGGTGATCGCATCGTCGGTTTCCGCTCCTGTCTCCTCGTCGAACCGCTCCCCGAACTTGGTGGCGATCGTCACGGCGCGACGACGATTGCCGAGCGCCTCGCCGAGGATCCTTTCGCCGCGACCGGCGCCGTAGATATCGGCCGTGTCGAAGAAGCTGATCCCCAAGTCGAGCGCCCTGCGAATGGCCACCTTCGACGCAGCCACGGCCTCCGGAGCGAGATGGGTCTCGCGGTCGCCGGCGCGCGAGTACCCGAGTCCTCCGATCCGTGCCGTGCCGAGGCCGAGGGCGCTCACTCGAAGACCGCTCCGCCCGAGACGTCGCTCCATACCGTTTTCCCCCTCCGGTTCGTCAGGCAGTCTACCCGATGGTCGAGCATCGCTCAGGGTCTCGACGCGCTAGCACGTTGCGACCGTCAGCGCCAGCTCGGCCATCGTGGTGAACCCTCGCTCCCTCTGCTCGGCGGTCGCATGCTCGCCGGTGGGAAGGAGATCGCTGACGGTGAGGATCGAAAGGGCTTCGACCCCCGCGCCGGCGGCAAGCGTGTACAGCGCCGCCGTCTCCATTTCGACGGCCAAGACCCCGTACGCCGCCCACCGCTTCCATCCCTCTGGATCGTCAGCGTAGAAGCTGTCGGAGGTCAACACCCCCCCGACCTGGACCCGCATGTCCCGGTCGTTCGCCGTGCGATAGGCGGCGAGCAGCAGGGGGAAGCTGGCCGTCGGAGCGAAGTCACGGCCGCCGAAGCGGAGGCGGTTGATGTGGGAATCGGTGGAAGCGGCCATCGCCAGGATCACGTCACCTGTGCCTAGTTCGGGCTGCAGCGCGCCACAGGTCCCCACCCGCAAGAGACGACGAACGCCGTATTCGTGGATCAGTTCGTGGACGTAGATGGAGATCGACGGAACGCCCATCCCCGTGCCCATGACCGAAACCGGTCGGCCCGCGTAGGTGCCCGTGTAGCCGAGCATCCCCCGGACTTCGTTGAAGCAGACGGCGTCGTCAAGGGAGCCGCCGGCGATCGCCCTCGCTCGGCGCGGATCGCCGGGCAGAAGGATGGTCGGCGCGATGTCGTCCGGTCGCGCCTCGATGTGTAGGCCCATGATCGTCCTCCAGGATGCGACGGATGATGTCCGTCATCGTACCCCTTGGTTGGCGGGGAGTCCGCACACGCTCAACGTGCTGGATGCGTTGGGATCGACTGCCAGCACCAGTCGCTGGTCACAGGTGGGCAGACGTACGATGAGGGCACGCTGAACGATCGGGCGACCGTCGACTCCACAAGCTCGACGATCGCGACCTTCACCCCCTCGTCCCTTCCGCGGCGCGGGGCTGCGGTCGCATGAACACGGCATCGACGACCACACCGATGGGGAATCGCCTCGACTCGAGCAGCAGGGTCTCGTGGAGTCCGGCACCGTCCATCAGCGCGCGGAGATCATGGACCGGCAGTCCGTGCGATGGCTTCGTCGGCTCGCGAAGGCAAAGCGATCCGCCCGGTGTCAGCAGGGCGGACAGCGCCGCGGCGATCCGTGGTCGCTCGGTTGCGGGGATGTCGTGGAGGGCATTGTGCACGATGATCCGATCGAACGATCGCTCGGCAAGCCCGGCGTGTTCGATCGGACGATCGATGAAGCGCACATGGGGGTGGCGTCGAAGCCGTCGGCGGGCGTGTTCCAGCATCGGGGGACAGATGTCCAAGCAGACGATCTCCCCGCCAGAGAGTCTCGGCGCGAGATGCTCTGCGACCGGCCCGCTGCCGCATCCGAAGTCGAGCACACGGTGGCCGCTTTCGAGGGCAATGGCATCGGCGAATCGCCGATAGTACCGGCGAAACAGGCGCGGTGCAATGATCCCGTCCATCCAGACGAATGCTGCGGGTGGGTTGACGAAGTCCATCGTGTTCCTTTCTCCCCTTGGTCGGCCCGTCGGGCGTCGCCGGCTGATCCCCGCACAATGAGCGAGCGGGCGCAGTCGGAGTCCGGTGGCCGCCGCTGGACGCGGGGCTACTCGGCCAGTTGGCGGGCCAGTTGGCGCGCCAGGGCGCCGTGGGTGTTGGGGAGCCGCCCCGGCTCGGTGCAGTTGGGGAAGACGTAGCTGCCGCGGTCGTCGGCCTTGAGGAAGCGAGCGAACCGCGAAAAGGTGGTGGTGACGGGCGCGGTGTTGTCGCCCTCACCACCTGCGCACGTGATCAGCTGCGCCATGCGTAACCCCTCGCCGAACGATCGGTGCTCCGTCGTTCCCCATCCGCGGACGAGGCAAAGGCACCGGTCGTACAGCATCTTGAGCGGGCCGGTGACTCCCCACATGTACAGCGGGCTGGCGAACACCACGGCGTTGCCGCCGATCATCCGATCGAGCACGACCGGGACATCGTCCTGGATGACACACCCCGGCTTGTCAGGCGATTCGGCACAGGCCAGACACGCGGCGCAGTCCTTGACGTCGAGGGGGTTGAGGTGGATCCGTTCGACCGCGTGCTTGTGCTCCCGTAGCGCACGTTCGGCCCAGTCAAGCACGCGTTCCGTGTTTCCGTTCGGCCTCGGACTGGCAAGGATCGTCATCACGTCCATGGGTTCACCTCGAGACGACTCTACCGGGCTCCGATCCGGTTCGCAACGGAGGGCGCCAGACTGCCTAGTGGCCGTACGCCCTCGTGCCTCCGGCCCGTCGATGCAACAACCTCCCCACGACCATCACCAGCAATCCGATTGTCGCGATCCCGGCCATGACCAGGAACATCCCGCGGAACCCGATGATCGGGATGGTGGCGCCGGCGATCAGTGGTCCGAACAACCCGCCCAGCCCTCTCGAAGACTCAAACAGGCCCATCATCTGGCCGTGACGCTCGTGCGGAACCCGGTCTCCGATGTGTGCAGTCGCCCCGACATACATCGAACTGAACGCAAAGCCGAGGGTGATGTAGCCGAGGATCATGCCAGGGACATCACTCGCGAAGATGAAGACAATCGGGGTCAGGACGGACAGGGAGAAACCGAGCATGAAAATCGGCCTCCGGCCAATGCGATCCGCTAGGCGCCCGAAGACAAGCATGGCTAGAACCTGTGCAGCCGTGTTCGTCGAACTGGCCGCCCCCATGAGACTGGGGCGTATACCTAGCGTATCCATGTATATGTACAGGAGTGAGAAGGATCCAAAGATGGCCATCTGCCGCAGCATGGTAGCCACATAAAGATCCGCGACGCCTGCTGAGAAGACCGCCTTCCAGGCGGCGACCCTGACAGTCGGTCGCACGGGGTTCTCAGAGGGCAAGAACTTCAGTGAGCCAAGCGCTACAAGGGGGAATGCCGCGCAAACCGCAAAGGCATATCGGAAACCTAGTATCTCCAGGAGGATGCCCAGAGAGAGGTTGCCTACGGCGAAACCGAGAGCCCGAGCAGAAGAGATGTAGGACAGATTCTTGCCTCGCCGGCTGATGTTGCTTGCGGCTGATGTGATGGCCACCGACACGGTCACCAATCCCGCAAAGAACAGGAAGCGCAGCATGGCGGTGCCCAGTACAGCAGCGGCAGGGAGCAGTCCAGTCAAGAGCCCAACGAGAGCCGACAGTCCAAGGCAAAGGGCCGCGAGCAGACGGCGGCGCCTGACATGATCGGACACTGCACCCCAAAGCCAGGAGCCGACGAGAAGCCCGACGGAGTTGAAGGTGGCCACGAGCCCGATGAGGAATGTCGGGGCTTCAATCGACTTCATGTACAGCTGCACAACGAGTTGCAGACCGCCGATGGTGATCGCTACGAAGAACGACGACGTCGCCAACGGCACCGCGCGGCGGCGGCCGGCGAGGGCGACGGCCGGCTCGACGGCGGGTTCAGGGTTCGGTTCCACGATGGCAGACAGGGTACCCCCCGCACCGAGAAGGGTCCATCCGACCGGACCGATGTCCAAGCAATCGGATCTAGAGGTAGACGTAGTAGCAGACGTGCCACGTGGTGTTGAGCACGAACATGGTCGCTACGGATCCGTTGAACGCACGAGCCATTCCCTTGCCCTTGAGCAGGATATAGGTCGGGATCACCAACGCCACGACGCGCAAGAGGATGAGAAAGGTGAGCCGCCAAGCCTCGGTCTGAAACGGCGGCAGGTAGATCATCGATTGGAGGATATAGCCCACAATCGACATGGCGATGAAGAACCACGGGTTGAGGCCGTGGGCCTCGGCCAGCGACCAGAGGCGTTCGATCGGGCGGGTGATCCAACAGAGAACCCGAATCGCTCGGGACGCGCCATGGTGGGCCATGCGGGTGCGAAGTGCGGCGACGGGATTCCTCATCTTCTCGGTTCACTCACCCCGGTGTGGAATTGGTCGACGCGATCATACCCGACCCGTCCGAACGTTGCATGCGACAGCGCGACACCGCGAGGGGACACGCGCTCCTCGACCGCCTCGCGTTCCGCTCGGCAGGCCACCGCGGGTTCGCTGCACGGCGGTGAAGGTGAGCCGATGGCGTCCGGACAGTGGATTCGATACGAAGGCGCGGTCTTGGTGGCGTTGGTCGGCACCGTCGCCTGCTCGGCGACGCCGGTCGAGGTCGAGCTGATCGCGTCCGCCGGAAGTGAAGTGCTGCAGCACGAAACGCCGAGGGTTATCGACTTTTTCTCCCCGGCATGGGCTGAGGCAGCGCTGCACGGTCTGCCGATCTTGGTGACGAACACAGCGGACAGCGCCATGTGCATCGTGGCAAGCGAGGCGTGCTTCGATCTTCCCGATGGGAAGCACAGCGATGCCATCGAGGCCGATCTCCCGATATCGCTGCAAGCGCGGCCGAGCCAGGTGGCCCTTCGGTAGACGGCGCAGTGGATGGCGATTCCCCTCAGCAACGAATCGTATACCGGCACGGACTGGGCGTCGCCGCCATCGATCTCGACCCTGGAAGGCAGATCACGCTGCATCTCGCGGTACGGTATGCGTCCGATCACCCGGCGTAACAGCATGACTTCGTGTTTCGGGCGGTCGTCCCCACGCCGTCCCGGAGACGCTGTCGGATGGCGTGCCGGGTGGGGCGGTCGTGGCTGCCGGCGTCGGCGGACTGCTCGTGGAATGGTCCATCGGTTCCCGGGGGCCCGTGCCGGAACAGGGTCCTTCGGATCAGCGGCCAGCGGCGGCGCCTCGGGCGTGGGCCACGCCCCGCCGCAACCGCTCGATCAGCTCGTCGCGGCTTGGTTCGAACAACTCCTCGGGTAGACCCGGCGGGGGGCTGGGCTTGGGGAGATCGAGTTTCTTCGCCAGCATCAGCGCGCTGATGACGCTTTGACCGAGCCGGCAGTTGTTGGTCAGGATGTAGGCGGCGCTTGTGGGGGGTACCTGGCGAGCCTTGCCGATCCATTCGTCGAGCTCGGAGCCATCGTATGCGTAGTCGTACCGGTCGTGCGGATTGTCGGTATTCTTCCACCAGGTAGCCTCGTTGCGGCCATGAAGCCGGTAGTAGGCGACATCGGACGTGATCACGTTCGTTCGACCGGGGAGGCCGGGCAGGTCGGGAAGATCGACGTTGACGAAGCCGAGCTCCCGTTGCTCCAGGAAGCGATACACCGCCTCGTCGAGCCATCCCGCGTGGCGGAACTCGACGTTCATCGGGACACCGTGTCCGCCGAAGGTTTCGGCGATGCGTTCGAGATGCGTGAGCGCCGCGTCGTTGCGACGAAACGAGAACGGGAACTGAACGAGCAGCCCACCCAGTTGGCCGGCCCGAACCAACGGGGTCACGGCATCGGCGAACTCCATGGCGGCGCGATCGAACCCGGTGGGCTCGTGGGTGATCTCCCTGGGCACCTTGACGAGGAAGACGAAGTCGGGGGGGACATGATCGAGCATCCGTGCGAACAACGACTGCCGGGGGACGCGATAGAACGTCGTGTTGATCTCCACGCAGTTGAACAGTCTGGCGTAGTGGGGCAACGCGCTTCCCTTCAGCGACTTCGGGTAGATGAGCCCCTTCCAGTCCTCGAAGGTGTAGCCCGAGGTTCCCACCCGGATCGACGGGTTCATGCCCGATTCTACCACGGCAGCGAAGCAGCGTGCCGTGATCGGCGACGGGATGGCCGACGCGGCGTCGATCGATTATCGTGAGGGTATGACGCCGGGTGGGGAAGCGTACCGTTGGCTGGAGGAGTTGAACCCGCAGCAACGACAAGCGGTCACCCACCCCGCCGGCCCGCTGCTGATCGTAGCGGGGGCGGGCACCGGCAAGACGAAGACGTTGGCATACCGTGTCGCCTACCTCATTTCCCAGGGGATCGACCCCGCCCGGATCCTTCTGCTCACGTTCACGCGCCGGGCGGCCCACGAGATGCTTCGGCGGGCAGGGGGGATTGTCACGCGAGGCACCTCTGCCACCGGACGTGTGTGGGGAGGGACGTTCCACGCGGCGGCCAACCGCCTCTTGCGGACGTACGCTGGCGCGGTCGGACTGGAGCGCGACTTCACCGTGCTCGACGCAGGGGATGCGCAGGACCTGATCCACCTGATTCGTCACGATCTCGGTCTCCACAAGCAGGAGAAGCGATTCCCGCGGAAAAGCACGTGCTTGTCGATCTACTCGCGCTGCGTCAACACCGGGGACGACCTCGAGCACGTTCTCGAGCACGAGTACCCGTGGTGCGCCGAATGGGGAGAGGAGCTGCGCGAGCTGTTCAGGCGCTACGTGGCCCGCAAGCAGGAGCGCAGCGTGCTCGATTTCGATGATCTCCTCTTGTACTGGAGCCTGCTGGTCGAGGGTGCGAAGGCGGCACGAGAGCTCTCGGCGTTGTTCGACGTCGTGTTGATCGATGAGTACCAGGACACCAATCTGCTGCAGGCGAAGATCCTGCGGGGGATGCGAACGGGTAACGACAACATCACGGTCGTCGGCGACGATGCCCAGAGCATCTACCGGTTCCGCGGGGCGACGGTGCGCAACATCCTCGATTTCCCAAAGCAGTTTCCGGGGACGACGATCATCGCCCTGGAGCGCAACTACCGCTCGACCATGCCGATCCTGGAGACGGCGAACCGCCTGATCGCCGCGGCCCCGGAGCGGTACACCAAGGATCTGTGGTCCGACGAGCCGACCGGAACGATGCCGCAGCTGGTCACGTGCACGGACGAGACTCGGCAGGACGGCTTCGTCATCGAGCGCGTGCTCGAGCACTACGAGGCGGGGATTCCGCTGCACCGACAAGCGGTGCTGTTTCGCGCAGCGCATCTGTCGGACTCGCTGGAGATCGAGCTGGCCCGGCGCAACATCCCGTACCACAAGTACGGTGGTCTCCGCTTCCTCGAGGCGGCGCACGTCAAGGACCTGGTGGCGTTCCTACGGTTGCTGGAGAATCCACGTGACGAGCTGGCATGGTTCCGGGTGCTGCAGATGCTGGAGGGGATCGGACCGACCACCGCGGCTCGGGTAATCGAGCATGTCGGCGAACACCATGACGACCCCCGTTCGATCGCGTCGTTTTCGCCACCGTCGGCGGCCCAGGAAGCGTTCACTGGGCTGGTCGAGCTGGTCGGTCAACTCGTTCCGATGGGCACGACGGAGCCCGCCGAGCAGATCGAGCGGATCCGTGCGTTCTACGATCCGTTGCTTCGCAAACTGTACGAGAATCCGTATGTGCGGGTACGCGATCTGATCAGCCTCGAGCAGATCGCCACCGGCTATCGCTCACGCCAGCAGTTCCTCGTCGATCTTCAGCTCGATCCTCCCACCTCGACCGCCGATCTGGCGGGGGTCCCGAACAAGGACGAGGATTGGCTTGTACTGTCCACCATCCACTCGGCGAAGGGCTGCGAGTGGGACGTTGTGTATCTGATCCACGCGGCCGATGGCTTCCTTCCCTCCGATCTGGCGACCGGATCGGCGGAGGAGATCGACGAGGAGCGTCGCCTGACTTACGTCGCCCTGACGCGGGCCAAGCGCGACCTGTACGTCACGTGGCCGTTGCGCTACTACCACAAGTGGTACGCGCTGTCCGACCGCCATACGTACGCCCAGGTGTGCCGATTCTTCGGCCGCGACGTGGTCCGGACGATGGAAACGCCGGAGGTCGGCGACGACGTCTCCGCGGAGACCGGCCCCGGGGAATCGCGTCCGCCGTTCGACGCCGAACTCGACGTCGCCGAGCGGGTGCGGCGGATGTGGGAATCGTACGACATGTAGGCCGACGCAGCTTTCGGATGCGGAA
>CAZLER010000013.1:0-47618 GCA_964558595.1 uncultured Thermotogae bacterium
CTTGTGTACGGCGTAGGGGCAGCCTATAGTACCGATCGGGAGGGAAGATGGGATTCACCTGCGGGCTGGTCGGCCTCCCCAACGCCGGCAAATCGACGATGTTCAACGCCCTCGCTCACGCCGGGGCACGCGTCGAGAGCTATCCGTTCTGTACGATCGAGGCCAACGTGGGCACTGTCGCCGTGCCCGATCACCGGCTCGACCGGTTGAGCGCACTGTTCCCGGAGAAGGAGAGGATTCCCACGCATCTCGAGTTCATCGACATCGCCGGCCTCGTCGAGCGAGCCGCTGACGGCGAGGGGATGGGAAACCAATTCCTATCCCAAATTCGCGCTGTCGATGCCCTGCTCCACGTCGTACGCTGCTTCGAGGACCCCCACGTCGCCCACGTCACCGGATCGCTCGACCCTCGTCGCGACATCGAGATCGTCGAGACTGAACTTCTGCTCAAAGACCACGAGACGGTTTCCCGTGTGGCCAAGCGGCTCCACCAGGAAGAGAAGGGCACCGATCGCCGGGCCCGCGAGCGGGCCGCGGCGTGGGATCGGCTGGTCGATGCGGTCGCCGCCGGTCGGCCGATCCGATCCATCCCGGTCGACCACACCATCGAGGAACTCGTCCGGGAGACCTCTCCCCTGACCGCCAAGCCATGCCTGTTCGTGGCCAACGTCGACGACAAAGGAGGAGGGCAACTCGCCGAGGAAGTCCAGCGGGCCGCCGCGGAGCGGGAGGCCTCGGCGATCGCCATCCGTGGCCGGATCGAGGCGGAGATCGCCGAGGTCGCGACATCGGCGGCGGAGCGGGCCACGTATCTGATCGAATACGGACTCGAGCACACCGGCCTCGATGCCCTCGTACGCGCGGGGTATCGCTTGCTCGACCTGGTGACGTTCTTCACGTTCGAGGGGCCGGAAGTGCGTGCGTGGACCGTGCAACAAGGAACGACCGCCCCCGAGGCAGGGGGGAAGATTCACTCCGACTTCGCCGAGCGGTTCGTCGTCGCCGAGGTCATGGCGCTCGATGAACTCGTCGACGCGGGATCGGAGAAGCCACTCCGCGAAGCCGGCCGGATACGCCGTGCCGGTAACGACTACGTCGTTGCCGACGGTGACGTCATCCACTTCGTCTGCGCATGATGCCCCGCGTCGTAGCCCACGATGACCCGGAGGCCCCCGTCCTCGTCGAGGACGCCCTGGAGAGGGGGGAGACGCTGGTGTTCCCAACGGACACGATCTACGGGATCGGTGGCGACCCGTGGGATACCCGGACGGTGCGTCGAGTCCGTCAGCTCAAGTCCCGGCCCCACGATCAGCCGTTCGCGCTGCTGCTAGCAACGGTAGCCCACGTCGACCGGTACGCGAGGCTCGGCACAGGCGAGCGACGGTGGATCGACCGGCTGTTGCCCGGCCCGTATACCTTTCTCCTTCCTGCTGGGAGGGGAGCGCCCCCTGTGGCGGCCGCTTCCGGGGTGATCGGGCTCCGTGTGCCCGACCATCCGTTCTTCGACCGCCTCCTCGCCCGGCTCGATCGCCCGTTGTTCGGGACCAGCGTCAATCGCCGCGGGGAGCCGCCGCTCATCGACATCGACCGGATCATCGACCGCTTCCCCTCCGTGGAGCTCATCGTGACTGGCCCGACGAGCGGCCAGCCGTCAGCGATCCTCGATCTCACGACCACACCGCCGCGCGTGGTCCGTGGCGAGCTGCCCCCCGCTACGCTCGATCTCCTAGAGAAGGAGTAACATCGCCACACCGCCGACCGCCAACAGCGTGCCGACGACGGCCCGCGGACCGATCGCCTCGCGGAACCCCCATCTCGCCACCGGCAGCAGCAGCACGGGGACGATCGCCATCAGTGTCGAGGCCACCCCAACGGGCGCCCGCGCCAACGCCACCAACGACAGCGTGACCCCCAGAAACGGCCCGGTCACCGACCCTCCTACGGTGGCGAACGCAGCGCGACGATCGAACGGAGCGGCGAACGTGCCTCGCCATGTTCGTCCAACCAGCGCAGCGATCCAGATCGCACCTGTTGCCGCCAGGATCTGCATCAGGTTCGTCGACAATACCGGATAGCCGCCGCGCATCCCCTGCACGGACAGGATGTAGCGCATGGACTGGGCGACGACCGCCCCGAGCGCGAACAGGATGCCGGCGGCGAACGCCCCTTCTCGATGGAGCTCGCTGCGCCGGCGATCGGAGATCACCGCTACGATCCCAACGACCGTGATGCCCGCTCCCGCCACCTGGACGGGTGTCAGCCGCTCCCCGAACAGCCTCCAGGCCAGCAAGGCGCTGACAATCGGGATCAGTGCCATCACCAGCGACGTGCGGTGTGCGCCGACGTGCAACAGCGCCCGAAACAGCAGCGCGTCCGAAATCGCGAACCCGATCACGCCCGAAAGCAACAGCCACCCCCACCGCAGCAGATCCGCGTCCAGCGGAATCGGCGTCCGGTAGACGATGCTGTGGGCGATCACCAAGGCAAGAAGCGCGACCGTCAACCGAAGTCGATTCAACCGAGATGGACCGATGACGCGCACGGCAACCGTGAACTGCAGATACGTCAGCGCCCACAAGCACGCTGTACCGAGGGCGGCGATCCCCCCGATCCGCTCGCCGAGCATAGGCCCCGCTACCGATCGGAGCGATGGAACGGTTCGAACCGGGCCACGAAGTGCCGCAGCGGCCCGTGCCCCTCCAGAATGCGGTAGCCGGGCAGGGCGGCCACGTCCGCGCCGACCCTCCTCGCCCCGTCGATGACGGCATCCAGATGCATCCGGGTGTAGGTTCGGCGGGGGATGGCCAATCGGACCAGCTCCAGCTGGGGAGGCCCACCGACCTCTTCACTCTGCTCACCGCCGAACATCACGCTTCCTACCTCCACGCCGCGGACCCCGGCCTCGGTGTAGAGCCCGTTGGCCACAGCAAGAGCCGGGAAATCGTCCCTGGCGAACCCCGGCAGCAAGCCAAGGGCATCGATGTACACGGCGTGTCCGCCGACCGGCTCGACAATCGGGATCCCCGCTGCGAGCAATCCCTCCCCGAGATAGCGGACCTGCCCCAGCCGGTCGCGCAGGTAGTCCACATCAAGCGCCTCGTACAAGCCGACCGCGATCGCCTCCAGGTCGCGGCCGGCCAGCCCACCGTACGTCGGGAACCCTTCCATGAGGATCAACCGCTCCCGCGCCGCCTCGAAGGCCGCCCGATCGTTCATCGCGAGGATGCCACCGATGTTCGCCAAGCCGTCCTTCTTGGCGCTCATCGTCATGCCGTCAGCGAGGCCGAACATCTCCCTGGCGATTTCCAGGGGGGATCTCTCCGCGTAGCCGGGCTCCCGCTCTCGGATGAAGTACGCGTTCTCGGCGAACCGGCACGCATCGAGAAACAACGGAATACCGTAGCGCTGCGTGATCGCGCGGATGTCACGCAGATTGGCCAGCGACACCGGCTGCCCCCCTCCGCTGTTGTTGGTAATCGTCATCATCACCAACGGGATCCTATCGCCCCCCACCTCGCCGATCAGCCGCTCCAGCTTCTCCGGGTCCATGTCCCCCTTGAACGGATGGTGCTCTCGTGGACGGAACGCAACGTCTCCGACGAGGTTCACAGGGTGCCCGCCGTTGGCGATCACGTTGGCTCGAGTCGTGTCGAAATGCATGTTGTTGGGGACCACGTCGCCCGGCTCGAGGATCGACGAGAACAGGACGTTTTCCGCCCCACGGCCCTGATGGGTAGGCAGCACATGGGCGAATCCGAAGATGTCGTCGACGGTGGCACGGAACCGATCGTAGCTGCGGCTCCCCGCATACGACTCGTCACCGCGCATCATCGCCGCCCACTGCTCTTGACTCATCGCGCCGGTGCCGGAATCCGTGAGGAGATCCACGTACACATCGCTCGCCCGCAGGCGAAACAGGTTGTAGCTGGCTTCCTCGAGCCGCTGCGCTCGCTCCGAGCGCGAAGGCAGCCGGATCGGCTCGATCGTCTTGATTCGATAGGGCTTGTACGTCCCGTCCTGTCGCATGTCCGCTCCTTTCCCTCCGGTTCGCCGTAGTCCGTCAACGTCCCCCTAGGACGTCGAGGAACGGCGGATGGGGGATGGTGCGGCGGACGGCGAGCAACGGATCGCCATGGATTTCGAATCCGAAGCCGACGGCGACTTGACCTCCGGACACGTTCCAACCTCCCCTTGCGAATCTCGGCACCACCAGGCGATGGTAGGCGATGGCCCTTTACGCGGCAACCGCCGGGAGTTGACCGCCATTCCGGTTGGTCGGTACAGTGACGGGGACGCTCGGGGGCTACGGTGATACCATGCGGGATCAGATCGATCGAGTCATCGCCGAGGGGGCGTACGATGCGCTCCCTCCCATGCTCGAAGAGGCAAAGACGCCCGAGATCCGCTACGCGGCGAATCGGCTGGTGGATGCCGCGACCAGCCGCGGGGGGCTCCTTCGCCAAGCGAAGGCATGGATCGACCGCGGCGATCCTGCGGCGCTGCATCTGGCGTGTCAGCTCATCCCCAGCGGCTACGAGCACGATGCCGCGGCCGCCGTTTCGATGCTGAAAGAGCTCGCGGGCAGCCCCCATTGGACGGTGCGCAACGCCGCGGCCGAAACGTGTGGGCGTCTACTGCGCCGTGATTTCGAGCGGATGATCGAGTTCTTGCATTCCTGGAGGGGCGACCCCGATCCCGCCGTGCGTCGCGCCGTGGCCGCCGCCGCCGCCCGAGCCGCCCGCTCCGAGCGACTCGAGTGGGCCGAACCGCTGCTCAAGCTGGTGGGGCCGCTGCTCGACGACGAGGACCAATCGATCCGCCGGACCCTCGGACCGTCGACGCTGGGGCGCGCGCTCCTCGGCGCCTACCCGACGCAGGCGTTCGAGTACCTCGTTACCTGGTCCACGTCGAACGAGCCGCCCACGCTGTGGAACGTTGCGATGGCGTTCTCGGCGCCTCCAGCAGCCCGGATCGTGCGGAAGGCGTTGATCGTTCTTCGCAAGCTGTCCCTCGACGAGCGTCATGTCGTGCGTCGGGCCGTGGCCTCGGCGATGTGGCGGCTCGGCCGGCGCTGCCCGGAGACCGTCCGCCCGGAGTTGATGCGGTGGTTGGAAGACGAACGGAGGGTCGAGGTCGCCCGCCAGGCACTCCGCCACCTCTGAGCTCATCGAAACGGCCCGGTGACCTCGCTACAATCCTCTCATGACCCATCCACAGGCTTCAGCGAAGGACCGTCCCGGCGCCATCGTCACCGGGAGCTCGCGGGGAATCGGTGCCGCCATCGCCCAGCGTTTGGCGACCGCCGGCTACGGGGTATGCATCAACTACGTCCAACATGAAGACCAGGCCGTCGCCGTGGCCGACGCCATCGCCGGCGGCGGCGGACGATCGCTGGTGGTTCGCGCCGACGTAGGCCGGCCCGAGGAGATACGACATCTGGTGGACGAAGCGGTCAAGGCATTGGGCAGCATCGGTATCGTCGTCAACAACGCCGGCTTCTCGCAACACGCCACCGTCCCAGAGATGACAGTCGAGGACTGGAATCGAGCGATCGCTGTCAACCTCTCGTCCGCGATGCTCACCGTTCGCGCCGCCTTGCCCCACCTACGGAAGCAGCCGTGGGGTCGAGTTGTCAACATCTGTTCCCTGCGCGCGATGACCGGCTCCGATCACGGCGCACACTACGCAGCTGCCAAATCCGGCCTGATCGGGCTCACCAAATCGCTGGCCCTCGAACTGGCACCAGCGATCACCGTCAACGCCGTCTCTCCGGGCTATACGCGCACCGACATGAATGCCGCCGCCCTCGCCACTCGGGAAGAGGAAATCGCGGCGAAGATCCCCGCTCGCCGGATCGCCGAACCCGCGGAGATCGCCGCGCTGGTGGCGTTCCTCGCTTCACAGGAAGCTGGCTACATCACCGGGCAAACGATCAACATCAACGGCGGACTGTACATGTCGTAGCCTCCCCGCGGCGCCGGGTTACGGAGGGCACACCATGCGAATCAGGGACTACCAGCCGGACCGGGACCGAGATGCCGTCCTGCGGATCTACCGAGAGGTTGGCTGGGCCACCCGCCCGGAGCACGAGGCCGCCTTCGCCGGCCTCGTGCAGAGCGGTCGATCGATGGTCTCCGAAATCGATGGCTCGGCCGAGTGTATGGTGACGACCGATCCTGGCACCATCCGGCACGGTGACCGCGACCTCCCGCTCGTCGGTGTCACCGGCGTCACAACGAGCCGGGTCGCTCGTAAGCGGGGCATCGCGGGGCAATTGACGGCGCGTGCTCTCGCCGAGACGGCATCGGATGGTGCACTCGTCGCGGTTCTCGGCGCCTTCGACCAGGGCTACTACAACCACATCGGCTTCGGCAATGGAGGGTACGAGCGTTGGTGCGTCTTCGACCCGTCTCTTCTCGTCAGCCCCGTTGTCCCTCGCGTACCCGTACGGCTTGGAAACGACGACTGGGAGGCGATGCACGCCAACCGACTCCGGAGGCTGCGGCGGCATGGCGCGTGCAACATCGATGCTGCGCAGCTCACACGTGCCGACATGCAGTGGGCCGAGAACGGCTTCGGTCTTGGCTACGTCGACGTGAACGGCGACCTCACCCACCACATCTGGTGCTCGGCGAAGGAGCCGGAGCATGGCCCGTACGAGGTCTTCTGGATGGCGTATGCGACCAAGGAGCAGTATTACGAACTCCTCGCGTTGCTCCGTAGCTTCGAGGACCAGGTTCGCTCGATCGGCCTCCGTGAGCCACCGGGGATTCAGTTTCAGGACCTGCTGAAGCGTCCGTTCCGGACACGTCAGATCACCCGTCACTCCCAGCACGAGAACCGGATGACCGCCGCCGCCTACTGGCAGGTCAGGATCCTCGATCTCCCGGGTACCCTAGCCGAGACTGTCGTAGACGCGGAGCCGGTGCGGTTTCATCTGGCGCTCTCCGACCCGGTCGAACTACTTCTCGACGACGATGTCCCCTGGCGAGGCACCGCCGGCGACTACCTCGTCGAAATCGGTCCGGAGAGCTACGCCAAGCGTGGGAGGGATCCGTCCCTTCCCACGCTGTCCGCCTCCATCAACGCGTTCTCCCGGCTATGGCTGGGGGTGCGTTCCGCGACGTCGCTGGCGTGGACCGACCGATTGGACGGCCCGCTCGACCTGCTCGACCGGCTCGATCGCACCCTCCGGCTGCCTCCCCCCTCCCCCGACTGGGAGTTCTAGGGGTCGGGTTCTCAGCCGGTCCAGTGAACCGACCGCTCGCTCGCAGCGACCCACGGTCGGTAGGATCCCATTGGGAAGACACAGGAACGGAGGTGCATGAACGATGAAGCTTCTGCGAGGCGTGATCACCGGCGGCGGGATCGCGGCGTTCTTCTTCTTCAGCTGGATCATCCAACTGCTGTGGAACTCGATCGTCGTCGACCAGCTATCGTTGGTCGCCGTCAAGCTCAACTACTGGCAGGCCGCGGCGCTGTGGTTCCTCTCCATCATCCTGTTCGCGTGGGCGGGGATCGGGGCCACACCAACGATTCCAAGGAAGTGGCGCAAGGTCGGCGACTAGCGCGGCCGCCGCGTTGCCTCTCCGAAACGGGGAGGTGACGCAAGGAAAGCAACGGAACGGAGGTACCGACATGAAGCTTTTGATGAGAGCGATCGCTGCCGGAGGGGTCGCGGCGTTCTTCTTCTTCAGCTGGATCGTCATGATGCTATGGAACAGCCTCATCGCCGGCCACCTCGGGCTGGCACCAACCGTCTCCTACCTTCAGGCCGCCGGGCTGTGGTTCCTGACGACCATCCTTACCGCCTGGGTCGGGATCGGTGTGCGGCCGGCGTCCTGGCGCACAACCCGACATCGGCGGGATTGGGAAGCGTTCGGCGAGCGGATCGAACGGAAGATCCGCCGCGGCGTCTCACGGCCGTCCGCCAGGGAGGAAGAACTCGACGAACTCGGGCGGCGGATCGAAGCGAAGATCAAGCGCGGCCTCGCCCGCTGGGTCGACGTTGACGAGGACATCGCCTGGGACGAACTCGGTCCCCATATCGAACGGAAGATCAAGAAGAAGATGCGCGACTGGTCCGACGAGGCGGGATAGGAGAGGAGGCTAACCGTCCGCCCGCTCGTAGGGGCGCGCGCGCAGCCGATCCCTGGCATCGTGCTCGCCGGCCATTCTCCGCCACATGGCGTTGCCGCCAAGGATGTACGCCCAGCGGGGCATGGCCGGCTTGCGGGTCAACCGATCCACCTCGCCGGGGACCAGGAGGTCGAGATCGAGCGCTTCCGCCACCATATCCAGCGCTTGGCGGTGGCGCTTCGACGTCCTGCCGCCTCCGATGGACACCGATGCCGCCCACTCGAACCCGGATGGCTCGGCAAACCGTCGAACGATCTCCTGAGCCGTATCGTTCTGATGCGGCTCGAGGAAGCCGCACTGGATCAACGAGACGAACCGCGTGCGCCGCTGGGAAGGCCGGTTTCGTCGCTCACGATGCAGCAACTCGAGCGCCGCGATCGCCGGTGCCGGAAGGGAATCGACATACAGCGGCGCCGCCAGCAGCACGACATCGGCGCGCTCGACCGCCACTAGCAGCTGCTCTCTGCCGGGAATTGTCACCACCGCAGCGTGAAGAGGGAGCACCTCGGCGGACCATCCTCGCGCCTCCAGCCCCTCCACCACGATCCCCCCGAGCGTCGCCGACCGGCTGACGCTCAGCCCCTTGGGGCTGCCCACCAAGAGGAGGATGTGTTGACTCGTCGCGGGGCTCATGATCGAATCACCTTGCCGACCGCCTGCTCGATCGTCCGCCGGACCGCCGCTGGGTCGTCGTTCATCGCGACGACGCAGGCTGCTTCGGCAGGGGCATACAGGTTGATCGCATTGCGTCCTACCAATGTCTCGAACAGCTCCTCTTCCTCCGGGTCGATCGGCGGATCGCCGTCGACCGCGACCCCGACCAGTCGGGGGTAGCGCGCGTATCGCCTGACGTGGTGTACCTCGCCCCGCACGCGGCGAAACATCGGAGAGATGATGGGGATCAACCGGTCGAGGGCCTTCTTGAGCTCGGAGGAATACCCGCCAAACGTCAACGGCGTCACGAAGACCATCAGATCGGACTGGACAACGCGCCGGGCCACTTCCCGTCCGTCATCGTCGACAACGCACACGCCCGGAGTGCGTACCCAGCAGCCGAAACAGCCCAAGCACGGCGCAATCTCCAGCTCGCGCAGCGCCAACACCGTCGTCGACCAGCCCATACCCTCGAGGTGCCCACCGACGGCATCGCCGGCGAGCCGAGTGGTCGCGCCGTCGCCGGTGCCTCCGTCGAGAATCAACGCCTGTTTCGCCATGCGGGGATCGTATCCCACCGTACCGGTTGGCCGCAATCGGGCGGAAGGAAAGGAGGCGCGCGCGTCCCGCCAAGGGGAGACAACGTAGCTTGGGGAGGATGCAGGACCACGGTATCCTGAGCCGGTCCATGACGTCGATGAATCCACCTCGCATGCCGGAGCTGCGCAAGACGGCGGCCACGACCGCCGTCCGGTGCAGGGTCGCGGCGGGCGGCGGCGCGCTGGCAGCGCTCCTCTTGCTGGCGGCTCATGTGGTGGTCCCCGTCGCGTGGCTCCAGCTCATCGCGATCTGGATCGTCGGCATCTCCCTGCTCTGTTCGGGAGCGGCGGTGCTCACGTGGCGGATGCCGGTGCCGGGACGGCGCACGATGCTCGCCGTCACTTCGGCGTGGGCGCTCGGCACCGCAGCCTCGGTGTGGCTCGCCGGTTGGGGACTCGCCTCCGCCCCGCCGATCTGGCGGCTGTCGATCCAAGCCGTCGCGCTCGAGATCGGGACGATCGTGGGGGCCCTGGGCTTCCGCGCGTTGGGGCGCAAGCGAACCGCACCTCGTCTCGCGCGGATCGGCTTCTCGCTCACCCCGGTGGCGGTCGCCCTTGTCATCTTCTTGGCGCGAACGGGCCGGCTCGGGTAGGCGGTTGCCCTCTCCGATCCCGATTGTGCTACACTCCCCGAGAAACGTCGTGCTCAGGGGGAGTGAGGATGGCCCACACGCTGGTGCGCAGTCGCGAGGATCGCATGCTCGGCGGGGTGTGCGGAGGCTTGGGTCGCTACTTCGACGTCGACCCCAACCTGGTGCGCCTGGTGTTCGTGGTGCTCGCCGTCGTGCCGGGCATCGGGATCCCCATCTACGTGATTCTCTGGCTGATCCTCCCCGAGGAGGGCGAGCCAACCGACCGACCGCTCGCCGACCGAGTGCGCGATGGGACCGATGACATCGTCCAGCGCGCACAGAAGGTGCACGACGACGTCCGCGCCACCGCGCGCGCGCCCAACCGCGCAGCGATCGTCGCGCTCGGGGTCCTGTTGATCGCTTTGGGCATCGTGTTCCTCCTGCGCAACCTGGGGATCACCTGGCTGCATTGGTTCGCGTTGGGCACGCTGTGGCCGGTGCTTCTTATCCTGATCGGCACAGCGTTCCTGTGGCGATGGCTGCGAGGAGGCGAGTGACGTGGCCGCTCGACGCGCCAGCGCCATCCTGTTGCCGCTGTTGATCGTCGTCGCCGGGGTTGTGCTGCTGCTCAACACCACCGGGGTGCTTCCCTGGAGTGCGTGGGGGAACCTGGCGCGACTGTGGCCGGTGGCCGTGATCCTCTTCGGCCTCGCCCTCGTGTGGCAACGGCTCCGCGACCGGCCGTGAGGGCTCCTGCCATCGGGTCGCGGCAAGCCCGCAACCACCGAGACTCGGCCAAGCCGGCAAGGACATCGTGGACGGCTCTTTGTGTTGGCGCTCTTCATCGGATCGGCATCGTCTCTTGCTCGTGTGTCGGCCCACCTCTGAAGCTTCTTGATCAGATCCTGGCCGGGGCTGTTGTGGGTCGCGGGGCCAACCTCCTGCTCGGCTGCTCGTCGCGGCTCTGTTGATCGCCGGCGGGATAGCCGTTGCCTATCGATTCGGGACGATCGCTTGGCTCATCGGGGGAGCAGCGATTCAGCCCACCGCTGCGGACCGCGACCGCAGCGGTGCGAGATCGAGGTGGACGGGGATGAGCGACGTGTCGGCGTGGTTCGAGGGGCGGCTGACAGCACGTGCGGAGGCCGTCGCCGCGGCTAGCTCTCTGTCTTCCAGTCGGTGCGGAATGTGCCGTCGCGGTCGGTACGTCGGTATCCGTGAGCCCCGAACGCGTCCCGCTGGGCCTGGATCAGGTTCGCCGGCAAGCGGCGGGCGCGGTAGGCATCGATCGCATTCAACGCCGCGCTCATCGCCGGCACCGGAATCCCCCGGTGGTGGGCCTGGGCGATCGTCCGGCGAAGCCCGTCCTGGTGCTCGGACCACCACCCGGTAAACGGCTCGACGGCCAAGAGAAAGGCCACATCCGGAGCTTCGAGCAGAACGGATCGGATCGGCTCGAGCAGTCGGGAGCGGATGATGCACCCGTCCATCCAGATCCGGGCGATCTCGGCCAGCTCGAAGCCGTAGCCCCGTTCGCGCGACGCATCTCCCAACTGGCGGAACCCCTCGGCGTACGCGGCCATCACCGCCAACAGGGCCGCCGAGCCCAGCGCGCCCAGGTCCATCTTCCCGTCGGCGGAAGGACCGGCAAGTCGGTCCGCAACGTCGGACCGCTCGTCTTTCCGTGCCGAAACGAAGCGAGCATACACCGCGGCAGCGATCATGGGGGCGGGCGTCCCAAGGTCGAGCGCCGCCTGGCTCGACCACTTCCCGGTCCCCTTCTGCTCCGCCTGGTCGAGGATCGCATCGACCAACGGCTCCCCAGTGTCGCCATCCGTTGTGCGGAGGATCCGTTCGGAGATCTCCACCAAATAGCTATCCAGCCACCCCGCGTTCCAGGCGGCGAACACGTCGGCGATCTCCGTGGCCGACCGACCGTCTCCCCGGTGGAGCAAGTCATACACCTCGGCGAGCACCTGCATGACCGCGTACTCGATGCCGTTGTGAACGATCTTGACGTAGTGGCCCGCCGATCCCGGTCCGAGGTAACTGCAGCACGGACCGGCTGGCCCCTCGGCAGCGATCGATTCGAGCAGTGAGCCGACGAGGTCATAGGCGTGCTCGGTGCCGCCCGGCATGATCGCCGGTCCGCGCAACGCCCCCTCCGCCCCGCCGGACACCCCCGCCCCGAGGTAGAGGAGGCCGGACGCCTCCGCCTGCTCGATGCGCCGATCCGTGTCGAGGTAGTGGGCGTTGCTGCCGTCGATGACGACATCTCCGCCGGCCAGGAGCGGGAACAGCTCCTTCAGCACCGCGTCCGTGGCGTGCCCCGCCTTGACCATCGCCAGGATCCGTCGCGGCGCGGCCAACGAGGCGACGAATCCTCGCAGCGAGCTGCTCGGCACCCATCGCCGCTCCGGCCGCTCGGCGACGAATGCTTCCGTGCGCTTCGTGGTCCGGTTGTACACGGCTACGGTGTATCCGTGGCGCTCCACGTTGAGGGCGAGGTTCCGCCCCATGACCCCCAGGCCGACGACCCCGAAGTCCGCGCCGTTCGTCCGCATCATCGCGCTCCTTCCTTGATCTCGGTTCGGGGCCTGTCCACTCGCCGGCGCAGCGCGACCTACTTCCAGACCTGCCAGAATCGGCGGGGAACCAGTCGGGCGCGCACCGTCCCGTCGGCGATCTCCAGGTGAAAATCCATCCGATGCACCCTCCCCGTCTCCACCTCGGTGAGAATGCATTCGGCGCTCGCCCGCCCGGTCAGGGCCCCTTCGGTCAACGACAGTTCGAGGTTCTCCCCGTCGACCGTGAGTTCGGTCAGCACCAGCACGATGTCGGCCCCCGCCTCCTCGCTGACGATCCGGATGTCCCGATCGCTCAGGACGACGCGGAGTTCGCTTTCGAAGTCGACGAACCCGGGTAGAGGGGGCGAATCACCGATCAACAGGGCGACGCGCTCCGCCTCGGCCAACGGGTCCTGCGCCGGCCACAGAACAACGGCAACGATCGCCGCCACCAACAAGGCGACGCCGCCCAGGATCCAACGCCCTCTGCTCATGTCGCCCCCTTGCCTTTCCGGTCGTACCCGTCGATGATAGACGGGAATGGATCGCAAGACGAGGCGCACGTCGAAGCCTAGGCGGGAGTCGGGACGATGGCCCGGCGGATCGGGACTCTGGTGGATCGGTCTGCTTGGCGTTGCCACCGTGGTCGGGGTGACGATCGCCCTGGTTTCCCTTCTTCAGCCCGACCCGACGGAGCCGACGACCGTGGAGTCGTCGGTCTCGGGACTGTCCCCATCGCACGGGGAGGATCCGCCGCCCGAGGAGGTGTCCACCCCGAGACCCGGCCACGCGGTCGGCGACATCGCCCCGGGGTTCAGCCTGCCAGCGCTCGACGGATCGATGGTGGCTCTATCCGACTACCGGGGGCAGATCGTGCTCCTCGACTTCTGGGCCAGCTGGTGCGCCCCCTGCCGGGTGTCGATGCCGTCGTTGGTGGAGATGGCACGCGCTTTCGGGGAGGACGTTGTGCTCATCGGGATCAGCCTCGACAGAAGCGAAGGCGACGCCCGCTCGTACGTCAGCTCACGTGGCTACGAGGAGCTTGTGGCGCTGTACGGTTCGCTAGGTGAGGCACGGGCGGTCGCCGGAACCTACGGCGTCCTCGGGATCCCCAAGACGTTCGTCATCGACCGAGAGGGGATCGTTCGGTTCGCCGACCATCCGAGCCTGCTCACGCAGTCGCTCGTCGAATCGCTGCTGTAGAGGAGCATCGTCCCGCCATCGCATCACCGCCGGGACGGCGGATGCCGTGCGGGGAGCTGTTCCCCGGCCGTCGCGAAAGGAGGAGGACGTGGAGGATGCTCGGACAACGTATCGGAGGCTCCTGGCCGAGTTGGGAAAGCTGCAGTCGGCGATCGCCTTGCTCACGTGGGACGAGGAAACCCACATGCCCACGAAAGGACGCGACCATCGCGCCGAGACGATCGGGAAGCTCTCCCGGATGGCGTTCGAGCTGTCGGTCAGCGATGAACTCGGCCGCTGCATCGACCGCCTGGAGTCGCGAGATGACCTGTCCGAGCGAGAAGCGGCCAGCGTCCGGGTGGTCGGGAGAGAATACAGGCGCAACATCGCGGTTCCCCCCGAGCTGTTCCAGGCGTACACCATCGCCCAGTCGAAGAGCCAGGCCGCTTGGGGGGACGCGAAGCGCGCATCGGACTTCGCGATGTTTGTTCCCCATCTGGAAGGGATGATCGACTACATCCGGCGGTTCGCCGACCTGTTTGGCTATGAGGAGGCGCCCTACGACGCGTTGCTGGACCGGTACGAGCCGGGGATGACGAGCTCCCGGCTCCGGGAGATCATCCAACCGCTTCGTGAGAAGCTGGTGCCGTTCCTCGACCGCCTGCTCGACGAGGGCACCCCCCCCGATCGCGCGATCTTCGACGGGGAGTTCCCGGTCGATGCCCAGCGGCGGCTGGCGCACACCGTGCTGGAACGGATCGGCTACGACTTCTCCGCCGGGGCACTCGACGACACCCTCCATCCGTTCACCACTCAGATCGCGCCCGGCGACGTCCGCGTCACCAATCGGTATCTCGTATCGGATCCCTTGCCCGGCCTCTTCGGCGCGCTCCACGAAGGAGGGCACGCGTTGTACGGCCAGGGGATGGGACACGATCTGTTCGGCCTCGCACTGGCCGACGGGGCCTCCTACGGGTTCCACGAGTCACAATCCCGCCTGATCGAGAACCAGATCGGCAGGAGTCGGCCGTTCTGGACGTTCGTCCGTCCCCTCCTGGTCGAGGCGTTCCCCGCCCTGGAAGCGGCTTCGGTCGAGACGATGTACGCCGCCGCCAACCACGTGGCACGATCGCCGATCCGTGTGGAAGCGGATGAGGTCACCTACAACCTCCACATCATGCTCCGCTTCGAACTCGAAGTGGGGCTGCTCGATGAGACGATCCAGGTGGCGGAGCTACCGGATCACTGGAACGAAGCGATGGAACGCTACCTCCGTGTGACGCCATCCAACGACGCGGAGGGCGTCCTCCAGGACATGCACTGGGCGGCCGGTCTCATCGGTTACTTCCCCACGTACATGCTCGGTAATCTGTACGCAGCCCAGATCGCGCTGGCGTTACGGAGTGCGATTCCCCATCTCGACGATGAGGTGGCACGCGGCCACTTCGGGTCGTTACGGGGATGGCTCCGGGACAACGTACACCGGTGCGGTGCGATGCTCGAACCGGGCGATTTGCTCGCACAGATCACTGGGAACGGGCTGCAATCGGGGCCGTTCCTCGCCTACCTCGGCGACAAGTACTCCGCGATCTACCGGCTGTAGTCTGCGACGTCTACGCCGACTTCTTCCGGCGGATCCCCCGCCGCGGCTTGCGCGAGCGCCGCTGGCCCTTGCGCGCCGAGATCGGCATCGTCGACTCCGCCTCCTTGGGTCTACACATCGTCGACAACGCGTCGTGAATCGTCTCCGTCTGGTACTCGCGGCTTCTCTGGGTGACCGGGATGAAATCGAACGGAAGCCCCTTGAGCTGCTTCACCATCCGCTCCATCTCTGCGAGGCAATGGACGGCGCCGTTTCCCGACCCCCCCGCCGCGGCGATGCATACCGTCGGCTTGCCGTCGACGACGCTCTTCGCACCATCCTTCTTCGTCGCTTCACAGCGGCGCAGCCGATCGAAGAACGCCTTCATCGGCTCGCTCGGCTCGCCGAAGTACACGGGGGTCACCCACGCGAACCCCTCGGCCTCATCGAACATCTGGCGCAGCTTGTCGAAATCGTCGTCCAATCGACAGCGATGCTTCTTCAGGCAGGGGCCCCATCCGTCATCGCAGACCGCACAACGTCGGATCTCGTAGTCGTTGAGGTTGATCAAGCGGGCGCGGCTCTTGCCGTCAACCACACCTTGGCGCGCCGCTTCCCCGCAGCTGGCGGTCAGCCCCTCGGCATTCGGCGTGCTGATAGCGATCAGTGCTTTCATCTTGTCCTTTCCAGCGGCGCATGCCGCATGCGTCGACCACGACCCACGTCGTCTCGCGTGCAGCGACCCTACCCGGTGTACCGGTCTCGGATCGCATCCAGCACCCGTTCCGGCGTAAACGGCGTCGCCGTCAGCCGGACCCCAATCGCGTCGTGGATCGCATTGGCAATCGTGGGGATCGGTCCATTGATGCCGATCTCCCCGATCGACTTCGCCCCCATCGGGCCGGTCGGTTCGTACGACTCGACGAGGATGACCTCGAGTTCCGGCACATCCATTGTTCCTGGAATTTTGTAGTCGAACAAGCTAGGATTACGCACCCGCCCCCGTGAGCTGAGCTGCATCTCTTCAGTAAGTGCGTACCCGATTCCGTTGACGATCGCGCCCTCCATCTGTCCTTCGGCCATCGCCGGGTTGATCGCGACACCACAGTCGACCGCTGCAACGTACCGCACCACCCGCACCCGCCCCGTGTCCGTGTCGACAGCGACCTCGGCGAAGCTGGCCAGAAACGGCGGCGGCGATTCGGCCGGGACACTCGATGCGGTGGCGGCGATCTGGAACTGGTCCGACTCGTACATCGCCCGTCGGCAGATCTCCGCCAGCGACCGCTGCTCCCCGGCCGGCCCGATCACCGAACCGTCCACGATCCGCAGCTCACCGATCGAGGTCTCGAGGGCCGTGCCAGCCACCTCGAGGATCTGGTCACGTACCTTCTCCGCCGCCCGCTGCACCGCCATGCCCGACACGTACGTCGTCGACGACGCGTACGCCCCGACGTCGAACGGGGTGACGTCCGTATCCGACGAGGTGACCACGATCGCGTCCAGCGGCACGCCGAGCGTCTCCGCGGCGATCTGCGCCAACACCGTATCCGAGCCGGTCCCCAGGTCGGTGGCGCCGACCAACAGGTTGAACGAGCCGTCCTCGTTCATCTTGATCGTAGCTGCCGCCATATCGATCTGCGGGATGCCCGATCCCTGCATGGCAATCGACATCCCGAGGCCGTGCACCCACGAGCCGTCGCGGATCCGTCGGCCCCTTCGCTCTGACCACCCGATCCTCTCCGCGGCGACCTCCAGACACCGGCCGAGCTCGCAACTCTTCACCGTCTGCTCGACGCCTTCCCGTCCTTCGCCCAGCTTCTCGAAGATCGGCGAGCCTTCCCCCATCCGGATGTGGTTGCGTCGTCTCAGCTCGATCGGGTCGAGCCCGATCCGATCGGCCAGCTCATCCATTGCCGTTTCCAGCGGGAAGTAGCCCTGCGTCGCTCCGTAGCCTCGGTACGCCCCGGGCACCACGAGGTTCGTGTACAGTGCCCTGCCATGAAAGCGGGCGCCGCACACCTTGTTGTACAGCGGCAAGGTCTTCGAGCCGGTGTTGGCCAGCACGGTGAGTCCATGGGCACCGTACGCGCCGGTGTTGGAGATCGCTTCCATCTCGATCGCGCGCAGCACGCCCTCCTGGTTCGCCCCCAGCTTCACACGCACCCGCATCGGGTGACGCGTGCGCGAACTGGTGAACTCCTCGCGGCGCGACAGCCGGATCCGCGCCGGACGGCCGGTACGCCACGTGATCAGCCCGACGATGTCCTCGAGGAGCACCTCTTGCTTGGTTCCGAATCCTCCCCCGATGCGTGGCTTGATCACCCGGATGTCCCGGATCGGGATGTCGAGCACGCGAGCGACGATCCGCCGCACATGGAACGGCACCTGGGTGCTCGTCCGTAGGACCAACCGTCCATCCGGGTCCAGGGAGCTGGTCACGATATGGGTCTCGATCGGCGTGTGCTGGGCATACTGCGTCTCACAGACCGTCTCCACGACGACCGCCGAACGGCCGAACTCGGCCTTCACGTCGGCGACGTCGATGTCCACGTCGGCGACGACGTTCCGTCCTGCGTCGTAGATCCCCGACGCGTCGCCCTCGTCGTGAATCACCGGTGCCCCTTCTCGTTGCGCCTCGTCGATCGACAGCACCGGTTCCAGCTGCTGGTACTCCACCACGATCGCCTCGCACGCCGCGGCCGCGATCGCCTCGGTCTCGGCGGCGACCGCCGCGACCCGATCGCCGACGAAGCGCACCTTGTCATCGAACATCCGGGTGTCGTACGGCGACGGCTCCGGAGCGCCTTGTCCGGCGGTCGTATACCGTGTCGGAGGGGTGTTGTGGTGCGTAAGGACGGCGGCGACACCGGACATCGCTTCGGCGGGAGCCACGTCGAGCTTCCGGATCCTGGCATGGGCGTACGGGCTTCCCAGCAGCTTCACGTGGAGCACGTTCGGAAGCCGTTGGTCGTCGACGAATACGGGCTTGCCCGTGACCAGCGCGCGGCCATCGAGTTTCCGCTCGCTCTTGCCGACGGTCCGGAACCCGGCCGCGTCAGTCATGCCGTTCCCCCCTCCCGCATCCGCTGCGCAGCCCGTTGGACCGCCCGGATCTGCTTGGCGTAGCCGGTACAGCGGCACAGGTTGCCGGACAACCCGATGCGGATCTCATCCTCGGTCGGATCGGGATGCCTCGACAGCAAATCGACCGCGCTGATCACCATCCCCGGGGTGCAGTACCCACACTGGATCGCGCCCTCCTCGAGAAACGCTTCCTGCACCGGGTGCAACCTTCCGCCGCGCTCCAGCCCTTCCACGGTGACCACGTCGCCGCCATCCGCCTTGGCCGCAAACACCAAGCACGAATTCACTGCACGCCCGTTGAGCAGCACCGCGCAGGCGCCGCAGTCGCCGGAGCCACATCCGAATTTCACCCCCACGTACCCCTCGCGGCGCAGGAGATCGAGCAGCTTCTCCCCCGGCTCCGTCGCCACCGTCCGGCGCACCCCGTTGATCGTCAACGTGACCGTCATCGAGCCTCCTCCACGTTCGCGACGATCCTCCGAAGACACCGCGTGACCCCGACCTCGGCCAACCGGCGTCGATAGGCAGCGGAAGCACGCCGATCGTCTCGCGCATCGATGGCGTCGTGGGCCATCGACGCCACCCGCTCGATCGTCGCCGGATCGAGCGGGCCACCGGCGATCTCGTTCTCCAGCGCCACCTGCCGCCTCGCCAGCGCCGGTGTACCGCCGACCGCGACGCGGACTGCGGCGCACCGCCCCGAGGTGACCGTCGCGGCGCACGCCACGTTGAGCATGGCCACGTCGAAGCCGGTTCGGGCAAACCCCTCGTACGCACACCCCCACCCCCCGACGGTTGGGGGGATACGCACCTCGAGGATCAACGGCCGACGCCCCTCCCGGCGGGCGGCGAGGTAGTCGACAAGCGACATGTCCCGCTCCTGCCCATCGTACACGACCAGGGTTGCATCCAGCACCAGCAGCCAAGGGATCACATCCGACCAGGGATGGGCACTTCCCAGCGTCCCACCGAGCGTCGCCAGGTTGCGCTGCAACGGCGATCCCACACGCTGGAGCACGTCGACCCCCACGTCGCGGGCCGGATGGTCGGCGGGGAACGACTCGAGGAGCTCGGCAAACGTGCTGGTCGCTCCCCACGCAAGACCGTTCTCCGTCCGCACGTACGAGCGCCCCAGCCCCGTCAGATCGACCAGCGTGGTGACCTGGGCCGGCGCGAAGAGGGCGACATCGATCCCTCCACCAATCGGCTGGGCCTGCTTCCCTCGCTCGACGAGCACCGCCCAAGCCTGCTCGACGGTGGCCGGTCTCACATACTCGCGGATGGCCGTACGGATCACCTCGCTTGCTCCTGTCGATTATCCCCGTCGAGGAACAGCGACACAATCTCGAACCGTTCCACATCCACCACTCCGCGATCGGTCAGCCGCAATTGGGGGATGACCGGCAGTGCCAACAGGGAGAACGTCATCAGCGCGTCAGCCGCTTTGCAGCCGCATCGTCGCAACGCCTCATGCAGGAGGCGCACCCGATCCGCAACCGTGCGCGGCGCGCCGTTCGACATCAACCCGGCAATCGGAAGCGGAAGCTCGGCCATGATCTCCCCATCGCGCACCAGCGCCATCCCCCCTTGCAGCAATGCCACCCTCCGCGCCGCAGCGGCCATCGCCGTCGTGTCCGTTCCCATCACCAGCAGATGATGGCAGTCGTGAGCCACCGTACTGGCCAGGGCACATCCCGAACGAAGCCCGAAGCCGCGAACGAGCCCACGCCCGATCCTGCCGCTGCCGCGGTGCCGCTCGACCACTGCCAGGTGCGCGATACCGGCCTCGGGATCGGGGGCCAGGACACCGCCGCGGACCGGGATCGTTTCGACGCCGGCCCGCGTCGCGGCCCGATGCTCGGCGACCTCGATCACCCGGCAACGTACCGCGCCGTCCTCCCGGGGTGCGGGGGTCTGGAAATCGTGGGGGGCCGGGTCGTGATGAAGGTGAACAGTGCCCCGTGTACGTGCTGGCGGCTTCGCCGCCGGGAGCTCCGCCGTCAATCGCCCCCCACGGGCCACCACCTCGCCGGCGGCGATGACGTCGGTCGGCATCCAGCGGGACAGGTCATCGATGAGCACGATGTCCGCGTACCGCCCTGGCGCAATGCATCCCACGTCTCCCGACACCCCGAACCGTTCGGCCGTATTCAGGGTCGCCATCTGGATCGCGACGAGCGGCGGTACGCCAGCACGGATCGTACGCCGCACCACGTCGTCCATGTGACCGTCCTGGATCAGCGTTTCGACGTGGCGGTCGTCGGTGCATAGAACCGTGTGCCGCGGATCGATTCCCCGTTCCGTCACCGCCTCGATCTGCGCCTCCAGATCCCGCCAGCCCGACCCTTCTCGGATCATCGCCACCATCCCCTGCCGTACGCGAGCGACAACGTCCTCCGGCCGGGTCCCCTCGTGATCGTCGCCGGCGCCCCCGGCGACGTACGCATGAAAAGCAGTCCCGAGGTCAGAAGCCGCATAGTGCCCCCCGATGGTCCCGCCGAATCGCCGGACCCAGTCGATCTCCTCTCGCAGCTTCGGCTCTCCCTCGATCACTCCGAGGGCGTTCATCACCTCGCCGAGACCGATCACCCCCTCCCAGGCCATCGCCTCCGCTACCTCGGCCGGCCCCAGCATCCCGCCGGGGGTCTCCAGTCCCGGTGCTGCCGGCACGCACGAGGGGACCTGGACGTAGACATTCAACGGGGTCTGGCGACCTGCCTCGAGCATCCAGCGGACGCCGGCGAGCCCGAGCACGTTGGCGATCTCGTGCGGATCGACGAACACCCCAGTCGTCCCGTGAGGCAGGACCGCTTCGGCAAACCGGTGGGGGACCAGCATCGTGCTCTCGATGTGGAGATGGGCATCGAGCAGGCCGGGCACGAGATGTCTTCCGTCCGCGTCGAGGACCGTGGTTCGCGGCCCGATCCTCGACGCGCCGTCCGGCCCGCAGTAGGCGATACGCGCGCCGACAACGGCGATGTCCGTGCCGTCGATGATCTCACCAGAACACACATTCACCCATCGTCCGTTGCGAACGACCAGATCCGCGTCCCGGCGTCCGGCAGCGACCGCGACGAGCTCTTCCGCCATCTCGTGCCACGGTCTCCGTACGGCCAAGGTCCCTCTCCCTCTTCGCCCTTCCGACGTCCGGCCGCCGGGCCTCGTGTCGTTGCCTTCGTCGTCTCCGTCGTCTCCTGGCGCAGGACCGGGCATCCGGGGAGCGCACACCGCAAACACCCGATCGCAACCGGATCTCACCACGTTGTCAGGCCACCCGACAGGAGCTATCCTACAGGATCGGATCGACCGCTTCCACGAATGGATCTGCGATGGGAGGATGTATGGAGCTGCTGATCACCCCGGTCACCGTATGGACCGGCCACGAGGTGGTCGAACGGGCGGCGATCCGGATCCGAGGGGAGACGATCGCCTCGATCGATCGCGCCGATGACGTCTCCCCACCGACGGACGAGTCAACCTACTGCATCCCTGGAGAAGGCAAGCTCGCGATCCCCGGGCTGATCAACGCTCACACCCATCTGTACAGCAGCCTGGCCCGGGGGATGGCCGTGACGCCGTTCCATCCGACCTCGTTCACCCAAATCCTCGAACAGCTTTGGTGGAAGCTCGACAAGGCGCTCGACGCCGATGCCATCCGGTCCAGCGCGCTGATTGGCGCGATGGAGGCGGCGCGATGCGGCGTGACCACCCTCATCGACCACCATGCCAGCCCCAACGCGGTCGCCGGCTCGCTGGATCTGCTGCGCGAACAGGTGTGCGACCGCGTCGGCCTCCGCGGCGTGTTCAGTTACGAGCTCTCCGATCGCGACGGTCCAACGCGCGTCGACGAAGGGATCGAGGAGACGATGCGGTTCCTCGACGCGGCGCCATCCGCCGGTTCGCGGTGGGCCGCCCAAGTCGGCCTGCACGCGTCGTTCACGCTGTCCGATGGGACGCTGGAGCGGATCGCCGAGCGGCTACCCGATGACACCGGCGTGCATGTCCATGTCGCTGAAGGGATCGAGGACGAGGAGCTGTGCATTCGGCGGCACGGACAGCGGGTCGTGCACCGCCTCGATCGCTACGGCCTCGTTCGGCCCGCCTCGATCCTCGTCCATGCCCTCCACGTCGATGAAGAGGAGAAGGACCTCATCGCCGAACGCGGTGCTGCGGTCGTCCACAATCCGAGATCGAACATGAACAACGCCGTCGGCTCCTTCGACATGTCAGGATTCCTCGAACGTGGGATTCGCACCGGGCTGGGTACGGATGGACTTGGCGACAACATGCTGGGGGAGCTGTTCACCGCCGGACTGCTGCAGCGGCACGCGACCGCAAGCGCGCTCGCCGGATCGTTCGACGCGCTAGATCAGCTTCTGTTCTGCGGCAATCCTGACATCGCGGCCCGGCTTCTCGGCGCCGAGCTGGGCGTCCTCACGCCCGGTGGCCCGGCCGACGTCGTACTGGTCGATTACCTCCCCCCCACACCGTTGCGTACCGACACCCTGCTCGGCCACCTCTTGTTCGGCATCGCCGTGCGTAGCCTCCGGGTTGCCGATGTCATCGTCGCAGGACAACCGGTGCTCCGCGAGGGCACCTTCGTTCACCTCGACGAGCCGGCGGCCTACGCCAGCGCGCGGGGTGAGGCCGAACGCCTGTGGCATCGCATCGCACAGGGAGGCATCCCATGAGCGACCGCATGGTCCCGGTGTCGTTTGATCGTCTGCTCGGGTGGATCGTCACCGAGCTACGCACCGAGCGATCGATTTTCGGCATCCCCCAGGAGCTGTTCTACATCCCCCGCCCCGAGGCCGCGTACGCCGACGAGCTGTTCGGCCACCCTCTGGAGACGCCCATCGGGCCCGCCGCCGGTCCCCATACCCAGATGGCGCAGAATATCGTCTCCGCCTGGCTTTGCGGTGGACGCTTCATCGAGTTGAAGACAGCGCAGATTCTCGACCAGTTGGAGATCCCCCGTCCGTGCATCGACGTGGAGGACGAAGGGTATAACGTAGAATGGTCCCAGGAACTCTCCCTGGAGGCGTCGCAGGAGGAGTACGTCAAGGCGTGGGCCCTCATCCATATCGTGCGCCGTCTGCTGGGATTCGAGGCGGCCCCATGCGGCACCGTGTTCAACATGAGCGTCGGCTACGATCTCGAGGGGATCCTCAGCCCGCGTATGCAGACGTTCATGGCCGGGCTGGAGGATGCCGGCGAGCATCTCGAGCCGTTCCGCGATGCCGTGCAAGGTCACGATCCACGGTTCGCCGACATGACGATCCCCGACCGCATCGTCGACAACGTCACCCTGTCCACGATGCACGGCTGCCCGCCCGATGAGATCGAGAGGATCGCGCGCTACCTGCTCGAGGAGCGCGAGCTGCACACCACCGTCAAGCTCAACCCGACGCTGTTGGGCAAGGAGGAGGTGCTGCGGATCCTTCACGATCGATTGGGCTTCCGGTCGATCGACATCCCCGACCGGGTCTTCAATCAGGATCTCCGCTACGAGCGGGCACTGAAGATGATCCAGGCGCTGCAGCGATCCGCCGACGCCCGCGGACTGTCGTTTGCCGTGAAGCTGTCCAACACCCTGGCGATGTCCAACGTCCGGGGCGTTCTTCCCGGCGACGAGATGTACATGTCGGGCCGCGCGCTGTATCCCATCACCGTCAACCTGTTCCGCCGCTTGGTCGACGATCTCGGCGACGACCTCAAGATCTCCTTCTCCGCCGGTGCCGATGCGTTCAACCTGGCCGGCCTGGTGGCCGCTGGCGCCTATCCAGTCACCGTGGCCACCGACGTGCTCAAGCCCGGTGGCTACGGTCGGCTTCGGCAGTACCTCGATCTGCTGGGCGCCACGATGAAACGACACGGTGCGAAGGACCTGCGGAGCTTCACGGCCGATCGTCGATCGCGGCTGCGTGAGATCGCGCGGACGGCGCTCGAGGAGCCGCGCTATCAGAAGGCGTATCGTCCACACGGTCTCCCGAAGGTCACGTCGAAGCTCGACCGGTTCGACTGTATTGACGCGCCGTGTGTGGCCCGGTGCGCCGTCCTCCAAGATGTTCCCGACTACGCACACTGGCTGGCTGCCGGCGACGATGACTCCGCACTCCAAGCCGTATTGCACCGTAACCCACTGCCCGCGGTCACCGGTTACGTCTGTACCCATCTCTGTCAGACCGGCTGCACGCGCAACGTCTACGACGAGCCAGTCGCCATTCGCCGCCTCAAGCGGTTCGCGGCCGCTCACGGCGAGGGCGACATGGAGCCAGCAAGCCCGACCGGCCGGCGGGTCGCCATCCTCGGCAGCGGACCGTCGGGGCTGGCCGCAGCCTACTTCCTCGCCCGCTGCGGGATCGACGTCAAGCTGTTCGAGAAGAAGGATCGTCCGGGGGGGATGCTGGCGATTGCGCCCGACTTCCGGCTGCCCGATGCGATCATCGCTCAGGATCTGTCGCGAATCGAGCGACTCGGAGCCACGATCGCGTGCAACTCACCGCCCCAGCTCACGCCGCAACGACTGCTGGAAGAGGGGTTCGACGCCGTCTACGTGGCTTGCGGCTTCGCCCTCGATGCCCCCCTCCCGGTCGCGGGGATCCACACCGACGGGGTGTTCGGCGCCCTCGAGTTCCTCGACCGGGTCGCCCGCGGCCGCACGCCGATGCTCGGCGATCGCGTCGTCGTGGTCGGCGGCGGGAACACCGCGATGGATGCCGCTCGCACCGCCCAGCGCTTGACGGGCCGATCCACAACCGTCGTGTATCGGCGAACCCGGGCGGAGATGCCGGCCGAGCCGGAGGAGATTGAAGCCCTGCTCGCCGAGGGCAACGAGCTGATGGAACTGGTGTCCCCGACGCGTGTGCTCGTCGAGAACGGACGGGTCGGCGGACTGGACTGTCTCCGCAACCGCCTCGGCCCGGTCGGCTCCGACGGCAGAAGGCAGCCGGAAACGATCGCCGGCAGCGAGTTCGTCGTTCCCGCAAGCACGGTGCTGTTCGCCATCGGCCAGCGCAGCGATGCGCCGTTCCTCGAACGGTGCGCGATCACCGTCGTCCATGGAGGAAGGATCCGGGTCGATATCGCGTCCGGACGTACGAACCTCGACAAGGTCTACGCGGGGGGCGACATCGTTCGGGGCCCGGCGATCATCATCGAGGCATGTGCCGACGGCCGACGGGCGGCGGAGGCGATCTGTGCTGATCTCGGTGTCCCGTTCCATCCTCCGCCGCTCCCGCAACGAACGGTCACCGACGAGGATATCCGGCGTATCAAAGTGGCCAAGGCGCGCAAGGCGGTCCAACTCCGTCCCGCATTCCTCCCCGTCGAGGAGCGGGCGGGATTCGAGCCCGTCGAGAAGACGCTCGACGAGCGGGCAGCGCGGGCGGAGGCGGAGCGCTGCCTGCAGTGCCATATCGTCTGTGACCGCTGCGTCGAGGTGTGTCCGAACCGCGCCAATCTTGCGATCCGGGTTTCCACAGTCGATGTGTGGGTATCGCAGGTCGTCGACCGCGGCGATCGTCTGGAGCCGGTGGAGAAGGAACGGGTAGCGATCCTGCAGCGCCGACAGATCCTTCACCTTCATGATCTGTGCTACGAGTGCGGCGATTGCGCCACGTTCTGCACCCATGAGGGGCGGCCGTTCGCCGACAAGCCGCGCCTGTTTTTCCAACGGGGGAGCTTCGAGGCCGAATGCGACAACGCCTGGTTCCTTGACGGGGAGGCGCTGCTGCGGCGCGAGGGGGGGATCTTGCTGCGACTGGAACCGACCGGCACGGGATTCATCTACGATACCCCCTACCTCCATGCCCGATTGTCGCCGGAGCTGGCGGTGTCCGCGATCGAACGGAAGTGCCCGTTCGAGGGGGCGATCTCCTTGGCCCCGGCGATCGAGATGGCGGTGCTTCTGGGGGGCATCGGGACCTCCGCTCGCTACCTGCCTTCGAACGACGGGTTCGGTGGGGTGGCGTGATGGGCGTCCTCGGTGCGTTGCGCTGTGTCAGCTGCGGCGCCGAATACGATCCCCAGCGCGTCGACTACACCTGCCCGGCTTGCGGACCGCGACGGGGAACCCTGGAGGCGCTGTACGACTACGATCGGCTGCGACGCGAGCTGACTCCGACGAGCTTCGCCGAGAGCGGTCATCCGTCGATGTGGCGCTACTTCCCGCTGCTGCCGATCGCTGATCGACGGCACATCCAACCGCTGCGGGTCGGATGGACCCCGCTGTACGCGTACCCCGATCTCGCATCCGAACTCGGGCTCGCACGTTTGTTCGTCAAGGACGACGGTCAGAACCCCACCGCGTCCTACAAGGATCGGGCCAGCTCGATCGTGGTGATCAAGGCCCAGGAGAAGGGGCGAGCGGTGGTCACCTGTGCGTCGACCGGCAACGCTGCCAGTTCGCTGGCCGGGTTCGCCGCTGCGACGCCGCTACAGACGATCATCTTCGTGCCGAAGACGGCACCGGAAGCGAAGGTGGCCCAACTCCTCGTCTACGGAGCCCGTGTGTTTCTCGTCGCCGGTACCTACGACGCCGCCTACGATCTCGCCGCCGAGGCGGCGGAGGCGTTCGGCTGGTACAACCGGTCGGCGGCGGTCAATCCCTATCTCGTCGAAGGGAAAAAGACGGGCGCCTTGGAGCTCGCCGAGCAGCTGAACTGGGAGCCCCCCGACACCGTGCTCGTCAGCGTCGGCGACGGCTCGGTAGTCAGCGGCGTCTGCAAGGGGTTCGCCGAACTCGAGCGGCTCGGCCTGATCGAGCACTCTCCGCAGGTCGTGGGGGTGCAGGCGGAGGGCGCGGCGACGATCGCACGCGCGTTCTCCCGATACGATGGAGAGCGTGTCGAGATCGAGGACATCGAAGCCTCGACGATCGCGGACAGCATCTGCGTCGGGTCACCGCGCGATCTGGTGAAGGCAGTGCGTTACGTGCACGCCAACGGAGGGCGCTTCGTCACCGTCACCGACGAGGAAATCCTCGCGGCCATCCGTGAGCTCGCCCAACGCACTGGCGTGTTTGCGGAGCCCGCCGGCGCAGCCGCGTACGCCGGCCTGCGCCGGCTGGTCGCGGGCGGCGAGTTGGCAGGAGAATCGGTGGCGGTGTTGGTGACCGGCAACGGGCTCAAAGACGTCGCCGCGGCGAAGAAAACCGTCGGCAAGCCGGTCGTCGTCGAACCGTCGCTGTCGGCCCTGAAGGAGCTGCTATGAGGATCGAGCTGACCGTCAACGGTGGGCGGCGCACAGTCGAGGCGGACACCGAGACCCGCTTGCTCGACCTCCTTCGCGAGGAGCTCCATCTCACCGGGACGAAGGAAGGGTGCGGTGAAGGAGAATGCGGTGCCTGCACGGTGCTGATGGACGGTCGTCCGGTCAACTCGTGCCTCGTCCTCGCAGCCCAGGCGGACGGTGCCGATGTTCTGACGATCGAGGGGCTCGCCGATGGCACTCGGCTACATCCGATCCAGCAGGCGTTCGTCGACGCTGGCGGCGTGCAGTGCGGCTTCTGCACGCCCGGCTTCGTCATGGCGACCTACGCCCTGTTGCGCGATCACCCCGCTCCTTCCGAGGATCAGATCCGGACGGCGCTGGAAGGCAACCTGTGCCGATGCACTGGGTACACGAAGATCGTCGCCGCCGTGCGACTCGCCGCGCATCGGATGCGGAACGCGCCATGATCGACGCGGTCGTTCTCGCCGCCGGGCGGTCGACCCGAATGGGGGCGGCAAAGCCACTGTTGCCGATCGACGGCGTTCCCGCGCTGGCCCGCGTACTCGACACGATCGATGAAGCCGGAATCCGCGCGCCGATCGTCGTCCTCGGCGGCCACGCTGATGCGGCGGCCGCCGCCATCGGCCTGGACGACTGCCGGGTCATCGAGAACGACGCCCCCGAGAAGGGGATGGCCCGGTCCCTGCGGCTCGGATTGGACGCCATTTCGAACGACAGCGACGGTGTGCTCGTCTTCCATGCCGACATGCCGTTCGTCGCGAGCGATACCGTTCGGGCGGTCGTCGCCGCGGCGGAGGAAGGAGCCGTCCTCGCCGCGCCATACCATGAAGGGCAGCGGGGTTTTCCCGTCTTCTTCCGCCGCGACCGCCTCCCGGCGCTCCGCGCTGCCCTGAGCGGAGATCGCGGTGGACGGGAGTACCTCGCAGCCCATCGGGACGAACTCGTCCGTATCGACGTTGACGATCCCGGCGCCACCTTCGACCTCGATCGCCCCACGGACGTCGTTGCATGGGAGGAGGTTCGACGATGCTGTACCGAAGGGTGAGCGATGAATCGGAGTTGCTCGCTGCTCTGGCACAGCCGGGCGCCACGGTCCTCGCCGGCGGGACCGATCTCCTGGTGAAACTGCGCGCCGGAATGCTTCGTCCCGAGGTGCTCGTCGATATCGGCCGGATTCCGACGCTCCGGGGAATCCGAACCACCGCAGGGATCGTCGAAATCGGCGCTGCGGAACCCGAGGCGGACATCCTCGCGTCAACGTTGGTGCAGCGCCGACTGCCGCTGCTGGCGACGGCGCTGGCCCACCTCGGCTCCGTACAGATCCGCAACCGCGGCACCCTCGGCGGCAATCTCGTCAACGCGTCCCCCGCCGCGGACACGGCCGTGCCGCTGCTCGTGTACGGCGCCGCACTCGATCTCGTCAGCCCCGAGGGCGCCCGAACCATCGAACTGGAGCGGTTCCTCCTCGGACCGGGAACGACCGCGCTGCGCCACGGCGAGATCGTCCGGACCGTCCGCATCCCGATCCCGGAGCAGAAGGGCGAGATCTTCTACCACAAGGTCGGGAAGCGCCGTGCGCTGACCATCGCCATCGCGTCGCTGGGAGGCTGGTTGCGTATCGAGCGCGGTACGATCCTCGAAGCGCGGCTCGCTGCCGGTTCGGTCGCACCGACCCCGTTGCGGTTGCGCGCCGTCGAGGAACGTCTGCGCGGCGCCGCGGTCACTGACGACCTGATCGAGGAAGCGCGCCGCTTGACGATCGACACCGTCGTCCCGATCGACGACGTACGATCGACCGCGGCGTATCGTGCTCAGGTCGTCGCCGACCTGGTGATGCGCATGCTTCGGTCCGCAAAAGCGTAGCCGGGACGGCTGTCGACAAGATGCTGCCGTTTCCGCTATCCTGCCGACAAAGGGAGGTCGATATGAACCGATCACGATGGATCATCGGTACCGCCGTGCTCGTTGGTACGCTGGCCCTCGCCGGATGCTTCCTGCTCAACCGCCCGCCGACCGCTTCGTTCGTGGTGGTGTACAACGTAACCGAGGATCCACTGGTCGTCGACCTCGACGCATCCTCCTCGTCCGATCCCGATGAGGACGCCATCACCGCCTACTTGTGGACCTTCGGAGATGACGTGGAGATTCTCACGCCCCTGGAGTACACGAAACTGGTCACCGTGCCGGTGCTGCGGGTTCGCTATCCCACGGAAGGGGAGTACACCATCCAGCTGTTCGTACGCGATGAGCAGGGGACCATGTCCGAGGGCGGACAGACCGAAACGGTGGATCTCCCCCATCCTCCGGCCGCACCGAGCCCGTAGCCGTGTTCTAGACCTCCGGGTGACGTCGCTTGGCGTAGTATACGATGTCCCGGTGAGGGAGGAACCCCAGCCGCTCGAAAAACGCCATCGAGTCGTGGTTCCACGTTTCGATCAGACAGGTGACGATCTCGATGCCCAGCCCATCGAGCCTTCGCTCCACTTCCGCCACCAGCGCGGCGCCGACGCCACGACCCCGCGCATCCGGATGCACGGCGAGCCGGTTGATCCATCCCTTGCGTCCATCGTGGGTGCCGAGCACCGCTCCGATCAGTCGACCATCCCCTTCCGCCGCCAGGAAGATCGAGCTCGTCGCCGCGATCTCCCGGGCAATGCGATCGCGTCGATCGCGGCCGCGAGGGCGAAACGGCAAACCCGCCGCCTCCCACAGGGCAATCAGTGGATCGTAGTCGTCGCGCCTTAGCTCCCGGATGTGCACGATCCTCTCCTCCCACAGCTTGTTGCCGATTGCCACAGGGTACCTCCATCCATCCGGAACGCACGCTGCCCACCGTTGCGGTGGGACACGTCTCCCTCTCCTAGGGGTCGAGCGGCCTCCCCAACCCCCAGGACCTCCCCTTAGGATCCGATGACCGAAGAAGCGAGGGATGGCATGCGAACCCGTTGGCTCCTGATCGTCGTCGTGCTCGGGTTTGGCGTCGTATCGTGCGGCGCCGAGCTGAACCCGGCACCGTTCAGCATCGGGTTTGCCGTGGGGGCACCTTGGCGACTCCCTGTCGACTGGACCGGTTCGTTCTCGCTCCTCACCGCGGAAGCGTTGCTGTCGCACAACCTGACGGTGGGCTTCGAGCTGGGGACGTATCCCGCTTCGTTCCCCGATCTGGTCGAGGGGAGCGCATCCCTGCTCGTGAAGGGATGGCTCGGCACAGCGGCGCTGTTTGCCGGAGGGGGGTTGACCGCACGCTGGAACCCGACGAGTACCGCCTGGATTCCCGTTCCCCATCTGAACCTGAAGGCCGGAGTCCAGCTGTGGTGGGTCGACGCTCTGGCGTGGACGGTGCAGCTTCGCTCCGTGGAGCCGCTGCCGGCTCGCTGGATGTTCTCTCCCGAAATCTCGGTCGGCGCCAGCGTCGCCCTCGGGCGCGGCCGGCCGGACTCCCCGTTCGTCGACGGGCCGACCTTGTGGATCCTGGTCGGCCTCGGGGTGGCCGCCCTCATCGCCTTTCTTCCGAGGATGTAGATCGCGGGCACGGCGCCTACCCACTGGCCACGCCCTCCCCTTCATTTCGCCGCCTACCTGTGGTATACTGTCGTGTTGTGCAGCCCTGCGCTTCGCGAAGCATGGGCAGTGGAATGAGATCGAAGCGATAACGGATCGGGGGCCCGAGGGGCGTCCGATTCTGTCTGATTATCGAAGGCATACGCCTTCAGGAGAGTGGATGAAAGAGTCGAAGGCCACCATCAACCTGAGCAAGAACCTGAGCGCCAAGCCGGAGGAAGACCGCAAGACGGCGGCGCGTTCGTCGCGTTCGGACAACCCGATCCGAACCTATTTCGGCGAGATCAGCCGGGTTCCCCTGCTGACCCGCGAGGACGAGGTCCGGCTATCGAAACGGATCGAGAACGGCGACAAGCAGGCCAAGGAGGAGCTGGCCGAGGCCAACCTGCGGCTGGTCGTGTCGATCGCCAAGAAGTACCGCGGTTGCGGACTCCCGTTCCTCGATCTGATCCAGGAGGGGAACCTCGGCTTGATGAAGGCGATCGAGAAGTTCGACTACACGAAGGGGTACAAGTTCTCTACCTACGCCACCTGGTGGATTCGGCAGGCCATCCTTCGCGCGATCACCAACCGCTCGCGCACGATCCGTGTGCCGACGCATATCAACGAATTGATCCGCAAAATCTACCAGGTCGAGCGCAACTACCTCAAGGAGACCGGCGAACTGCCGACCCCGGAGAACCTCGCCACCGAACTGGATACCACGGTCGAGAACATCATCAAGGCCAAGAAGACCGCGCAGAGTATGACGTCCCTCGACATGCCGATCGGGCATGACGACGACGGCTCGGTCCTCGGCGACTTCATCGAGGACGCTTCGGTCGAATCCCCCGAGCGTGAGACCTTCGAGCACCTGTTGGTCCAGGAGCTGGAGCGCGCGCTCGACGAGCGGTTGACCGATCGCGAGCGGCGCATCCTCGAGCTGCGCTACGGATTGAACGACTACCAGCCCAAGACACTGGACGAGGTGGGCATCGAGTTCGGCATCAGCCGAGAACGGGTGCGCCAGATCCAGAAGGAGGCCCTGGCCAAGCTCCAGGACTCTTCGCTCAAGCGCCGTCTGGAGTGGTTCAAGCTTCTGTCGGAGGCGGCGTAGCCTCCGCCGGCAGCGGCTCCCGGTGCCCACAGTCCTTGTTGGTGCAGCGTAGCTCTTCCTCTGCCTTCTCCACCAGGACCCCTTCTTCGCACGACGGACACGGCTTGACCGGCCGGTCGCTAACGGCGTAGCGGCACGCCGGATACCGGTTGCAGCTATAGAACGTCCGGCGCCGCTTTCTCGAGTACTTCTCCACCAGCTCGCCCTCGCCGCACCGAGGACATGCCACGCCGGTCGAGACCGGCGCCGTCTCGCCGCACTCCGGATCGGTACACTTGTAGTAGCGGCCGTACCGTCCAGAACGGAGTTCCATCTCCCCGCCGCACGTCGCGCAGGGAATCCGTTCCTCGTGCTGCCCCGCGGCCGCCTCCAACGCTTCCCGCGCCTTCACGCCATCTTCGTCGTAGCGAACGGGGAGGTCCGGCGGGAGGTTCACCGTCTGTCGGCATTCGGGGTACTGGGTGCAGCCGAGAAAGAACGACCCCTTCCAGTAGCGAAGCTCCATCGGAGCTCCGCACGCCTCGCAGGGGACATCGGTCGGAACGCGGAATACACGACTCCCGTCTTCCTCGATCCCTCCCTCCAGCGCGGCGAGGCGCTCGGCGAAGGGGCCGTAGAACTCCTTGAGCGCCTCAAGCCTCGTCATGTCCCCTTCCTCGATGCCGTCGAGATCCTCCTCCAGGTGCGCGGTGAACTGCGGATCGATCGTCTCCTCGAAGTGGCGCCGAAGGAAGTCGACGACCATCTGCCCGAGCAGCGTGGGGCGCAGGCTACCGCCATCCTTGAACGCGTAGCCGCGTTCCTGGATCACGGAGATGATCGAAGCATACGTGCTCGGGCGGCCGATCCCTTCCTTCTCCAGCAAGTTGATCAGCCCCGCCTCGCTGTATCGTCGGGGCGGTTCGGTGAACTTCTGACGCGCGTCGATGCCGAGCAACTCGAGGAGGTCCCCCTCTCCGACATCGGCCGGGATCGGGCTCTCCTTCGCCCGCTGGTCGGGTAGCGCGCGAAGGAAGCCGTCGAACGTGAGGACGCTCCCCGAGGCCTCCAGGGTATACGTGCCAGCCTGGACGACGATCTTACGCTGACGGTATACCGCCGGCGCCATCTGAGTGGCGAGAAATCGGCCGTAGATCAACGCGTACACCTTCTGTTGATCCGGCGACAGGAACTCGGCGATCGATTCCGGAGCTCGGGTCTCGTCGGTCGGGCGGATCGCCTCGTGCGCATCCTGGGAGCGCCGCTTGTTCTTGAACGTTCGCGACTTCGACGAGAGGTAGTCCTTGCCGTAGCGGGTCGCGATCACCTTGCGCGCTTCGTCCACCGCCGCGTCGGAAACCCGTACGGAGTCGGTTCGCATGTACGTGATCAGCCCCTCGGTCCCTCCCGGCAGGGCCATCCCCTCGTAGAGCTCCTGGGCGATCCTCATCGTGCGTTTCGGCGTGAACCCCAGCTGCGACGACGCCGCCTGCTGCAGCGTGCTGGTGATGAACGGAGCGGCCGGGTTTCGCCGTCTCGTCTTCTCCTCCACCGCCTGCACGACGAACGCCTCGGCGTTCCGAATCGCCTCTGTCACCTCCTGCGCCGCCGCCGCGTTCGGGATCGCCAGCTTCTCGCCGTCCCGCTTCGTCACCGAGGCAACGAACGGCTCACCGTTGCCCAGCCGCGCATCGATCTCCCAGTACTCCTCGGGCACGAACGCGTCGATCTCCGCCTCGCGGTCGCACAGGAAGCGTACGGCGACCGACTGCACTCGGCCTGCGGACAGCCCCGCGAATCGGCTACCCGCAATCGTTCGCGACAGGAGAGGGCTCACGAGGTACCCCACCAAGCGATCGAGAATCCGCCGGGTGCGTTGGGCCTCGACCTTCTGCAGATCGATCCTGCCCGGCGTCTTCAGAGCGTCCACAATGACAGGTCGGGTGATCTCGTTGAACACCGGTCGTGCGAACGCCTCCTCGTTGCCGACGACCCTCTGGAGGATGGTGAACAGGTCGTAGGCAATCGCCTCCCCCTCCCGGTCATGATCGGTGGCCAGATACACCCTCTCCGCAGCCTTGGCCGCCTCTCTCAGTTGCGATACCACCTTGCTTCGCTTGGTCTCGAACTTCGGAACGAATCCCTTCTCGATGTTGACGCCGAGGTCGTTGCGGGGGAGGTCCCGGACGTGGCCTTGCGACGACAGCACGCGGTACTCTCCGCCGAGGTACTGGCCGATCGTTCGCGCCTTGGTCGGCGATTCCACGATAATCAGCTTCTTCAATTCCACAGGCTCCTTTCGAAGTGGCCCATTATACAGAAGGCGGTCGGTATGTCGAGCGTTCGGCGGAATCACCGTCGGACTCGTACAATCATCGGAGGAGAGGAGGCACGATGCGCTACATCGTCGTTGAGGGGCTGCCCGCCGTCGGGAAGAGCGAACTCCTCGCCCTGTTGGCTCGCTACTACCCCGAAACCATCCGCGTTCTGCCCGAACTCGTCAAGGAGACGGTCCGAGCCCACGACCTCGACCTGTTCCGCGATCGCGACCGACTGACGTCGGCCCTCGCCGCCGCCCTGCCCGACCGCGCCTCCCGGATCCAGCGGCTCCTCGACGAGGGGTTCCTCTGCCTCGAGGAGTCCCATCTCGGCGTCCATCACGCGTACTCGGTCGTGCTGGGAGATGCGGGATTCGTCGCGGCTTCTCCAACCCTCGGGGCGATCGTACCCCAGCCGGAGGCGTACGTCCGCCTCGAGCTGCCCGTCGAGCGATCGGTCGATCGGCAGCGGGCACGCGGCACCCCTGCCTTCGAGGTCGATGCCCGCCGCCTACGACGGATGATTCACGAACTCGATCGGTGGCATGCCAACCGTTCTCCTCCGCTTTTCCGCGTGAGCGCGGATCGTCCAGCCCATATGGTCGTCGCCGAGCTGGAGGCGTACCTCGGCTTGACGTACGGCGCCCATCCCGACGCCCTGGTGGAGACATTCGACGTTCTCCTGTTGCTCGGGCGTCCAGCGAGCGGCAAGAGCGAGTTCATCGATTTCATGCACCGTTCGCCGGCGGCACCCCGCGCCGAACGTTATCACCTCGCACCATTCGACGTGGTCGACGACTTCCCGATCCTGTGGCAGACGTTCCTCGACGATGACATCTGGGAGCAGCTCGGGCGTGAACGGCTTCACTCGAAGCGGTACGGAGACAACTACGCCGTGGACGATGACGAGCTGTGGGGCTTCCTGATCGAGAAGATCAACCGACGCGTCAATCCGATCGTCGCCCGGCCCCGCGCCCTCGCTCGCCGCACCCTGCTCGTCGAGTTCTCCCGCGGCGGGGCCACCGGCTACGAGTGGGCGCTTTCCCTCCTCGCCCCGGCGATCCTCGAGCGGGCAGCCATCCTGTATATCGACGTCTCGTTCGAGGAGTCATGGCGGCGTAACCTGGCCCGTTATGACGCGGCACGCCGCGATGGGATCCTTACCCACTCCGTACCGCGCGAGGAAATGGAGCGCAGCTACGGCGACGATGACTGGCGCCGGTTGGCCCCGACGGCCCGCGGAGTTGTGACTTCCCAGGGCATCGAGGTGCCGTACGTCACCATGGTCAACGAACCGGAGACATCGGACCCTTCGGCGCTGTCGGAACGGTATGCCGCGGCGCTCGACCCGCTGTACGAGGACTGGCAGGCGCGTCACGCGTAGCGCGCCGGCAGCTGCTAGGGCAGGACGTCCTCGAACACTCGAAGGAAGTTGCCGTGACATAGCTTGGCGAGCTGCCGGTCGGTGAACCGAGCCGCCCGCAACCGTCGGACCAGCTCGACGTAGTCTGCGATGCCCCCGATTCCCTCTGGTGTCTGCTCGATGCCATCGAGATCGCCGCCAAGGCCGACGCATCCCTCGCCACCCACGTCGATGGCGTGTTGCACGTGACGAACCACCCAATCGATCGACGGTCGGGGAAGAGATGTCGCCTCGCTCCGGAGGCGGTCCTTCTCCGCCTCGGAGGTTCCCGGCAGGCGTGATGTCTCGAACAACGGCGTCTGTCGGCGATGGATCTCGGGGTCGAGAAACGCCGGGGCCAGGTTGATTCCCATGACCCCGCCCCGATCGGCCAGGGAGCGGATCATCTCGTCGGTGAGGTTGCGCCGATGAGGACAGAGCGCCCGGCAGTTCGAGTGACTGGCGATGAACGGCCGGACGGCAGCTCCGCAGACGTCCTCGAATGCGGCGTCGGAGAGATGGGAGACGTCCACCATCACCTTCAGCTCTTCGGCGAGACCGAGCAACCGCTCCCCCTCGTGCGTGAGCGGCGTATTCATGCCGAACGCCGTCCCGGAAAACGGGTTGTCCTGCCAAGCGAAGATGACGTTGCGGACGCCGAGATCGACGAACCTACGCAACTGCTCGGCCCGCCCTTCGAGGGGATCGGCGCCCTCGAGGCCGATCACCGCAGCGATCGGACCGTCGATGAACGCTTCCCGGAGGTCGGCGGCGGTGCGCGCGATCCGCATCCGACCGTTTGCGGCGTCAGCCATCGCCTCGATCGTCGCGATCATCCTCTCAGCGCGGTCCTTTTCCCGTCCGGGATGGCGCTCGCTGACCACGCAGCACGCGAAGACTTGCACGCCAACCGCTGCCGTTTCCATCGCCGGCAGGGTGACGTGCAGCGGCCCGTCTCCGGCGATGAACCCGGTGGCCCCATCGAGCACCTTCATCGCCGTATCGCAATGGGCGTCGAAGATGCCGACGCGCGACGGATGGTGGGCCGCGTGGCCGGTGGACATCACGTCACGATGGCGACCGCTTCGATCTCCAGGGGGGCATCGAGCGGCAGACGGGCCACCTGAACGCACGATCGCGCGGGATACGGCTCGTCGAACGCCTCCCCGTAGACACTATTGACGGCGGCGAAGTCGTCCATGTCGGTGAGATACACCGTCACCTTGACCACGTCGGTCAGCGCCGCTCCCCCTGCCTGGAGCACCGCTTCTAGGTTGGCGAGGGCGCGTCGGGCAGCCCGCTCGATATCGTCGCGGATCATCGCTCCCTCCTCAATCGGCAGCTGCCCCGAGGTGAACACCCATGACCCGGCGATACTCCCTTGAGCGTACGGTCCGACCGCCGCAGGCGCCCGATCGGTCCGGATTGGCTGGTGCTGCCCCATCAGGAGATCACCCCCAGCTCGCGACCGACCAGGGCGAACTTCTCCGTCGCGAAATCGAGGTCTTCGGAGCTGTGGGCCGCCGAGAGCATCGCCCGGATCCTCGCCTTGCCGCGCGGGACCGTCGGAAACGCGATCGCGGTACCGAAGACGTCCTCCTCGTACAACCGCTTGGAGAACGCCCACGCCGTGTCCGCCTCTCCGAGCATCACCGGCGTGATCGGTGTTTCGCTCTTCCCGGTATCGAAGCCCAGTCCTCGGAGCTTCGTCTTGAAGTACTCGGCGTTATCCCACAGCTTGCGGACTGCCGCATCGTCCTCCTCCAGGATGTTGATCGCTTCGATGCACGCCGCTACGTCCGGCGGGGTAGCGGCCGAAGAGAACAGGAACGGTCGCGCCTGCTGTCGAAGATACTCGACGAGCTTCGTACTGCCGGCGATGTAGCCTCCCATCACCCCGAACGCCTTGGACATGGTTCCGCACTCGATGTCCACCCGGCCGTGGAGTCCGAAGTGGTCGACGATTCCTCGACCGTGGCTCCCCAGCACACCTTCGCCATGCGCATCGTCCACCATGACGATGGCGTCGTGCTCCTCGGCCAACTCCACGATCTGGGGCAACGGCGCCAAGTCGCCGTCCATGGAGAACACGCCGTCGGTCACAATCAGCTTTTTCTCCACCTCGCGATGCTCCTCCAACATGTTGGCAAGCGCGTCGACGTCCCGGTGTGGGAAGATGACCCGCTCCGACTTGGTCAACCGGATGCCATCGATGATCGACGCGTGGTTCAGTTCGTCGGTGAAGATGGCGTCGGTCTTGCCCATCAGTAGAGGAATGGTGGCGAGATTGGTGTTCAGGCCGGACTGCACCGACAGCGCCGCTTCCGTCCCCTTGAACTCCGCGATCCGTTGCTCCAGTTGGGTGTGGAGACTCATCGTGCCGGCGATCGAGCGCACCGCCCCGGGACCGACCCCATACGCGTCGATTGCCCGCTTCGCCGCGGCGCGCAGCCGTTCTTCGTTGGCGAACCCCAAGTAGTTGTTGGAGCAGATGTTGAGCATGCGACGGCCGTCGATCGTCACCCAAGCGTCCGACGCGCTCTCGATGACACGGATCGTGTTGTACAGCCCCTTGGCGCGCAGATCCTCCAACGCGCGGTCGATGAATGCCAGTTTTCCCATCGGATGTCCCTCCTCGGTTGCGTTGCCGTGGTAGCGATATTCTAGACGACGCCTCGACCAGCCGCCACGCGCTGCCCCTCCGCCCGGCGTAGATGTGCTTCCGCTTCGTCAACGAGCTTCCGGCTCTCCGGATACGTCAGCCGCGCTCGAACCTCCCGGTGGGGCAGCCAAGCCGCCGCCGAGTGCTCGTCGGACAGCCGAACCCGCCGGTCGCCCGCCCGCGCCAGATGGTAGATCACCGTCTTGTGCACCGGCGCGCCGTGACGGCGGAACCGATAGGAGACCGTCCGACGGAACTTCGGATGCGGTGTCAGCATCTCGATCCCCGTCTCCTCGGCGACCTCACGTCGCGCCGCCGCGATCGGGCTCTCACCCGGCTCGATTCTCCCCTTCGGGAAGGCCCAATGGGCTCCCTGTCGATGGCGGAGGATCAGGTACTCGCGGGCCGCCCCACGGTCGCGGTACACCACGAATCCGGCGCTACGTTCCTCGCTTTTCGCACTCTCGGCATCGTCAGGTGATGTCGACTTCATGATCGCTTCGATCGTAGACGCGGGGATACAGGCCAAGGCTACGCAGCTCCCGGAGCAACACCTTGAACGACTCGGGCAACCCGGGCTCGGGGAACTCCTCGCCCTTGAGGATCGCCTTGTACAGCTGAATCCGCCCGCGGGTATCGTCCGATTTGACGGTCAGCATCTCCTGCAGCAGTGCCGCGGCACCGTACGCTTCCAGTGCCCACACCTCCATCTCGCCAAGACGCTGGCCGCCGAACTGCGCCTTACCGCCCAGCGGTTGCTGAGTGATCAGCGCATAAGGACCGGTGGACCGGGCGTGGATCTTCTCGTCGGCGATGTGTTCGAGCTTGAGGATGTACATGTATCCGACGGTGATCGGCCGTTCGAACGGAAGTCCGGTGCGGCCATCGCGGAGGACCACCTTGCCGTCGTGTTCGTCGCCTTCGCCCAGACCGGCCTTCTCCCGCTCTGCGTGCAGCTCGCTGAGGATATCCGCTTCCTTGGCCCCGTCGAAGATCGGCGTGGCCACCAGCTCGCCCCGCAGGTGGGCCAGCCATCCCACGTTCGCCTCGAAGATCTGCCCGAGGTTCATCCGTGATGGGACCCCCATCGGGTTGAGCACGATATCCACTGGCGTACCGTCCGGCAAGAACGGCATCTCCGCCATCGGCCGAACCGTCGAGATGACGCCCTTGTTGCCGTGGCGGCCGGCGAGCTTGTCGCCGATGGCGATCGTCTTGCGCTGCGCCACGAACACCTTCACCAGCTCGTTGACCCCGGCATCGAGCTCATCGCCTTGATCGCGGGAGAACTTCTTCACCTTGATGACCTTCGCCGTTCCGGCGACCGGTCGCATCCGCAGCGACGTATTGCGGACGTTCCGGGCACGCTCGCCGAAGATCGATCGGAAGATCTTCTCCTCGGGCGTCGGCTCCGATTCCCCCCGCGGCGTGATTTTGCCCACCAGGATGTCACCGGTGCGGACCACCGTCCCTTCGCGCACGATCCCATCCTCGTCGAGGTTCTTGAGGTCCTCTTTGGAGATGTTGGGAATGTCGGCGGTGATCTCCTCCGGTCCGAGCTTCGTCTCTTCGGCCTTCACCTCGAACTCCTCGACGTGGATCGAGTCGAGAAGGTTCTCGCGTACGAGCCGGTCACTGATGACGATCGCGTCCTCGTAGTTGTACCCCTCGTAGGGCATGATCGCGACCAGGAGATTCCGGCCGAGGGCCAGCTCCCCGTACTCGCTCGACGGCCCGTCGGCGAGCAGATCGCCCGCCTTGATCTCTTCGCCTTGCTCGATGATCGGACGCTGATGGAGCACCGTGTCCTGGTTCGACCGGTCGAAGTTGACCAGCGGGTACGTCGTACGCTTCCTGCCCTTCTTCACGACGACGTGGCTTGCGTCGACTTCCTCCACGACGCCGTCCTCGTCCGCGATCACCAGCATGCCCGAGTCCATCGCCGCCTGCCGCTCCAGTCCGGTCCCGACCAACGGCGCTTCGGGGCGGAGCAACGGCACCGACTGGCGCTGCATGTTCGCCCCCATCAGCGCCCGGTTGGAGTCATCATGCTCAAGGAACGGAATCAGCGCCGACGACACCCCGACCAGTGCCTTGGGGGACACACCGATGAAATCGACCTCCTTGGGCGGCACCAATCGGACTTCCTCCCGCCCGGTCCGCACCTCGACCCGCTCCCCGAGGAGCCGACCGTTTCTGCCGATCGGCGCGGTCGCCGGAGCGATCGTGTGCTTCTCCTCGTCGTCGGCCATCAGGTAGACGATCTCGTCGGTCACCTTCCCATCGACCACCCTGCGGTAGGGCGCGATGAGGAATCCGTAATCGTTGACCCCGGCGTAGCAGGCGAGCGAGGTGATCAGACCGATGTTCTGTCCTTCGGGCGTTTCGATCGGGCAGATCCTCGCGTAGTGCGAGGAATGGACATCCCGGACCTCGATCTTCGCTCGCCGCTTGGTCAGGCCGCCCCCCAGTGCGTTCAGCCGCCGCTTGTGGGTGAGCTCGGTCAGTGGATTCGTCTGCTCGAGGAACTGTGAGAACCGCCCCGTGTAGAACAGCTGGTTGATCGCCCCTTGCACCGTTCGGGTGGAGATCAGCCTGCGGATCGTGTCCTTTTCGTCGAGCGCGTACTTCGACAGCTTGTCACGCGCGATCCTCGCCATCCGCACCAGTCCGGTGCGCAGCGCGTTCTCGGCCAACTCACCCGGAAGTCGAACCCGCTTGTTGGCCAGGTGGTCCTTCTCGTCGAGCAACGCCTCGTTGTCCGGTAGCTCGAGCAGCAGACGGATCGTGCGCACGATGTCCGCCAGGTACAAGACGGGCTGCTTGAGCTCCATGCCGAGCTTCCGGTTCACCTTGAACCGGCCGACCTCCGACAGCTGATAGCTTGAAGGATGGAAGTAGAGGTTCTCCAGGTACTCGCCCATCTGAGCCGGAGACGACCGATCCGATGGACGAAGTCGCCGGTACACCGCGCGAAGCGCCTCCTCCTGCGTCGTCGTCTGGTCTTCTTCGATCGCCCGTTGTACGTAGCGGTTCACCAGCCGAATCGCGTCGAGTTTCGCCGCCTGCAGCCCCGCCAGATGCTCTTCCTGCAGCGTCTGGCCCGCGAGCACCAACGGCTCCTCATCCCCCTCGACGACGATCTCCTCGGCACAAAGATGCCCCACGTACGGCTCCAGCCGCTCGGCGGTCACCGGGGACACCTCGAACGAGAAGTAGCGCCGGATCCGATGGTCGTCGAAGCCGAGCGCCTTCAGCAGCGTGGCAACGCTCACCTTGCCCTTGCGGTCGAGGTTCGCCCGCAGCGTCATCCGGCGTGTATCGAGGAGGATCTCCAGCCAGGCACCGAGCTCGGGCAAGATGTGCCCTTTGTACTGGTGGATATCCTCCTGGGTGAAGTAGGCGCCGGGAGCGCGGGTGAGCTCGTTGACCAGCGCGTTTTCCGAGCCGTTGATCACGAACGTTCCGCGGTTCGTCATCATCGGGAAGTCGCCGATGTACAGCTCCGTCTCCTGCAGCAGGTTCCCCTCCTGGAGGAGCCGCGCTGTCACCCGTAGCGGCCGGGCAAACGTGAGGTCCTTGTCCTTGCACTCCAGCTCGGAGTTTCTCGCCTCCCCGAGATACGGATCGACGAACTCCAGCACCAGACCATCCTTGCCGTGCCCCTCGATCGGCGTGATGTCCGCGAACGCCCGTGAGATCCCCTGGTCGACGAACCCTTTGAACGAGCTGCGTACGTCGGCGAGGAAATACGGTGGAGGGAGGATCTCCTGAATCTGTCCGTAGCTTCTTCGTTCTCGGTATTTCATGATCTCCCTTGGAAACGACGCTCTGCCTTGAGGCGGCGACAGCCGCCTCAAGGCAGGCGTTCAACAGCAACACGCTCTCCGGCTCGGTGGACGCTCCGGTCGTTACTGTAGTTCGATCTCAGCTCCCGCCGCCTCCAGTTTCTCCTTGATGCTCGACGCTTCATCCGGGCTCACACCTTCCTTGATCGTCGCCGGAAGGCTGTCGGCCATCTCCTTGCATTCCTTGAGGCCCTTGCCGGTGATCTCCTTGATCTCCTTGATGACCTGAATCTTCTTCTGCCCGGCGCTGGTCATGACGACCTTGAGCGTCTCCGGCTCACCGCCGCCTTCGCCCTCGGCCCCGCCGGCCGGCGCCGTGGCGACCGCCACCGGCGCCGCCATCGCCGCCGAGACGTTGAACCGCTCTTCGATCATCTCGACGAGATCGGCAAGATCCTTCACCGACATCTCCTCGATCTGCTGAAGAATATCTTCCTTGGCCATTGCTACTCCTCCTCTTGATCCTGTTCGCGTTGCTTGCGCACTTCGCCGATCACACAGGCCAGCTCTCGAATCTTGGCCTGCAGCATGACCGCCATCGCCCGCATCGGGCTCGACAGGAGCATCGCCAGCTTCGCCAGCAGCTCCTCGCGCGTGGGAAGCGTGGCGTACCGTCCCACCTCCGCCTCCACGACGAGCACTCCCTCGAAAACGCCGCCCTTCAGCTCGTAGCGAGGAGCGTACCGCTTCCGGCACTCTTCGCTGATCTTGAACGCCTGCGCCGGATCCTCATAGCCGAAGGCGAGGCTGATCGGACCGACGACGAGCTCCCCCAGGCCGTCAATCTTCGCCTCGTCCGCGGCGATCCGCGCCAGCGTGTCCTTGACGACGCGGTATTCGAGTCCTTGCTTGGTGAACCGCTCCCGCAGTTCGACCATCTCATTGGCCGTCAGCCCACGGTAGTCGGCCAGGACCACCGAGATTGCCTTCTCCAGCTTCTCCCGGAGGCGCGCCACTTCATCGATCTTCGTCTGTGTCGGCATCCTGCTCTCCTAGCTCACGCCGCTGACGAGGGATTGAATCTCGGCGAAGTCGAGCACGATCCCCGGCCCCATCGTCGAGGAGATGCTCACTTTCTTGACGTAGCGCCCCTTCAACCCCTCTTCGGGCTTCCGCTCGACGATGCTCTCGATCACGGCCAGGAGGTTCTCGCGCAGCGCGCTCGGCTCGAACGACGCCTTCCCAAAAACCGTATGGATCACACCGTATCGGTCGGTCCGGAATTCCACCATCCCCCGCTTCAGCTCGCCGATGACCTGACCGATCTCTTTGGTGACCGTTCCCGACTTCGGGCTCGGCATCAGCCCCCGCGGCCCAAGCAGTTTCCCCAGCTTGCCGACCACCGGCATCATGTCGGGGGTCGCGACCACTTTGTCGAAGTCGTACCAGCCCTCCTGGATCCTGCTCGCCAGGTCCTCGCCGCCGACGTAGTCAGCGCCGGCCTCTTCCGCCTCCGCAACGCTCTCTCCCTTGGCGAACGCCAGCACGCGGACGACCTTCCCCGTCCCGTGCGGCAGGTTGCAGGTCCCACGCACCACGACCTGGCTCGGCCGGATGCCGAGATTGAGCGTCACCTCGGCCGTCTCATCGAACTTGGCGGTCGCGCCCGTCTTCAGCTTCTTGATCCCCTCGTCGATGCCAAACGTCGCCTCGGGAGGGACGAGGGTGGCACTCCCCTGGTATCGCCTGCTTCGTCTCACGATTCCACCACCTCGACGCCCATGTTCTGCGCCGTCCCCTCGATGATGCGCATCGCCGACTCCATCTTGTAGGTGTTCAGATCGGGCAGCTTGCGCTCTGCAATCCGACGGACCTGCTCGCGCGTGATCCGGGCGACCTTGACCCGATTCGGTTCCGCCGACCCGGATCCCACCCCCGCCGCCATCTTGATCAACTCGGCAGCGGGTGGCTGCTTGAGGATGAAATCGAACGTCCCGTTCATGTACACCGAGATCACGACCGGGATGATCGTTCCAGGGTTCTCCCCCTTCGTCGCCTCGTTGAACTTCTTGCAGAAGTCCATGATGTTGAGTTTGTGTTCACCCAGCGCGGGTCCGACCGGAGGCGCCGGCGTCGCTTGGCCGGCAGGGATGTGCAGGTTGATCTTCGCTACCACGTTTCTCGCCATACTCGCCTCCTCCCCTTCCTTTCCTTGTTCGCTGCTACAGCTTCTCGATCCCCTCGAAGCCCAGCCGTACGGGGGTCTCCCGTCCGAAGATCTTGACCATCACGGTCACCTCTTCGGCATCCTTGTCGATCTCCTTGATCGAGCCGGTGAAGTCCGCGAACGGGCCTTCCACGATCTCCACGACTTCGCCGACGGTGAAGTCGATCTCGATCCGCGGCTCCGCCGCCGCCTCGGTCGCGGCGGATGCCGCGGTCGCGGACGGAACCGGCAGCAAACCGGCCTTCCGCTTGATCAGCTTCATCTCGGGGCCTTCGATCGGCATCGGCTTGTATCGCGAGCCGACGTAGCGGACCGCTCCCTTGACCCCGTCGATCAGCTCCATCATCTCTTCCTCTTCGAGACCGATACGGCCGAACACGTAGCCGGGGAACAGACGCCGCTTCTCGATCCGCTGGATCGTGACGATCCGCTTGTCCTTGTACTCCTTGACCTTCAGCAGGCCCGACGCGCGGCTGACGATGTGGTCCTCCGCTTCAACCCGATCCCCCGCCGACAGGTTGATCCCCTTGCGCACCTTGACCAGGTACTTCTCGGGGATGATCCGATTCTTCTCCTTCCCGTCGGGATAGCGGAAGGTGACTCGCCGGACTTTGTCCCGACCGACGATCGAACCCCGATTGACCACGACGTACTGCTCGTCGCTGTCCGAGGTCAGGGGGACGCCGTTGCGGATCTTCTCGCCGACCCGGATGTCACGACGGATTCGCTTGTCGGCCGGAATCAGGTAGATCTCCTCGTTGCGATTGGTCATCTCGACGATCACCCGCTGCATGGGCTCGACCTCCACCACCTTGGCGTCCTCCTCCATGTGCCGCGGCGGCTTGCGCGCGATGACCTCCCCGCGATGGACCCGCTCGTTGGGCTTCGCCACCAGGTCGTACTCATACGGAATCCGGTACTCGGTTCCCGCTCCCCGACGGCTACGCGACGTGATGACCTCTTCGACCGGCACGAGGAAGAACGTCTTCTCACCGTCGACCGTGAACGTCTCCACCGCCCGTTCCCAATCACGCTTGCGGATCCGCTCGTTGAGGTCCTCTTTGACCTTCAACTCGGAACCAGCGTAGGTCTGAATCGCGTACCATTTCTTCAATCGCATCGGTGCGAGGTCCTCTATTGGACGAACAGCCTCAGGAGCGTTCCGATGATCCCGTCGATCGCCCAGATGTAGACCGTGACGATGACGACCAGCAGCAGGATCAGCGCCGTCAACGAGATCACCTCATTTCGTGTCGGCCAGCTGACCCGGGCGGCCTCTGCGCGGACGCCCTTGAGGTAATTCACGATCCGCTCGATCATCGCTTCGCTCCTTGTCGTTCCTGCCTTCTCGTTGCAGGCCCTGGAGGACTCGAACCCCCAGCCTTCCGATTTGGAGTCGGACGCTCTGCCAGTTGAGCTAAGGGCCTGTAGATAACGTCTAGCCGGACTACGCTACACCTCCTTGTGCAGCGTGTGCTTGCGGTCCCACTTGCAGTACTTGTTCAGCGAGAGCTTGCCGCGGGTGTTGTTCTTGTTCCGCCGCGTATGGTAATTGCGGCGCCCGCATTCGCTGCAGGCAAGCGTCACGTGGATCACCGCCTCGCCCTTCTTCGCCATGGTCGTCCCTCGCTACTCGATGATCTTGGTGACGACCCCGGAGGCGATCGTCTTCCCGCCCTCGCGCACGGCGAACCGGAGTCCCTCGTCCATCGCGATGGGGTGGATCAGCTCCCCGAGGATCTTGACGTGGTCTCCGGGCATCACCATCTCGACGCCTTCGGGCAGCATCATCGTCCCGGTGATGTCGGTCGTACGGAAGAAGAACTGCGGTCTGTATCCGGTGAAGAACGGCTTGTGTCGGCCGCCTTCGTCCTTGGTCAGCACGTAGATCTCGCCCTCGAATTTCGTGTGCGGGGTGATCGACTTGGGGGCGGCGATGACCTGGCCACGCTCGATCTCGTCCTTGTCGATGCCACGCAACAGGATCCCGACATTGTCGCCGGCGATCGCGTAGTCGAGCGTCTTGTTGAACATCTCCAGGCTGGTGGCCACCGTCTTCTCGACCTGGTCATGTACGCCGACCAACTCGATCTCCATTCCCGGGGTGATCTTCCCGCGTTCGACACGCCCGGTGGCGACCGTGCCGCGCCCCTTGATCGAGAAGATGTCCTCGACCGGCATCAGGAACGGCTTGTCCTCTTCACGATCCGGCAGCGGGATGTACTCGTCGACGGCGTCCATCAGTTCGGTCACCGGCTGGGCATCCGGATGGTCAGGCTGATCGCCCGCCTCCATCGCCTTCAACGCCGAGCCCCGGATGATCGGGATCTCGTCGCCGGGGAACTCGTACTCGGTGAGCAACTCGCGGATCTCCATCTCGATCAGGTCGAGCAGCTCCGGATCGTCGACCATGTCGACCTTGTTCATGAACACGACCATCGCCGGCACGTTCACCTGCTTGGCCAGCAGGACATGCTCCCGCGTCTGCGGCATCGGGCCGTCGTCGGCCGCGACCACCAGGATCGCCCCGTCCATCTGTGCGGCGCCGGTGATCATGTTCTTGATGTAGTCGGCGTGTCCCGGGCAGTCGATGTGCGCGTAGTGCCGCGTTCCCGTCTGATACTCGACGTGCCGGACGTTGATCGTGATCCCGCGGGCCTTCTCCTCGGGGGCGTTATCGATGTCCTCGAACGCCATCGACTTCGCCGTCCCCCGCGTGGAGAGCACCTTGGTGATCGCCGAGGTCAGCGTCGTCTTCCCGTGATCGATATGCCCGATCGTGCCGATGTTCAGGTGAGGCTTATCCCTCACAAACGCTTCTTTCGCCATCGCCTAGACCTCCTTGAGACCTCCTGTGGTGTCTCGATCTACGTGACGTACTCACTCAATGGAATGACTTCCGTCGCGAGCCTTCAGCCCGCGATCGGAGTCGAACCGACGACCTCCCCCTTACCAAGGGGGTGCTCTAC
>CAZLER010000014.1:0-46277 GCA_964558595.1 uncultured Thermotogae bacterium
AAGCCGGAGATCGAAGCGTACGGGGTCGAGCGGTTCGTCGAGAAGTGCAAGCAGTCAGTGTGGCGCTACAAGGGCGAGTGGGAGCGGATGATCGATCGGATGGGCTTCTGGATCGATGTCGAGAACGCCTACGTGACCTACACCGACGACTACATCGAGACCGTCTGGTGGATGCTTAAGACGATGTTCGATCGTGGTCTCCTGTATCGCGGCCACAAGACGCTTCCGTATTGTCCGCGGTGCGGAACCGGGCTGTCGAGCCATGAGGTGGCCCAGGGCTACCGGGCGGTCGAGGACCCGTCGGTGTCGATCCGGATGCCGATCGTCTCCGCTGCCGACGCCGCCTATGAGCCGGAGTTGCCGGGCCGGACGTCGTTGCTCACGTGGACGACGACCCCGTGGACGCTGCCGGCGAACGTTGCCCTGGCCGTCGCTGCCGAGGCGACATATGCCGAGGTGGAGGTCGATGGCGAGCGGCTCATCCTCGCGCGAAGCCTCCTCGATGCCGCGATCCGGGGAACGCCGCGCGTGGTAAGGGAGTTCCCCGGCAGCGACCTCGTCGGGGTCCGCTACGCACCGCCCTACGAGCTGGTCGACGATCCCGCGGCGCATCGCGTCTACTCGGCGGAGTTCGTCACGATCGAGGACGGCACGGGGATTGTCCACACAGCCAGCGCCTTCGGCGAGGACGACTACCAGCTCGGGCGTGAGGTGGGCCTTCCATTCGTCCAGCCGGTGGATCTCGAGGGGAGGTTCACCGACGCGTTCCCGATGTGCGCTGGGGTGTTCGTGAAGGATGCCGATCCGGTGATCGTCGAGGACCTGTCGCGACGAGGAATCCTGTATCGATCGGAACCGTACGAGCACGACTACCCGTTCTGTTGGCGGTGCGATACGCCGCTGCTCTACTACGCGATGGACTCGTGGTACGTGCAGACCACAGCGGTCAAGGACCGGATGATCGAGAACAACAACGGTATCCAGTGGGTCCCGGCGCACGTGGGGGAGGGACGCGTCGGCGACTTCCTCGTCCATCTCAAGGACTGGGCGTTGTCGCGCGACCGCTACTGGGGAACCCCCCTGAACCTGTGGATCTGTCCGTCGTGTGAGGGAGCGACGTGCATCGGAAGCCGAGCCGAGCTGGTCGCGTGCGCGACGGAACCGGAGCGGGCGGCGGAGGTCGAACTGCACCGGCCGTACCTCGATGCCGTGACCGTGCGGTGCAGTGAATGCGGGGGCACCGCGCACCGCGTGCCGTACGTGATCGACACGTGGTTCGATTCGGGGAGCATGCATACGGCGCAATGGCACTACCCATTCGAGAACGAGACCACATTCCGTGAGCAGTTTCCGGCCGACTTCATCTGCGAGGCGATCGACCAGACCCGAGGATGGTTCTACACCCTGCTCGCCACGAGTACGATCGTCCATGGCATCGCCCCGTTCCGCACGTGCATCAGCACCGGACTGGGGCTGGACGAGAACGGGTTGAAGATGAGCAAGAGTCGCGGGAACGCCCTCGATCCCTGGGAGTTGATCGACAGGTTCGGCGCCGATGCGATCCGCTGGTATCTGCTCTCGGGGAGCAGCCCGTGGCGGATGCGACGCTTGTCGGAGAACGGGGTACGGGAGGCCCGGTATCGCTTCCTCGAGACGTTGCGCAACGTCCACGATTTCTTCGCCCTGTACGCGTCGATTGATGGATTCGATCCCGCGCACCATGGGGCGCCGACCGATGACGGCTCGTTGCTCGATCGATGGCTCGCATCCCAGGTGGCGTCGACGGCTCGGACGGTGGCCGACGCGCTCGACGGCTACGATGTCGTCGTCGCGACCGCGGCGCTGGAGGGGCTGGTGGACGACGTCTCGAACTGGTACGTCCGGCTCTCCCGGCGACGGTTCTGGCGGGGAGGCCTCGATGAGGACAAGATCGCCGCCTACCATGCGCTGCGCGACGCCCTGCTTGAGCTGTGTCGTCTGTTGGCGCCGTTCGTTCCGTTCCTCACCGAGTCGATCTATCGAAGCCTACGAGGGGGGCACGAACCGGAGAGCGTGCACTTGTGTCGGTACCCGGGGTCGGGCGAGGCAGCGATCGACGAGCCGCTGCTGCGGGAGATGGTGCTGGCGCGGCGGGCGGTGGCGCTCGGCCATCAGGCACGGAACCAAGCGGGAATCCGGGTTCGTCAGCCGCTGGGGCAGGCGGCGATCGGCCTCCCCGACGGTGCCGGACTGTCGGAGGAGGTGCGCCGGCTGGTCGGCTTCGAATTGAACGTCGAGTCGATCGAGACCCCCGAAGATCTCGAGAGGTTCTACCGGGAGGTCCCGATGCCGAACTTCCGTTCCCTCGGTCCGCGCCTCGGACCAAAGGGACAGCGGGTCGGCGCCTGGATTCGCGGCCAGGATGCCGCGACGCTTCGCGGCCGGCTGGCCAGCGGAAGCTATTCGACGGAGATCGACAATGAGCCGGTGGAGATCGTCGCGGACGACGTGACGTTCTCGGCGGAGCTCGGCGAGGAGTGGGCGGAGGCGTCGGAAGGCGGTGTGAGGGTGCTGTTGAACGTGGCGCTCGACGAGCGGCTGCGGGAACGTGGCCGGGTGCGAGAGCTCACCCATCGGATCCAGCTCGCGCGCAAGGAAGCCGGATTCGACGTCACCGACCGGATTGCGCTCGCCTACGTAGCCGATCCGGTGCTGTGCGAGACGATGTCAACGAATCGGGAAGAGATTGCCGAGGAGGTGCTGGCGGTGTCGGTCGCCGAGGGTGGCATGGAACAACCGGAGCACACCGAGACGATCGAACTGGACGGCGCCTCGATGACGATCGGGCTGGCCCGCGTTGACGGTGGTGGGAGTTGATTCCGGGATGCTCACCCGATCGGTGCGAGAGGAGGATGCGATGACGACCGCGGTGCTTGGGCTGCAGTGGGGCGATGAGGGAAAGGGGAAGATCACTCACCTGTTGGCGCGCGAGGCGGATATGGTCGTTCGGTTCAACGGTGGACCGAACGCCGGCCACACGGTGATCGACCGCGGCGTGAAATTCGGCACCCATCTGGTACCGGCCGGCGTGTTCTACCCGGGGACCGTCAACGTGCTCGCCGGCGGCATGGTGATCGACCTCGCGGTGCTCCGGGAGGAGATGGAGACGATCGGGGCCCATACCGGTCGTCCGCTCGACGTGAGGATCGCCGAGAACGCGCACCTCATCCTCCCCTACCACCGGCTGTTGGAGGAGATCGAGGGTAGCGGAAGGCACTTCGGGACGACCCGGCGCGGGATCGCTCCCACCTATCGAGACAAGGCGGCGAAGGTGGGAATCCGCGCGGGCGACCTGCTGCGTCCGACCGAGCTCCGCCGGCGGATGGATTGGCGGATCGACCTCTTGAAGCGGCAATGGGGCGGCAACGCGGACATCGTTGCCCTCGACGCCGCGGCGTTGACCGACGAGCTGTGCGCGCTGGGGGAGCCGTTCCTCGACGCGATCGGCGATGCCGGCGCGACGATCGCCGACGCGTTTCGCGATGGAAGAAATGTGCTGTTCGAGGGGGCCCAGGGGACGCTACTCGACATCGACCACGGCACCTATCCGTTCGTGACGTCCTCGTCGACCACCTACGCTGGACTGGCCAACGCGATTGGCGTACCGGAGCCGGCGGTCCACCGTCGGCTCGGGGTGGTCAAGGCCTACCAGACGCGAGTCGGTGCCGGACCGTTTCCGACCGAGCTGGACGACGAGGTGGGGGCCGGCCTCCGCGAGCGAGGCGGAGAGTTCGGCGTGACGACCGGTCGACCACGCCGGTGCGGTTGGCTGGACCTGGTGGCCCTTCGGTATGCGGTGGCGCTGAACGGGGCCACCGAGCTGGCAGTGACGAAGATGGATGTGCTCACCGGCGAGGACGAGATCAAGATCTGTCGCGCGTACCGGGTGGATGGCGTGGAGATCGATCGGTTCCCCCTGTCAGGGGAGCGGCTCGATCGGTGCGAACCGGTCTACGAGGTGCTACCGGGCTGGACTGCCCCGCTGGACGACGCGGAGACGCTCGATGAGCTCCCGGATGCCGCCCGGCAGTACCTGGCCGTGCTCGAGCGGACATGCGGCGTACCGGTGGGGATGCTGTCGTTCGGACCGGAGCCGGAAGCCACGATCCACCGGGGGCTTTGAAACCACGGATCACGACCGCTATAATCCCAACCTCACCCGCACGTCACAAGGAGTCTCAGGATGCAACGCACATACGTCGCGAAGAACGAAGAGGTCGGTCGCACGTGGGATCGAGAGTGGCATGTCGTTGATGCTCGGGGCAAGCGACTGGGGCGCATGGCATCGGAGATCGCGGTGATCCTTCAAGGCAAGCACAAGCCAATCTACACCCCCCATGTCGATACCGGCGACTACGTGATCGTGGTCAACGCCGAGAAGATCGACCTGTCCGGCGAGAAGTGGGACAAGAAGATGTTCCGACGGCACAGCGGGTACATCGGAGGGCTCAAGGAGATCTCCTACCGGCGGTTGATCGAGCGACGCCCCACCCTCCCGGTGCGCGAAGCGGTGCGTCGGATGCTTCCCAAGAGCAAGCTGGGCCGGAGGATGCTGCGCAAGCTCAAGGTGTACGAGGGTCCGCATCATCCGCACGACGCTCAGCGGCCGAGCGAGCTTCAGATCTAGTTCAGACCGGACTTCCACCTCTCTCGGACATCTGTCCACAATCCCCTAGACAAAGTCGGGGAAGGGCGTCGACACCGTTCCTGTCCCCCTCCTCCCCCCGGAGCTAGACTGCTCCCAAAGCTGCTACACCGAATCCGGGTGGGGGGAAGAGCATGATGATGAACCGTCTACGTGGGATTGTGTCCATCCTTGTTGTCGTGGTCGCCGTGGCGTCGATTGCCGTCGGCGGGCTCGGTCAACGCCAGAAGGTGGCGGTCTTCGTCCAGGCGGCCGCGCCGGTGCCGGCGTCGGACCTGGAGATCATCCGTAACTACGCCAACCAACGCTGCTCCGTGATCACCGGGGCGCGCATCTGCACGCAGGGTGAGCTGATGTACGCGCAGCGCTTATCTAACGCGTACATCGGAAACAGCATCACCGTGGAAGGGATGCGGCGGCTCACCACGGCGCTCGGCGTCGACCACGTGATCATCCTGCGGATCGTGCGCTGGGAGAAGGAGCTGTCGTACGTTCCGGAGCGTTCGCTGCTGGTGCTCGGGGCGACGTCGTTCCTCGACGCATCACTTCAGGTCTTGATCAGTCCGTTGGGGCTGCTCATGGGGATCGAGAAACAGGCGACGGTGGGGCTTCTGGCCACCGTGTTCAGCTCGCGAGGGGACGTGGAGTTCTCGACGACGGTAACCTACGAGGATCACCCGCTGTTGTCCCTGCTGACGGCCGATCCGGTGGAAGCGGCCAAGGGAGCGATCGACTCGGCGTTGTACCAACTCGCCGTGGCCCTGTGACGCGCGGATCGGCGGGAGCGCCGAAAGGAGGCTGAGAACATCGTAATCGGTGTTACAGACTTGGGAGGCGGGGATCTGCTAAAGTGAGGATGGTTTGCTGTTTTGATCGAGATGAGAGATGAGTATGTCAGCAAAGGAGGTAGCAATGAAGGTGCGTAAGGTCACGGTTGGCCTTTCCTTCCTTCTGGCAGCGGTCGTTCTCCTCATTCCGATACCGGGTGCGGGACAAGGAGAGGGCTTCTACACTGTCAGTCAGGGAGACACGCGAGTCCAGATCATGCCGCTGGAGAACCCCGGCGAGGCTGCCGAGTTCTACAATCTGACGAACATGCAAGCGGCGACGGGGTACGAGGAGGCCAATGCGGCGGTCCTCTTCCTGTACCAGGATACCCTGAGCGGCCAGCTGTCGTTGTTCGTGATCCTCAGCGGAGCGGCCGGCACCGCCGGCTCGACCACGATGACGCTTTCGGGCGTCCCGGCGGCGGCCGAGTTCATCGTCCAGGACGATGCGACCGACTTCCGTGACACGTGGGAGCTCACGCCGCCGACGGGGAGCGTTTCCTGGACGTGGGACGAGGGTCGCGGAGACGGCATGGTGCTCGGACCGCTCGGTCCGGAGTTCGAACTGACCCTGTTCCCGCAGTTCACGGCGGGCATCACCCAGGTGAAGTTCCTGTCGGGATCTGCGGGGACGGATGAGGTCGATCTGAATTTGATCGACCCGATCCTCGTCGAGGGCGCCCCCAACGTGCCGCCCGAGGTATCGTTCTTCCTCGCTCCGGCGGAGCCGCACATCAACGAAGAGATCACGTTCGATGCCACTGCTTCGTTCGATGAGGACGGCGTCATCGAAAGGTATGAGTGGGATTTTGACGGGGACGGGTTGTTTGACCAGACGACGAGCGATCCGGTGGTGACCACGACCTACGGGACGGCCGGCTCCAAGACGGTCACCCTCCGTGCTACCGACGATGAGGGCGCCGTCGCGCGCACCTCGCTCAGCTTCGCGATCGACGAGCTTGCCGTTGCGGTGACCCGAACCATCTCCACTGTGCAGGCGCTCCCGGGCAGCACCTTCCTGGTCGTCGTTCGGATCGAGCCGGAAGTCGATCTGGCCGGGGTCGGCCTGCAGGAGAGCCTGCCGGTCGGCTGGGAAATCAAGCCGCTGGAGAACGCCGGTGCGGCGTTCAAGCGGTCCACCGTCCAATGGGTGTTCGTCGACCAGATCCGTGCCGGTTCGACCAAGGTCATCTCCTACGAGCTGACCGTTCCCGAGAGCGACCGTCTGATTGCCACGACGCTGCCGGTGTGCTTCACGCTGCGCGGTACGTTCCAGGCGATGACGCCGTTCATGGAGATCCCGGTCGAAGGCGACGCGAAGGTCGAAGTAACCGACGCGCTCAACCTCAAGACTGCGATTGCCCATCTCGTGCCGCGGATCGGACTCGACACCGAGGACACGATCGACCTTCGTCTGTCGCAGAAGATCGAGCCGAGGCAGTTGGCGCGGGCGCTCGAGATGTGGCAGTTCGGTGAGATCGTGCCGTGGACCCAGGGAGCGACGATCGGGCTGGAGATGATGAAGGAGCTGTCGGCGTACGCCTACACCTGTACGCCGGTCGACCTTCCGCTTCCGCTGGTTCCGCAGACCGACCTGATGGCCGTGCGTACGATCAACACGCCCGTCCCCTGCAACAACGTCCTGCTGAACTACTATGGGCCGGGAGGGGACAAGGCCGGGAGCACGTTCACCGTCAAGGTGGAAATCTGGGCCGACCAAGATCTGTACGGGGTCGGATTGGACGAGGAGCTGCCGACGGGATGGAGGGTCATCCCGATCGACAACGGCGGCTTCCACTACAAGCCGTCCAAGATCCAGTGGGTCTTCCCGAGCAAGGTCCCGGCCGGTACCATGAAGACGATCATCTACCAGGTCGAAGTGCCCCAGGCCGAGGCGATCGAGATGGCGGCGAGCGATCCGTGCTACGCCACCAGCTCCGATCTGTACGGGACGGCCGATGCGGCCTTGCCGTGCATGGATACCGTGGTGACGGGAGATTCGGGAGTCGACGTCAGTGACTGCGTATCGGTGATCGTCGCCATTTCGCGGTGGGATGTCGAAAACGACCGACTCGACATCACGTTGTCGGACAAGATCTCGTTCCAGCAGGTCCAGCGGGCGATCGCTTTCTGGCTCGAGGATGAGGTCGTCCCGCGCACGTGCGATCAGACGGTGGACTACCACACGCTGAAGGAGATCATCGCCTACTGGTTGACGAGTACGAACATCTGCGATCCGCTTCCGAGTTCACCGCTTGGGCCGTGCGATCCAGAGGCGTCGACCTGCGACGGCTGAGCTCTGCTGCGCACCGTAGCGCGATCCGTCTAGGGAGATGATACCAATGAGAACGACCAGCTGCGCGGCGAGAGGGAGGCCTCTCGCCGCCCTCCTTTTCCTCCTCGTCGCCGTAACGGCGTACGCGGGGTTGGGCCTGGGACAGTCCGTCGTGGTCGACCAGTCGATCGCGTGGAGCGAACAGGAAAGCACGACGGGACAGGTTGAAGAGCCGAGGTACGCCGACGTCACCCTCCGGGTGTCGGGACGCGGGCCGATCGATGGGTATCCGGTCGACTGCGTGTTGGTCGTCGATACGTCAGCGACCGCCGATCTGGCGAACGCCAAGGCGTTCGCCCTCGACTTGGTGGATCAGTTCGATGGGAACGACCGAATTGCCCTGGTCTCCTACGCCACGACCGCTCGTACCGAGCTTCCGCTGACGTCGGATCGGGCGCGGTTGAAGGCCGCCATCGGCGATCTGACCACCGGCGGGAAGTCCGCGCTCGGGTTGGCGATGCAGATGGCCCGGCGCCAGCTGCTGGAGACGGGACGAGACGACGCGATTCTGGTGGAGATCCTCCTGTCGGACGGCCAGAGCAACGCCGGACTGGAGCCCTCGGTCGAGGGCGAAGTGGCGGCCGACGTGGGGATTCACATCGTTTCGGTGGGGATCGGCAACCTCATCAACAGGACACTGCTCGAAGGCTTCGCCGCCGAGACCGGCGGGCTGTTCTTCGTTCGACCGACGGTCGAGGCGCTGCTGGAGATCGAGCGGCTGTTTGATGTGGAGATCGCTGCTACCGGCGTGCGCGTCGACAAGCGATTGCCGGTCGGACTGCGATTCGTCTCGGCGACACCGAAGCCGTCGGAAGTGAACCTGCTGCCGGATGGCACGACCTCGGTCCTCTGGCGAATGGCCGAACTGCGAATCGGTCAGGAGATCGCGATCGGCATGACGTTGGAAGCGGTCGAGGACGGCGCATGGTCGCGGGCGGACGAATCGCTGGTGACGTACGCCGATTTCCGCGGCGTCGTGGGATCGGTCGCGATGCCGTTGGCCAACTGGCCGCCGATGGCGCGATTCGCGGTGCAGCCGGAGGATCCAACGACTTCGGACATGATCGAGTTCGTCGACCGATCAGAGGACACGAACGGAGACGGCGACATCGTTGGGTGGCATTGGCGGTTCGGTGACGGAAACGAGAGTTTCCAGCAGCATCCCCGGCATCGCTATCCCGAGCAGGGCACCTACCGGGTGGAACTCACGGTGATCGATGATCACGGCGCGACCTCGGTGCCCTACAGCTCGGAAGTCACCGTGGGCAACACAGCGCCGTTTGCCAGCTTCACCACCCAGAGGGTTCAGCCCGAAGAACAGCCGGAGGACGAGGCGGTGATGTCGGATCGTCCGCGGGTGGGGGTAGAGATCACGCTCGACGCGAGCGGTTCGTACGATCTCGACGATACGATCGAGCGGTATCTGTGGGATTTCGATGCCGACGGAACGGTCGATCGGACGACGGAATCCCCCGATGTCGAGCATACGTTCGACGAGCCCGGGGAGCACCGGATCATCCTGACGGTCGTCGATGCCGAAGGGGCGAAGGCGTCGGTGGAGAAGAGCTTCGATGTCCTGGCGACGGTGACCGCCGAGCGGATGCTGCAGACCGGGCTTCCCAACGATTGGACGCTGCCCAACGGGGTGGTCCAAGTGACGCTGAGCCTGGAACTGAACACCCTTGTCCACGGCATGGCGATTACGGAGACGGTTCCCGCCGGATGGACCTTCACTCCGGTGGAAAACGACGGGGCGACGCTTCGACAGAAGGGGCAGACGATGGAATGGCTGTTCCTCGAGAAGTTCGAACCCGATAGCGGCGAAGCGCAGCGAGAGATTCGCTATACGTTGACCGCACCAGAAGCGGCAAGCGAAAAGGTCGAAGCGACCATTTCCGGAACCTTGGGTAGCTCGTCGCCACGGATCCGCCAGACGATCGGCGGAGAGGATCGCGTCACGGCGACGTCGATCCTGCCGGTTCCGGTGGTGATCTCGCGATGGGATGTCGAATCCGGGATCGTCGACCCGTATCTGGGGGAGACGATCGGCTTCGACCAGATCCAGTATGCCGTGTCGCTGTGGTTGTCCGAGGGAACGGTCCCGTTCACCGGGGAGCGAACCGTTCCGTTGGCGACGATGCAGGATCTGATCGCCTACTGGCTGACAGGTCATTCGGTGCACGATCCGCTTCCGTGAGAAGCGATCGTCCTCGTGGGACGTAGAAGGAGGGGGTATGAACAAGACATGGATCGGCCTTGCCGGGTCGCTCGCGGCGATCGTCATCGCCGCGGCGGCCGTCCAGGGCTTCGAAGCGGACTTCGATCCGTCGAGCTACAACCCCGCCGCGGCTGAGATCGTGAACTTCGAGGTTTGCGAATCGTGCCTCGGCGGAAGCGGAGCGCAGTACGAATGGGATTTCGATGGCGACGGCGTCGCGGAGACGGAAGCGACGGAGCCGGTGGTGACGCACGCGTTCCCTGCCGCGGGGTACTACGAGGTCACGCTGACGGTCCGTGACGGCGGCGGGCGTACGAGCCGCCGCCGCAAGGGGATTGTCGTCGGCGAGCTCCCCGCGTTCGCCGTGCGCGAGATCATGCCGCAATCCGACGGGACGCTCCTCGTGCTGGTCAACGTCCGTGTGACGTCGAGTTGCTCGGCGATCGGCTTCCAAGAGACGATGCCGCGGGGGTGGCAGCTGGAGGTCGTCGACGCTGGCGGAGCGTTTGCCCATCCCAATCCGGCGAACAGGACGCTGGAGGTTGTCTGGGGGAGCCAGTTCGACCAAGGAGACACCATCAGTTTCACCTACCGGCTGTACCCGGGGTACGCCTCCACCTTGCAGGGGCTGAGCGGGGAGCTCAGCGGCTACACGGAGGACGGTCGGTTCCTCGGGCGGATCGGCGGCGAGCTGGGGATGGCTCGCTAGCGCCGATCGCCGCAACCTGCTGCCTCCAGCGGGCGACGGGCATCGCCCGTCGCCCGCTTTGTCATGGCGTCACCGTCGGCGCCGCATGGGCAGCCGGCGGAGCAGTAGCGCGGCGATCAACAGTGCCGCCGCCGCAAGGAGGACGGCGATGGGAAACGAGGGCGTCCAGCGGAGGGTACCGACCACGAGGACACCACCGACGGTCACTGCAATCCACGCGGCGGCGCGCAGGCCATAAGCGCGGGCGAACCGTCGCCGGACTGCTGGTGGTGCCCCGGCGGACGTTGCGGCGGTGGCGGCGACGTCCCAGCCGGCGACGGCTGCGGCCGCCACGGCGGTGCACACGGGCGGGGAAACCCTCAACAGGCTCAACGCTCCGGCGAGGGCGACGTAGGCCACCAACAAAGGCCGCGCCAGCGCCGTGCCGAACGCGGCGAATCCCAGCAGCGATGCCGCGCCCAGCCCGAAACCCGCGGCGGCGACCTCCGGAAAACCGTAGCCGAGGCCGACGAAGCCGGCGATCATGGCTGCACCTTCGAACAACAACAGCGAGGCGACGGTCATCGCCGTCGCCTTCCGCGGAATCGAGGGCGACGGACACCGCGACAGGCGGTCCGCAGCGGCTTCTCCACCGGCCAGTCGACCACGCTGGCGCCGAACCCCGCGAGACTGCCGAGGAACAGCTCGCGCTTCAGCGACACGATCCGCTGCGCGAGCTCTGTTGCCGGAGCTTCTCGTTCGGACGTCAGGTCGGCGGGAAGGGCCACCGAGTGAGGGCACACCAAGAAGACGGCGTACCCTCGATCGACGAGCATGGCGATCACTTCCGTGTCGTCTTCGTCGGAAAGCGGGCTGACGATCACCAACTGCGACCGCACCGGGAACAGCCGCGTCGGGATGCTCCGCAGCTCCTCGAACGGCGCCTTGTCTCCCAAACCGGCATCGGCCAGTTCATCGAGGATCCGTTCCCGTTGACGTCGTCCGATGCCGGGATAGACCCACTGCACCGTGTCGCCGTAGATGAGGAGACCGACGCTGTTCCCCTGGGAGAGGAAGTGATCCGACAGGCTGGCAGCGGCTCGCACGGCATAATCGAAGGTCGTCTCAGCCCCGAGCCGGGCGTGTGACGAGGCTCGGGCGTCGAGCACTACGTTGACGTCGGCGATCCTCTCCAGCTCGTAGTCGTTGAGGATCAGCGCATCCTGACGGGCATAGGCGCGCCAGTTGATCCGTCGAATGTCGTCACCCGGTGTGTAGGCGCGACAACCGAAGAAGTCGAGTCCCTGCCCTCCCCGGCTGGCGCGTATCGGGCCGGCGAACGCCCGGGTGCGCCGGGGCCGGAGGGTGATCGGATCGAGGGACTCGATGCGCGGATGGACCGTCATCCTGGTTTCCGGACCGACCGCCACGAGGCCGGCGGCCAACGTCCACGGCGACCAGCTGCGGAGTTCTGGCGGGCCAAAACGGTGCCGCCCGCGGCGCGCGAGAACCGTATAGATGATCTCCTGGCGTTCGCCGGCGGCGAGGCGCCCTAGCCATCGACTGTAGCCGCGAATCCGCGGCATACCGGGTGGCGGCGTGTCGGTGATGGCCAACAGTGCGATCGTCGGACCGTCGTTGCGGAGGGTCAAGGTGACCTCGATCTCATCGCCCTCGCTCGCGCGCTGGCGGTCGACAACGCGGTGGAGCTCGAGCTGCGTAGCGACCGAAGGAGGGGACGAAACGGATCGAATGACGACAATGAGCAGCAGCGGCAGCGCCGCCGCGATCATCGACCCGCTGAAGGTGAGGAGGCCTCCGGCGAGCAGGACGGTTCCCAGTCCAAGAGGTAGCAGAGGGGATGGCGGCATGGTCACGACGTCAGTTTGGGTACCGATACGGAGCCGACGATGCTCTCGACCACGTCGCGATCGGTGATCCGCTTCGACCACAGCTCGGGACTGAGGATGATTCGATGGGCGAGGGCGTCGGCGGCGAGCGACTTCACATCATCGGGTACGACGAAATCGCGCCCGTCGAGCGCCGCCTTGGCCCGGGCCAGCTTGATCAGCGCCAGGGAACCACGCGGGCTGACGCCGACCAGCACGCTCTGGTGTCGACGTGTGCCGGCGACGATCGCGACGATGTATCGCTCGATGTCCGGGTCGACGAGGACGTTCTCCACCGCGGCACGCATCGCCAGCAGCTCCTCCGCCGAGGAGAGGCTGGATAGCTCGATCTCGTCGTGTTTGCGATCGAGCCGCCGCTGAAGGATCTCGACCTCCTCGTCCGCCGAGGGGTAGCCGACGGCGAGCCGGAGCATGAACCGGTCGAGCTGCGCCTCGGGGAGGGGAAACGTGCCCTCGTACTCGATCGGGTTCTGCGTCGCGATGACCACGAACGGTTGGGGGAGGCGACGGGTTTCCCCGGCGATCGATACCTGGCCCTCCTGCATCGCTTCCAGCAATGCGGACTGGGTCTTCGGCGTGGCGCGGTTGATCTCGTCACTGAGGACGATGCTGGCGAACAGCGGGCCGGGGGACAGCAGGAACTCCCCGCGTTCCCGGTCGAAGATGTGGGAGCCGGTGATGTCGCTGGGAAGGAGATCGGGGGTGAACTGGATCCGGCGGAATTCGAGGCCCAGGACCTGCGCGTAGCAGCGCGCGATCAGAGTCTTGGCAAGGCCGGGGTAGTCCTCGAACAGGACGTGCCCCCCGGCCAGGATGCCGTTCATGACCCGGCGCAGCACGGTCTCCTTGCCGACGATCGCCTTGGAGACCTCCGCGATCATGGCGTGCGCTTTCTCACCGACGTCTTGCAGCCGCATCTAGACCTCCTGATGGTAGTGTTCGAGATAGGTGACGGTGTGCCGGACAGCGTCGAGGAACGCGTCACGAGGGAGCGCAGAACGGTCGTCCCGACGGGATCCCAGCAGCCGGCGCACCCTTGGATCGTCAGGCCAGTCCCCCGAAGTGACGAGCTCGCGAGCCCTTGGCAGCGGAAGCCCCTCGTGACGTGCGACGAGGCGGACGGCGAGAACCGACAGCTCGCGGACGACGCGTCTGCGACTGATCTGCCGCCTGCGGGCTCGGGCCAGGTCTTGCGCCAGCGCCGCCACCGCACTCCGGTCGCGGGGATGGGGTTCGGTCGTCGGCCTCGGAGCAGTTGGCCGGGGCCGGGCCCGGGCGACAAGCCGCCGCCACGAGACAAGCAGCACGATGTACCCGATCAGCAAGATGCCCCCCCAAAGCAGCGCCTCGGGGACGGCCGCCAACGAACGACGGAGATCGGCGAGCGCCCAGGTGAGCGGCTCGACGACAGCGCGTCGAGCCGGCGCGTACGCGACGAGAACGAGGGCAGTGCCCATGGCGGTGGCGACCCCGACGACCGTCAGCGCCCACCGGCGACGTCGCCCGCCGTCCTTCATGTGGCGTACGCCTCCCGGATCGCGCGGAGGCAGGCGGCGGCCCGCTCGGCGAGCGGTAGCCCCGTTCGATGGCCGTAGCGGACCAGCTCGAAGATCTCGGTGAGTTGATCGACGTGAGCCGCTGTGAATCCCGACCGGTGCAACGCATCGGCGAGCTCACGGGCGGTAAGGTGGGCGTGATGGAGGGGACGCTGGCGGCAGAGGATGCTCAGCATCTCCTGATAGCAGCGCAAGACGGCGGAGCGCGGATCCCCCCCGAACTCGATGTCCTCGCTGGCGGCAGCGAGGGTATCGAGGAGCTCTTCGAGCGGCGACGGCGGCGACGGTACGCGTCGTCGTGGCCGCGTCATCCTTGCCAGGATCACAGTGATCGCGAGTGCCACCATCATCGATACGGCGATCGCCACCGAGGTGAACGCTGCGTCGGACGGTTCGGTGAGCGGTTCCTCGACCGGCGTGGGGGGCGACGCTCCCACCGTGGACCCTGCCTGAGGTTGCTCGGGCGGTTGGATCTCTGCCGGGGGGCGATTCGCCAACAGATGGTAGATCCCGATCGTCAGCCCACAGAGGATCACGAAGCTGATCAAGTACCAACGCAGCTTCTGGTTGAAGAACGCCCCGACGATGATGAACGCAAGGCAGGCGACCGCTGCCGCCATGAGGATCCGCAACATCCACAGCAAGGCTTGGCTTCCGGTTGGGGCGATGCCGAGGTCGGGCGTGGCCACCCGCGCCGTTCCCGGTGCGGGTGCGGTCGGTTCGCCGGGTTCCAGCTCAATCCGGTCTAGGGTGGGCACGAGAACCAGCAGAAGGCCGATCAACGCTGCCGCCAGCGCCACCCATGAGAGGCTGCGCGCGGTTCTCTCCATGGCCGGGGGATGATACCGCCGCTGCACCGCGGCGGCCACCCGGTGGATCAGCGGGGCCGGAGGCCGAGCTCGTCGAGCTGCGCCTCATCGACCGGCATCGGCGCCTCGGTGAGGGGGCACAGGCCGGTGGCGGTCTTGGGGAACGCGATCACGTCGCGAAGGGAGCTCTCCCCGGCAATCAGCATGACCAATCGATCGATCCCCAAAGCGAAGCCGCCGTGCGGTGGGGTGCCGTAGTCGAGGGCGCGCAAGAAGAAACCGAAGCGCAGCTCGGCCTCTTCGGGGGAGATGCCGAGCAGGCGGAAGACCCGTTCCTGGAGCGCTCTGTCGTGGATCCTGATGCTGCCGCTGCCGAGTTCGATCCCGTTGAGCACGAGGTCGTAGGCGTTGGACAGCACCGACAGCGGCTCGGCTTCCAGGCGATCGACCATGTCGGCACGTGGCGAGGTGAACGGATGGTGGGAGCTGGTCAGGGCACCGTCCTCGGCGAGCTCGAACATCGGGAAGTCGGTGACCCAGAGGAAGTTCCACTCATCGCGCGCCAACCCCTCCTGCTGGGCGATCGTCCGGCGGAGGATGCCCAGCGGCCCCTCGATATCGCGGCCAGCCAGCAAGATGATCAGATCGCCCTGCTCGGCACCGAACGCCTCGACGATCGCCCGTAGCTCGCCGTCGGTCAGGAACTTCGCAATCGGAGATGAGAGCTCCGCCTCGACCTTCAGCCACGTCAGTCCCTTCGCTCCGGCGGATACGGCGACATCCTGAAGCGCGTCGAGGGCCGAGCGAGAGTAGCCGGCGCAACCTGCGGCGAGCAGGCCGGCGACCTTCCCGCCTCCGGCGACGGCGTCGGCGAAGACGCGGAAGCCGGAGTCGGCAACGTGAGGGGATACGTCGCGGATCTCCATCCCGTAGCGCAGGTCGGGCTTGTCGATTCCGTAATGGGCCATCGCCTCGGCATGGGTGAGCCGCGGGAACGGGACCGGCAACTCGACCGACAACGCGTCACGGAATACGCGCGCCATCGCCCTCTCGAGGAACCCCAGGACGTCGTCCTTGCTCTCGGGGAAGGCGACCTCGAGATCGAGCTGGGTGAACTCGAGCTGGCGATCGGCTCGGAGATCTTCGTCGCGGAAGCACTTGACGAGCTGGAAGTAGCGATCGATCCCTCCGATCATGAACAGTTGTTTGAACAGCTGCGGCGACTGGGGCAGCGCGTAGAACGACCCGGGACTCATCCGGCTCGGCACGAGGAAGTCGCGGGCTCCCTCGGGGGTCGATTTGGTGAGAAACGGCGTCTCGATCTCCAGGAATCCCTGCTCGGAGAAGACGTCGCGCAGGCTCTTGAAGGTTCGGTGACGGAGGGCGAGGTTGCGCTGCATCGCGGGGCGACGCAGATCGACGTAGCGGAAGCGAAGTCGCGTTTCTTCGGTGGTATCGGAGCCGTCGCCGTCGACCAGGAACGGCGGGGTCTTGGCGCGGTTGAGCACCGACATCTCCGTAACGTGGATCTCGATGTCGCCGGTCGCCATCTCCGGGTTGACGTTCTCGCCGCTGCGGTGGGCGACCGTTCCGCGTATGCGAATCACGTCCTCGCGGTTGAGGGTGTGCGCCTCGGCCAGCTCGGGCGCATCGCCCGGGAAGAACAGCTGGACGATGCCGGACCGATCGCGCAGATCGACGAAGGTGATCCCGCCGAAATCACGCCGGCGGTTGACCCAACCTGCTAGGGCCACCGTCCTTCCGACGTCCGCTGCGGACAACTCTGCGCCATAGTCCGTTCGCATGGTGACGTGCCTCCCTCTAACCGTTGGATGGCGACCGATTATAGGCGGTGCCGCGCGGGCTTCAATCGCCACACGGGCTTTGGGGCTGTCTACCCGTCGTCCAGGTCGGCCTTGAAGAACCGGCGTCCGAAGTTGGGCTCCCAATCGCTGAAATCGCCCGGGCTGCTGTCGCTGACGACGAAGCCGCGCACCATGTTCAGTTTTGCCGACAGGTTGTCGAAGTAGTACACGGCAATCGCCTCCATCGACTTGGGGACGAGCGCGGCCCCGTACTCGAGCTCGCCATGGTGCGAGATCAGGATGTGCTCCAGCAGAACAGGGAGTCGGAGATCGGGCCAAGGGCGGTGCTGCGCTGCCTCGCGGACCATGTCGCGGCCGAGCAGGAGATGGCCGATCAGCTGCCCCTTTCGCGTGTAGCGGACGGCGATCGGATTCTCAAACTCGACCAGCTTGCCGATGTCGTGGAGGATCGCCCCGGCGACCACGAGCCCGCGGTGCAGTTCGAGCCACGGGTTGTTCTCTTCGTAGGTCGCCACGCCTTGGGCGACTTCGAGGGTGTGTTCGAGCAGTCCGCCTAGATAGGCGTGATGCTTGGACGCCGCAGCGGGGTACTCCCGAAGCCGCGATGCGTGCTCCTCGAGGAGGTCGTGGGTGAGATCGCGAAGCGGGTCGGGTTCCACGGTCGTTGCCAGGTCGAGGAGTTCGGTCCACATGCCGTCGATGTCTCGGTCGGTGGAGGGCACGAGGAGCGCCGGATCGAACCCGGGAAGCTTGCCGGCCTCGCGTTCGGGAGGGGTTAGCCGCCGGATCGACTCGACGATCAACTGAAGGCTGCCGCGATACGTCTCGGAACGACCCTCAACGAGGACGAACTCCCCCTCCTCGAAGTGGGCCGCGTACCGTTGGGTCGCGTCCGCCCAAGCCCGTGCCGGGACCGTCCCGGTACGGTCGGCGAGCAGGATCTCGAGATAGGGGTCGCCGGTTCGGGTCGAACGCTGCGCCTTACGCTTCACCAGGAAACACTGGCTGATCCGCTGTCCCTCGCGGAGGTCGCGGATCGGGAGGTGCAGCAGCGAATACGGGAGATCCCCACGGACTTGGTCGAAGAGCCGCTCTGAAGCCATGCCGTCCTTTCCCGAACCGCAGACTAGTGTAGGGGCGGGCACGACGAAGTCAACCGTTGGCAGAAGCCCATCGACCGGCTACGCTGAACGCGGGGATCGGGGGGCGAGAGGAGGAAGAGATGGTCAACAGGGATCTCCAGAGCGTTCTTCAGCAGGCGATGTCCATCGAGCGCGACGGGTTCGCGTTCTACCGCCTCGCGGCGGAGCAAGCGGACGATCCGGGGGCGCGCGCGATGTTCTCCCGGCTGGCCGACGAAGAGCGGAAGCACTACCAAGAGCTTCAAAATGGGTGCCGGAGCCTCGCCGAGGGAACGGCGTGGAAGCCGTCGGTCACCCGAAGCGATCGGCCAACGCCGGCGGCCGGGCCGATCTTCTCTCCGGCGTTCGTGCGCCGGATCGGTGGCAAGCACTTCGAAATGTCGGCGCTATCGATCGGGATCCTGCTGGAGAAGAACGCCTACGTGTTCTACCGACAGCGGGCGGAGGAGGTCGAAGACGAGGCGTTGGCGGCGTTCTTCCGAGAACTCGCCGCGTGGGAGGCTTCCCATCATCGCCTGTTGCTCCGGGAGGACGAGGCGATGAAGGAGGCCTATTGGCGGGAGAACCGATTCGAGCCGCTTCTGTAGGTCGATCGACCGACGAGCGGGCGGGATGGCCCGATCCCGTCCGCTCGTCGAGTGCGGGGAAGCCGCCTGTCTAGAGATCGCAGGACGGCGGGGGCGGCGCGGGGACGAGGGGATGCGTCACCAACGGGTAGTCGTCCTGGTCGCCTTCGCTGGTGATCCGATAGGGTGCGTCCCAGATGCCGTCGCCCTCGGCATCGATCGCCTGGAACCCGCTCCAGTAGTTGCCCTCTCCGCCATCATCCCACCTGTTCTCGTTGTCGGTGTGGGCGTGGTGGAGGTTGTCGACGAACGCGTTGCTCAAGATGGTGTTCCCCTCCGAACCGAGGTTGAGGTACACCCCCATATGGCAGGCGGTGATGTAATTTCCGATGATCTCGTTGTCGTCAGAGGCGTCGAGCCAGATCGCGGTATCGTTGCGCTCGAAGCGGTTGGCGAGCAGCTGATTGGTGTCGGAGAAGTAGGTATGGATCCCGTCGGTGTTCTCGGAGAACGTGCAGCCGGCGACACGATTCAGCGAGGCGAAATTGAGGGTGACGCCGGTCCAGTTGCCTTCGAACAAGCAGTCCTCGATGCGACCGTTCTCCACGTAGCTCAAGTAGACGGCGGATTTGGCGGCTCCGCTGATCTCGACGTTGCGGATGACGAACGCTTGCGTGGTGCCGTGAATCCGGATTCCGTAGTCATCATAGCCCGCGTCGATGACCCAGTTCTCGATGACATAGGGATCGTTCAGCGCCCCCGATCCGGAGCAGACCCCGTTCTCGACGGTGAATTCGTGATCGTTGCCGATCTCGATGGCGCGGTGTTCGACCCGATCCCCCGCCAGGGTAAGGTAACCGAGGCCTATCGACAAGAAGACGGCGCAGCACAGCGCGGCACCCCGTTTCATGGTTCATCACTCCTTTGGTGTTCGAACTGCACGGTAGGCCCATCATACCCGCTGAGGGAACGGGTGTGAAGGCTTGGGTGCCGAGGGGATCGGACATCTGGCCCGTACTTCAGCGGTCGAATCGTCCTCTTCGCAGAGAATTCCACAACGTCACGGGAACGTCGCGCCGCCGAAACGGGAACACCAGGATCAGCCCGGCGAGGAAGCCTCCGATGTGCGCAAACCAGGCGACACCGCTCTCGCTCCCGAGCGTACCGGCACCGCTGACCACCTGGAGGATGAACCAGAAGCCGAGGAGGAACACGGCTGGGACCGCCAGCAACCGGAGGAAGAAGAAGATCGGGATGATCGTCAGGACCTTGGCCTGAGGAAACAGCATGAAGTAGGCGGCAAGGACACCGGCGATCGCTCCCGACGCACCGACGAGGGGAACCGAACTGCCGGATCCGATGGCAATCTGGGCGAAGGAAGCGACCGCGCCGCACAGCAGGTAGAAGACGAGAAAGCGAAGGGGCCCCATAGCGTCTTCCACGTTGTCGCCAAAAATCCACAGGTAGAGCATGTTGCCGAGGACGTGCATGATGCCTCCGTGGAGGAACATCGAAGACAGGAGCGTGAGCCAAATCGGCACCGGCACCGTGGGGGGAAGGTCCTCGCCGCCGAGGAATTCGGCGGGGATCAGCGCGTACTGCATCAGAAACCAATCGTCTTGTGGAATGGCGTACGTCGAGCTCGACCGGCCGGGCAGGCGACGGGTGGAGACGACGTAGGTGGGATCGAACACGGGCGGCGTCTCGTGACCGGCCGCTGTCCACGCGTCTCGCTCGTTGGTCCAGTTGTCCCATAACGGCTCTCGGGTCCCGAGGTAGCCCTGGTAGAGGAACACGAGCAAATTGATCACGATCAGGGAGACGGTGACCGTCGGAAAACGGCGGCTCCGGATCATGTCGCGTATCGGGATCATGGGGCGATGGTATCTCGGACCACAGCAAGGGGGCAAGGAATTGATCTTCCGCCGACCGCGACTACACTGTTTGCGCAAAGGAGGCTCGATGGAGCTACTGAAGAGGCTATGCGAAGCGACCGGCATCCCGGGGTACGAGGCCGAGGTCCGCGACATCGTTCGCGAGGGCCTTGAGGGGCACGTGGACTCGGTTGCCACCGATGCGCTGGGCAATCTGATCGCCCACAAGGCAGGTGACGGGCCGGTGGTCGTGCTGGCTGGCCATATGGACGAGATTGGTTTCTTCGTCAGCCATATCGAGGAGAAGACGGGATTCCTGCGGATCAATCCGGCCGGCGGCTTCGATCCGGTGAACCTGGTGGCTCAGCGCGTCGTGGTGCACACCGAGTCCGGCGATCTCATCGGCTGCATCGGGCGCAAGGCGGTGCACATGCTGCGGGACGAGGAACGGAAGAAGCCGCTCGACGTGCGCGATCTTTTCGTCGACCTCGGACTGCCCGTTGACGACGTGGCCGAGAGGGTGCGGATCGGGGACACCGTGACGCTGCGCCAGGAGTTCCTCCCGTTCGGGGAGCTGGTCTCGTGCAAGGCGCTCGACGATCGGGTCGGCGTGTATGTCGGGATCGAGGCGCTGAAGCGTGTCACGTCGCCCGCTTGCGACCTGTACTTCGTCGGGACGACGCAGGAGGAGGTGGGCTTGCGGGGCGCACGCGTCGCCGGCTTCGCCACCCATCCCGATATCGGGATTGCCCTCGACGTGACGATCGCTGCCGACACCCCCGACGTGCCGGCGAAGGATCGTGTTACCCAGCTGGGCAAAGGGACGGCGATCAAGATCCGCGACGGGAGCTCGATCTCCCATCCGGCGCTGGTGCGGGCGATGCGCCGGCTGGCCGAGGAACGGGAGATCCCCCACCAGATGGAGGTGCTGCCGCGCGGTGGCACCGACGCCGGGGCGCTTCAACTGGCGCAAGAGGGGTCGGCGGTGATCACCCTGTCGATCCCGACACGGTACGTTCACTCGGTGGTCGAGGCGGTCCATCCCCGGGATGTGGAGGCGACGATCGACCTGCTGGCGGCGTTCCTGGAGACCGCCGACCGCATCGATCTGGCCGGATGAGCGCAAGGACGCTGTTCATCGGCTTCGAGCGGATTGCCACGATGGATCCCGATGGCCGCGAGATCGCCGGTGGCTACGTCCTCGTCGAGGGCAACCGGATTGTCGAGGTGGGAGACGATCCCCGCGGCGTCGAGGCCGACGAGGTGGTGCGCGGCGAGGGCAAGGTGCTGCTCCCCGGATTCGTCAACACCCATCACCACCTGTACCAGGCGCTGTTCCGCAACGTCCCCGGGGCATCCGAGGCGAAGCTGTTCGACTGGCTGGTGTTCCTCTACGAGCGGTGGAAGCGGCTCGGGGAGCGAGCGATGCGGGTCGCGGCAGCGGTCGCTTGCGGTGAGCTGCTGCTATCCGGGGCGACGACCACGACGGATCACTGCTACTTGTATCCGCGGGGCGGTGGCAACCTCCTCGAGGCCGACATCGAAGGGGCGCAGCGGACAGGGATTCGATTTCATCCCTGCCGTGGTTCGATGTCGTTGTCGAAGAAGGACGGCGGACTCCCCCCCGACGCGGTGGTGCAGCCCGAGGCGGAGATCCTCGCCGACTCCCGAAGGATGATCGAGAAGCACCATGATCCGAAGCCGTTCGCGATGCTGCGCATCGCGCTGGCTCCGTGCTCTCCGTTCTCGGTGAGCGCCGACCTGATGCGAGAGACCGCCGCCCTCGCCGACGATACCGGGGTGCTGCTGCACACCCACCTTGCCGAGACGCAGGACGAGGAGGCGTACTGTCTGCGCCGCTTTGGCGTGCGCCCGGTCGATCTGATGGGGGAGCTGGGATGGCTTCGCGACGACGTGTGGTTCGCCCATCTCGTCGTTCTCAACATGGAGGACATCGCCAAGCTGGGGGCCGCCCGGGTGGGGATGGCCCACTGCCCCAGCTCGAACATGACGCTCGGCTCGGGGATCGCCCCGGTGACCGAAATGAAGCGGACCGATATTCGCATTGGACTGGCGGTCGACGGCTCAGCGAGCAACGACACGTCAAACATGATCCGTGAGGTGCGGCAGGCGATGCTGCTCCAACGGGTCCGCTATGGCGCCGAGGCATTGAGTGCGCGTGAAGCCCTGCGCATGGCGACGATCGGAGGGGCGCAGGTGCTCCGCCGCGACCGCGAGATCGGTTCGATCGAGCCGGGAAAGGCGGCCGATCTGATCGCTTTCGACCTGTCGGGCATCGCATTTGCCGGAGCGCATGCCGATCCGGTCGCGGCCCTGGTCCACTGCGCCGCCGATCGGGTCGATTTGGCCATGGTCGACGGAAGCTGGCGGGTCCGCGACGGGGAGTTGGTCGACCGCTCGATCTTGGATCTGATCCCGTTGCACAATCGCCACTCGGCGGAGTTGATCGGTTCGGCATGATGGTTTCGCTGGAGATCGGCTTCTCATTCAAGCACGCACTGGACGACGTTCGCAGTCTCGAGCTTCCGGACACCAGCACAGTCCGTGAGGCCATCGCCGCCCTCGCCGAGCATCATCCCGTGGTCGCGGATCGGTTGGTGACCGAAGACGGCCGCGTCCGGCGGCACATCCATGCCCTCGTCAACGGCGGCAACGTCCAGCACCGCCACGGGCTGGATACCGTCCTGCAGGAGGGCGATCGGTTGACGCTGCTGCCGGCGGTGGGCGGCGGATAGGGCGTGGCGACGCTTCCAAGGCGCGGCTGGAGAGTTTCGAGGTTCCCTCGACCCTCCCCAGCCGGTGTGGTGGCTATCCGCAAGGAGGTTTAGCGGAAGAGCGGCATTTCTGCTGCCACCCTCAAAGGTGGACCGATGGTGTGTGTTCTTTGTGAAGAGAGAATGGGGATACGATGAGTCGCCGGCTGGTCTAGTCGCTTGCCCGTCTCGTCTTGTCGGCGTTGCGCCACGCGAAACGGTCCACATCGATGATGAACCGCTCGTGGGAGCCGCACCCGATGAGCTCGACGTCGTCGTGTGCCTCCACGGCGAAGCGCAGCCGGCGCCGATCGATCTCCACCAGCTCGGCCCGGACGGTGATCTGCAGACCGGGGGGGGTGGCCGCGACGTGATCGAGTTGGATGGACGTGCCGACGGTCAGCTGGCCCGCGGGGAGCTCGGGATCGATCATTGAACGGGCGCACTCCTCGCAGAAGCCGACGAGTACGGGGGTCGCGAGGACATCCACCAGCCCGCTGCCGAAGGCGCTGGCCAGATGCTCGCATCCGACCGTCCATCGGCGCTCATTGACGGTTCCCACCTCGATCATCGCTCCTCCTCCGCGCTGTTCTCCAGCCGGTAGCGGTCCGGACGACGGTCCGCCAGCTTGTCGTTGGTGGCGGTGATTCGCTTGTCGCGCGCTTGGGCGATGTCGATGTCCGCGACGCCGACCTCGGGGCGGTCTTCGGACAGGCCAAGGAGTCGTTCTCCGTCCGGCGCGACAATCTGGCTGCGGCCGGTGTACACCAGTCGCTCCGAGGTCCGTGCCTCCGTGCCGATGCGGTTGGCGGTGGCGGCAAACACGCCGTTCTCCAAGGCTCGGACCGCCATCGTCCGCTGTGCAAGGTCGGGCATGACGAGGTTGGAGGGATGCGCGATGATGTCGGCCCCCTGCAACGCGAGGGTACGCGCCGCCTCGGGAAACAGGTGATCGAAGCAGACCATGATTCCGATCCTCGCGGCACCGACATCGATCACCGGCAACGGTCGATTGCCGGCACGGAAATGGAGCTTCTCCCGATAGAACAGGTGCAGCTTCCGATACACGGCGACGCCCCCCTTCGGTCCGACGAGTACGGCGGCGTTGTAGATGCCGTCGCCGTCCTCCTCGGGCAGCCCTGCCACCACGTAGCAGCCGCGGTCGGCGGCGAACGCCGCCAGGGCGACGGATGTCGGCCCACCGGGGACGGGCTCGGCGTGGGCGCGCGCCTCCTCGGCGTCGGCGAACTGGTATCCGGTGGCGAACAACTCCGGGAAGACCCACAGGTCGGCTGTCTCACCGCCGACGAGCGCGAACGCCGCCTCGAGGTTGCGCTCCCGTTCGCCGAACGTCGGCGAGTTCTGCACGATTCCGATGCGCATGGGGGGATGGTAGCCGAACGGGGGAGCTGGCGCGACGGCTAGAGGTCCGGCTGCCCTCGAGATCCGTTGCCGATGTCGAAACAGCGGAGGCGTCCGGGTGACGGGAAGTGGCTGCCGACGACGAGGGAGCCGGTCCGCTCGATCCGGTCTCGCAGCATGGCGCGCGTCTCCGCCGCGACCGCTCGGTCAGTGTCGCCGGCGGCCGGCCAATCCGGATGATCGAGGAACACGGGATGGAGGAAGGCGTCCCCGACGTGCAGGAGAGGAGCGGCTTCGGTGGCAAGCGCGTAGGCGGCGTGACCGGGGCGATGGCCTGGAGACGGCACAAACGTGATCCCGTCAGCCACTTCGGTCTCGCCGTCGCAGAGGATGACGCGGTCCTCCAGCCTGGCGACGAGCGCCCAGTACAACCGCTGTAGATGCTTCGGAAGGTTCGTGTAGGTGCCGTCGTCGTGCAGTGTGCCCCATAACCCCGCGTCGAGCACATACCGGGCGTTGGGGTAGGTCAGCACGCCGTCGCCGACCTGGAGGATCAGCCCGGCGACGTGGTCTCGGTCGACGTGCGTGATCAATACCCACCCAACATCCTCGGGCGCGACGTCGAGCGTGGCGAGCTGCGCGCTGACCTCGTCGCCATCGATTCCACCGTCGACCAGCACATGGCGGCCGCGGTGCTGTGCGTACAGCAGCGTGAATGCGAACTCCACCGTTCGATCCTCGAACGCCGGGAGCTCGTCCGCGAGGAGGGTGCGAAGGGTGCGGTGTTCGCTATCGAGGGTCTGCAGCACGGCACCCTCGATCCCCCCTACGGTGAACGGGTGGATTCGTTCGATCATCCCGATCTCCTCATCGAATCGATCCGGGCATGCAGCAAGGATCGGCGGCATGCGACGCGATGGCGCGGGAACGGCGGTCTTCGATGTCTAGCTGCAGCTGCCGCCGCTGCAGCCGTTTCCGAACAGCGTGATCAACAAGATGACGGCGATGGTGATGTAGACGAGCGCAGACAGATCCAGATCGAATTCCATGCTCCCTCCTTGCTTCGCGCGAGCGATACGTCGGTGAGTTTACTCCCCCACGCTGACCTGTGCACTCTCCGGGCCGTAGCGCAGGATCGCCTCGGGAAACGCGAGGATCGACGCGTACAGCCAGATCTGATCTGATGATCGCTCGATTCCGACCTGGACGCAGTCCCCGACGTCCCGATACAGGCGATAGCGGGGGGCCTGCAGGCGCGGAGAACGATCGATCCGATAGCCGAGCTCGACCGCAACCCCCCAGGGTGTGGCGAACCGGGCGTCGAGCGTCGCCGACAGCGACGCGGGGCGCCCGCGGTCCAACGACGCCTCCACGGTCACCTCGGTATCGTTCCACGTCGTCGACAGATCGAGGTCGAGCGGGCCCCAATGCGCAGGGGTCGGATCGAACGGGAGCTTCCAGGCCAGCGTGTACCGATCCTGTGTCCAAGCACCGCGGACGATCAGCGAGGCGACGGCGGCGGCGGTGAGGTCGTACGACAGCGTGAACGACCACGACCATGCGTCGCCCCACGAAACGGCGACCGTGACCGGATCGAACTGGCCGGCGAATAGATCGATGCCGCCGTCGACGCGGGCGCGGACCGTTCCGGCCCGCTCGATCGCCCATCCGAGGTGCTGCTGGGCATCCAGCCGATCGTAACCGAACGGACTCGTGCCGGCGATCCAGGACCCGTCGTAGTCGACGGAAAGACCGCGATAGGTGCACGGAACCGCGATGGACAACGCGGCACGTGTCCGCTCGACGTCGTCCCCGACGTATCGGGTCGCCGATGCATCCAGCGCCGGCGCGATCGAGCAGCCGGCGACGGTGAACGGCTCGACGCCGATGGAGGCCGACGCGGCGAGTCGAAGCGCCTGGCCGGCGAGGATCCCCTCGTCCCACTCCCGGACCCAGGCCGCGCTGGCGCGAGGGACGAGCGACAGCGAACCGATGCGCGCCGCTTCTCGCGTCAGCGACAGCTCGGGAAGTCGCTGGGTGATCCGCCCTTCCTCGTCGCTGTCCTCTTCCCAGCTTCTGGTGCCGGAGGCCGTCACCCGCCACCCTCCGAGCTGGGCGGAGGCATCCGCTGAGAAGCTGAGGGAGCTCTCGTCGCCGACGGCGTCGTAGTCCAGGCGTCCCGAGCCGCGCCACATCTTGTCGACCTCGAACGCATGGTCGGCCGACAGCCGTACGATCCGATCCCCGGCCTTGGCGGGGAAGTAGTAGACATCGACGGCACCTGTGTGATCTCCGAACGCGTACCGCACGTCGATTCCGGCGCCGAGCTCGCGAAACCGGTGGTAGTAGTCGAACAGGACGCTGCCATACAGTCCGTCGTCGAGGAAGAACGGTAGGTTCCACTTCAGGAACCACCCGCGCAGACCGCTGCGGCCGATCGCCGGAAACAACGGGTTGTCGAGGGTCTCCTCCAGGGGCTGGACGTAGACGGGCAGCCAGAACGACGGAACTCCCCCGACCCTGGCGATCAGCCCGTAGGCCACCAACAGTCGGTCCGGGTGCAGCGTGAGCCGGGAGGCGCGCAGGGTGTAGGGCTGGCCGCGAAACGAACGGCCGCAGCAGCTGCAGGTCGTTACCTCGCCCCGGTCGACCTCGATGAGCGACGCCTCCCCCTCCTCGTCGAACGCGATTCGGGCGGAAGCGCCACGAAAGTAGAGGACGTGCTCGTCTCCAGCCGCGTTGACGAAGGGGCTCTCGCCACGGAAGCCGGTCGCTTCGAGCGTAGAGGTGCGGGCGCCCGTCGCCGTTGGCTCGACGACGGCGACGAGTCGGTCACCCCGCACCGCCAACCCCTCCTCGGTGGCGAGGTGGACGTCACCGCTGGCCTGCAGGTTCCACCGGCCGTCGGACGCTCGATGCAGGTCGAGCGCCTGCGCGGAGAGTAGCACGTTCTCGAACGAGGCGCTCACGTCGCCCTCGGCCCGGATCTCGCTGCGATCCGAGGAGATGGACAGCCGCTCCGCTTCGATCTCGAGCGGCAGCCCCTCGGCGACGGCGAACAACGATGTCAAGGCGATCGTGCCGAGAAACGGCACGAACCGACGCACCCGCCTCAGCACGTCTCGAGACGCCAGGCGGTCGACGCGGAGGAACATCAGCGCACCGAATGCGCCGAACAACAGGTTGGGCAGCCACGCGGCCAGGACGGGGTGCATCGCCCCGCGCTGGCCCAGCGCCTGGGTCCACCAAAGCAGTCCGGTGAACACGCTGATCAGCAACAGACTGACGATGATGCCTACGGCGCGACCGCGAGTCCCGAAGGTGAACGACAGCGTTCCTCCCAACAGAACAAACACGATCGTGGAGAGCGGGAGGGCGATCTTGTGGTGGATCTCCAGGACGTACGGCGCGGTCCGCTGGCCGGTATCCCCCGCCTGTCGGACCCGAGCGAGCAGCTCCGAGATCCCCATCTCGTCGGGGGACCGCGACCGGCTGAGCACCTCCTCGACGCTGCGATCGACCGGGATGGTCAGCCGGTCGAACGTCCCGGAGGTCAGCAGTTTCCCCTCACCGTCGAATCCGTACGTGCGGCCGTCGTCCAGCTCCCAGGTGGCTTCCGACCAAGTTCCGGTCTCGGCGGTGATCAGAGCGATGTGCACCTCGGCGTCGGACATCGCCGGAAACAGCTCCCCCTGGGTGTCGTAGATGAGCACATCGTGCAGCGTACGGCGATCGGCGTCGTAGCGCCGGACGTAGAACGTCAGGTGGTCGGGGCCGGAGAAGAATGCGTTCGGCGTGATCCGCGGCACCGACTGACGAAACACGACCTCGAGGTAGGTACGCTGGAACGCCCGCTCCGACGCCGGGGCCGCCCAGTTGTTGATCGCGAAGTCGAGGATACCGAGCGCTGCCGCGGCGACGATCAGCGGGAGCAGCAATCGGCGCAGCGAGATCCCGATCGATTCCAGGGCCATGATCTCGCGGTCGTGAAGCAGCCGGCCGAGTCCGAGGAAGGTGGCGAACAGCGCGGCCATCGGCACGGCGAGAACGAAGAGCTTCGGGAGCTCGAAGACCACGAGGCGCAGCAGCGTGCCCATCCCGATCCCCCGATCGACCATCAGCGGCGTTAGGGAGAGGACGATGTTGAGCAGGAGGAAGATGAGCAGCCCGACCAGTGCGAGCACGAACGGACCGACCATCTCTTGCAGCAGGTAACGATCGCAGTGGCGCAGCCTCATGGCGGGGCGAGTGTACCGGACGCCTTGGGGCACCGCCCAGCAGGGCGCGTAGAGTGATCGGCACGTTACCGACGACGATGGACGCCCGAAACGGCATGCGGTATCCTCCGAGGAGAACATGGCAAAGCGTCTGTACATCGAAACTTGGGGCTGTCAGATGAACCAGCATCAGTCGGAAGGACTGGCGGGGTTGATGGCCCTGTCGGGCTACCGGTGCGTCGACCGCCTCGACCGTGCCGACCTCGTTTTGTTCAACGGATGCATGGTCCGGCAAAAGGCCGAGGACAAGTTGTACGGGAGGATCGGGGCGGTCATCGAGGAAAAGCGACGACGGACGGTGCTTCTCGGGGTCGGCGGCTGCCTCGGGCGGGTTCGTGGGCGTTCGCTGCTCGAGAGATTTCCGGCGATCGACTTCGTCTTCGGCGCCACCGGCCACCGGTCGCTCCCCGAGCTCGTTGCGGTAGTCGAGGAGGGCGAATCGGGAATCGTGGCGCTCGGCGACCCGACGGGCGTGGAGGAGCTCCCCGCCCTCCGGACCGGGAGCCCAACCGCGATGGTCACGATCACCGAGGGATGCTCCAACTTCTGCTCCTATTGCATCGTGCCGTTCGCTCGTGGACCGATGCGCAGCCGAGCACCGGACCGGATCCTCGAGGAGGTCGAGCGGGCCGTCGACGAGGGCGCGCGCGAGGTGCTCCTGCTCGGTCAGAACGTGAATGCGTACGGCTCCGATGCGCCGGCCTACGGACGCTTCGCCGCGCTGCTGGCGAAGGTTGCGGCGACCGGGATCGCTCGGGTCCGGTTCGCCACGTCACATCCACGGGACATGTCCGATGACGTGCTCGATGTGATGGCGTCGACGGAGTCCGTGTGCAACCACCTTCATCTTCCCGCCCAGTCGGGCAGCGATCGGATGCTGGCGATGATGCGGCGCGGGTACACGGTGAAGCGGTATCTGCGGATCGTCGAGGCTGCCCGAAGGCGGATCGATCGACTGAATATCACCACCGATCTGATCGTCGGCCACCCCGGAGAGACGGAGCGGGCGTTCGGTGAGACGATGGAACTCGTCGAGACGGTACGGTTCGGGTCGATCTTCGTTGCCAAGTACTCGCCGCGCCCATTGACGAGGAGCGCTGCGGTGGAGGATGATGTGAGCGAGCCGGTCAAGGGCGAGCGGCTCGAGCGGGTGCTCGCTCGGCAGCGACGGATCGCGCTGGAGGAGAACCAACGGTTCGTCGGTCGGGAGATGGAAGTCCTGTTTGACCGAGTGGGGCGACATGGCGGAGTCGTGGGGCGGGCCGACGATCACCGAACGGTCGTGGCCCGCGGCGGGGCGATCGGGGAGCTGTCGACGGTGCGAATCGAAGGCGCGTCGGCCGCGGGGCTCGCTGGGACCGTCAAAGTTCGGCAGGAGGTCGAAGGTAGACGATGATCGTCACGGTCACCCTCAATCCGTCGGTGGACAAGGTGTACTGGGTCGACAGCCTCAAAATCTGTCAGATCACCCAGGAGGAGTTTCTGACTCGGGCATCGCGGAGTTCGACATCGGCGGGCGGTAAGGGAGTGAACGTCTCCCGGTTCCTGTCAGCCTTCGGCATGGACAACGTGGCCATGGGGTTCGTCGGCGGGTTCACCGGGCATGTGGTGGTCAAGTACCTGCAGCACAAGGGGGTGACCACCAACTTCGTCTGGATCCATGAGGAGACACGGGTCAACGTCAACATCATCGAAAGCGGGCGCGATCACAGCCCAAACCTGATCAACGAGCGAGGTCCCCAGGTCTCGCCGGACGAGGTGGAGCGGTTCATGCGTCGTTACCGCCGGATCGTCAAGCGCGCGTCGTGGGTCGTGCTGGCAGGGAGCCTGCCGCCGGGCGTCGATCCCGGCATCTACGCCGAGTTGGTGGGCATTGCGCGGGAGAGCGGCGCCAAGGTGGCGATCAGCGCCGGCGGCGAGTCGTTGACGCGCGCGATCGGGGCGTGCCCGTACTTGGTGAAGCCGGACACCCGCGAACACCTGGTCCTCGAGGGGACCTCGTTGACATCGACCGAGTCGATTATCGGTGCCGGCAAGCACGTCATCGCTTGCGGGGCGGAGATGGTGGTGATCTCTCACGACGTCACTGGAGACATCGCGATCACCCCTGACGGGGTGTGGGAGATCAATGCCGCGGTGCCCACCTCAGAGTTCCAGAATCTGGTCGGTGCGGATGATGCTTTCCTGGCCGGGATCCTGTTCAAACTGGCCCAGGACGCACCGGTCGAGGAGGCGCTGCGGTTCGGCATGGGCGCGGGGATCGCCAGTGCCGAGAGCGAGAAGAAGGTCTGCGAGGATCCGGTCCAAGTGGCGAAAGAGACGGAGAAAGTCACCGTCGAGAGGATCTGAGGAGGGAGCATGAAGGTCCGCGACATCATGACGAGGGATCTGACCGCGGTGGAGAGGGACATCCCCGTCCGGGAGCTGATCTTCATCCTCGACAACGCCGAGATGCCCAACGTCCCCGTGGTCGACGACGAGGGGGTGTTGACGGGGTTCATCTCCGAGAAGGACCTCATCCGCGCCGCCCTTCCCGGCTACTTCGAGATGCTCCACAGCGCGTCGTTCATCCCCGACATGAACCAGCTGGCCAGCAAGCTGGCGCAGATCGCCAACGAGCCGATCGAGAAGTACATGCGTCCGACCGTCCTCAGCGTGCATGAGGACGACGACGACCTTCGCGCCGCCGACTTGATCATCCGCAAAGGGGTGAAGAACCTGCCGGTGGTGGACGGGGAAGGCCGGCTGGTCGGAAGGATCCGCCGGATCGATCTGCTTCGCCACTCCCTCTAGTGGCGACCGAGATCCCCTGGCGCGGTCTCGGGCTGTCGCGGATCGCTGTTCGGGTCGGCGACGACACCGTAACCGTCGCCGATGGGCACGTACGGGAGGGAGACAGCTCGGCCGAGGATCCGTCGCGTCCGCTGATCGTCTGCCCCATTGACGCATCCGAACGGGTTCCGAAGGATGCGATCGATCTGCGGGAGTTCGCCCGCGTTCTCCACCCAACGTTGATGGAGCACCACCTTGGGGCGCTGCGCGTGCACTACGGGCTGACGGATGCCGGTGCGCCATCGTCGGCCGCCGTCGCGGTGCTCGGAGCGATGATGCGGGAGATGCTCGGGCTGGACCGCGAGCTGATCGCGCTGCTTGCCCGATTGCTCTCGAGTCCCCTGTCCGAGCTGTTCGAGCGAGCGCTGCCGTTGTCGGGTGAGGCTCCCCGGGGACCTTCGCCGGTGCAACCGCCGGCCCCGGGCGTGGGGGTCCCCGAGGGTGCCACCGCCGAAGAGGTGCTCGGGTCGGACGGCCGGATCGCCGCCGTCCTCCCCGCCTACGAACGCCGCGCCGGGCAGCTGGAGATGGCCCGGGTCGTCGGCGAAGCCTTCCGTGACGGTGAGGCGTTGCTCGTCGAAGCCGGACCGGGAACCGGCAAGACGTTCGCCTACTTGGTGCCGGCGATCCTCCACCTGCGAAACGAACGGTCCTCACGGGTGATCGTGTCGACGCGGACGAAGCAGCTCCAGGAACAGCTGCACCGCAAGGACGTGCCGTTTCTCGTGCGTAGCTTGGCGCCGAACATCAGGACGGCGTTGCTCAAGGGACGTGAGAACTACCTCTGTCTTCGCCGGTGGCAAGCGCTCGTGATGGAGCAGCTGTACGGTGGTCTGGAGCGGGAGCGGCTGGCGATGCTCGCCCCGCTGGCGCGCTGGCGCGCCGAGAGCGTGTCCGGCGACATCGACGAAAACGCCGCCTATCTTGGGCAGCCGGGGGCGCGGAAGCTGTGGTCCCGCCTGTGCGACACGCCGAGCCACTGCATCGGGGCGTTCTGCCCGTTTCACGCCGAGTGCTTCTCGGTCGCCGCCCGCCGGCGGGCGAGGAAGGCCGATCTGGTCATCGTCAACCACTCGTTGCTTCTCGGCGATCTCGCGGTGAACGGGGTGGTATTGGGTCGGTACACGGATCTGATCATCGATGAAGCCCACAGCCTCGAGTCGGTGGGTCGGACCGTCTTGACCCGCACGCTCTCCGAGCGGATCGTGGCGCGGATTGCCGAGGATCTCGCCCCGGGCGGCCGTCGTTCCGGCTGGCTGCGGCGCCTCCCGTTTCCGCCTGAGGATGACGACGTTCGACGACTGCGGGAGGACGTCCGTGCGTTGCGACGGCGGGTGGCGACCTGGTTCCACCGACTCGATCGCGCCTTGCCGGAAGGGCAGCGGGGGGGGTTCTCGACGTTGGCCGACGTCGCGCCGCGGATCGGGGAACTGGGATCGGCGCTGGAGAGGATCGGAACGGCCCTCGAGCGGCTGGCGGACCGGCTGGAGGTGGAGGAGTTGCGGGCCGAGGCCGAAGGGTACCTCGATCGGATCACCCAGCTGGGGGAGCTAGCTCGGTCGCTTGCCGCGGTACCCGATGACAACACCGTCCATTGGTACGAGCGCGGAACGGACGGACCGTCGCTCCATGCGACCCCGCTCGATGTGGCACCGACCTTCCGCGAACGGCTGTTTCCGAGGATCGAGTCGGCGGTGCTGACGTCGGCGACGCTGGCCACGGGGGGGGATTTCGAGTACGTCGCGACGTCGCTCGGGCTGACCGACGGGGTGCTTCCGGTGCGGACCACGGTGGTGGACAGCCCGTTCTCGTTTGAGGATCGGATGAAGGTTGTGGTCCCCTCCGGCTTCCCGCCGGTCAGCGGGGACAGCGAGCCCTACGCCGATCGGGTGGCGTCGCTGCTCGCGACGCTGATGGCCCGGCTCGGGCGAAAGGGGTTGGCCCTGTTCACGTCCTACCGGATGCTCGGCGCCGTCCGCGAGCGATTGGCTTCCACGGTGGTCACGTACGCCCAGGGGTTCGACGGCTCCCGCAGCAGCCTGCTGGAGAGGTTTCGATCTGATCCCCGTCCCGCCCTGCTGCTGGGTACGGAGAGTTTCTGGGAGGGGGTCGATCTTCCGGGAGAGGCGATGGAGCTCCTGGCGATTACCCGGCTGCCGTTCGCCGTCCCGACCGATCCGGTGCTGTCGGCGCTGGCGGACCGGTTGGCGAGGGAGGGGCGGGATCCGTTCCGTGACCTGGCGGTGCCTCAGGCGGTACTGAAGCTGCGGCAGGGCGTTGGCCGGCTGATCCGAACCCGGGAGGATCGGGGCGTCGTCGTGGTGACCGACCGGAGGATCGTGACGCGGGGATACGGAAGCCGATTCGCCCGATCCCTCCCTGTTCCCGTCGAGTCGTTCGACGAGGAGGATCGGTTGGTGGAGACGGTGGCACGGTGGTTTGGACCGGCCGGCGACGGGGGGCAAGAGGGCTCACCCGGTATGGGAATTGACGTGCCGCGGTCCAGCGGGTAGAATGCGCCGTGTGAAGGGATGGGGTGAGTCCCCAAACCTCGTCAGCAATACCAGCGTTCCCATGCGTGTTTCCGTGGTGGTACCTGCATACAATGAGGCTGGGCGAATCGGTGCCGTACTGGGGCCCATCGCAGCCAGCAGCCTTGTCGACGAGATCATCGTCGTCGACGACGGGTCGGGGGACGGGACGGCGGAGGAAGCGAGAAGCTTTTCGGTCCGGGTCTTGTCGCTGCCCGTCAATCGAGGCAAGGCGGCGGCGCTCGCCGCCGGGGTTGCGGAGGCGAGGAACGATACGCTGATGTTCCTCGATGCCGATCTCGTCGGCCTGACGACCGATCACGTCGACCGGATGATCCGGACCTATGACGGTCGGAAGTTGGACATGGCCGTCGGAGTATTCGCCGACGGGCGGAAAAACACGGACTTCGCCCAGAAGATCAATCCGTATGCGTCCGGCCAGCGCGTGCTCCCACGTCGGTTGTGGCAACGGGCGCAGGAGAACGTCGCCGAGATGAACTTCGGCATCGAGATGGCGCTGTCCCGCCTGGCTTCGAAGGAAGGGTGGCGCAAGGAATATGTGAAGCTGGAGGGGGTAACCCACATCCTCAAGGAGGAGAAACGGGGATTGGCCAAGGGGATCCTCGACCGGCTGAAGATGTACGGGGATATGGTGAAATGGCTGTTCAAGAAGCTGTAGTCACCCGCCGCGGCGTTGCCGTCACCGGGAAAACCGCCCGGGACGAGTGCCCGGACGCGGGTCGAAGGAACCGCAGGACCGGTGCTGCGCGGGGATGATCGCTGCATGGCTGGTCTTTGCGCTGTCGGCGGTGGCGATCGTCGTCGCCGGGATCCGACTGGCGCCGTACGGGGAGGCGATCGGCAGTCACACCGGCATCGGCCAGGGATGGGTCGGGCTGCTGTTCCTCGCTACGCTGACGTCGATCCCCGAGCTGACGACCACGGTTTCGGGCGCGAGCTTCGGCGTTCCGAACATCGCTGTGGGCAACGCGCTGGGCAGCAACCTGTTCAATGTCGTCATCCTGGCGGTGATGGATATCCTGCTGCTGGGACGGGGGCCGTTCTTGCTGCGAGCACGCGGCTACCACGTGCTCAGCGGTGGAACAGCCGTGTTGCTGACGTTGTTCGGAATGCTCGGCATGGTGTTGACGCCGACGGCGACCTTCCTCGGGATCAGTCCAGTGAGCTGGGCGATCCTGGTCGGGTACGTGGCGGGGGTGTGGATGCTGTTCCACGCCGAGCGACACGAGGACATCGAGGAGGAGCCCCAGGAGAAGCGGCCACCGCTGCGGACGGCGATCGTCGGGTTCGTGATCTGTGCCGCGGTGATCGTCGTCTCCGGGGTGTTCCTCATCCGGGCGAGCAAAGAAATCTCGTTGACGTCCGGTTTGTCGGAATCGTTCATGGGCGCGGTCCTCGTCGCCATCGTGACGTCGCTGCCGGAACTGGCGACGTCGGTCGGTGCGCTACGGATCCGGGCGTACGACATGATCGTTGGGAATCTGTTCGGGTCGAACATGTTCAACATCCTGACGATCGTCTTCGCCGATGCGGCGTTCCGCGGGGGGTCGATCTATGCTGGGTTGAGCGACGGGGTGACCGATCAGATGATCGTCGCCATCTGCGGCATCGTGCTGACGGTCATAGCGATGATCTCGCTGGGGGCCCGCTGTCGCCGACAGATCCTCGGGATCGGGGTCGATGCCGCGATCCTGTTGTTGTTCTACTTCGGTGCTACCGCCCTGATCGTGTTTCGGGGCATTCAGTTTTGAGGTGATCTAGATGATGGAACTGCGCGACCTGCGCGACAAGACGATCGATGAGCTGATCGAACTCAACGAGCAGCTCGGACTCAAGAACCACAAGCTGGCGGGCAAGGATGACTTGCTGCGCCAGATCATGGCCCACTTGGCCAAGGCGCATGACCTTCAGTTCACCAACGGGATCCTCGAACTGCATCCCGATGGGTACGGGTTCCTGCGCGACGATTCCTGCCTGCCCGGCCGGACCGACATCTACGTGTCGCCCTCGCAGATCAAGCGGTTTGCCCTACGCGATGGCGACCTTATCACGGGGACGATCCGCGCGCCGAAAAACGACGAGCGGTACTTCGCCCTGCACAAGGCCGAGGCGGTCAACGGTCTTGATCCGGACGAATCGCGGCGGCGGGTCCAGTTCCGCGACCTGATTCCGCTGCATCCGGACGAGATGTACCGGCTGGAACACGACCCCTCGGAGCTCTCGACGCGGATCATCGACCTGTTCTGCCCGATCGGGAAGGGACAGCGGGGACTGATCGTGTCGCCGCCGATGGCCGGCAAGACAACGCTGCTCAAGCAAATCGCCAACGGGATCATCGCCAACCACCCGGAGTCCAAGCTGTTCGTGCTGCTCGTCGATGAGCGGCCCGAGGAGGTGACCGACTTCGAGCGTTCCGTCCCCGGCGGCGAGGTGGTGGCCGCGACGTTCGATCAGGAACCACGACACCACACACGGATCGCCGAACTGGTGACCGACCGTGCCAAGCGGCTGGTCGAGCTGGGCCAGGACGTCGTCGTGTTGATGGACTCGGTCACCCGGCTGGCGCGGGCGTACAACCTGTCGATCCCGGCATCGGGGAAGCTACTCTCCGGTGGAATGGATCCCTCCGCGCTGTACAAGCCGAAGGAGTTCTTCGGGGCGGCCCGCAGCATCGAGCGCGGCGGGAGCCTGACGATCATCGCCACTGCGTTGATCGACACCGGCAGCAAGCTCGACCAGGTGGTGTTCGAGGAGTTCAAGGGAACCGGGAACATGCAACTGATCCTCGATCGCGGCCTGGCCAACAAGCGCATCTTCCCGGCCATCGATGTGGAGCAGAGCGCCACCCGCAAGGAGGAGCTGCTGCTTGGGGAAAAGGAATTGAAGCGGGTATGGATCCTCCGTAAGATGATGGCGGAACTAAACGATCCCCAAGCGGCGATGGAGTTCATCAAGGGGAAGATGGAGGCGACCAAGGACAACGACCAGTTCCTTGAGTTGATGAGCAGTGATTAACTACGGCGACCGCTACCGCGCCAGGAAGCCGATCCGCAAGGATCGGGTCGTCATTGCGGTGCTGTTTGTTGTGGCGATCGTGCTCATCCCGGTGCTGCTCCGAACCGGATGCACCGGCCCCCAAGACCAGCCGTTGGCGGTTGTCGATGACGGCACGACCATCACCCCCGCCGACGGCGACGATGTCCTCGATGCGTTCCCGCTCGCCGACGGCGACGATCGGGACGATCGAGACGACGTGACGGACACGACGGTCCCCACCGGGCCGGTGGCGGCGATCGAGGACCGTATCGTTCAACACGTCGTCGCCGACGGGGAAACGATCGCCGACGTCGCCGACGAACTCGGGGTTGACGCTGCCAACGTACTGGCGAGCAATCGCTTGTTCGGCAGCGAACAACTTCAGCCGGGGGAGGTGCTGTACGGTTCCACCGAGGGGGTCGTCCATACAATCCAGTCCGGTCAGACGCTCACGGACATCTCGGTGACGTACGGGGTACCGGTCGAGACGTTGGTCGAGACGAACGGGATCACGGATCCGTCGTCGATTCCCGCCGGCGGCCGCATCCTCGTTCCCGGGATCACGTCCTCGTTCTGGGCCGACGTGGTGCGCCTCTCAGGCGGTCAACGATCGCAGTTCATCTGGCCGCTCCGGGGGGAGGTCGTTTCTACGTTTGGGTGGCGCGTGCACCCGGTTCTCGAGCATCGCCATCACCACGACGGAATCGATATCGACGTGCCGGAGGGGACGAGCGTCCACGCGGTCGCTGGCGGCGAGGTCTACTTCTACGGTGAGCAGCCCGGCTACGGGAACGTCCTCATCCTCGAGCATCCCGGAGGCTACTACTCGATGTACGGTCACTTGGCGAGCGCGATCGTCGCGGCGGGACGGTATGTGGAGATCGGACAGGAGATCGCCCTTTCCGGAAACACCGGGATCTCCTCGGGCCCCCACCTGCATCTCGAGATTCGCAACGGCGAGTTTCCGATCGACCCTCTACGGTACATGCCCTAACCGATGGAGCGCTTTCGGATCGAAGGTGGCGCCGCGCTTTCCGGGACCGTCCGCGTCGATGGAGCGAAGAACGCCGCCCTTCCCGCTTGCATCGCGTCGCTGTTGACCGACGAGCCGGTGGTGCTGCACCGGGTTCCCCAGTTGCGCGATGTCAGCACGATCCTGTACACGCTCGGGGCGCTCGGTCGCCGGGTGATCCGCCACGGCGACCACGTGTCGATTACCGGAGGCGACCGGATGACGAGTGAAGCCGATCCGTACTCGGTGAGGCAGATGCGGGCCTCCTTCCTCGTGCTCGCTCCGTTGGTCGCTCGGCAAGGTCGGGCGGTCGTCCCACTGCCCGGTGGCTGCGCCATCGGGCGCCGGCCGGTCGACCTGCATCTCGACGGTCTGCGCGCGCTGGGGGCCACCGTCACCGAACGTGACGGCGTTGTCGCGGTGACCGCCGATCGGCTGAAGGGAGCGCGATGCGCGCTGCCGTACCCTTCGGTCGGAGCGACCGAGCAGCTGCTGATGGCCGCGACGTTGGCGAGCGGCGAGACGACGATCGCCGGCGCGGCGATCGAACCGGAAGTGGACGATCTGATCGCACTCTTGAAGGCGATGGGGGCGGACATCGAGCGGCGGGATCGGACGATCACGGTCGGCGGGCGACCGAGGCTGCACGGGGCGGAGCACACGCTGATCCCCGATCGGATGGAGGCGGGGACGTTCCTCCTCGCCGCGGCGATCACCCGCGGCGAGGTCGAGGTGCGCGAGGTACGAAGCGAGGACTTGACGGCATTCCTCGACGCGCTGGCATCGTCCGGTGCCGAGGTGACCGATCAGGGGACGAGGATCCGGGTACGCGGCGCGGGACCTCCTCGGCCGGTGCGGCTAGAGACCTCTCCCCATCCGGGGTTCCCCACGGATCTGCATCCTCCGTTCGTCGCCTATTTGGCCACGGGGGAGGGGGCGAGCCGACTTGTCGAGTCGGTATTCGAGGACCGGTTCGCCTACGTCCCGGCGCTGGTCGCGATGGGCGCTCGCATCGTCCGCGACGGTACGGCGGTCGACATCCGCGGTGTCGCGGCGCTCGGCGGGAGGGTGGTGGAGGCAAGCGACATCCGGGCCGGCGCGGCGCTCGTTCTCGCTGGCTTGGCGGCGCGAGGCACCACCGTGATTGGACAGCTGGATCACATCGACCGGGGATACGCCCGGCTCGACCGGAAGCTTCGGGGAATGGGAGCGACGATTGACCGACAGGAAGCTTGACCGCGATGCCCCGTTGATCGAGGATCGGCTGGGAGCACGGGCCCGCGTCTACGGAGCGGAGCAGGCGCTACTGGTCGGGATCACCGACGGGCCGGCCGAGGAGGCGTCGTTCGACGAGCTGGGCTCGCTCGCCGACACCGCGGGCATCGGCGTCCTTGCGATGGTGGTTCAGAGCCGGCGACGGCCCGATCCGGCGACGTTTATCGGAAGGGGAAAGGTTGGCGAAGTGAAGCTTGCCGCCGGCGAGCTCGACGCCGATGCGATCCTGTTCAACGACGAGCTGTCGCCGGCGCAGGCCCGCAACCTGGAGGGGGCGATCGGGCGCAAGGTGATCGATCGCACCCAGCTGATCCTCGACATCTTCGCCCAACGGGCCGCGACCAAGGAGGCGCGGCTGCAGGTCGAGCTGGCGCAACTTCGCTACCTGCTACCACGACTGCGCGGCTGGGGGAAGGCGCTCACGAGAGCGGGGGGGCGCGCCGTCGGCGGTGTGGGGACCCGCGGTCCGGGGGAGACACAACTCGAGCTCGATCGGAACAAGATCACCCGACGGATCCACTCCCTCGAGAAGCGGCTGGCGAAGGCGACCGCCGAGCGGGGGGTACGCCGCAAGCGGCGGATGAAGGCCGACACCCCGCGGATCGCCCTCATCGGCTACACGAACTCCGGCAAGTCGACGCTGCTCAACCGGCTGTGTGATACGGAGGCGTTCGTCGAGGACAAGCTGTTCGCCACGCTCGACACGATGGTGCGGCGAGGATCGATCGGCGGCGGCCGGATGGCGTTGTTCGTGGACACGGTCGGGTTCATCCGCGATCTGCCCCATCATCTGGTGCCCGCGTTCGCGGCGACGCTGGAGGCGGTCCAGCACGCCGACCTCCTCTTGCACGTGGTCGACGTGTCCCGCCCCAGCTGGGAAGAGGATCGGCGTACGGTGTTGGAGATCCTCGAACAGGAAGTGTTCCACGAGGAGGCCGAGCGCCCCCCGACGCTGAACGTGTGGAACAAGATCGATGTCGCGCCCGGCGGAGCGCTGGATGCCCCGAGCGGCGTGGCGGTGTCGGCCCTGGAGGGGCGCCATCTCGACCGACTGACGGCGCGGATCTCGGCGATCCTCCATCCCGACGATTGCCGGATCGCCTTTGATCTGCCACTGGAAGCGTTGCACGCGGTGGCGCCGCTCGAGGCGTCCGGTCGGGCGACGATCGTACGTTACGGTGCGGAGAGGGCGCGGGTAGAGGCGCAGCTATCGCCCTCGGAGTGGAAGCAGCTGCAGCGTGAGGGGGCTCGCCCTATCGCCTCCGGCGTTTCCCGGGATGAAGCACCTTGACCTCGGAGCTGTCGACCTCGATTCGGTCGCGGCTGTCGGTCAACAGGGTCACCGTATCGCGGAAGATGTTGTGGGAGATGACCTTCCCCTTCTTGTCCTTCCAAGCAACCTGTGCCCCGAGACCCGGGAGCCTGGCCAACGCCTCTTTGTACGTCTCGTGCTCATATGCCAGGCAGCACAGCAGTCGTCCGCAGCAGCCGGTGATTCGCTCCGGCGACACGAACAGCTCCTGGTCGTAGGCCAGCTCCATCGGGACCGGATTCGGATCGTGCAGGAACCGGTGACAGCAGATCTCCAGACCACACCGTCCGAGTCCTCCCTTGATCCGGGCCTCGTCGCGGGCTCCCATCTGCCGTAGCTCGATACGTGTGCCGTACCGGCCGGCGAGATCGCGCAGCAGGCCGCGGAAATCGATCCGGTGGGGGGCAGTGAAGTAGATGCGCAGCTGTCTGCGGTCGAGCGTATACTCGGCGGCCACCAGATGCATGGGGAGCTCGTGACGGGCGACCACCTCGCGGGTGGAGAACAGGATCCGTTCGGCGTCGGCCTGGTTGTAGCGGTGGGTTTCCACGTCCTGGGGGCTGGCGATGCGTACCACCCGATCGAGCTGGTCGCTCAGGCCGGCCCCCGCCTCGAGCTCGTTGAGCATCACCGCGAGACGTAGGCCGTTGTGGTCGACGACACAGTGTTGGCCGGGCTGGACGGGGAGGGATCCGGCGTTGAAGCAGGCCGTCTCCCGGTCCAGATTCTGGATCCGCACCAACACGACGCGGTCACGCTCCATGGGTCGCCCCCTCGGGGAGCCACAGCGCCGCGAGCAGCGCCGCCTCGGGTGGCGTGTAGGTGCAGATCGACCGGTACGTGTCGTCGAGCGCATTGCACAGCGTCAGCAGGCGCTGCTCGCCGATTCGCGATCGTAGCTCGGCCTCCGACGGGGCTGCCGTACCGTCGGGCGATCCGCGAAGAACGGCGAACGCCACCGCGAGCAGCTCCTGCAAGAAGCGGACCAACGTCTCGCGGTCCTGTCCGGCGAGGAGCCGAACGCCCGCCGTCAGCAGGTGGTGATCTCCACGCCCCACCGCGTCGAGCAGCTGCAGCAGCGCCTGGTACCGCTCGATCGGCTCGTCGCCGAGCGCCGCGTCGATCGCTTCGGACACGCTGCTCTCAGCGAGAGCCTCCCGGCCACGGTGGCCGATCCTGCCGGCGGTGCCCGCTCGATCGAGGAGCCGCTCCAGATCTCCATCCCGAAGCACGAACCGCGCCAGACCGTCCGCCTCGTCGGGGGGGGCGCCGGCGTCGACCAGGCGTCGGCGGAGCGCATCACGCTCGGGGGGGGGAATCCGGACGGCGCGGCATCGGGAGACGATCGTCGGCAACAAGTCGTGGGGATGCTCGGCCAACAGGACGAAGGCGATGTCCCGAGGAGGCTCCTCGAGGATTCTGAGCAAGGCGTTGGCCGCCTCCGGGGTGAGTGCCTCGGCGCGGGGGATGACACACACCTTGCGCATCGCCTGCACCGGCGAGAACTGGGCAAGGCGGACCACCTCACGGACTTGGTCGATCCCGATCCGCTCCTTCTTCTCCAGCGGAACCAACTCGACGACATCCGGATGGGCTCCCCGCAGCACCAGGCTTGCCTGCGTCTCCGACGGCGTCGTCGCGATCAGCGCGGCGGCACGCCGCCGCGCTTCGTCGAGCCGGTCGACGGTCCGGGAGACGAGGTAGAGCGTCGCGCTGGCACCGGAGGTGGCGCTCGTGGACGGAACTGCCGAACCGCTGTTCATCACGCGCCGAGAGTACCACAGCCCCCGAGGAGGCGCAATCGACGGGCTACAGGGCGATCGATTCAATCAGGTCGGCGATCCCCGGCAGATCGGCCGGGGACAGGACGACGGTGTCATCCGGAACCGCGACGCGCTCGTCGGCGACGACGGCGACCACGTCGATCTCGCCGGCCAGCGGTTCCCGCGCGATGCCCCTTCCCCTTTGGAACACCTCGATCTTGGGAAACGGCCCGCGCTTCATCCCTTCGATCATCACCAGGTCGCAGTCCGGGAACATCCGGTCGATGAGCGGCGCCACGTCCTCCTCCGGCGGTCGCCGCCAGCGGAGGATCGCTTGGTCCTCCCCGAGCAGTAGCACCGGCCGGGCCCCAGCCGCCTCCAATATGCCGCTGTCGGTGGCGGGGTTGTCGGGTGCATCCAGGTGGGGGGCGTGTTTCACCGCACCCACCCGGAGGCCGCGCTCGATGAGGTAGGGGATGAGCCGCGCCAGCAGCTGGGTCTTCCCGCTGTCGTGGTGTCCGATGATCGAGATCGCGCCCATCTTTCCTCCGGATTCCGACGCCGCGCGCTTGCCCGGGGCCGCATGATTGTACGACCGACCGGCTCGGATGCCAGTTTGCGGGGGGAATGGCGCTCTCGGATAATCTCGGCAATGGTATCCATCGATCATGAGGTGACGCTATGAGAACGTTGTCCCAGGTGCTCCGCGACACCGCGGAGCGGTTCCCGCATCGCGACGCCATTCTCGATCCGAGCGGAACGACCCTCAGCTACGAGGAGCTGAACGCACAGGTCGATCGACTGGCGCGTGGACTCCTCGAGCTGGGGGTCGCGAAGGGGGATAAGGTCGGATTGTGGATGCCCAACATCCCCTCATGGGTCGTCGCCTACTTCGCGATTGCCCGGATTGGGGCCGTCGTCGTACCGATGAACACCCGCTACAAGGGACACGAGGTGGAGTACATCCTCGACAACTCCGAGGCGACGACGCTGTTCGCGGTTGGATCCTTCGTGGGCATCGATTACGTGCGGATGATCGACGGGATCCGCGACAAGCTGCCGCGGCTGCAGCATGTCGTCATCCACGGGACCCCCGGCGAGGGGATGCGCGAGTTCGACGAGGTGGTGGCGCTCGGGGAGGCGAAGGTCGACGACGGGGAACTAGAGCGGCGTGAAGCGATCTGCGATCCGAACGACAACGTGTTCATCCTCTACACGTCGGGCACGACCGGCAGCCCGAAAGGGGCGATGCTGTCGCATCACAACATCGCGAAGAACGCCGAGCAGGTGACCGAGGTCCTCCACACGAGCGAGGAGGACGTCTTCCTGCTCGCGGTGCCGTTCTTCCATTGTTTCGGGTGCGTGATGGGGATCGCCGGTTCGATCACCTGGGGGGCGGCGATCGTCCCGATGCAGGTGTTCAAGGCAGACGAGGCGCTCGAGCTGGTCGAGCGGTTCGGGGTGTCCGTGCTGTACGGCGTCCCCACCATGTTCGTCCTCGAGCTGGAGGAGGTGCGGGCAGGAAAGGACGACGGAGGGGCCTACGACGTGTCGACGCTACGTACCGGGATCATGGCCGGGGCGCCGTGTCCGATCGAGGTGATGCGGGGGACGATGGAGGAACTCGGGTGCAACGTCTCTATCGCCTACGGATTGACCGAGGCGTCGCCGGTGATCACCATGACCCGGTTTGACGACCCCCTGGAGCGGCGCGTGGAAACGGTCGGTCGCCCGCTCGACGGGATCGAGGTGAGGATCGTCGACGACGACCACGAACCCGTGCCCACCGGAGAGATGGGCGAGCTGGCGTGCCGCGGCTACAACGTCATGCTTGGCTACTACCGGGATCCCGAGACCACCGCCCAGACGATCGGCCCGGAGGGGTGGCTGTACTCGGGCGATCTGGCGACAATGGATGAAGAGCGCTACGTCAAGATCGTCGGCCGCAAGAAGGATATGCTCATCTGCGGCGGGTTCAACGTGTACCCGGCGGAGATCGAGGAGTACCTGTTCAGCCATCCCAAGGTGCAGAACGTCGCCGTGATCGGGCTCGCCGACGAGGTGTTTGGCGAGGTGGCGGCGGCGTACGTCATCCCCCGCGAGGGACAGGCGATCGATCCGCAGGAGATCGTCGACTACTGCGTCGGCGAGATCGCCAACTTCAAGGTGCCGCGCTACGTGGTGGTCGTCGAGGCGTTCCCGATGACGCAGTCGGGCAAGGTGCAGAAGTTCAAGCTCCGCGAAATCGCCAAGGAGGCGTTCGCCGCCGGCGAGATGGCGAAGCTGTCGCCCACCCGACGATGACGGCGAAGCGAGGGGGCGGAGACGAGGTCGTCGAGCTGACGCGACAGCTGATCGCTACCGAGAGCCATCGCGACACCCCCGGTCGGGAGCGCGACATCGGCCAGCTGCTGGCGGAGTGGTTCGGACGGCGCGGGCTCGAGGCCCGGCTCCAGGCGGTCGACGGCGATCGGGCCAACGTTGTGGTGCGGATTCCCGGCGGCGAGGGGCCGAGCCTGATGCTCAACGGGCATCTGGACACGGTGCCCGCCGGCGACATGTCCGACCCGTTCGCGCCACGGATCGAGGACGGGGTGCTGTGGGGACGGGGGGCGTGCGACATGAAAGGGGCGGTCGCTGCGATGTGCTGCGCCGTCGCCTCCCTCGTCGAGGACGGTTCGGCCGACCGGCTGTCTGGCGACCTGCTGTTCGCCGGAACGGTCGACGAGGAGACGGGCTCGCTGGGGGTCCGGAGACTGGTCGACGGGGGGATCGTCAGCGACCGGGCCGTCGTCGGCGAGCCGACGGGGCTGCGGCTGGCGGTTGCCCACAAGGGATCGTGTTTCGTGACGATCGAGCTGGCGGGGCGGGGCGCCCACGGCAGCTGCCCAGAGCGTGGGGTCAACGCCGCCACCCACGCCGCGCGGGTGGCGGTGGCGATCGAGGAGCGGTTGCGGCCGCGGCTCGCCGAGCGCATCCATCCCCTGTTGGGCGCCTCCACCGTCAGCATCGGGCGGATCTGCGGCGGCACCCAGCCGAACATCGTCGCCGAGCGCTGCGAGATCCACGTCGATCGGCGCTACCTCCCCGGCGAAGTCGATCCGGTGCCCGAGCTCCGCGAGCTGGTGGGCGGGTTGTGTGATGGGATCGAAGGTCTGGGCTACGAAGTCGTGGAGTTGCCGATGACTGCGACCGTCCCCCACGCGCCGCTCGGCACCGACCCCGCCGCTGCGACCGCCGAGGCGGCCCGTGCCGCCTGCCGCGGGCTCGGTCTGCCGACCGAGCCGATCGGGGTCACCTACTGGACCGACGGCGGGCACCTGGCGGCCAGCGGTGTCGAGACCGTCGTGCTGGGGCCCGGCGACATCGGGGACGCGCACGGACCCCACGACCGGGTGGCGGTGGGCGACCTGACGGTCGCGGTCGAGTTGTACCGGCGAATCGCGATGGCGTTGCTCGGCCCCTCGGAGTAGCGCAACGTCCGTTCACATCGACATTCTACGCTACACAATCCCCTCACAACCTGCCGACACGAGCTTCACGAGGTCCGGGCATACTACGCTCGAACAACTGAGAGCACCCACCAAACGCACCAACCTCCAGAGGCCCGGGTTCAGCCCACCCGGGCCTCCAGCCTTTGTCGGGAG
>CAZLER010000015.1:0-957 GCA_964558595.1 uncultured Thermotogae bacterium
CATCAAGCGCCAGATCGCTACGCAACGATCGCGATACACGCCAGCCCACGATCCTGCGCGAGAACACGTCGATGACGAACGCAACGTACACGAAGCCCGAGCGCGTCGATACATACGTCAGATCTGCTACCCACAGCTGATTGGGACGGGTTGCCGTGAAGTTCCGTTGCACCAGATCCCCCGGCTGTGCAGCATCCTTGTTGGGAATCGTCGTCCTCGGCTGTTGGCCGCGAACGACACCTTCAAGGCCCAGCTTACTCATCAACCGTTCGATCGTGCAGCGGGCTACCTCGACATCCTCTCGACGTAGCTGCTTCCAGACCTTGCGAGCACCGTAGACTTCTCGATTCTCGTGCCAGACCCGGTCGATCTCTGTACACAAGAGCGTATCACGCTGGGCCCGCTTCGGTCGTCTCGAGGGATCGGCCTGACGGGCTTTCTCCTCGTAGTAGGTCGACGGGGCAATCGGCAACACGGCGCAGATCGGCTCGACCCCGTAGGCCTCTCGATGCTCGTCGATGAACGGCATCATTTCTTCGGTTGGCGGTCGAGCTCCGCTTGGGCGAAAAAAGCCGACGCCTTGCGAAGGATCTCATTCGCTCGGCGCAACTGCCTGTTCTCGCGCTCTAATTCCTTGATCCGTGTCCGCTCCTCAGTCGTCAGCCCGTCTCGCTGCCCCGAATCGATCTCCGCTCGGCGCAACCATCTTCGCAGCGCTTCGGTGGAACAGCCGATCTTCCCGGCGATCGAGACGATCGCTGCCCACTGGGATGCGTATTCACCCTGGTGCTCCAACACCATCCGAACCGCCCGCTCTCGTACCTCGGGGGAGTACCTTGCTGTCGTTGTCATGACCTCATCCTCCCTACAAAAACAGTCTCCGGCAATCCCGGGGCGATTCAGGCGCACGCGTGGCACACGTGGTTCGCCGTGCGAGAGACTTCGGCGTCGAGGTCT
>CAZLER010000015.1:1057-22508 GCA_964558595.1 uncultured Thermotogae bacterium
AAGTGGCTCGACGAGACCACCGATTTCTACCGCGCCGAGGGGCGCTTCGTGGGGGGCCTATCGGGGGACACGTACCCTATTTCGCGCTTTGGTGCCGACCCCTGGCTCAGTTGGAGGGGGCACCTGGCAACCGAAATAGGGTATGCGTCCCCGGAATACACCCGAAGCATGGTACCGTCTCGCGTCAGACATCCTCCTCTGCCGCCGCGGTTCCATTGACTGATGTGCATAGATGCAACTAGTCTCGAGAATACGGATGCAGGTTGTTGCAGGTAAGGAGGGAACGGAAGGAGCGGATCCATGAAGGAGTACGATGTTATCCTCATCGGTACGGGTCAAGCGACGGGCACGATGCTCCCCGTCTTCCTGGAGATGGGGAAGAAGGTCGCGACGGTCGAGAAGGCGCGCGTAGGCGGAACATGCGTGAATTGGGGCTGTACGCCCACCAAGACTCTCGTCGCGGGCGCACGCGTGGCACACGTGGTTCGCCGTGCGAGAGACTTCGGCGTCGAGGTCTCGGAGTTCCGCGTCGACTTCGCGAGGGCGATGGAGCGCCAACAGCGCAATCGCGAGCGAGCAAATGAGCAGTTCGCGAAGTGGCTCGACGAGACCACCGATTTCTACCGCGCCGAGGGGCGCTTCGTGGGGGAGCATGAGGTGCAGGTAGGCGACGAGACGATCCGGGGCGAGACGATCTACATCCATACCGGCGCGACCGCGAGGATCCCACCGATTCCGGGGATCAATGACGTCGGCTACCTGGACAATCAGGGCATGCTCAGCCTCCAGGAGCTCCCTGAGCATCTCGTCGTCATCGGCGGGAGCTACGTGGGGCTCGAGTTCAGCCAGATCTTCCACCGGTTCGGAAGCCGGGTAACCGTGCTCGAGCGCGGACCACGGATCATGAGCCGCGAGGACGCCGATGTGGCAGAGGAGGCGACGAGGATTCTCACCGACGAAGGCATCGAGATCGTGTGTAATGTTCAGGTCGAGTCGCTCTCCCCCGCCGGCGGCGTGACGGTGGAGGCGACGGTGGCCGGCGAGAAGCGGTCGATTGCCGGTTCGCACCTACTGCTCGCGACCGGCCGGAAGCCGGAGACCGAGGCGCTGAACCTCTCGGCCGCCGGTGTTGACGTGAACAAACGAGGATACATCGTCGTTGACGAGTACCTGCAGACGAGCGTGCCCCATATCTACGCGGTCGGTGACGTGAACGGCGACAGCGCATTTACGCACACGTCGGTCCACGACGGCCAGGTCATCGTGAAGAACCTGCGGGGTGAGCCATGGCGTAAGAGCGACCGCATCCCGATCTACACGATGTTCATCGATCCGCCGCTCGGCCGCGTGGGAATGAGCGAAACCCAGGCCATGGAGAGCGATCGCGAGGTGCTCAGAGCTGTGATGCCCATGAGCAGCATCTCTCGGGCGCGTGAGAAGGATGAGACGGCCGGCATGGTGAAGGTGCTCGTGGACGCGGAGTCGCAGCAGCTCCTTGGTGCGGCCGTCTTCGGGACCGGGGGCGACGAGGTGATCAACCTGCTCGCGGCATGGATGTACACCGGCCTGCCGTATACCGAGCTTCAGAAGGCGGTCCTCGTTCACCCGACCGTCGCCGAGTTCATGCCGTATGTGTTCGAGAACCTGGAGCCGCTCCGGGGTGCATGACGCCGGCGGGCTTGCCTTCAATCGGCCATCGGGGCCCTCTACCCTGGCTATCCCGGGATCCCTATCGGAAGACATCTACCCCATTCCGGCTGCCAGGCGCCCAACCTGTCGCAGGCGTCCCCTGTGATGGGGCAGAGGCGGAACCCACCCCGCAATAGGGTATGCGTCCCCGGAATACGCACGTCCAAGGACTGGATACGCAGTGCGATGCACCGGACTCCCCCACTACGGAGTATGGAAGCGAAGCCGAGCAGATGGGGCCAGCGGGAGCGTGCAGCTTGTGACGGGTTCACTGTCGACAATCCCTCACTCTCTCAACCACTCTGTAAGATGTGGTGGTGAGAAGGACAGGCATCCCTCGGACCAACAAACGCCAGGCAACGCAGCGCACAGACGCTTCGTCTGCCGAGTCGACAGGCAAAGCAAGCCGGCAAGCGTTTGGACATCTATTGCGTTCGGGAAGACTCGCCCTCCGCCGCTTCGAGATACGGCAAGTGGCGCCATATCAAGGAGGAGAGTCGCTAGCCGCTCCCGTCCGGGAAGACGGGTACGCCACTGCGCACGCGCTCGCTCGAAGCCGTTTCTTGCTAGGCATCCCAGAAGGAAGCGCCACAACACATCGGTCTCCTCCAACGCGTGCTCCAACACGGACCGTTCCAGAAAGCGGAGTTCGACGTCGGTGACCGCCCGAAAGGTGGTCCGATACAGATCTTCCGGATCCGGCAGGAGCAATTCCGAGCCGATCAGCTGTCCCGTCCCCCGCAGTAGCAAGACGACCTCTGAGAAAGCGCTCTCGGGATCTGTATAGGATTCCTGAACGATGCCTGCAACGACAAGGTGGATGCCCGCAGCGTAGGTACCAGACTGGCAGATCAGCTGGTCACGACGATAGCGGATATCCAGTGCTTCGTGCTCTTCGAGAAGCTGACGTACATCTACCCACGCTGAAGTCTGCGGCAAGTTGGTCGGTTTCATCCCGTATCGTGTGCACCCTACCACCGCCACAGGACAGACGCAATGTAAGGATGGGCGCTACTGGCATTCATCTTGCACACGGCACCTTGACAGATCTGGGGGAACGCTCGGCCATACAGGCAATCTTCTTCATGGCAATTGACGGTCCGCAGCGTGGCAAACGCGGATCTTCCGTAGGCCATGAGGCTATCAGCAAGCCTCCCGCATGTCCAAGGTGCTGTGGTGTTTGAATGCTCTGCACCTGCAAGAAGCCGTCTCGGATCATGGCGGAAGTCATACAGCTAGACGCCAGCGGTGGGTACCCTCTTTCATCGGAGGTGACCTGTTCGTGGCCATGCGAAGCTTGCGAGAGGAAGCGAAGAGCGTAACTGCCGCCGTGGAGATCAACCCATTCGAGATGATGCTGCAGCAACTCGACTTGGTGCGTGAATACACGCAGATCCCTGACGGGGTTTGGAAGATCCTTCGTCAGCCTGAGCGCTGCCTTGAGGTCAGCGTACCGATACGGCGCGATGACGGCGAGATCGAAGTGTTCGCCGGGTACCGCGTGCAATACAACAGCGCACGAGGGCCCTGCAAGGGGGGGATTCGATTTCATCCAGGCGTCACGGCCGACGAAGTCAGAGCGCTTGCTGGGTGGATGACCTGGAAGTGCGCGGTGGTGAACGTGCCGTATGGTGGCGGGAAGGGTGGCGTGGCAGTCGACCCAACACGGTTGACGCGCTCGGAACTCGAGCGGCTGACGCGCCGGTACACCGCGATGATCTACCCGCTGATCGGAGTCCACAAGGACATCCCAGCGCCTGACATCAACACCAACGCCGAGGTGATGAACTGGATCGTAGATACAGCCAGCCTGCTCAACGGGGAGTCGATCCCGGCCATTGTCACGGGGAAAGCCATTGAGATGGGCGGCGCGCTGGGCCGCCGTGAGGCCACGGGGCGCGGAGTCATGTTCGCGACACTGGGCGTTCTGGAGCGGCTCGGGATGGAGATCGAAGGGGCCAGCATCGCGATACAAGGGTTCGGCAATGTCGGATCGATCGCGGCGCAGTTGCTGGCCGAACAGGGCGCGACCATCATCGGGATCAGCGACGTCTCGGGAGCGCTCTACTGTCCGAGAGGCTTTGATATCCCGGATGTGCTGCGGTACGTGGAATCATCGCCGGGTCACCTGCTTGCCGGCTACGACGCGCTGGGTGTCGAGCCAATCAGCGGTGATGATCTACTGGCACTCGATGTCGACGTACTCATCCCTGCAGCGCTTGAGGCGCAGATCACAGCTCGGAACGCCGGCGACGTGCGGGCCAGAGTCGTCGTCGAGGGAGCCAACGGGCCGACAACTCCAGAGGCCGATCTGATGCTCGGTGAGCAAGGGACGGTCATCGTGCCGGACATCCTGGCCAATGCGGGCGGTGTCGTCTGCTCGTACTTCGAATGGGTGCAGAACATCCAGTGCTTCCCGTGGGAGGAGGATCAGACCAATCAGCGACTGGGGGCCATCATGCAGCGAGCGCTGGACGAGGTGTGGAGTCTCGCGCATGAGCGGGACGTCTCACTGCGTCTTGCTGCGTTCATCCTCGGCGTAGAGCGTGTCGCAGCATCGGTGAAGATGAAGGGCATCTTCCCGTAGGAGCCATCCATCATGAGACATCGACCGAGCGGGCTCATGCCTATCGAGGTCTCGCCAGCTGTGCTGATCGATGAGGCGCTGGCACATTGTGCCGTCAAGCTGGCTCAGCCGGAGAGGCTGATCATCGAACGGCTGCGATCGGGGGATGCGGAGGTCCACGCAACGTTCCGGTACGCGCTGGCCAAGATGATCGCCAAGTACCTCGGCAGTCTAGGCCTCCCGTTCCGGGCTGTGTACGTGTACGGAAGTGCTATGGAGGAAGCCTCCTCTCCATGCTCCGACATCGATATCATCGTGGACCTCGAACGTGATTCCGACCGTGTTCGCTGGCTCCTTCGTGGCTTCGACATCGGACTGGTCACCCAGCTGCGGGCTCTCTTGCCACAAGCACGAGGTCTTCGGTCGCTTCTCGATGTCCGGTTTGTGACGGACTGTCCAAGCCGAGGTACAGACCGCTACACGGGAGGATTCTCCGGACTGGGCACGTCACCGGTGTGCCTGTGGCGTGAGTCTCCCAAGCCCACGGGGGTCCTCTGACGAGACCCCCGTAGGGTGTATGTTCCACGGTTGTCAACGGGCGTGGATGAAGAACTGCTTCACGGTCTCGGGGTGCGCAATATCGAACTGCACGAGGCTCAGCACGTCGAGATGGGTCTGGCTTCCCGGGTTGATGGATACCGTAGATCCAAGGACGGTGCGGTAATCCCCCAACACCACGGACTCGTGGCAGTGACCGCATATCACGAGGTAGGGTTGTACTCGCTCGATGAACCTACGAATCTCTGAACTGCCAACGTGGTCGGGGAAGCGAAGGTGATCGTACTGACCACGAGGCGGTATCCAGTCGAGCGGCGTGTTGTAGGGTGGGGAGTGGAAGAGGTGGATTGTCCGTTCCGGTAAGTATGCGGGGGCATCCTCGATTCCAGCCTTCGCCAAGTACCCCTCGAAATCGCTCAGATCGCGCGCGATCGTCCCATCATCTGCTCCCTTCGCGGTGACGATTCCCATGGCAAACAGATCTGCGCAAGGATCGGTCCCCATCGGGCGGATCCTGGCTCGGTTCTCGTATTTCACCCAGTCCATCAACAGGCCGGCGCCCGGTGGAACGAACGGGTAGCCCGCCACGAACAGCAGAGGAACCTCGCCGGGGAAGAACAGATGCATCGAACGGGAGTCGTGCAGTTCGACCAACCGATCATTGACCAAATGGAAATTGGCTGTTGCGTCAGCGAACTCGCGCAGCATCGGTTCGAGCGCCCGGCAATCGTCGTTGCCCTGGATGGCGTAGATGTGGGTCAGGTGGTGTCCATGGAAGAAGCTCTCCAACAGCGGGATGAGATCGCGACGGAAGAACGAGCGCTGCAATTCGACGAGATCGCTAGCGACCTCCGCCTCCGAGGAATGCAGCCCGATCCTGGGCCCCAAGTCACCCGCAATGAAGATCGATGAGATCCGCCAAGCGTGAGCCACCCGCAGAAGAAGCTCATAGAGCAAGAGGTTTCCATGAAGATCCGCGACGGCGAGGGCATGCATCTCCTGACAAGGGTAGCACAGGAATCCTGCGTGTTCATCCCCCGAATCTGCAGCGAAGGTTTCCGCGTATTCCGGGGACACGTACCCTATTTCCCGTTCGTTGGCCTCTCCGGCCAGTCGCCCCTACACGATCTTGCTGAGGAACTCCTTGGTGCGGGGATGTTGGGGGTTCTCGAACAGCTGGGCGGGGGGCCCCTCTTCGAGGATCAGGCCGTGGTCGAGCATGAGGAGGCGGTTGCCGGCCTTGCAGGCGAACCCCATTTCGTGGGTGACGACGGCCATGGTCATCCCCTTGGACGCCAGGTCGAGCATCGACGCGAGGACCTCGCCGATGAGTTCGGGGTCCAGCGCTGACGTGGGCTCGTCGAACAGCATGAGTTGGGGGTCCATGGCGAGGGCGCGGGCGATGGCGACGCGCTGCTGCTGTCCGCCGGAGAGCTGGCGCGGCTTGCTCCGGGCCTTGTCGGCGAGGCCGACGCGGACCAGCATCTCCATGGCGTGGGCATCGGCCTTCTTCTTGGGCATCTTGCGGACCTTGGTCAGGGCAAGGGTGCAGTTCTGCAGCGCGGTCTTGTGGGGGAACAGGTTGAAGTGCTGGAACACCATGCCGATCTCACTGCGGATCTTGTTGAGGTCGGCATGGGGTGCGGTGATCTCCTTGCCGGCGACGAAGATCCGGCCGCTCGTCGGCTCCTCGAGGCGGTTGATGCAGCGCAGCAGCGTGCTCTTCCCGGCCCCCGACGGCCCGAGGAGGCAGACGACCTCCTGGGCGTGGATCTGCAGGTCGATCCCCTTGAGCACCTCGAGCTTGCCGAAGCTCTTGTGCAGCTGCTGGATGTCGACGAGCACCTCGGCCATGGTAGCGCTGCTCCTTCCCTCACCGGATCCCCCCGGATTCGGGATTCCGATCTGCCTTTGCCGGCTGCCTAGGGGTTGACCTCTCGATACCAGTTCTCCGGGAAATCGTTGGGGTCCGGCGCGCCGTACAGGACGTCGATCCCTTCAAGTTCCGTCACAAACAGCTCGAACGCGCCCTTGACGATCGACCCTTCGAGAAGATGCCCGCCGAACGTCGGCGCGTTCCATGCTCCGCCGGCGGCGAAGTGGATGGCCGGGAACACCTCTTCGCGGCCGTCGACCTTGCGCGGATGGAGGATCCCGCCCAGCGCCAGGATCATGCTGAGGTTCTGGACCTCCATCGGTTCCTCGTGGTGCCAGTTGTTCGGGTCGCGGGTGTCGGGTGCCCAGACGAGGAACCTCGCCGGCCGCAGTCCACCCATGAAGGCGGTGTGAATCTTCGCGAAGCGGAGCCCCTGATCGATCGCGAACCGCTGAATGGCCAGCCACAGATCGGCGCCGGTGGTCATCCGTAGGATGTACTCGCGCCCAGAGCACGCCTGGACGGTATGATAATCGGTCGGGCTGCTGGCGTCCTGTTCCCATGCGTGGGTCATGATGCTTCTCCTTGCCTTCCTGGGTGGGTAGCGTTCTCCCTCATCCGTCGTACGGCGGTATCGATACGGCTCCCGATCTTCCCCGGAATCGTCGTTCGGTGCACGGTCCGCGCCGTCATGTCCCCATCCTTCGCTCGAGATAGCCGGTCAGCCGGACCAACGGCCACAGCATCGCCAGGAAGATCAGCGCCACCAGGACGAGCGGGGTGGGGTTGTACCACAGCCCGGCCGCCTGCTGACCCTTGTAGAGAAGATCGGGCATGGAGATCACCGAGGCAAGCACGGTGGTTTTTACCAGCTCCAGAGAGTTGCTGGTGGCGGGGGGGATGACGATCCGGATCGCCTGGGGCAGGATGACGTGTGCCATCGTCTGGGGGAAGTTCAACCCGAGCGCCCGCGACGCCTCCCACTGCCCGCGGTCGATCGCCTCGATCCCCGCCCGGAAGATCTCCTCGAAGTACGCTGCCCCGTTGATCGTCAGCGCGACCACCGCGGCCCAGAACAGGGCGAACGAGAGCCCCAGGAACGGGAGCATGTAGTAGACGATCATGAATAGCACGATCGTCGGAAGGGCGCGAAACAGATCGACGTAGACGATGATCAGGGCATCGAGCAGCTTGTTCTTCAATCTGCGAACCACCGCGAGGATCAGGCCGAGTACGGTGGCGAACACGAGGGAGACGGCGGCGAGCTGCACGGTGTTGCGTAGTCCCACGACGAGGATCTTCCACGACTTGGCCATGATCTCGACGTTGAAGAAGTTCTGGATGAAGTCGTTCATCGCGATCCCTCCCTCGAGGAGATCCTCGGCCCTCGCTTGCTGCGCGCCGTGATCATTCCAGCTCCATCCGTTTCTCGACGTAGGTGGACAGCCGAACGAGGGGGAGGAAGAGGAGCGTGAACAGGATGGCGGCGGCGATCAACGGTGACGAGTTGCTCGTGTTGGCGATGCCGACCTTCGCCTCCCGCAGCAGGTCGGCGACCCCGATGACGGAGGCCAGGCTGACGTCCTTGGTGATCGAGATCATCCGGCTGGTGAGCGGGGGCAGCGCGACGCGGAACGCCTGCGGAACGACCACGTGTCGGATTGTCTGCAGGTAGGACAGCCCCTGGGAGCGGGCCGCTTCGGTCTGGCCGACGTCGACCGATTCGATGCCGGCGCGGAAGATCTCGCAAGCGAAGGCCGCGAGCACGAGCACGAACACCGACACCGCGGACCAGAATCGGCTGATGTAGATCCCCAAATACGGCAAGGCGAAGTAGACGACGACGAGCGTCACGAGCGGCGGCAGCGCGCGCATCGAATCGACATAGAACGTCAACGGCAGGTTGAGAATGCGTAACGGACGCGGCGTGCCTTCCCGCTTGATCGCCACCCGGATGACGGCCAGCACCATCCCTAGCGAGATCCCGAGGGTGAGGCTGAGGGCGGCAATCTGGACGGTGACGGCCAGCCCCCGCCCCAACGCCGGGAGGTACCGCATCATGATCTCGACGTTGAAGAAGGAGTCGAGGAGTCCCTGGATGTCCATGGTATCGTTTGGTCCGCTAGGTCGTGGAGATCGTGGAAGCCCGAAGGGCGTCCGTCCGCGAGGAGAACGCCCTTCGGATCGGTAGGTCGTGCCCTAGAGCATCGGCTCGTGGAAGATCAGCTGGAATCCCGGCATGCCGGGAACGCCGTAGCCGATGTACACGAGATTGGTCGAGCTGTAGTTCTCCGGCACCGTGTCGAACCATTCCTCGTGGATCGCTTGAAGCGTTCCATCGAGCTTGAGCCCTTCCAGCGCGCGCTCCAGCTCGTTGCGGAACTCGGTGTTGTTCTTCTGACACGGCAGTCCGTACTGCTCCTCGCCCGTGATCGTGAGGCCGGGGACGACGTTCGGCCGATCCTTCGCCGCATATGCGGTGGCCTCGTAGTCGCCGATCACGGCATCGATCCTCCCGGTGTCGGCGGCGAGCAGCACGTCGAGCAGGTTGTCGTAGCGGTCGATCTCGTAGCCGTAGGCATCCTGGTTCTCGACCAGCCAGTCATCGCTGACCGAGCCGGTGTTCACGCCGATGACCAGGCCTTCGAGATCCTCGAAGCTGTTGACCGTGTCGGCGTGACGGGCGTTCAGCGCGATGAGCTGGGCGGTATCCATGTACGGCTCGGTAAACGCCATGTTCTCCGCCCGCGATGGCCGGATGTTGGTCGGCGCCACGATGAAATCGACGCGTCCCGCGTCGAGCGCCGCGAAGATCCCCGACCACGCGACCGACACGATCTCTACACCGGGGCGGCCCAGCCGCTCGGCCAGCGCTTCGGCGAGATCGATGGCGAAACCGACCTCTTCTCCATCCTCATTGACGAAAGCAAACGGTACGTATCCCATGTCCACCGCGGCCCGCAGCGGTTGGTCGCTCTGTGCCACGGCGGGAACGATCCACAGCGTTGCGAGCAACGCCATGCAGACGAGTGTGGTGAGTCGTTTCATCCTGGTACCTCCCAAGGTGGCGATGTGGATCGCCGATTGTCGATGCAAACTCCTTCGCTGCTGTTGTCTGGTGGGCGAGTGGATCGCACCCCGCTGCGTCCATCTCGTGGCGGGCTCGATCCGACCTATCGATGCCCTCGCTCCAAGGCGTGCTGTGCTTCGATCACCTCCCCTGTGCCTCCTGTCCCTCGCGGGTTCCGCTCCCGTAGCCATACGGGACGCTCGGAACAACTGCAGGTAGAGTATAGAACACGTCGGTGGACGCTGACCAGCTGCTCCTCGTTTCGGCTTGTTCTACGAGGCGACTCGCGCCGTCGCGGCTCGACCAGCCGGTGGCTGAAAGCATGCACGTCGACGGTCGCGCCGACATGTCGGAGGGCTTGCCCTCCCGGCGTCGGCCGACCATACTGCGGCCACGAGTCCAACCCATCTCGACAGGATGAATGAGAGGTGTTTCATGGTTCCGAAGGCGAAGGGTTTCATCACGTTCCTCTACTACGATCAGCTGAAGGAGGCGGCAGCGTTCTACGAGGACATCCTCGGGTTCGAGGTGATCGACGACCAGCAGTGGGCGCGGATCTACCGAGTCGAGGGCAGCGCCTACCTCGGTATCGTCGCGGGCGAGAAGGGGTTCCATCGTCCGAAAGCGGACAGCGCCGTGCTCCTCACCCTGGTCGTCGACGACGTCGACAGTTGGTACGACAAGCTGACGGCCCAAGGCGTGCCGGTCCTGCGAGAACTGGAGACGCATGAGGATATCCAAGTGCGCTGCTTCTTCATCCAGGATCCCGGTGGCTACGCGATCGAGATCCAAACGTTCCTGAACCCGCCCGTCGCCCAAGCCTTCAACCTCTAATCGGGGGACACAAACCGTATTGTAGATCAGGGGAACTGGAAATACGGTTTGTGTCCCCGGAATAGAAAGCGGCGGTCTGCGCTGTGGGCACGTCGGGGCAGACGAGGCCGATCAGGTGAACCTGGTCGTCGTCCTCCTGGCGATCGGCGAGGAGGATGTGGGAGCATCCGGGCAGCGGACCGAAGGCGTCCACCGCCTCCACGTCCGGCTGGGAGAAGCCGGGGGGCACACGCAGCGCCGTGCCGGTGAACCGTAGCGCCTGGATGAGCAGCCCTTCGCGCTCGGAGACCGTCTCGACGAGCGCCCGGTAGCCCAGGTCGTCGGCCAGCGAAGGGATTTCCGCCTGACCTGTGGACACGATCGCCTCGATCAGCGGCCAGCTGCGCGCGTTGGCAAGTATCTCGGGAAACAGCGCGATGCCGCTCCGAGATGTCCGCCGAACGGATCGGCGGGATCACGATCCGCCAGGGAGATCTCGTGGTCGCCGAACCGGTGCCACACGGGTATCCCTTGGACCTCTACGTACTCGAAGCCGCGGTCCTGCAGCGCCGTGCCGATCGCCTCCTCGGCGAAGGCGCCGCCGAGCAGCACTCCGAGATCCGGTGGATCCCCGAACTCGAGGCTGCGGTCGACATCCACCAACCATTCGAAGCCGACCAGATCCGCCATCCGCCCCGTACCGGCGAACAGATGGTTCAGCGCCTCCGGCCCGGTGACGAAGCGGCTCAGCATCGCCCCCAGCGGCAGGGTATTCAGCAGCAACTCCGCATCCCCCAGCTCCCGGAACGCCGTCGCCCCTTCAGCGGCAAACAACACTTCGTAATCCGCGTAGCGGACGAGGGCCCAGCCGCTGTCGGTGGACACCGCGCCGCTGGGCACCCGCGCCAGCATCTCCAGCAGCGGGGAGGTCGCATTCGCAGCTTGTTCTGCACCGAGCACGCCCCACGAAACAGCGATGAGAAGCCCGACGATCAGGACTCGGCGACCAGCGGCCACTGGGAGCTCCTTCCTCTGGTGCAACAGCCCATCAGAGATCTTGTGTTGCCCTGCTCAGCAACCCGTCTCTCCGACTCCCCGGCTCGCTTTCTCCAGACAAGGCTCCTGCGGATCCAGGGTCCCCCCCCATCGGAGTTTCGCGGCGGCCTGCCCTTCGCCAGGATCCCGAGGAGGGGATCGGCAGAAGGTGCAGGGCGGCGCATGCCTACTCCTTGGAGACGTCCCCCGGCTTCTGCACGCGCGCGAACTGCTTCTTGCGCCGTCGCCAGGGGCGGCCGAGGAGAAAGCCGACGACGATACCGACAAGGAACATGATGGCGAACAGGAGGATCCGCGACATCGTCGCGGTCCAGAACAGGAACGTGATCGACGTGTCGCCCGTGTTCTGGGCGATCAACACGATGAACAGCAGGACCAGCAACAGCGCCAAGCTCAAGCGGAATCTCATCACACCAGCCTCCTTTGGCGTCCAGGACGTCTCGCCCGATGGCACGAGGATGGATTGGAAAGGCTACGTCCGTTCGGCGCGGCGCGGACACCTCGCCAACCGGTTGAGAACGCTCCATGCTACCATACCGACTCGGTGGATTCCCAGCACCACGCGCGCGCTATGTGGCAGAAGTCGATCCCATCGTCGTCGACGTCCCTTCCAGCCAATCGATCGCCGGATCAGGTGTAGGGATCAAGGAGCTTCATGAAGTTGCGTTTGCGCTTGAAGTCACGCGCGAGCGCACCGACGTACTCGCGAAACCGTTCCTCTTGCCCCTTCTTGCGGAACAGCCGGCCGATCTCCACGACGTGCTCGATCGCTTCCTCGTATGCGGCGTTGTGGGTGAGATTGACCAGCCTAGCGACTTCATCCTGTCGGACGGTCAGCGCGTCTTCGGGATGTTGATCCTCGCGCCGTCTGGCGAGTTCCAGCCATTGGCGGAGGGAGCATCCCTCCTCGAGGGCAGCTTGCCACGCTGTGTCGGCATCGTTCTCCCATAGGAAGACGGCAACACGCGGGCTGTAGTTGATGACAGGGCCCGCTCTCCATGGGACCCCCGCGCCGAAGCGGTGGGTGTCCCGCTTGCCGGATGGGATGAGGGCGAGCGCCTCTTCCCGTCGTTCCTGCCAAACGCCGAGGCGGTCGGCTTGTTGCTTCAATCCTATGTAGCTCTTCAGATCACGGTGCTCCTTGAACCGGTGCCAAGCGAGCTCCAGCGCGTCCTGATCGCGCTCCAGCTGTGGATAGGCGTCGAGGAGGAACTCGATGAGCCGCTCGTCTCTCGTCACGCCGAACACCTCGATCCCGCGCTCCGCCCAGGTGACCGCCCGGTCGAGGTCCCCGGCATCGTTGCAGGCGTTGGCGATTTCCAAGTAGCTGTAGGGCGTTGAGAGATCATGCACGAGGACCTCGATCAGCTCGTCGAGGTCGCCCGTCTCCATGGCCAGCGCCTTCATGATCGCGGTGAGACGGAAGCGTCGACCGACATAGGCTTCGCGGTCCTGGCCCGGGCCCAGGTCGGGGGTCTCCTTCCATGCCGACGCGGCGAGCCTGCGGTACTCCGCGAGGCCGCGATCGCCGAACACATCGGCGTAGGTCCGGACGGCGTGATAGAACACGTCCCACTCATCCTCAAGCTCCCAGGCGAAGATCCGCCGCGCAAGCTCTACGGGGTCCGGCTTGGCGGCAACGCATGCGGCGTGGTGGAGGGTCTCCAGGTCATCGAGGATCGGGCGCATCAACCCGTCGGAATCATCCATGGACATCAGCGCCTCCTCGCTCCGCCGAAGCGCGTATTCGAGGAGCGGAATGGCGGCTTTGGCATACCCGGCTGCCACGAGCCTGCCGAGATCGCAGCCTACCTGCTGGAGTCCCCGGGCGAACTCAGGCGCTCTGTCGTAGTCGACGAACCCACCGGTCCGCGTTGCCGTCGTGATGGTATGCTTCAAGGCCTTGGTGTCGAGGGGATCGCTGCAGATTGCTGTTGCCGCGATCAACCGCCGCAGGGTGAGTTCATCCTGCAAGGCGAGGTCGAGGAGCACCTCCTCCAGGGCCGATCGAGGCATCTGCGACAGCTGATGACGGATCCGATCGAGATCGACCAGCGGTTCCTCGTCGCTGTCCGAAGCCGGTGTGCCAGCAGGGCGTCGACCGTCGGCCAGCGCGAGGCCAACGGCGACGCAGTGCTTGCAGAACACGCCGGATACACCCATCGGACACGAGCAGTCCCCTCGGATTCCGTCCTCGAGGAGGGTGAGACGTACCCGGTAGAGATGTTGGCCTTCGACGCTGGCCACCACGGTGTGGCCGTCCCGGACGAGGCTCTGCACGCGGTCCTCGAGATAGTAGGTGCGGCCACGCTCCCAGGAACCTCGATCGGTCAGGCTCCGGAGGTCGTCTCGCGATAGCTCCATCGATGTGCCCTTTCATGTCTGCCGCTGCTAGGTGGCATTCTACGTCACGGGGATATCGGCCAGCATCCGTGTGCCCCTCGACCCGAACGGACATCCTCCGACCACGGCCTGCGGATCCCGACGCCGCCTCGCCGTCGTGGGAGTTGCCTGCGCCGTCGCCGCAACCTAGGATGCGACGGAGGAGGACGATGAAGCGAACGATTCCGGTCGGGCTGGCGATCGCGATCCTGCTGACGTGTGCCGTGGGAGCGGTGCCTCTGCTCAACGTGCACTTCATCGACGTCGGATGGGGCGACGCGATCCTCATCGACTACGGGGTGTTCGAAGCGCTGATCGACGGCGGGTCGGATGGAGGCTGCAGCAGCTACCTCGCCGACCATGTCGACGGCTTCCTCGAGCTCGTGGTGGCTTCGTCCACAGACCCCCATCCTCTCGGCGGCCTCGACGAGGTGCTGGAGAGGTTTGCGGTAGCGACGCTCGTCACCAACGGCAGCACGGCGGCGGCGGAGATCGACGGCGAATCGCGTCGGGTGACCGCGCGGGCGGGGGACAGGATTCCTCTGGCGGACCTGCAATTCGATGTGTTGCACCCCGCCGAGCTCAGCGGCGATCCGATGACGGACTCGTTGGTGCTGAGGCTGTCGTTTCTCGGCTGGGAGTTTCTGTTCGCCGGGAGCATCGACGCAGCGGTGGAGGAGTGGCTGATCGCCGATGGGCTAGGCCGGATCGATGTCCTCAAGGTGGCCCGCCATGGGGCGAGCGACGCCACATCATCGGTCTTCCTGGGGGCGGCGCAGCCGATCGCGTGTGTCGTGTCGGTGGGGACGAACCCTCACGGATATCCGGCCAGCGAGACCTTCGAGCGGATCGCCTGTGCTCCTCGGGAGGCGATCGTCTTTCGCACCGACGTGCATGGCCATGTGGTGCTGAGCGTGACCGACGAGGGAAAGCTCCTGTACCGCACCTCGGTCGCCGAGGATCCGCTGCGTCCGGTCTGTACGAAGGTTGTCGAAGAGCTCGCCGTCGCTCCTTCTTCCTGTGCCTGCGATCGCGGTGATGCGCTGAACTGCGCCGACTTCCCTTGCCAACCGGCGGCGCAGCGGTGCTACGAGTTGTGCCTGGACGCTACCGGCGACGACATCCACGGTCTCGATCAAGACGAAGACGGGATCGCCTGCGAGGAGCTGCCAGAGGACTGCCCGTAGGCAGCGCACCTGGACCGCGCGGCCCGGGTACTTGGAGCTACGGTGCTTCTTGGTCGGCGTACAGCCTCTGGGCCCGTTCCGCCGACTCGACGATGCCGCGGATGAGGGCGGAACTGAACCCCTGGTGCTCCATCTCATTGAGCCCGGCGATGGTCACGCCGAGCGGCGTAGTGACCGCGTCGATCAACGACTCGGGATGCGCCCCTCTCGCGAGGATGAGCTCGGCGGCTCCCTTGGCGGTCTGGGCAGCGAGCTGGATTGCCTCGTCGGCGTGGAAGCCGACCTGAACGCCGCCCTGGGAGGCGGCACGGATGGCACGAAGGAAGAAGGCGATTCCACAGGCGCACAGTGCGGTGGCCGGTGTCATCTGCTCCTCGTCGAGGAACACCGTGCGGCCGAGCGCCGAGAACGCCGAGGTCGCCGCCTCCCTGGCCGTCGCCGGCGTGGAGCGCTCGCATGCCAGGCAGGTCATCGAGGCGCCGACGGCGACGCCGATGTTGGGCATGGCCCGGATCACCGGGAGCTCGGCGCCGACACGGGCGCGGATGTCGGCGATCCGCACGTCGGTGGCGGTCGAGATGAGGACGTGCTGTGAGGGATCCAGGACGCCAGCGATGCTGTCCAAGACCGCGTCCATCTGCTTGGGACGAACGGCCACGATGACGGTCGGCGCGTCGCGTACCGCGACGGCGTTGTCGGTGGTCACGGGGAACCCTTCGTCGCGGAACGCGGCGAGCGGCGGCTCGGTGCGTCGGGTGATGGCGATTGTCTCGGGGGACTTCACTCCCGCCGCGACCAGCCCCCGCGCGATGGCGCCGCCGAGGTTTCCTCCGCCCAGGATGGCGATTCGTCCGTTTGTCATGTCTCCCGCCTCCCTCCGAGCCACCGCGCTCGGGGTGATCGCCCATTCTAGGCGGTACGGTGGCCGTTGACGAGCCGTCCTGGGACTTCGCGGGTTGCTGCCGGCAAGCGGGCCGGCGATGATGGCAAGCGAAGGAGGGACGATGCCGGAGCTTGTCGCGAGGCCGACGCTGGTGGAGCTGCAGGGCTACGTCCAGCAGCTGGAGCGGGAGCGGGGGTTCGCAGACCAGTCGGTGCTCGACAAGTGCTTGCTGCTCGGCGAGGAGATCGGCGAGCTGTTCAAGGCGGTGCGCCGATCGGAGGGGTTGCTCGTGGATCCAGCATCGTCGTTCGGTGAGGTCGGCGACGAGCTGGCCGACGTGCTGATCTACCTGTGTGCCATCGCCAACCGGTGCGGCGTGGACCTCGAGACAGCGTTTCGCGCCAAGGAGCAGCGCAACCATCGGAGAACGTGGACACCTCCCGATGAACAGGTGGAGCGGAATGGCGCCTGAGGTCCCGACGGTTGTGCCGCTGGGGCGGGCGCAGCGATCCCGGGCGGCGGACGCCCTCACCCGGGCGTTCGCCGACGACCCGATGTGGGCGAGCCTGCTGGCCGGTACGGGAGCGTCGATGGATGCACTGCGGCCGATGTGGAACGCGGTGATCGGCTACTCACTCGTCTACGGCGCGGTGCATACGACCCCGGCCGGTGTGGGGGCAGCGTGCTGGATGGCGCCGGGCAAGACGAACACGACCCTGTGGAAGCTGTTGCGCACCGGAATGGCGCTGCCGTGCGCGATGATGCGACTGCCCACAGCGACGCGGCGTCGGTTCTTCGGCATGATGCGGTTCTTCGAGGGCCACCATAAGCGGCTGGTGCCCAACGCCCACGGGTACCTGTGGGCGCTCGGCGTCGACCCCGAGGCCCAAGGGCGCGGGATCGGTGGCTCGCTGCTGCGCCCGATGTTGGCACAGGCCGACGAGGAGGGCATTTCCTGCTACTTGGAGACGCAGACCGAGCACAACGTCGCCTTCTACGTCAAGCGCGGGTTTCGGGTGGGGTTTCATGGCGACGACCCCGTGTGCGGCGTGCCGGTCTGGCTGATGGTCCGCGACCCCCAGGACACGTAGTCACGGTCGTCGATCGCGTTGACCGGTAGAATGCCGCCCATGGATGCGTCCACCGGTCGGCGGCTCTCATTGCTGCAGCTTCTCCTCGCCTCGGCGATCTGGGGGTTCGCGTTCGTCGCCCAGCGGGCGGGGATGGAGCACGTCGGCCCCTTTACGTTCAACGGGATCCGCTTTCTGCTCGGCAGCGCGGTGCTGTTCCCGTTGCTGGCGGCGATTCGGGGTCGAGGCCAACCCGTGGCGCGACGCACAAGGGCCACGGCGTGTGGGCTGGCGCTGGCCGGTGTGGTGCTGTTCGTCTCGGCGTCGCTGCAGCAGATCGGGATCGTCACCACCACCGCCGGAAAGGCGGGGTTCATCACCGGCCTGTACATCGTCATCGTCCCGCTGCTCGGCCTGCTGCGCCGGCAGCGAGCCGGCGCCCCGGTATGGATCGGCGCGGGTGTGGCGGTGGGCGGGCTGTACCTGCTCAGTGTGACCGAGCGGCTCGCCGTCGAACTCGGCGACGGGCTGGTGCTGGCCGGCGCGTTCGGGTGGGCGGTACACGTACACGTGATCGGGTGGCTGGCCACGAGGGTGCGCCCGCTCGTCATCGCGGCGGTGCAGTTCGCCGTGTGCGGGTTGCTCAGCGTGATGGTCGCCGTGTTGGCGGAGACGATCCGCTGGACGGGTATCGTCGGGGCGGCGGTGCCGATTCTGTACGCGGGGCTGTTGTCCACCGGGGTGGCGTACACGCTGCAGGTGTTCGGGCAGCGACGGATCGATCCGTCGCGCGCCGGGATCGTCCTCAGCCTCGAGGCGGCGTTTGCGGTGCTCGGTGGATGGCTGCTGCTTGGCGAGACGATGACGCCGCGGATGCTCGCCGGAAGCGGACTGATGCTCGCCGGGATGATCGCCGCCCAGCTGCGGCGCCGGATGTCGACGGCTTAGCTGTAGCGGATCCGGGGATCGATCACCGCCAACAACAGGTCGGCGATCAGGTTGCCGACGATGAGAACGACGCTGTACAACAGCAGCGCGGCGGTCAGCACATGCTGGTCTTGGCTCTCGATCGCGTCGAGGAACACACGCCCGAATGTGGGGAGGCCGAGCACGGCGGTGGCGACGATCGAGCCGGTGAGCAGCGTCGGCAGCATGAGGCCGAGCATGCTGACCAGCGGGTTGAGGGCGTTGCGCAGCGCGTGTTGGAACAGCACCTTGCACTCCTGCAATCCCTTGGAGCGGGCCGTCGTCAGGTACTGCTGCTGAAGGGTGTCGAGGAAGCTCATCTTCAGGTGGCGGACGACCAGCGCGAACATCGGCGCTCCCACGATCAGCCAGGCCGGCGTCAAGTGCCAGATATGATTGAGCGCCTTGGCCCACGTCAGCGGTTGGTCGCGGTAGGCGAGATCGCTCAACCCCCACAGCCACGACTTCCATACCATCGGATCGACGAACCGGTAGATGAACCACAGGAAAACCCACCCCAGCACGAAGCCGGGGATGGAGATCCCCAAGTAGGTGATCCCGGTGACCAGCCCGTCGGGCCACCGGTTGTGGCGGACGGCGGTGAGGATGCCGAGGGGGACGGCGGACAACCATGCGAGCAGCATCGACGTCCCGACGATGAGCAGCGTCCAATAGAGCCCGCTCTCGGGGCGGAACAGGTACCGCGCCACCGATCCCTGGGTGCGAAACGAGAAGCCGAAATCGCCCTCGGTGATCACGCCGCTGATCCAGATCCACCACTGGACGACGAACGGCTTGTCGATCCCCGACATCGCTCGCAGTGCCGCATGCGTCTCGTGAGGATCCAGCCCGGCCAACGCGGCCCCGAACATGCTCGGGGTGTAGAAGTCACCGGGAAACAGCGAGACCAGCCCGAAGGAGACGAACGAGACGATGACGAACACGGGAAGCGTGAAGAGCATCCTCTTGACCACGTAAGCGAACACCGGGCCTCCCGACTGGCCGCGATGGGCCGTTCTCCTCCGATAGGAGCGACGATCCTATCGAGCCGGTGTGGGCCGTGCAACCGCGATGTCCCGATCAGCGTTCGCCAGACGGCGTGCGGCGCTTGTCCTCGTACATGCGCACGTCGACCTCGGCGAGCACACGGGCGATAGGCTGCCCGGCGTCGGGCTGCCAGGCGATCGATCCGACGGATACGGTGACGCGCGCGCCGGCCAGCCGTTGCAGGTCGCGATTTCGCTGTACCGCGTTTCGGATCCGGTCGGCGACGGTGTCCGCATCGTCGCCGGTCTCGGTGAGGACGACGAGGAACTCATCGCCGCCGTAGCGGACCACCAGATCGGTCTCTCGCACGGCCCCCTGAAGGAGTCTGGCGATCGTCTGCAGAACGTCGTCGCCGACATGATGGCCGTGCTCGTCGTTGATCCGCTTGAACCGGTTGACGTCGATCATCAGCAGGCCGATCGGGTGGTCGTAGCGGATGCCACGCAGCGTCTCCTGCTCGATGATCTCATGGAAGTACCGTCGGTTGAAGACCCCGGTGAGTGGGTCGTGCGTCGCTTGCTCCTTCAGCGCCGCCTCGAGGCGAAGTCGCTCGATCGCTGCCGAAGCGTGCTGGAGGAGAATCTCGAGCAGGCGGGCGTCTGCCTCGGAGTAGGCGTTCGGCTGTTCCGAGGCCGCTTGGAAGACCCCGATGTCGTGCAGGGGGGCGGTGATCATCGATCGGATCGGGATCGGGCTCGGTTCCGCGAACTCCGGATCGTCGAGGATCAGCGTCTCGCCGGCGAGGAAGACGCGACCGGCGATCCCGGCCTCCTCGATCGGCACGCGTCGAAACCGCTCGGGCGGGGTGGCAGGGGACGCGGCGACCGCGAGGAGATAGCCGTCGGCCACGATGTCGAGCGCGCAGCGCCCGTAACCGAGGATCCGCTCGGCGGCATCGATCGTGTTTCGATAGACGCCGGCAAGCGTCTCGGCACGCTCGAGCCGCAGAGCTGCCTGGTGGAGCTGCTCGACCTTGCGGCGGGCGTCCCGGAGCGCGTCCTCGGCGGCCTTGCGCGCTCCGATGTCGCGGTAGATGCCGTAAACGGCGATCTGTTCTCCATCGAGGCGAATCGGTTTGCCGAGGATGGAAACGTGGACCAGCTCGCCGTCCTTGCGCCGACGGACGGTTTCCACCGATGCCGGCTCTCCCTCGGCGATCCGCCGGGTCAGCGTCGTGGCCTCGTCATGGAGGCCGTCGAGCTTCGGAGTGAGCAGTACGTCGACGCGGCGACCGATCGCTTCGTCGCGACCGTAGCCGAACAACCGCGTGAACTCAGCGTTCACCCGCAGGACGGTGCTGTCGTTGGTGCACAGGACGATCGCCTCCGGGGATGCCTCATAGAGCTGCTCGAAACGCGCCTTCTCCTCGCGCAAGGCCGCTTCCGCCCGCATCCGGCGGCCGACGTCGCGATAGATCGCGTACAGGCCGACCTGCCTCCCGTCGACGAAGATCGGTTGGGCGAGGAGCGACACGTGAAGGGGCGAGCCGTCGCTTCGATAGCGCGTCGTCTCGATCGCCACCGATTGCCCGGTGGTCACCGCCACGGTCGTCCGGCGAGCCTCGTCACCGATCGAGCGGCTCTCTGGGACAACGAGGTCGTCGATCATCCGACCGGCTACCGCCGCCGCCGTGTAGCCGAACAGTCGCAGGAATTCGGCGTTTGCCCGGACCACCCGCCCGGCATTGTCGCACAATACCACCGCCTCCGGCGCTCCCGAGAACAGCGCCTCGAAGTACGCTTTCTCCCGTGCGAGCTCCGCCTCGACCGCCTTGCGTTGCGAGATGTCCTGCGCGCTTCCCTCATAGTACCGGGTGGCGCCATCCTCACCGGGCACGGCGTGGGCATGCTCCTCGATCCAGACCTTCTCGCCATCGTAGGTCCGCCACAGCACCTCCGATCCCTCCACGACCCCGTCGCACTCCACCCTGTGCTGCCACGATGCGCGGTCCTCGGCCGCGGCGTACCCCTCTTCGACTTGGATGCCGAGCAGCGCTTCCCGGTTCGGGTAGCGCAGTATGCGCACCAGCGCTGGGTTGACATCGACGATCCGGCCCTCGGGCGTGGTACGGTAGAGGCCGATCGGGACCGCGTCGAACAGCTCTCGATAGCGTGCCTCCCCCTTGCGCAGGGCCGTCCGCGCGGCGTCGATCTCCCCGACATCCCGAACCACGACCTGCAGCAGCGTCCGGCCGTCGAGGAGGATGGAGCGGGTGATCACTTCCACACAGAGCGCGCTGCCGTCGCGGTGGAGGGCGCGGTACCGATGCGGTGCGGGGAGCCGCTCTC
>CAZLER010000015.1:22608-46257 GCA_964558595.1 uncultured Thermotogae bacterium
GGCCGATCAGTTCATTGGGCGCAACGCCGTGGAGGCTCGCGAACGCCCGGTTGGCGCGCACGATCCCCCGATCGTTCACGAGGAGGATCCCATCGGCCGACTGCTCGAACAACGCTTCATACAGCTCGTACGGCTCGTACTGGGAGCCCAACCGCTTCCCGTTGCCCATGAGAACCTAGTATACCTGCGGTGGCAGCGAACGAGTCAGGCCCTAGCCGGTCGCGTCCTGACCGGCGAACTGGAGACTGTGAAGGGCGGCGTACAGCCCGTCGAGGGCGAGCAGCTCCCGATGCGTACCCGACTCGACGAGCTCGCCTTTGTGGAGTACCAGGATAGTATCCGCCTCGCGGATCGTCGAAAGCCGGTGGGCGATGACGATCGAGGTCCGGCCTTCCATGATCCGCTTCAATGACCGCTGGATCACCGCCTCGGTGTGGGAGTCGATGCTGGCGGTCGCCTCGTCGAGCACGAGGACGGTCGGCTCGAACGCCACCGCCCGGGCGAACGACAACAACTGCCGTTCGCCGACCGACAGGGTCACGCCACGCTCCTTCACCTCGGTCAGGTAGCCGTCGGGCAGGTCCTCGACGAAGTCGGCGCTCACGAAGCGGGCCGACTCGATCGCCTTCTCATCAGGGATCTCCGAACGCAGCTTGATGTTGTCCATGATGTCGCCGGAGAATAGAAAGACATCCTGGAGCACCACCGCCATCCGCGACCGCAGCTCGGCGAGGTCGAGCTGGTCGATGGACACGCCGTCGAGGAGGATCTGGCCCTTCTGGATTGGGTACATACGAAACAGGATCCGGATGATCGTCGTCTTCCCGGACCCGGTCGGACCGACGATGGCGATATGCTGGCCGGGCTCGGCAACGAACGACACGTCGCGGAGCACCCAGTCCTCGTCGTCATAGGCGAACCAGACGTTACGAAACTCGATCCGTCCGCGGGGGGCGGGAAGTCGCTCGCCGGCACCCGGGTCCTCCGGTTCCTCGTCGAACAACCGGAAGATCCGCTCCGAGGACGCCATCGCCGCCTGCAGCACGTTGTACCCCTCCGATAGGTGGAGGATCGGCTCGAACAGCATCCGGACGTACTGGATGAACGCGGTCAGCGCGCCGAGCGACAGGCTGCCACGCAGCACGTTGAAGCCACCGTACCAGATGACCAGCGCGATGGCGAACGAGCTGAGGAAGCTCATCATCGGCCGGAACACGGCGAAGGTGAGCATCTGACGCATCTGGGCAGCGTACTTCGCTTCGTTGATCTCGGTGAACCGTTCGTTGGCTGTGTGCTCCTGGACGAACAGCTGGATGATCCGCATCCCGCTGATCGTCTCCTGAAGGTAGGCGTTGAGACGGGCGATCTGCCGGCGGACCTCCCGGTAGGCCGCGCGCACCCGATTGCGGAACTGCCACGCGGCAAGCACGATCAACGGGAACAAGGCGAAGATCACCAACGCCAGCCGCCACTCCAGCCCGAACATCACCACGAGGATCCCGAGGATGAGGAACGCATCGCGGAACAGGTTCACCAGCATCGAGGTGAACATCTCGTTGATCGCGGCGACGTCGTTGGTGAGTCGGGTCACCAGGCGGCCGACCGGGTTGTGGTCGAAGAACCGTAGCGGAAGGCGGAGAACGTGGGCGAACAGGCGGCGGCGCATGTCGTACATCACACGCTGACCGGTGTATTGGAGCAGGTAGACCTGAAGGACGGTGAACAGGAACCGGACCAGGAGGATCACGACGAAGATCGCCGCCAACCGCACGATCCCGGCGATCGCCCCGCCTCGCAGCCGCGCGAGTTCCCGTGGCGGCAGCGTGCCCAGCTCCCGTTCGGCGGCGTACCAGCCGCCGGGAGCGGCGATGAACACGTCGGGGTGGCGCTCGACGAGCGCCGCTCGTTCGGAGCCGGCTTCGATCCACAGGTACCGTTCGACCGACAGCCGCCCGGCGATCTCCCAGTCGCGGCGGAGCTCGTCGGGGACCACCAGCGTTTCCACCAGGTAGCGCCCGTCGCCGAGTTCGATCGGGTCCCCTTCGGTCGGTGGCGCCTCGAGCTCCACGATGCTTCGCGGCAGCGTCATGTGGTTGTCGATCGCCAGCTTGGTGATGTAGGGGATCGCCAGGTGGATCCCGGCGATGACCACGGTCAGCAGGACGCAGACGGCGAACAAGGCGCGGTACGGCGTCACGAAGCCGATCAGCCGTCGCATCAGGCGGGCGTCGAACGCCTTGCCGAGAACCTCGTCCTCGTGGAAGTGCCCGTTCACGTCTTGGTCACCCGCCTTTCCGCCTGCTGCAATCTCCAGATGCGGTCGTAGATTCCGCCCGCCTCGAGGAGCTCCTCATGGGTTCCCCGCTCGACGATCCGCCCCTTGTCGATGACGATCGTCCGATCGGCGTGCATCACCGCCGAGAGCCGGTGGGCGATGAGGAGGCTCGTCCGCCCCCGGAAGAACTCACGGAGGTTGCCGAGGATGTACTCCTCCCGCTCGGCGTCGACCGCCGAGAGCGGGTCGTCGAAGATGACGATCTGCGGCTTGAGCAGCAGCGCTCGGGCGATCGCCACCCGCTGTTTCTGGCCGCCGGACAGGGAGATCCCGCGCTCGCCGACGGTGGTCTCGTAGCCTTTGGGGAAGGCGAGGATCTCGTCGTGAATCCCGGCGAGCGTCGCGGCTTCCTCGACGGCATCCCGGGACGCGTCGGGGCGCCCGAACGCGATGTTTTCGGCGAGGGTGGCCGAGAATAGGAACGGGTCCTGGGGGACGAAGCCGATCGCCCGGCGCAGCTCGTCGAGATCGACGTCACGGATATCGACCCCGCCGATGCACACCGTCCCCACCGGGGGATCGAACACGCGCGGGATCAGGTGGGCGAGGGTGCTCTTCCCCGCGCCGGTGAGCCCGACGATGCCGAGCGTCATCCCCTCCTCGATCGTCAGATGGACGTCGGATAGCGCCGGCGGAGCGCCGTGCCCGTTCGACGAGGGATACGCGAAGGTCAGGTCGCGGATCTCGATCCGGGTGCCCGGCAACGATCGGGGTCGGTGCGGGGAGATGATCGCGGGGGTCTCGGCGAGCAGCCGGTTGATCCGCTGGAGGGACGCCCGCCCGCGTTGCAGCAGGTTGACCGCCCAGCCCATGGCGATCATCGGCCAAACGAGCATCGACAGATACTGGGTGAAGGCGACGAAGTCACCGAGGGTGATCGATGCGCGGATCACGCTGATCCCGCCGATCCACAGGATGATCGCCAGGGAGGCACCGCTCATCAGCTCGATGAGCGGATGGAACAGCCCCATGATCCTGATGAGCGCCATGTTCTCGTCGACCTGCAGCTGGTTGGTGCCGGCGAAGTCGTTTTCGGTACCTTCCTCTTGGACGAACGACTTGAGCACCCGGATGCCGGAGACGGTCTCCCGAACCTTCTCCATCAGCGTGGAGAACGCCGCCTGTACCGATTCGAACCGTCGGTGGATCACCTTGCCGAACCACAGCATGAACACGGAGAGGATCGGCAGGGGGAGGATGGCGTACAGGGTCAGCCATGGGTCGATCGACATCATGATCGCCACCGACACGGGGATCATGAACAACGGGTCGGCAATCGTGAGCACGCCGAACCCGCAGGCGCGGGTCACCGCCTCGATGTCGTTGGTGGCGTGAGCCATCAAGTCACCGGTCTTCGTCTCGTTGTAGAACGACGCCGACAGGTCGAGGAGATGGCCGTAGAGGCGAGCGCGGATCGCCCGCTCGATCCGGCGAGCAGCACCGATGAAGAAGTACCGCCACAGGAAGCGGAACAGCATGACGACGACCGCCAGCCCGATGACCATCAGGCCGCTCTCCAGCAGCCTCCCCTCGCCACGGGTGAGGCGGTCGATCGCCTCGCGGATCACGAGGGGGACGAGGATCGTCGCGCCGTTGACCACCAGAAGCGACAAGAACCCCGCCAGAATCCTTCCCCGATATCGCCACAACCAGCCGCGCAGCCCTTCCATGAGAAGCGTGATCATACCCGATTCGTCCCAGGGTGTCCCTGTCCAGGGGAGGTCCAAGTGGTGAAAGGGACTAGGATCTCCGCGATTGGCTCCCGCGGCGGTGGCGGCTATAATCGCCGCGATCCCAAAGTCTGCGAGGGGGAAGAATCGATGGCCCGGATCCGGCGACTGGCCGTTTTCTGTTTTCTGATCTCGATTTCGGTTGTGGCAAGCGGCGGGGACGATTCGCCACTTCGGTTCAGTCTCCCCCCGGTGCTCGAGTCGCTGCCGATTGCGTTCGCACTGGAGTGGAACCTGTTCGAGGCCCACGGGGTGTCGGTGGAGCTCATCGGCATCACCGACAACCAACAGCGCAGCGCGGCGCTGATGACCGGTAACCTCGACGGGATGATGGAGGATGTCACCCGCTCGATCCTCACGGCGACGACCGGCGGGGACATCGTGATCACCAGCGCGGCCGGTTGGCGGCCGCAGACCGGCAGCTACGCGCTGGCGCTCCTGTCGCCGGCGGCATTCCGGCTCGATTCGCTCGACGCGCTGCTGTCCTCGGACTACGCCATCGGCACCCTGTACCGCAGCGATTACGAGTACCTGCTCGATCGGCTACTCGAGGACCGGGCGGCCGACGGGGAGGAGGCCGAGACGCTGTACTTCCACGACATGCTGCAGATGGTGGTGTGGTTCAGCGCCCAGACGCTCCCCGCCGCGGTGTTGCCCGAACCGTACGTCACCTACCTGATGACGTACCATCCGCCGGGCGGAAGAGCGATCCGGCTCGTCGTCCACGACGACTTCTCGGATACCGGTAGGATGCCGACGGTGGTGCTGTTCAACCGGAAGTACGTGGAGCGGCATCCCGATGCGGTGGCGGCGTTCTACGCCGCGTACGCGGAGGCGATCGAACGGATCAACGAGACGCCGCGTGACGAGCTGATCGATCTGGGGATCGACATCGCCTTGTCGCTGTTCTTCCAGGGCGCCGACGTGTCGACGCTCAACCAGGAGGTGCTCGACGCGTTGCTCATTCCGGCGTTCGACCCTCCGGCGGTCCTTTCGCAGGAGCAGTATGAATCGGTGCTGACGTGGATGGTCGACAAGCGCTACGTGTACGCCGAACCGCCGTACGCGGAGGTCACCGACTTCCAGTTCGTGCGATGATCGACCTGCAGGACGTCGTCATCGAGTATGGTCGCGGCGCCCGCGCCGTCCTCGCCGTCGATGGCATCTCCCTGCGCGTCGACCGGGGCGAGAGCATGGCGCTCATCGGTCCCTCCGGGTGCGGCAAGACGACCCTCCTGTTCTCGGTGGCCGGACTGGTTCGGCCGCGAAGCGGAGCGATCCGGATCCACGACGAGCCGATCGGCGGGCCGAGCCGGGAGACGGCGCTCATCCTGCAGAACGCCGGGTTGCTCCCGTGGAAGACGGTGTGGCAGAACGCCAACCTCAGCCTGCTGTTGGGACACGACTACCCGGAGAAGACGGCGGAGCCGGTGCTCGATGAGCTCGGACTCGCCGGGGTGAAGGGACGGTTCCCCGCCGAGCTGTCCGAGGGGATGAAGCGTCGTGTGGGCGTCGCGCGGGCCCTGTCCACGTCCCCCTCGGTGATGCTCATGGACGAACCGCTGGCATCGCTCGACACGCTGACCAAGGAACGGATCCAGGACCTGTTCCTCGACCTGTGGCGGCGGCGGGGGTTCGCGCTGATGTTGGTGACCCACGACATCGAGGAGGCGGCGTTTCTCGGTCAGCGGATCGCGGTGCTCACCGAGCGGCCGGCGCGGATCAAGACGATGGTGGAGAACGCGGGGATGGGGGAGGTGGCCTACCGGCGCACGGAGGCGTTCGCCGACGTGGTGACCCAACTGCGGGGAGCGCTGCAGGGATGAACCGACGGCGACGGGCGATGGAACGGGGGCGGTCGTACGTCGAGTACGTGGGCCGGTACGCGGTCGCCATTCTCATCCTCTTGGCCGTGTGGTGGGCGGCGAGCGAGGTCGTCGAAGCGGTCAAAGGTCGGGCGTTCCTTCCCAATCCGGTGCGGGCGATCTCGGAGATGGCGCGGTTGGGACCGACGTTGTTCCGCAACTTCTGGGTGAGCGCGTGGCGGCTGGTGATGGCGATGATGATCGCGTTCTCGCTGGGCTACCCGCTGGGGCTGCTGATCGGGCACGAACGCCGCCTCGATCGGCTGATCTCTCCGATGATCTACATCATCTATCCGATCCCGCAGGTGGCGTTCATCCTCATCCTGTTCCTCCTGTTCGGCCTCGGCAACCCGGTGAAGGTGGCGATCGTGGCCACGGCACTGTTCTTCCAGATCCTGGTGTCGGCCCGCGGAGCGGCGAAGCAGCTCGATCCGGAGCACGTCACCAGCGTCCTCGCGGCGGGAGCATCGCGTTGGCAGGTGTACCGCCATGTGGTCCTGCCCGCCACCCTCCCGTCGATCCTGACCAGTCTCCGGGTCAGCGTCGGGCTGGGGATGGCCTTCCTGTACATCGCCGAGTCGACCGGGGCATTCGACCCGCAGCGGGGCGGCCTCGGCTCGTTCATCGACTCGAACATCTACAGTGCCGCCCAGGCGTTTGCCGGGATCATGGCGATGGCGCTGCTCGGCCTGTCGCTGTACATCCTGCTCGAGATCGTCGAGCGGGTCGTCTGTCGGTGGAAGTACGTCGCGGGACGCGGCGGTTGATGGGGTTTCCGCCGATCACTACCATTCCGACGTGAAGCTCCAACGGATCCTCTTCGTCGCGAACACCGCGAAGCCGAGCACCGGTCCGGCGCTCGACGAGATGCGCGCTTGGTGCGACGCTCACGGGATCGAAACCGGCTCCGCGGACGAACTGCCGCCCTGCGCGGACGGCGCAACCGTCGTGGTGGCGCTGGGGGGCGACGGAACGGTGTTGCGGGCGGCGGCGTGGTGCGCCGACGCCGGCACCCCGATCCTCGGGATCAACATCGGGAGCCTCGGCTTCCTCACCCAGGCGGGACTCGATGGCTGGCGGGCGGCGCTGGAGAGCCTGCGCGACGGCCACATCGCCATCGAGGAACGGATGCGCTTGGCGTACGAGGTGGAGGATCGACGCGGCTCGGTGCTCAACGACCTGGTGGTCACCGGGACGACGGATTCGCGGTTCTGCGAGCTGTCGTTGTCCTGGGGCGACGGGATCGTCTCCGCCTATCCCGGCGACGGGCTGATCCTGGCCACCGCCACGGGATCGACGGCCTACAGCTTGTCGGCTGGCGGTCCGGTGATCGTCCCGCCGGCGGCATGCATCCTCGCCACTCCCCACGCGGCCCACCAGCTCGGTTTGCGGCCGGTGATCTTCCCCGCCGATGAGCGGCTCGAGGTGCGCGCCCGGACCTCGGTCCAGGTGATCGCCGACGGGGATTTCGTCGCCGCGGTGCCGCCGGGCACCACGATCGTCGTTCGCCGCAGCGACCGCCCGACGCGGTGGGTCCGCCTCGCCGGTTCGGCCTCGTTCTTCCGCGTCCTCGATGCCAAGCTCAACTGGGCCGACCCGGACGGCCGCCGCCGGAGCCCATAGCGCGGGATGTGCCGTTGGGAACGGCGCGTCTCCGCCTGTTGACACGCCGAATGCAGCGGTATAATCGGTCCGTACGTGTCAAGGGAGTGTGAGTACGATGGTGGAAAAGGGAACCTATCGCGTAAAGAGCGGCCTGGCCGAGATGCTCAAGGGCGGCGTGATCATGGATGTCACGTCGGCCGGGCAAGCGCGGATCGCCGAAGCCGCCGGGGCCGTCGCCGTGATGGCCCTGGAGCGGGTTCCGGCGGACATCCGAGCCCAGGGCGGGGTCGCGAGGATGGCCGACCCGACCAAGGTCCAGGAGATCCTGGAGGCGGTCTCGATTCCGGTGATGGCCAAGGCGCGCATTGGGCACTTCGCCGAAGCGCAGGTGCTGCAGCAGCTCGGCGTCGACTATGTCGACGAGTCCGAGGTGCTCACCCCCGCCGATCCGGCGGTGCACATCAACAAGTGGGCGTTCACCGTGCCGTTCGTGTGCGGTGCCCGGAACCTCGGGGAGGCCTGTCGTCGGATCGCCGAAGGGGCAGCGATGATCCGCACCAAGGGCGAGCCGGGTACCGGGAACGTCGTCGAGGCGGTGCGCCACATGCGGCTGATGAACGAGCAGATCCGGTCGGTGCTGGAAGCCCCCGAAGAGGAGTTGATGACGCTCGCCAAGGAGCTGGGGGCACCCTATGAGATCCTGCGGGCGATCCGCGACAACGGGCAACTGCCGGTCGTCAACTTCGCTGCCGGAGGGATCGCCACCCCCGCCGACGCGGCGATGATGATGCAGCTCGGCTGCGATGGCATCTTCGTCGGCAGCGGCGTGTTCAAGTCGTCCGACCCGGCGCGGCGGGCGAGCGCCATCGTCCAGGCGACCACCCACTACGATGACCCGAAGGTCCTTGCCGAGGTATCGAGCGGGCTCGGTGAAGCGATGAGCGGCATCGAGATCGACAAGATCCCCGAGACCGAACGGATGCAGACCCGCGGGACATGAGGATCGGGGTGCTCGGCCTGCAAGGGGCCGTTCGCGAGCACGCGCGAAGCCTGGCCCACGTGGGCGTCGAATCGCGCATCGTCAAGCGCGTCGACAGCTTGGCGGGGCTCGACGGGCTGATCCTCCCGGGGGGAGAATCGACGGCGATGTCGCTGCTGGCCCATGGGGCCTTGCTCGACCGGCTGCGCGCCTTGGCCGCCGAGGGATTGCCGATGTTCGGGACGTGTGCCGGGATGATCCTGCTGGCGGCCGAGGTCGACGGACGGCCATCGCGGTATATCGGGGCCCTCGATATCGCGGTGGAGCGCAACGCCTCCGGGCGGCAGATCGACAGCTGCGAAACGACGATCCCCGTCGAGGGGATCGGCGACGACGTACCGGCGGTGTTCATCCGCGCGCCCTACATCGTCCGCAGCGGGCCGACGGTCACGCCGATGGCCCACTACGACGGATACGCGGTGATGGCGCGGGAGAACAACAACTTGGTGTGTAGCTTCCATCCGGAGCTGACGGACGACCTGAGAATCCACCGTTACTTCGTCCGGATGGTCGAGGAACGCAACGAAGGGAACAAGGAGGCCTGAAGGATGAAGAAGGTGGCGATCAACGGATTCGGGCGGATCGGAAGGGCGTTCTTCCGGGTGGCGTTCGGTCACCCGGAGATCGAGATCGTGGCGGTGAACGATCCGTTCTTCACGGCCGACAGCGCCCGCTACCTGCTGACGCGCGACTCGATCTACGGCCGGTACGATCGGGAGGTCCGGACAACCGCCTCCGGACTGGAGATCGACGGCCAGGAGGTACGGCTGTTCGCCGAGCGGCAGCCGGAAGCACTCCCCTGGAAGGAGTTGGGGATCGACCTGGTGGTCGAGTCGACGGGGGTGTTCTTGACGTCCGACAAGGCCGCGTTGCATCTGCAGGCGGGGGCGCGGCGGGTGTTGCTGTCCGCTCCGCCGAAAGGGGAGGGAATCCTTCAGGTCGTCTACGGGGTCAACCACGACGCGATCGAGCCGTCGATGGAGATCGTCTCCGCCGCGTCATGCACGACGAATTCGTTTGTGCCGGTGATGTACGCGCTGGAGTCGGAGATCGGAGTGGCGCACGCGCTGCTGACGACGGTCCACGGGTACACCGGCGACCAGCGGCTGGTCGACGCGCCGCACGCCAAGACCTCACGTGGACGGGCGGCGGCGATCAACATCGTGCCGACGACGACCGGTGCCGCCAAGGCGACCACCAAGATCCTGCCGTCGCTGGCCGGCAAGATGGACGGGATTGCGTTTCGTGTTCCGGTGGCCACCGGGTCGGTGAGCGACGTCACCGTCGAGTTGAAGCGGGACACGTCGGTCGACGAGCTCAACGATCTGATGCGGCGAACCGCGGACGGGAAGCTGGCCGGCGTGCTGGCGGCGAGCGAAGATCCGGTCGTTTCCTCGGACGTGATCGGCGACGATCGCGCGAGTATCGTCGATCTGACGACCACCAAGGTCGTCGACGGGCGGTTCGCCAAGATCATGGCGTTCTATGACAACGAATGGGGCTACACCAACCAACTCACGCGGGTGGCGCTCTGTCTGTAGCCCGTGGCGGGTGGGACGGCGTGTCCTCGAGGATCTCGTCGCGCTCTGTTTCCCACCGCAGTGCGTACTGTGCGGCGGGACGTTGGAGCGGCTGGCGGTGGTGTGTCCGCCGTGTGCCGCGGCGCTCCCGGAGCTGACCGGTCCGTGCTGCCGACGGTGCGGCGAGCCGCTTGACGACCCGCTGCTCGATCTGTGCCTGCGGTGCGGCATCGAAGAGCGCGCTGTCGATCGGTTCGTGTCCCTCGGGCCGTACGACGGTCCGTGGGGTGAGCTGGTGCGGGCGCTGAAGTTCGAGAGGGAGACGGCGATCGCTCGTTTCCTCGCCGATCGGCTCGCGCGGCGGATCCGGGACGATGGGCTGCTCGACGGCTTGGACGTGATCACCTTCGTTCCGATGACCCGGCGGGACGTGCGCCGGCGCGGCTTCAACCAGGCGCGGCTCCTCGCCGGGGGAGTGGCGAAACGGATCGGGCGCCCGCTGGGTACGTTGTTGCGGAAGGAACGGGATACGCCGCCGCAGGCGGGGCTCTCGGCACGGCAGCGGCGAACGAACTTGCGGGATGCCTTTCGACCGGTACGATACGGGGCAGAACGGGTGCTTCTCGTCGATGACATTGGCACCACCGGAGCGACGGGGGAGGCATGCGCGCGAGCGCTCAAGCAGGGCGGCCATCGCTCCGTGACGGTTCTGACGGTCGCCCGAGCCTGAAAGGGGCGGGATGCACGTCGCATCATGCTGTCTGGGTCCACTGGCTACCAACTGCTATTTGATCGAACGCAACGGGGTGAGGGTGTTGATCGATCCGGCCGAACCGTCGCCGGAGCTCGAGGCATGGGTCGGCGACCGATCGATCGACGCCGTCGTGCTCTCCCACGGACACTTCGATCACATCGGGGGGGCCTGGTGCTGGGAGGGTGTGCCCGTGATGATGCATGCCGCCGATCTGCCGTTCGTCGACGAGGCCCATCCCCACCATCCGCCGATTGACCGGACGATCGACGAAGGCGATGAGATCGTCGGGGGGCTGCATGTGCTTCACACCCCTGGTCACTCCCCGGGGAGCCTCGTTCTGGCCGTCGAGGATGCCCTGTTCGTCGGCGATCTGTTGTTCGCCGGCTCGATCGGGCGGACCGACCTCCCCGGCGGATCGCCCGCTGCGATGGAGGCCTCGCTGCAACGGGTCGCCGGCCTCGACGGCGACCGCACCGTGTACCCGGGACACGGCGGGCCGACGACCCTCGGAAGGGAGCGCGCGACGAACCCGTTTCTGCGATCGATACGGTAGGCGAACGAGGTGCGGCGATGAAGGGAAACCGGGCCGACGTGCAGGCGATCAAGGATCGTGTCGATGTCGTCGGGCTGATCTCGCGCTACGTATCGCTGACCAAGGCAGGCAGCAGCTTCAAGGGTCGGTGCCCGTTCCATAAGGACGACACCCCGTCCATGGTGGTCAGCGCCGAGAAAGGGCTGTGGCACTGCTTCGGGTGCGGGGAGGGCGGCGACGTCATCGCCTTCCTGATGAAGATCGAGCGGCTGTCGTTTGTCGACGCCGTGACGCGGCTCGCCACCGAGGTCGGGGTGCCGTTCGAAGCTCACGAGGGCGGGGAGCGGGAGAAGCTGCGCAAGATCGTCGCGGAGGCGGCGGAGCTGTTCGCCGCCAACCTGATTTCCGCGGCGGGCAAGAAGGCACGCGACTACCTGGCATCCCGCGGCTACGGCAGCGAGACATGGAGCCGTTACGGTCTCGGCTACGCCCTGCCCGGCTGGGACCATCTGAAGCGGCAGCTCGGTCCGCGTCACGGCGAGGCGGTGCTGGTGGAGCTCGGGTTGCTCGCGGAGCGAAACGGACGGCGCTACGACCGGTTCCGGGATCGGACGATCTTCCCGATTCACGACCTGTCGGGGCGGCCGATCGCGTTTGGAGGACGAGCGTTCGAGGGGGAGCCGAAGTACCTCAACTCGCCGAAGACCGCGCTGTTCGACAAGGGGCGCATCCTGTACGGCATGACCTGGGCGCGCGAGGGGTTGGCGGCGACGCGGACGGCGGTGCTTGTCGAAGGCTACACGGACGTGCTGACGCTGCAGGAGGCGGGGCTGACCCACGGCGTCGGCAGCATGGGGACGTCGCTGACGCAAGGGCAGGCCGATCTGCTCAAGCGATTCGTCGACGACGTGGTCATCGCCTACGACCAGGATGCAGCGGGAGGTGCCGCGGCGATCCGCGGGATGCAGATTCTGCGTAACAGCGGGTTGGGGGTGCGGGTGGTGCGGATGCCCAGCGGCGAGGATCCCGACGGCCTCGTGCGACGTGAGGGTCCCGAGGCGATGGAGGCGGCGATTCGCGCGGCGGTGCCGTTCCACCAGTTCTTCATCGATCGGGTGCTGGAGGAGCACGATCCGTCCACGGTCCGTGGCAAGGAGCGGATCCTCGACGCGGTGCGCGAGTTCTACCAGGCGGTGCGCCTCCCCACGCTGCGGGAGGAGATCGAGCGCCGTCTGGCTGACGTGCTCGACCTGTCCGTGGAGAGCGTCCGGCGGGAGCTGCCGCGGCGCCGCGAGGTGCACTGGTCCGATCGCGACGCCCAGGGGGCGTCCGAGGCGTGGGGCGAGGAGGAGGTCCTTCTTGCCCTGCTGCTGCGGGGGGACGTGACATGGGACCGGATCGCGGCGGTAGCCACACCCGGGGCGTTCTCCGAGGCGAACCGCCCGATCGTCGAGGCGTTGGCGACCGGCGTTGCGGAGTTGTCCTCGTTGGTTGACCATTTGGACGAAGAGGCATCGCGACGTGCGAGCTACTACGCCCTGGCGCCGGTGCAGTTCAGCGACACGGACAAGGCGGTGGACGATGCGCTGGCGAAGTTGGTCCCGCTGCCGGAGGCCGAACGGGAACTGAAACAGCTGACACGGCGGCTGGCGGAGGCCGCCGAAGCAGGCGAGTGGGAAACATGGAACCGGTTGATGGAGAAGAAGATCGCGTTGAAGAAGGCAAAGCGACGGACCGCGAAGGGGGAGGAATGACCGCCAAAAAGCAGACGAGGCCTTCCGAGACGGATGCCGACGTCAAGCGACCGGTCGCCGAGACCGACGTTGACGGTCGCGAGGATGCGTCCCGCCGGCCCGGAGCGAACCGGGGCGACGAGGAACAGAGCAATCCCCCCGCCGATTCGCCCGGGGACGACCTCACCGATCCCGAGGATCTGATCGAGGACGACGACGGCGAGGGCGAGTCCGACGGCGAGAGGAGCGATATCCTCGGCGAGAGCGTCGGCAAGCGGGCGTTCAAGGCGCAGATCGCGTCGCAATGGCGCGATCGTGACGCCTCGACCCGGCGCGAGGATCCGGTCAAGACCTATCTGCGAGAGATCGGGAAAGTGCCGTTGCTCACCAAAGAGGGGGAAGTCGAGCTGGCCAAGGCGATGGAGATCGGAGCCTACGCCGAGCTGTCGATCGCCGTACGGACCGGAAGCGAAGCCAAGGGCCGGCTGAAGAAGGAGAAGAAAGGGCTGACCGACGCCGAGCAGGTCGAGCTGGAGGAGCTGGTGGCGAAGGGGGACGCGGCGGCCGAACTGCTCGTTTCCTCCGCGTTCGACGAGAAGCTACGGGACGAGTTGCCGGTCGACCCGAGCCTCGACGATCTCCGGGCGCTGGTGCGTACCGGACGGGCGGCCCGCGATCGGCTGACGATCTCCAATCTCCGGCTGGTCGTGTCGATCGCCAAGCGGTACATGAACCGTGGTCTGTCGTTCCTCGACCTCATCCAGGAGGGGAACATGGGGCTGATGAAGGCGGTCGAGAAGTTCGACTACACGCGGGGCTACAAATTCTCGACCTACGCGACGTGGTGGATCCGCCAGGCGATCACCCGGGCGATCGCCGACCAGTCCCGTACGATCCGCGTCCCGGTGCACATGATCGAGACGGTGCGCGAGCTGAACCGGGTGAAGCGCGAGTACATCCAGTCGCATGGCTCGGCGCCGACGCTCGAGGATCTCTCCGAGCTCACCGGGATGTCGATCGACAAGATCAAGAAGGTGGAGAGCGTATCCCAGTACACCGCCTCGTTGGAGCGGCCGATCGGCGAGGAGGACGAGGACACCCTCGGCGACTTCATCGAGGACCCGTCCTCGCCGTCGCCGACCAAGGAGACGTTCCGGATGTTCCTGCGCGAGCAGCTGTCGCGCGCCCTCGACCAGCTCGACGAGCGGGAACGGGAGATCCTCAAGCTGCGGTACGGACTGGAGGACGGCCATCCGCGCACCCTGAAGGACGTGTCGCTGAAGTTCAACATCACCCGCGAGCGGGTGCGGCAGATCGAGATCAAGGCGATCGAGAAGCTGAAGCATCCGTCGCGTCGCGCCGAGCTGAAGCGGTTTCGCGAACTGCTTCTCGCGGAGGAGTAGCCGTTCGTGGGAGTCGCCGGCACTCACGATCTCCCGATCCCGGTAATCCTCGGTCCGACCGCGGCCGGCAAGACGGCGGTCGGGATCGCGATGGCCGTTCGGGTCGACGGAGAGATCCTCTCCGCTGATTCGCGCGCGTTCTTCGCCGGTCTTGACATCGTCACCGACAAGCCGCCGCCGGCCGGCCGCGTCGTTCCCCACCACCTCATCGACGTCGTCGGCCTGTGCGATGCCTACGATGCGATGGCGTTTCGCCGCGACGTGGCGCGGTTGATTCCGCCGATCCGAAGCCGGGGCCGGGTGCCGATGATCGTCGGCGGAGGGACCGTCTATCTCGGGGCGATCCTGCGGGGACTGTTCGAAGGGCCCTCGAGCGACGACGCGTTTCGCGCATCGGTGGCGCAGGAGTGCAGCGAAACGCTGCATCGCCGGCTGGCGGCGGTCGATCCGGAGGCGGCGGTGAGGATCCATCCCCACGATCGATTGCGGATCGTGCGGGCGCTGGAGGTCCACGCGCTGACCGGTCGACCGATCAGCGTCTGGCAGGCCGATGCCGCACCGTTGCCCCACCGGTTCTTCGTCGTGGGACTGCGTCGCGATCGCGACGAGCATCGCGCGGCGATCGCCGCGCGCGTGCAGCAGATGATCGATCGCGGGCTGATCGCGGAAGTGGCGTCGCTGCGGCGGCGGGGGCTCAATCCGTCGTGCCAGGCGTACCGCACGATCGGGGTGCCGGAGGCGTCGGCGGTGCTCGACGGGGAGATCTCCGAGCGCGAGATGCGCGAGCGGATGGTGCATCGCACGTGGTCCCTCGCCCGGCGGCAGATGGCGTGGTTCGCGCGGGAGAACGATGTATCCTGGTACGACGTATCCGGGCGGAGCGCCGAACAGGTTGCCGCGGAGATCGTGACCGCCTGGAGGGAGGAGACGACAGCGGAGGATGTTGCCGGCTGACGAACGTTGGGTCTTGCGGGCGGACGACCAGCGTCAGCTCGATGCCCGGGCCGAGGGGATGGGCATCGGACAGGACGTACTGATGGAGAGCGCCGGGACCCATGCGGCGGCGTGGATCCTCCGACGGATCCGTCCTCGCCGGGTGGCGGTGATCGCCGGGCCCGGCGGCAACGGCGGCGACGGGCTGGTGGTGGCCCGGCGGCTTCACGAAGCGGGCATCCCCGTGGCGACCCTCAGCCTGAAGGCGACCTCTGCATCATCGCCCGCGTTCCAGCGGATGGCCGCTCGCCTGGAGGAGGCCGGCGCCGAGCCGGTGGATCCGGTCGGCGACGCCGAGGTAGCGGCGACCCTGAGAAACGTTGACTGTGTCGTCGATGCCCTGTTCGGATCGGGCTTGAGCCGGTCGGTGGCGGGGCCGGCGCTGCGCCTCATCCAGGCGATGAACGCCGCACCCGGGGAGGTCGTCAGTCTCGATCTGCCGAGCGGACTGGGGTCGGACCGGGGAAAGCCGCTGGGCGAAGCGGTGCGCGCCGACATCACCCTGGCGATGGCCTTTCTCAAGCCGGCCCACCTCCTGTACCCGGCGGCCGGTTGTTGCGGCAACACCGCCGTCGTCGAGGTGGCCTACCCGGACGACGTATCGGAGACGGTGACGGCGTGGGGCCGGGTCTCCGAACGCGCGGGGATCGCTCGTCGGCTGCCACGCCGCCGGCCGGACGGGCACAAGGGCACCTTCGGGCGGGTGGTGATCGTTGCCGGATCGGTGGGGATGAGCGGGGCGGCGATCCTGTGCGCTCGCGGGGCGGCGCGGGTGGGGGCCGGCCTGATCTACGCGGCGATCCCGGCGTCGCTTGACGCGATCGTCGAGACAGCGCTACCCGAGGCGATCACCCTCCCGATGCCCGATGAGGATGGCCGACTCGTCGGAGGCGGCGGGGAGCGGTTCGACGAAACGCTTGGCCGGGCGGATCTGCTGGCGATCGGTCCCGGGTTGGGGCGGGCCGACGATACGGCGCGGGCGGTACGCGCCATCCTGAGCCGGTTCGACGGACCGGTGGTGCTGGACGCCGACGGGTTCGTGGTGTTGGCCGGCGAGGAGGCGTTGCTTCGGCGGCTGGCGGGTCGGACGGTGGTCACGCCGCATCCGGGGGAGTTGAGCCGGTGGGTCGACGCCACGCCCGCGGTGATCGATCGCGACCGTCGAGATCACGCCCGAGCGTTCGCGATGGCCCATCGGCTGGTGGTCGTGCTCAAGGGGCGGCCGACGGCGATCGGGCTGCCGGACGGCGAGGTGTACCTCAACCCGACCGGACACGATGGGTTGGCGACCGGCGGGACCGGCGACGTACTGACCGGGATGATCGCCGGCCTCGCCGCGAGCGGAGCGCCGCTCGCCGACGCGGCGGTGGCCGCGACGTATGTGCACGGCCTCGCGGCGGACCTGGCGGTCAGGCGGCGGTCCCCACGCTCCCTGATTCCCACCGACCTCCATGATGCGGTGCCGCAGGCGCTGTGGGAGATCGAACGATGCGCTTGATCGACAGTCACGCCCATCTCGACGATCGGGCGTTCCGCGGCGACCGCGCCGCCGTGATTGCCGGCGCGTTCTCCGACGGGATCGGTGTGGTCACGATCGGCTCCGATCTGGGATCGAGCCGGGCGGCGGTCCGGCTCGCCCAACGTCACCGCTGGATCTGGGCCGCGGTCGGTGCCCATCCGCACGGAGCGAAGGACGTCGACGACGAGACGCTCGCTGTGTTCGAACAGCTGGCGGGGCGCGACGAGGTGGTGGCGATAGGGGAGATCGGGCTCGACTACTACCGCGACCTATCGCCCCGGGACGTCCAGCGGCGGCAGTTCCGGCGACAGCTCGAGCTGGCGCAGCGCTGCGATCTCCCCGTGTGTTTGCACAACCGTGAGTCCACCGATGACCTCTTGGCGATCCTGTACGAGAGGGGCCGCCCTCTTCGTGGGGTTGTCCATTCGTTTCTCGGGAACGGGGCGACCGCCGAGGCGTTCCTCGGGCTCGGCCTGCATCTGGGAATCGGCGGCCCGCTGACCTTTCCCAAGAACCAGGCGCTTCGCGACGTGGTACGGGCGGTGCCGATCGAGCGGCTCCTGATCGAAACCGACTGCCCCTACCTGACGCCGGTGCCGTATCGAGGGCGAAGGAACGAGCCCCGGTATGTCGCCTACGTCGCCGACGAACTCGCGCAGCTCAAGGGGATATCGATCGACGAGGTGGCGCGACAGACCACGGCCAACGCCGTGTCGTTGTTCGAGCTGACCGGGTAGCTCCTCCCGGCACCGCCGGATCGGTGAAGCGACGGGCCGGCCGCGATCAGGATCCGTCGCGAAAGCTGTTGGCCAAGGTGTCCAGGAGCTGGGCAAGCGAGCGACGCTGTTTGGGGTCCTGAACGTTGCGTTTCAGCGACTGGAGCGCCCGCTCTCCAGCGCCGAGATGTAGGTGTTGGACCCTCCGGTCCGCTTGGCGACCTCCCCTTGGGGTCAGCCCGGCCTCGCGGCGCAGCGGACGCACCGTCTCGCCGAAGCTAGCAGCTGGCGAAGCCCCTCCCTTCCCGTGTTTCCGCGTATCGAGTCGATCGAAGCTCAGAGGGGGATGGCCATGGAGCCGGTTCCATGCCTGGTTGGACGGAACCTACCGCACCGGTAGGATGTGGTTGACTGGAGCTTTCCAGGAAGCGGACACTGCGGAGAGTGCAGGGCAGACCGGGGCCTCCAGGGACGATAGCTTCGGCACGGGCTATCCAAAACAGGCCCCGGTCTTCCTTCCGTGGAGGCCCCACGTCACCCTTTCGCGATGCAGCGCAGTGGGATACCATCCGATACCGAAGCTCGGCGGGAAATCCAACACGAAACGGGTGAGGTGGATGGAGATCGAACGTCAGATCCAGACCTTGATTGCGGGACGGAGCACCGTCGTCAATCCGTCCCGGAAGCAGCTGATCCGGGCGACGATCGACGGCGGGGAGGCCATGGTCAGCGCTTCGGGAGCGCTGGCCACCTGGACGCCACCGGAGTCGACCGGGCGCAGCCCGGCCGACACCGTGATCGTACGGCGGAAGGCGAGTGAACGGTCGATCGACTGGGATTCTCCCAACAACCTGCCGATGGACGAGGGGACGTTCGACGAGATCATTGACGATGCGCTGGCGACCCTAGGCGACAAGCCGACGGTGTACGCCCTCGACCGGACTGTCGGCGCGGATCCCGCGTACGCGCTGCCGGTGCAGGTGATCACCGACCGTGCCCTCACGGCGCTGTTTGCGGACAACATGTTCCGTCCGATCCCCTCGGAGATCGACGACAGCGTGTTTGCCGACCGTCCGTTCCGGCTGCTCGCCCTTCCCTACGACAAGCTCGATCCCTCTCGCTACGAGGGGAAGCTGCGCTTCGATCCCCGGATCGGTGGGACGTCGACGATGGTCATCGGCATGGACTTCGATCGCCGGATCGGCGTGGTGTATGGATCGGCGTACTGCGGCTCGGTGAAGAAGCTGATCTTCACGGTGGCCAACTACCTCTTGCCCGCCGAGGGGATCCTGCCGCTGCACTGCTCGGCGAACGAAGGTCCCGATGGCGACGTCGCGCTCCTGCTCGGTCTGTCGGGGACCGGCAAGACCACGCTGTCCGCCGATCCCCGGCGCGCCCTGCTCGGCGACGACGAGCACGGGTGGAGCGACCGGGGGATCGCGAACTTCGAGCACGGCTGCTATGCGAAGCTGATCGATCTCGATCCGGCCAAGGAACCGGAGATCTATGAGGCCGTGCTCCATCACGCGCCGGTCGACGAGCACGGGGCGATCGTCGAGAACGCGGTGATGCGTCCGGACGGCAGCTTCGATCTGTCGGACGACCGGTTCACTCCCAACACGCGCGGGTCGTATCCGTTGCGCTTTCTCTCCAACGTGAAGCCGTCCTCGCGAGGCGGCCCTCCGAACACGATCCTGTTTCTCACCGCCGATGCCAACGGCGTCCTCCCCCCGATCGCCCGGCTATCCAAAGAGCGGGCGATGTTGTGGTTCCTCATGGGGTACACCAGCAAGCTTGCCGGTACCGAGACCGGGATCGCGGAACCGAAGACGACGTTCTCGCGCTTTTTCGGCGAGCCGTTCATGCCCCGCAACCCGGACGTCTACGCTCGGATGCTGGGGGACCGGTTGGATGCCCACGGCACCGACGTCTACCTGGTGAACACCGGATGGAGCGGGGGACCGTACGGGGTAGCGGAGCGCATGGACATCACGATGACGCGGGCGGCGGTGCACGCGGCGCTGTCCGGTCGATTACGCGACGTGGTCTACGACGAGGACGAGCTGTTCCACGTTGCGGTTCCCCGGTCCTGTCCGGGGGTTCCCGCTGAGATCCTGCAGCCGCGCAACGCCTGGGACGACCCGGCGGCCTATGACGCCCGGGCGGCCAAGCTCGCCGGCGAGTTCGCCGCACACTTCGACGAGGCCTACGGTGACAAGGGGATCGACGAGGGCGTCGCTGCGCAGTGCCCCGGTCGCTGAGCCGCTCCCGGCGGTGCGAGCCGTCCGTCTAGCGAAATCGCGATCACCGATCGCCCCACAACAAGCGGAGCACCCGCTGTGGCGTGCGCGGGATCGACAGGCGGGGACGGCGCGGTGCAGTCCGCGGTAGGCGAGGCGAAGCTTCATCGCCGTGGGTCCCGGAGTCCTCACGACCCGCGCCACGCCAACCCGAATCGCAGCGACACGATCGGTACCTTGAGCCGTGCCCTCACGACGCCGAGGATCCAGCCGAGGACGAGAGCGATCGACGCGAGCGCCAGCAGCAACCCGGCCCAACGTCCACGGCGCCAGCGACGACGTCGCGACCAGGGCACCGAGTGGCCGCGCCAGCGGGAGCCGCGGCGCGAGGATCCCCCGCCGAACGATGCAGGCCATCCGCCGATGGCCCCCTCTCTGTTCGTTGGGCACGGGTGGAGGGTCGAAACGGCATGACGAGGCCGGCAACGGTTGAATACGTAACAGTGTGTTGTTATACTGCCTCATCCTGTGGTTGCGAGGTGAGGCGGATGGGACCGACACAGTACGAGATCGAGATGCTCATGCGAATGACCTATCATGACAGAATCAAGCGAAGGTACAAGGTTCGTTCACGGCGACGGAGCTCCGGCGTGCGGCGGGCGCAGGCCCCGCTGCGGGGGACGGCCACGGCGTGTCCTACCACGGCGAAATAGAACAATGTGATGTGTCAGGGGGAGGACATGGACGAGGACCAGCTGATTTCGAAAAAACAGGTGCTGGAAACGATGGGGATCTCCTATGGCCAGCTGTATCGATGGAAGCGCAAGGGGTTGATCCCGGAGGCGTGGTTCGTCCGCCGCTCGACCTACACGGGGCAGGAGACGTTCTTCCCTCGGGACAAGATCCTGGAACGGATCGATCGGATCAAGGCGATGAAGGACGACCATCCCCTCGATGATCTGGCGGAGCTGATCACCCGGCGCGTCAACGCCAAGCTCAAGGTGGCGTTGTCGAAGCTGGAGCGGATCGGATGGCTCGACGAGGAGCTGTTGAAGGCTCGCCGTGACGACGATGTCGAAGACGCGGTGTCCGGCTGGCAGGCGTTCGTGCTCGGGGTGCTCCACCCCCTGCGGGAGACCGCCCGCGAGGAAGAGATCGATCTGGTGCGGAGGACCCTGGAGCGAGAGCGATCCCGCGGGCTGTTCGACCGGGCCTCCGAGAACGGCCTTCGCCTGTACCTGCTGCGCAAGCGGATCGCCTCCGGCGGGATCTCGGCGCAGATCAGCCTTGTCGCGGTGGCTGACGACGGGGCGGTGTTCGATCCGGACATCGAGGTGGTCGCTGCGATCGATCTGGCCGCCGTGGTCCAGCGGATCAACCTGGAGCTGGCGGAACGCGAACGCCGCGACGACTCGAATGCGGACGGCTCGCCGGACCGCGGCGGTGCCGAGATCCATACCCAACGACGAGAGGTGAGGCGATGAGTGAGGAAAGGCGATCGGTGAGCATCTCCGGTTCAGGAAGACTGGGCGGCGGCGAGTACGCTCGGGTGACGATCTCGGGCTCGGGAAGGATCGACGGCGACCTGCGTGCCGAGGAGCTTCGGATTTCGGGTTCGGGGCGGGTCTCCGGTCGGACCGAGGCGGGGAAGATCGCGGTGTCGGGCAGCGCGCGGTTCGCCGGACCGGTTCGCGCTGAGGAGTTGCGGATCAGCGGATCGGCCCGGGTCGAAGGGGCCGTGGAAGCGGAGGAACTGCGCTCCTCGGGCAGCTTCTCCATCGATGGCGACATCGCGACGGACTACCTCAAGAGCTCGGGCAGTCTCCGCGTCGGCGGCGATGTGGAGGCCGACATCTTCAAGGCGACCGGGGCGATGGAGGTCGCGGGACTGCTGTCGGCGGACAAGGTCGAGATCCACCTCGCGGGGCGATGCAGCGCGCGCGAGATCGGGGGAGAGCAGATCCGGGTCGATCGTCCCGAATCGTTCGGCGCCGCCCTGCTCGGCGGACTGGCCCGGATGCTGACCGGAGGCGGCGTCGCCGAACTGCGCGTCACCCTCGTCGAGGGTGATGACGTGCGGCTGGCCCATACGATCGCCGATGTGGTACGCGGCACCCGTGTTGAGATCGGCCCCGGATGCAAGATCGGGAGCGTCGAGTACGCCGAGGAGCTCGAGGTCCACGACGATGCCACCGTCGAGCGACACCGGAAGCTATGAACCAGCGGCGGGCGGGGAACGACGTACCCGTGTAGCGACCGTGGAGCGAGGAGGCGAAGACCCTGTGGCCGAGCGCTGGAGATCCCGGTTCTTCACGATCTGGATCGGTCAGCAGCTGTCGCTCGTCGGCAGTCGAGCGGCGCGGTTCGCGTTGGTGTGGTGGCTGACGACGACGACCGGCTCGGCCACGGTGCTCGCCGCCGCGGCGATGGTGGCGATGCTGCCGCAGATCGTCCTCGGGCCGTTCGTCGGGACGCTGGTCGATCGCTGGAACCGGCGCGCAGTGATGATCGCCGCCGACGGATTCATCGCCTTGGTCAGCCTGTGGCTGGCCTACCTGTTCTGGGTGGGATCGATGGAGCTGTGGCACGTGTACGTGGTCATGCTGGCGACGTCGTTCGGCGAGGCGTTTCACGGGCCGGCGATGGCCGCATCGACGAGTCTGATGGTGCCCGCTCGACACTACACCCGGATCGGTGGACTGAATCAGACGATCCACGGATTGCTGGCGATGATCGGTCCCCCGCTGGGGGCGCTGCTGCTGTCGTGCCTGCCGATCCATGGGGTGATGCTGGTGGACGTCGGCACCGCGGCGTTCGCCATCGCTACGCTGTTGTTGACGATCATCCCGCAGCCGAAGGCGGCAACCGGCAACGGACCGGCGGTGGTGTCGTTTCTGGGCAACGTGCGGGAGGGGCTGCGGTTCGTCCGCAGCTGGCCGGGGCTGATCGCCCTGTTGGCGGGGGCGTCGCTGCTGAAGATCGCCCTCATCCCCGCCCTCCAGCTCGCCCCCCTGTTGGTCGCGGACCACTTCGGCGGCGACGCGGCGGAACTCGGGCTGTTCAACGCGATGGCCGGCGCCGGCCTCCTCGCCGGGGGGATGCTCTTGGCCGTGTGGGGCGGCTTCGGACGGAAGATCTACACGATCCTCACCGGACTTCTGGGCATCGGCATCGCGTCGATCGTCGTCGGTCTGGCCCCGGCGCATCTGTTCGCGATGGCGATCGCGGGAATCTTCGTGCTCGGGGCGATGGTCTCGTTGGCGGACGGTCCGATCCTCGCGCTGCTGCAGGCGACCGTTCCCCCCGAGATGCAGGGGCGGGTGTTCGCCCTGCTGGGGAGCCTGTTCTCGCTGACGACGCCGATCGGGCTGATGATCGCCGGTCCGGTGGCCGACGCCACCGGGGTGCCGTTCTGGTTCGTCCTCGGCGGGGGAATCTGCGCGATGACGGCGGCAGTGAGCTTCTTCATCCCGGCGCTCATCCAGATCGAGGAGCAGACGCCGGCCGCCGCGCCGGTCGAGGATCGCCCGCCCGCCCGGCCCGCGGTCGGCGTGCTGACGGAGTGAGCGTCGGGAGGACCCTCGGGCGATGCCGTAGAAGTCCGCGATCGGCTGACCGCAGGCATCGCCCCTTGTCGAACGAAGTTCGACCCTCGGCGATGCCGT
>CAZLER010000016.1:0-45575 GCA_964558595.1 uncultured Thermotogae bacterium
GGCACCATGTATGGCATGAACACGAAATCGATTGTGTCCCGAAGGCCCGAGGTCGTCGTAGTGTACGACTTCGTTGCCGGAGCCATCGCCTCAACTGTCAGCTCGATAGCGTCTGGTATCTTGTTTCCAATCGCTGCCTCTATCGGCCCGGCAAGCGGCAACCGGATCATCTCGCCAGTAGATAGCCCCTCCAGAGTCGCGTAGGTGCCAGGTTTGTACCCTGCCGCTCCGGAAACGTGGTACTCCATAGCGGTTGCTAGCGCGGCAACAACGATCACCAAGTTGTGCACTTCTGGGAAGAGCCTATGCGCTCGCTGTATGGTCACTGTTCGCATCGCGTAAGCCCAACCATGATTAGCGTGCAACGCTGCCGGATAGCAACTCCGCATTCTCTCTGAGCATCTCCCGTCGCTTTCAGCGCTTTCGTCTCCTGCAGGCTCACCTATCGTCCTCTCTATCCATGTATACGATGCTACGTCCCTTGAGCGCCTGGGGCAAACAAGCGGCGCTGGTCCGCAATGCCGTTGGGCTCGCAGGGGACGTGCGATGAGATCCAGGCGGTGCTGGATGTCTCCGCGAGACGGGATACCCGGCCCACGGGAGCTTTCTCCGACGCGGTGCGGTTCACCGCCACAGCGGACACCACAACGACAACGCAAAGCCCGTGAGGTGCGATGAGCCGCTGGCGCACGTGGATCCCATGGCCGAAGAATGCGGCTGAGCGGCCAAGCATCGTTCCGGCCGGAGCTGCTCGTGGCCTCGTGGGCGTCCGCATGCCCGTTGGGTTCTACGTTGTCCTCCCAACGGGAGCGGAGGACAGAGGAGCTTGACCCGCTGTGGCGCGTGTGTATACTGTTTGACTGCATGGACAATACGGTCACAGAGGTCACACGATGCCCCGAGCGTTCACCGAGGTAGAGCGAGACGCGATCCGGGCCAAGCTCCTGCAGGCGGGGAGGGACTGCTTCCTCCGCTACGGCCTGAAGAAGACGACGATCGAGGATCTGACCCGGCCGGCGGGGATCGCCAAGGCGTCGTTCTACCTGTTCTTCGACAACAAGGAGCGGCTGTTCATCGAGGTGTTCCTGGAGGAGATCCCGGCGATGATGGAGCGGCTGATGGCGGCGTCGTTCGGGACGACCGACGACGCCCGCGAGGCGCTGATCCTGCTGATGCGCGCCATCGTCCGCGAGATGGAGCGAAACGAGATCTCGCGCATCCTCCTCGACAACCCGGCGGAGATCGAGCCGATCGCCTCGGCGATGGACTACGAGGAGATCCTGCGCCGGGTGGCGGTGTCGTTCGCCCCGATCGTCGAGGCGATCGCCCAGGCCCAGGCGCGCGGCGAGATCATCGACGCGGATCCGTTCCAGATCGTGTATTCGCTGGGGCTGGTCAAGTTGTTGGCGTTCAATCGGGAGCATATCCCCGACGCGCTGTACGAGGCGATGGTCGAGCTGGCGCCGCGGATCCTCGCCGACGGGCTGACCTGCCCGGCACGACGCTCCTCCGAGGCTGGGGACCGGCCATGATCGCTACGTGGGCCCGTTCGGTGCTCGAACCGCGTCGCATGCGCTTCCCGAGCTGGCTCCGCGGCCTCGCACGAGGGCGCGAGCCGGCACGAGGGAACGGAGGTGGCCGATGAAGACGACGCTGGCCAAGATCGGGTGGCGGGGGCTGTGGCGGCATCCGCAGCGTACGGCGTTGATGATCGCCATCGTCGCGTTCGGCAGCGCGCTCATCTCGGTGATGTGGGGGCTGACTGACGGGTTCATCGAATCGATGGTGTCAACGCAGATCGAGCTCGATACGGGTGACTTCCAGGTGCGCGCCGCCGGCTACGCCGACGATCCGGTGCCCCAGAACGGGCTCGATGCCGGCGCGGTCGACGCCGTGCGGTCGACCCTGACCCACATGCCGTCCGCCTGGAGCTGGGCGCCCCGCGTGGCGACGAGCGCGATGCTGCGCAGCGCGTACGGTACGCTGGGGGTGAGTGTGCGCGGCATCGATCCGCTCCGCGAGCCTACCGTGACGGATGTCCACCGAGCGATCGTCGAGGGCCGGTTCCTCGACGGGTCGGGAGAGATCGTCCTCAGCCGCACCGCGGCGACCGATCTCGACGTGCGGCTGGGCGAGCGGGTGGTGTTGATGGCGTTCTCGAGGGGGTCATCGACGTCGGAGGCGTTCGTCTTGGTCGGGATCGTGGACTCTGGGTTGGCGACGCTGGAGTCGGTCGCCTTCGTACCGATCGGCGACGCCCGCGGCCTCGCCGGCTGGCACGGGGCGACCTCCGTGGCCGTGGCGATCCCGCGGGGGGCGAACCGGGACCCCGCCGCCGATCGGCTGGCCGCGGCGCTGCCCGAAGGCCTCGATGCGGAGGTGTCGACGTACTTCGAGCTCAACCCGCTGATCGAGATCATGCTGTCGGGCAGCGTCGTCAAGCTCACGCCGTTCGTGATCATGGTGGCCATACTCACCGGATTCGGAGTGGCCAACACGGTGTTCTACTCGGTGCTCGAACGCACTCGCGAGTTCGGCATGATGACGGCGGTCGGGATGAGCACCCGCCAACTGGGGCTGGTGATTCTGTTCGAATCGACGTACGTCTCGGCGATCGGGTTCGCCATCGGCGGCGGCCTCGGCTACGGGGCGCTGCTCTACCTGTCGCGGGTCGGACTGAACCTCGGCGTGATGATCGGGGAGGTGGGCTCGACATTCGGGATGCCCAACGTGCTCTACGCCTCCGCATCGGGGATGTACTGGCTGGCCAGCTTCTCGGTGGTGGTGTTCACGGGGTTGATCGCCACGTGGTATCCGGCGCGGCGCGCCGCTCGGCTGGAGCCGGTCGCGGCGATCCGTGACGGATAGAAAGGAACCGACATGACACGATGGATGCTGTTCGCCGCTCTCGCCACCGCGCTGCTCGGCAGCCTCGGCGTGGCGCAGAGCTCCTCCGAGTCGCTGTCCGCCGAGCAGATCTTCGAGCGCACCCGCGAGGCGTGGCAGGGGGAGAGCTTCCATGCCGTCGTGGAGCTGGAAATCACCCTCGGCGACGCGACGAAGGCCCACACCCTCGAGGTCTGGACGCGGGGGGAGGATCTCGCCCTGCTGCGCGTGCTCGAGCCGGAAGAGGACGCCGGGTCGGGCTATCTGGAAGTGGACGGGAAGCTGTACTACTACGCGCCGGCGCTGGGCTCGGCGATCGAGCTGCCGTCGATCGCCCTGTCCGAAGCGCTGTTCGGGTCGGGCCCGTCGCTCGACGACCTGTCGCACGGAACGCTGTCCGACGACTACGCCGCCGCCGCCGAGGCCCGTGACGACGGCTGGTGGCTCACCCTGGTGCCGCACGACGATGCCCCCGTGGTGTACGGGAAGCTCGAGATGACGGTCTCGTCCGACTTCGTCCTCGAGCGGATCGTCTACTACGATCAGCGTGACGCGGTGCTGCGCACGGCCACGTTCTCCGACGTGATCGAGGTCGACGGCGACCGCTTTCCGACTCGCGTCGTCATCGAAGACGCCAGCGGCGATCGCACGGTACAGCGGCTCGTCGATCCCGAATTCGAGCTCGACCTCGAGCGCTCCTTCTTCACGGTGGAGCGGCTGGTCGGAGGGGAGGACTAGACCATGAAGGCGGCGTTCCGGCATCTGAACCGCAACCGCGGCCGCACCTTGCTGACGCTTCTGGCGGTGCTGATTCCGGTGTACACGCTGGTGTTCATGTTCGGGTTCGCCTCGGCCAATCTGCGCGACATGTTCGAGACGGCCACCCAACTGGAATCGGGGCACTTCCAGGTGCGCGAGCGCTCCGAACGCGTGACCGGCGGCACGCTACCGCTGATCGACGACGTCGCGCCGATTGTCGACCTCCTCGATGCGACCGAGGGCGTTTCCTGGCGGACGGTTCGCCTCGACGTGCCGGCGCTGGCGTCGGCCGGGGACCGGTCGGAGCCGATCCTCGTGCAGGGGGTCGAGCCGGAGACGGTCGCCCGGATCACCCCGATCGAGACGATGATCGTCGAGGGGGCGTACCTGTCGGCCGCGGACCGCGGCGCCGTCCTCGGCCGGCCGCTCGCCGACCTGCTCGGCCTGTCGGTCGGGGGCGAGGTCGTTCTCCTCGGCGCCCATCCCGAGGCGGCCATGGGGGTCGCCAAGCTGCCGATCGTCGGGATCTACGACGCTCCGGACGCGTCGATGGGGCGATCGCTGATTCAGGTCGATCTCGCCTCGGCCCGGACGCTCGCCCGCCGGCCCACCGCGGCGACAGCGGTGGTGGCGATGGTCGTCGGGGTCGAGGGACCGTGGGATGCGGGGACAATCGACGCGGTCGCCGCCGAGGTCGCGGGGCGGCTTCCCACCGGACTCGAGGTCGTCGACTGGCGCCAGCTCGCCCCGGCGGTCGTCAGCTACATGAACGTGATGCGCCCGGCGCTGTTGCTGTTCGCCGGGACGTTCTTCGCCCTCGGCGCCCTGGTGGTGGTCAACACCCTCTACCTCTCGGTGATGGAGCGCACGCGCGAGCTGGGGTTGATCCTCGCCCTCGGTGCGCCCCGCCGCCGGGTGATGGGATCGATCCTCACCGAAGCGGGGCTCGTCGCCGGGCTCGGGGCGAGCGCCGGCGCGCTCGGCGGGCTGGCCATGATCGGCCTCGTCGAGGCGTTCGGGGGGATTCCGCTGCCGGGGCGGTTCGCCGACATGCTCCGGATGATCGGCATGTCGGGGACGATCCATCTGAGGGCTGACGCGGGCGACCTGATCCTCTCGGCCACCGCGATGGCGGCGGTGGCGCTGGTCGCCGCCCTTTTCCCGGCGTGGCGGGCGGCGCGACTCGAACCGGTGGAGGCGATGCGCTATGTCGAATGACGGATTGCTCCGCACGACCGACCTGCGGAAGACCTACGTGACCGACGCGATCGAGACGCCGGCGCTGCAGGGCGTCGACATGGTGCTGCACGAACGGGAGTTCACCGCCGTGGCCGGGCCGTCGGGCTCGGGAAAGTCGACGCTGTTGCATCTGCTCGGCGGGCTGGACCGGCCGACCGCCGGGGAGATCCTGCTCGAGGGGCGGGTGATGTCCGGCCTGTCCAAGGACGAGCTGGCCCGCCTGCGGCTGACCCACATCGGGTTCGTCTTCCAGGCGTACAACCTGATCCCGGTGTTGACGGTGTTGGAGAACACGGCGTTCGTCCTCGAGCTGCAAGGGATCGTCCGCGCCGAGCGGATTCGCCGGGCCCGGGCGATCCTCGCCGAGCTGGGGATCGAGCAGTACGCCAATCGGTACCCGAGCCGGATCTCCGGCGGGCAGCAACAGCGGGTGGCCGTCGCTCGAGCGGTGGTCGCCGAACCGTCGATCGTCCTCGCCGACGAGCCGACCGCCAACCTCGACACCGCGACCAGCCACGAGTTGATCGATCTGATGCGGCGGCTGAACACCGAGAAGGGGGCGACGTTCTTCTTCGCCACCCACGACACGCGGTTGCTCGATCGGGTCAACCGGCTGATCACCCTGGTCGACGGCCGGATCGCCGACGACGAGCTCCGCCCCGAGGCGTGAGTGCGGCACGCCGGAGCTTGTTCCTTCCCGTGGGGGTGAGACGAGTCCGCCGATGCCGCTGGGCTACAGCGGCACGGGGAGCGCCGCCATGATCGCTTCGACGCGCTCGTGGGGAACGCGGATCGTCCCGAGCGACTCCTTGGTCGAGCAGGGACCGTGATCGTCGGAGCCGCCGGTCAGGAGGAAGTCGCGCTTCTCGGCCATCGACCGGAGCAGGTTCGGCTCAATCGACAGGCTGCGTTTGACGGGATCGTACGGGTAGTAGGTCTCCACGCCATCCACCTCCGCGGCGCGCAGCTCGTCCAGGAACCGCTGCCAGTCGTCGATCTTCATCAGACAGGGGTGGGCCACGGCCGTGACGCCCCCGGCACGGTGCACGCGGCCGACGACATCGCGGAACCCTTCCTTCTCGATCGGCACGTAACAGGGGGCACCCCGCGACAGCAGCCGCCCGAACGCCTCCGACAGATCCGCGACGACCCCCTGGTCCACGAGCACCCGGGCGAGATGGGGCCGTCCGAGGTTCCCCTCGGCGATCGCACGGACGTCGTCCATGTCGATCGCCACGTCGAGCACCGCACGGCAGCGCTGGATCATCGCCTCCATCCGCGCGATCCGCGCCGCTTCCATCCCGTCGAGAAACGACCGCAGCTCCCGGTCCGCGGGGTCGACGAAGTAGCCAAGGATCTCCCCGGTGACGCCGTCGAAGTCGGCTTTGATCTCCACCCCCGCGATGACCTCGACGCCGTGGATCGTCGTCGTCCGCTCCGTCAGTTCGTCGGAGATCACGTCGTGATCGGTGATCGCCATCCAGGAGAGCCCGACGGCCTTCGCCCGCCGGGCTTGCTCGCCCGCGGTGACCGTCCCGTCCGAGGCGACGGTGTGGATGTGGAGATCCGCGTAGCCGTGTGTCATGAGGGCGTCCCGTGCTCCTTCCCGATCCGATCGAGGATCCCGTTCACGAACGACCGCGCCTGGTCGGTACCGAACCGCTTTGCCAGCTCGACCGCCTCGTCGATCGCCACCTCCATCGGCACGTCGTCGACGTACAGCATCTCGTAGACGCCCAAGCGGAGGATGTTGCGATCGATCAACGCCAGCCGCTCGAAGCGCCAGCCGACGGTCCGCTCGCCGATCATCCGGTCGAGTTCGTCGCGGCGCGCCATGACCCCGGAGAAGACGCCCCGGATGTAGTCCACCTGCTCTCCCGGCTCGACCTCCGCCAGCATCTCCTCGAGCGCGGTATTGACGTGCTCCCGCCGGTACAAGGCGGACAGGAGAAACTCACGCGCTTCCCGTCGCTGCATCAGCCGCGGAACAGCCGCTGGATCCACCTCTGCAGACGGTGCTTCACGTCCTCGCGGGATTCGATCCATAGTCCAAGCGCCCATCCCGCCGCGGTGAAGCCGAGCAGGATGAGCACCGCACGCCACCCGAGCACGACGAACAGCAGCCCGATCGCCAATCCGGCTACCGCTCCGATCCAGGCGATGCTACCCTTCCAGTTCATCGGCGCCCTCCCGCGCGATGTCCCGGTCGCGGCGGCGGATGCTGCGCACGAACACGGTCACCTCGCTCACCTCCACCCCGGTACGATCGGCCACCTGTTCCGTCAGCTCGCGCTGGATCCGTTCTCCCAGGTCGGTGACTCGCTGATCGGGGCTCACCGCGGTGCGGACCCGTATCGCGACCCCTTGCCCTTGCCTTCGCAGCGCGACGCGGTACCGCTCCAGTCCGAGATCGTCGCCGAGGATCCCCCCGATGAACTCACGGACCGCCCCGGGCGACACCTCGACCCGCCCGTACTCTCCCGAACGCGAGAACAGCACCTCGTTCACCCGGTGATCGGCAAGCACCAGGAGGAAGTGCAGCGCGATCAGCAGGACGCCGACACCCAGCACCAACAAGAGGATCGCCCATCCGGTGTCGGACAACACCGTCGGCACCGGCACGCCCGGCAGGACGCCGCTTCCGGCGAGCACGAAGGCCAATCCAAGACCGAACGCGAACACGAACGCGAGGTAGTGCACGATCGACCGGAGCCGAGACGGCCTCATTCTTCCTCGACCTCCTCTTCCTCCTCTTCGGGTTCCTCCTCCTTGTCGAACTCCACCAACCGCTGGACATCCACGTTGACCGCACTGACCTGCAGACCGGTCATCCGTTCGATCTCCGCCTTGATCCGGGTCTGTACCTGCTTGGCGACCTTGTGGATCGGATTCCCGTAGAGGACAGTGATGCGGACCGTCACCGTGACCACGTCCCCGTCGACGGTCGTATCGACGAACCGCTTCATCCCCTCGCCTCGCCGGAATGCGCTTTCCCCGGCTCGCAGGTTGGCGATTCCGTTGATCTCCGACGCGGCGATCCCCGCGATGGCGGTCACGACATCCTTGGAGATCCCGACACTCCCCTTCTCTGCCTCTGCCATCTTGAGCCTCCTCGCTACTCCTCGGTGATATCGTGCGTGTGCGGCGGGGCGACCTTCTTCACGTAGACGTCGATGCCGGAGACGCTAATCCCCGCCAGGCTCTCGATGTCGCGCTGCACGTTCTGCTGCACGCCTTGGGCCACCTCATGGACCGGGTATCCGTATTCGACGGCGATCCGCAGCTCCAACCTCACCTGGTCCTCCGACAGCTCGGTCTTGATGTTCGGCGCCAGGTCCTCGCCGCCGAAGATGCTCATCAGACCTCCCGGCGATCCCCCGGAGGAATGTGCAATCCCGTCAACTCGCGCCGCAGCGATCCGGGCAATCGACGCGATGACGTCTTCAGCGATGGAGATGCGGCCGTCTTCGTCGACGATCTCCACTCTCTTCTCGGCCATGCTTCCTCCTTATAGGCGTTCCACGTACCTTCCGGTCCGTGTATCGATCTTCAACGTGTCCCCCTCCTTGACGAACAGCGGAACCTGGACCACCGCTCCGGTCTCGAGGGTGGCCGCCTTTTCGACGTTGGAGACGGTGTCCCCCTTCACGCCGGGCTCCGTGGTCGCGACCTTCAGTTCCACGAAGGTCGGAGGTTGGATCTTGACAAGCTGCCCCTGGTAGTACAGCCCCTGCACGTTGATCCCTTCCACCAGGTAGGCCGCGGGCTCGCCGATCACGTCGCGGGAGATCGGGAACTGGTCGAACCGCTCCGTGTCCATGAACACGAAGTCCGAACCGTCGTAATACAGGTATTGCAACTGGCGCGTCTCGAGGAAGGCCGATTCGGTGTTCTCGGCCCCCTTGAACGTGGCCGACAAGACCTTGCCCGACTTGAGGTGCTTGAGCTTGGTCTTGGCCACCGCGCCGCCGCGTCCCCGCTTGGAGTGCTCGTATTCGACGATTTCGTACAGCTCGCCGTCGTAGACGATCGCCATCCCGCGGCGCATTTCACTGACTGTAAGACCCATCGGTTCGATCTCCCTTCTTCCATGACCTGGCGACCGCAGAACGCCGACGGCGGTTCCCCGGACGCCACAGCATACGATACCCGATGACGCGCGTGAAGGGCCGGAACGACGACGCTACGGCCAGCGGACGATCCGCAGGCCGACGTCGATGATGCCGCGCTCGATCATCCCCAGCTTCTCCGCCGCCCCCCGGGACAGGTCGATGATCCGTCCCTCGACGAACGGTCCCCGGTCGTTGATCCGCACGACGATACTGCGACCGGTCTCGAGATCGACCACGCGCACCATCGTTCCGAACGGAAGCGTCTTGTGCGCGGCGCTGATTCCGTTCATGTCGTACACCTCGCCGTTGGCGGTCAGGTTTCCGTCGAACCCCGGCCCGTACCACGATGCGATGCCCGTCTCGTAGTACGGCCCGAACAGCGACACCATGACCGCCGTAGCGACGAGCACGGCGCTTCCGAGGATGTACAGCACGGTCTCGTTCATCGTAAGGAGTATAGGAGCCGGTTCTGCCGGTTACAACCGCCGATGCAGGCGATCGCGCAGCGAATGGAGCCCGTCGGCGGCGATATGGATCAGATTCGGCAGGTACAGCCCGACGAGCACCGCGAGCGTCATCCGGCCGGGCAGTACCAGCTGGGGGGAGACCCCTCGACCGGCGACGGTGTACACGGCGAATCCCCCCCACGCCAACAGTCCGACGTAGGCGATCCGCGTGATCGGCCCGAACAGCGGGTGATGCGACAGCCTTCGGTGCCGAAACGCCGCTGCGTACGGCGCCCACAACCATCGCAGCGGCCCCCAGCGGCGGGTGGCGTCGCTGGTCGCCAAATCGAGATCGGGGCTGAGGAGCAGCATGGAGAATAGGTAGCCGATGACGAACGCCGCCATCTCCGGTTCGTCCACCCATCCGCCGCGAACCAGGATCGCGGCAACGAATGTCCAACCCGCCAACAGCACGGTCTCGATCCGCAGATGCGTCCTTCCCGAAGGCATCGTCTCCCTTTTCCGCCACGATACCCCCCTCGAACGACGTCATCAACCGCTTGACGCCGGCGGGATCGGTGGATAGAATGCGTTGGCAAACTCATGCTCTGAGTGCTAATCAACCTCACGGGAGGCGATAGGCGATGGCAATCAAGCCGTTGGGAAAGCGCGTTCTGGTCAAGAAGCTCGACCCCGAGGAGAAGAAGTCCGCCGGGGGGATTGTGCTGCCGGAGAGCGCCAAGAGTGAAAAGGTCATTCGCGCGGAGGTCGTCGCGCTCGGCACGGACGAGAAGCTCGAGGTCAAGGTCGGGGCTCAGGTCCTGATCTCCGACAGCTTCTCCAACACGGAAGTGATCGAGGGCGAAGAGAAGTACCTGTTGGTCAAGGACTCCGAGATCCTCGCGATCGTCGAGTAGCACAGTCAAAGGGGGAATGGAAGCATGGCCAAGGAAGTCATTTTCGGCGAAGAAGCACGTCGCCGGATGAAGGGCGGAATCGATAAGCTGGCCGATGCGGTGCGCATCACCCTCGGCCCCCGCGGGCGCAACGTGATCATCGACAAGAAGTTCGGGAGCCCGGACATCACCAACGACGGGGTCACGATCGCCCAGGAGCAGGAGTACCAGGACGAGTTCGAGAACATGGGCGCGCAGCTCGTCAAGGAGGTCGCCTCCAAGACGAACGACATCGCCGGGGACGGCACCACCACCGCGACGATCCTCGCGCATTCCATGATCGAGGAGGGGTTCAAGAACCTCGCCGCCGGCGCCAACCCGATGGAGCTGAAGCGCGGGCTGGAGAAGGGTTCGGCCGCCGTCGTCGACGAGCTGCGCAAGATGAGCCGCGAGCTCAAGACGAAGGCCGAAACCGCGCAGGTCGGTTCGATCTCCGCCAACGACGAGTCGATCGGGAAGATCATCGCCGACGCGATGGAGGCGGTCGGCGATGACGGCGTCATCACGGTCGAGGATTCCGACACGATCGACACCTACTACGACGTCGTCGAGGGCATGCAGTTCGACCGCGAGTACATCTCGCCGTACTTCGTCACCGACCCCAAGAAGATGGAGGTCCTCCTCGACAAGCCGCTCATCCTGGTCACCGACCAGGAGCTGAAGGCGGCCCAGGACCTCGTCCCCTTGCTGGAGAAGGTCGTCCAGGCCGGTCGCCCGCTGCTGTTGATCGCCAAGGATGTCACCGGCGAAGCGCTGACGACCCTCGTGCTCAACAAGCTGAAGGGCACCCTGTCCAGCTGTGCCGTGAAGGCTCCCGGCTTCGGGGATCGCCGCAAGGCGATGCTCGAGGACATCGCCGTACTCACCGGCGGGACCGTCATCGCCGAGGACGCCGGCATGCAGATCAAGGACACCACCCTCGACATGCTCGGAACCGCTGAGACGGTGAAGGTCGACAACAACAACACGACGATCATCGGCGGCAAGGGCAAGACCGAGTCGATCCAGGGGCGGATCGAGCAGATCGAAGCCCAGATCGAGACGACCGACTCCGACTACGACCGCGAGAAGCTCGAGGAGCGGAAGGCGAAGCTTGCCGGCGGTGTAGCCGTCATCAAGGTCGGCGCGCCCACCGAGACGGAGTTGTCCGAGAAGAAGCACCGCATGGAGGACGCGCTCGAGGCGACGAAGGCCGCGGTCGACGAGGGGATCCTGCCCGGAGGCGGGGTGGCGCTGCTCAACGCCGCCAAGGGCCTGGACGGGATCAAGAAGCTGGTCGGCGACGAGAAGATCGGTGTATCGATCCTCCGACGGGCGCTCGAGGCACCGCTTCGACAGCTGGCGCTGAACGCCGGCTTCGAGGGCGCGATCGTCGTCGAGAAGATCCGCGAGCTGGAGACCGGCATCGGGTTTGACGTGGCGAGCGAGAAGTACCACGACATGGTCGAGGCCGGGATTATCGACCCGACCAAGGTCACGCGCTCGGCGCTGCAGAACGCCGTGTCGATCGCCGGGATGCTGCTGACGACCGACGCGCTGGTCGCCGAGATCAAGGAGGATGAGCCCGCGCAGGCGGCGCCGCCGATGCCCGGCGGCATGCCGTACTAGGCAACGGAATCCATCCTCGGTTTGGATGGCCCCTTCCGCTCGGCTATGATCGGGCGGAAGGGGCTTTGTCGATTACGCCATGACGTGCAAGCTCGGGTTGGCGCTGGGTGGAGGTGGTGCTCGGGGGCTCGCCCATCTTGGGGTGCTGATTGCCCTCGACGAGGCGCGCATCCCGATCTTCGCGATCGCCGGCACCAGCATGGGCGCCGCCATGGGCGCCGCGCACGCGATCGGCTCCGATCTGAACATCGTGCGGGGCGTGCTGGAGACGATCGACCTCAACGAGCTGCTGGGGGTCACCGATAGCACCCTTCGTGAGCTCCAGCGGATCATCAGCCGCAGCGTGATGGACTATGTTCGCGGTTCCCCTTGGCGCGAGGAAGGGGCTTCACCCCACGACCTGGCTCGCTTGTGCGAGCTGTTCTCGCTGCTGACGGCCGGCAAGCGGTTCGAGGATACGCTAATCCCGTTCGCCGTGGTGGCGGCCGACCTGGAGAGCGGCGAGCGGGTCGTGCTCGATACCGGTCGACTGGCTGATGCGATCACCGCCAGCACGGCGGTTCCCGGCGTGTTCTCACCGGTGGCCCGGGACGGCCGCTATCTCATCGACGGCGGAATCCTGGACAAGCTGCCCGTCGACGTCGTCGCCGACAGGGGAGCCGACGCCATCCTCGCCGTCGACACGGGCGCCCCCCTCAATCGCGAGGTGGAGACGTGCCTCGATGCCCTGCTCCAGTCGCAGCGCGCCACATCCCAGTACCTGACGAATCTCCAACTGGAGCACGCCCGGAGCCGCCACGGCGAGCGGCTGTTGGTCCTGCGTCCCGAGGTGGGGTGGATCAAGATGTTCGGCTTCGACCATGCCAAGGAGGCGATCCAGGCGGGCGTGGACGTGGTCCGCGCCCACCTGGACGACATCCGGCTGATGCTGACCGAGCCTCCGCGGTCGAGCTAGTCGCCGGCGTTGCGCACGGCAAGCGTCGGACTGACGGCGTATCCGCGCAGTCCGGCGGCATCCTCGGCAACGACCCGTACCCGTACCGTTTCCCCGTCGGCGCACGCCGTGGTGTCCCACGCGTAGCTGCCGCCGTTGGCCAAGTTCGCCGCGATCGGCTCCCAGCTCTCACCATCGTCCGGCGACCACTCCACGGCCAGGCGAAGCGCCTCGTCGGTCCCATCGGGATCGGTGGCCGCCCACTCGACGATCACCGTTCCCGAAAGCACCCTTCCCGCCCGGCTCGGCGACAGCAACTGGACCCGCGGCGCCGAGCGCACAAGGATCGTGGCGCTGTTCTCCCGCCCCGGAGTGCCGTGGAGGACCCCGCCTTTCGCGTCCACGCCGGTTCCGGTGCGGCCGTCGTGGCTCGCCCACGCCGGTGGCGTGCTCGCGGGGTCGACCCTCTCCATCGACGCGTACGGTGGCTCGCCACCCGACGACGTCCCGGCCGCCCACCCGGCGGCGCCGTCGACCCGGTCGACCACCACCCCGTCGGCGTCGCGGAGCTCCAGGAGCTCGCCCGCGTTCGACAGGCCCCCCTTGTAGAGGACGTCGGCGTCCACGTCGGCCACCGCGTCGTCGTCGGTGCGCTCGAGCAGCAAGTAGCCGCCCGCGGCGATCGTCGTTTGGCGCACCTCGACGGTGTCCCCGCTCATCGCCCCGAGATCGATCGTCGTGTCCCCGAAGCTCAGCGTCCAGCCGCTGAGATCGACCGCCCGATCGCCGAGGTTGTACAGCTCGATCCATTCATCGCTGGAACTCGCCGCTGTCCCGCTCCACCCGACCTCGTTGATCACCACCTGACCGTCCGCGAGAGCCGACAGCGCTGCGATGAAGACCAGCGCACCGATCCAACGTGTCCGTTTGCTCTGCCTTGTCATGCTTCCTCCCTCCTTTGTTCCGTAAATGGATGGAATGTATTGTGAAGCTATTGTACGACGGATGCGTCCTGATGACAACCCCTCCACGTTGCGCCGGGACCACCGCCGCCCGTAGAATCCGCCCGAGGCCGCCGTGCGGCGCCCCCAAAGGAGAACCATGATCGTTCGACAGATCCTCACCGGCGGAGACCGCAACTTCGCCTACCTCGTCGGCGATCCGACCTCCGGCGTCGCGGCTGTCATCGATCCCTCCTACGCTCCACGGAAGCCCGTGGACGCCGCGTCCGAGGCCGGGCTGACGATCGCTCGCGCGTTTTGCACCCACGGCCACCACGACCACACCAACGGCAACGACCGGTTCGAGACGCTCACCGGGGTGCGACCACTGTTGTTCGGGGACACGGACCCGGAGACGGGCCGGGAGGTCGCCGATGGAGCGGTCTTCCCGCTCGGTGACCTCGAGGTCAGGGTGCTGCACACCCCCGGTCACTCGCCGGATTCCATCTGCCTGCTCGTCAGCGACGCCGTGTTCACCGGTGACACCCTATTCGTGGGCAAGGTGGGAGGAACCGACCTCGGCGACGGGGCCGCGTCACAGTATCGGTCGCTGCACGAGAAGCTTCTCCAACTCCCTCCGGCGACCCGGGTGTTCCCCGGGCACGATGTCGGGGCGTCTCCGCAGTCGACGATCGGCCACGAGCGGGAGACGAACCCGTTTCTGCTGCGTCCCGATCTCGCTGCGTTCGTGGACCTCAAGCGCCATTGGGCGGAGTACAAGAAGGAGCACGGCATCGCGTGACATCCTGGTACGAGGAGTGGTTCGGAGCCGATTACCTGGCGCTGTACCCGCACCGCGATCTCACCGAAGCCCGTGACGACGTTGCCGCGATCGTCGCCCTGCTCGACCCACCGAAGAAGGGCCCGTTGCTCGATCTGTGCTGTGGTGCCGGTCGCCACCTGGTCGCCCTCCAGGAGGCTGGATTCACCGATCTCACCGGCATCGATCTCTCCCCGACGCTGCTCGACACCGCGCGCCAGCGCCTCGGGGCGGGCCCCGGGACGCGTCTTCGACTGCTCCGCTCGGATATGCGCGACATCCCGTTTCGCGATGCGTTCGACACCGTGTTGTCGCTGTTCACGTCGTTCGGCTACTTCACGCGCACGGCCGACGATCTGGCGGTCCTCCGAGAGGCCCACGCCGCGCTGCGCGTCGGCGGTCGGTTTGTTCTCGATACGCTCAACCGTCCCTGGACGATCGCTCACCTCGAGCCGTCCAGCGAAACAACCCGCGACGATCTCCAGGCAATGATCACCCGTTCGATCTCCCCCGACGGCCTCCGTGTCGAGAAGCAGATCCGGCTTCGGCGCGCCAACGGGGAGGTGCGGCACCACCGCGAATCGGTCCGGATGTACGAGGCCGGCGAACTGCGATCGCTGCTGGACCGCGCTGGATTCACCGACATCCGCATCCTCGGCGGCCTCGACGGACGTCCGTACGGCCCCGACGCCGCACGCATGGTCGGCGTGGCCCGCAAGCCAGCGACTGGGGAGACCACGTGATCGAGCCGATCGATCCGCGCTCGCTGTACCCCGATCAACCGTTCTTTCTCGACTACGTCGGCGGGAAGCCGGCGGCCGTCGACCGGTTCCAACACCGTCCGATGCGATTTCGGGAGGCCGCCGCCGCGCGCCGGGGGTTCGCCCCACCGCGCCGAGCCGTGGCCGATCGGCTTCGCGACTACAATGAGCGTCTCGGCGCCCCCGACGCGGTGCTGCGCAACATCGACGCGTTGGCCCGGGACGACACCCTCTGCATCGTCGGCGGCCAACAGGTCGGCTTCCTCGGCGGCCCGCTGTACACCGCCTACAAGATCCATGCGGTCCTCCACGCCGCCGAGGCGGTGGGCGAGCGGTTGAATGCTCGGATCGTGCCGGTTTTCTGGTGGGCGAGCGAGGACCACGACTTCACCGAGATCAACCGAGTCCGGTTCGTCGACGACGCCGGCGACCTGCGAACGATCACCTTCGACTGGCCGGATCGGGGGCGGCCGATCGAGCGGCTGCCGGTGACCGAGGCGGTGCAAGATGCCGCCAACGAAGCGCTCGAGGCCCTGGCACCACAGCTTGGCGACGCCCGCGAGCTGTTCCGACCCGAAGCGGCCGACGACTACGCCACATGGCATGCCAGGATCTGGCGCCGCCTGGTCGGCGATGCCGGGTTGGTGCAGGTGGAGCCGCGCACGCTGCGGCCGTTGGCCGGCCCGCTGTTCGCCGAGTTGCTCGGGGGCGCCGATCGAATCTCCGCTGCCCTCGCCGCGAGCGCCTCCCACCTCTCCGCGGCCGGCTATCCGGTCCCCATCGATCCGACGAGCGCCGGGAGGATGTTCGCCTTCGACGACGAGGGGAGACGGGGACGGGTGGAAGAGCCGGCGCGGCACGTCAGCGCGGCCGCTCGCTGCCCCCAGCGCTACTCCCCCGATGCGGCGCTTCGCCCGCTGGTCGCCGATGCGCTGCTTCCGACGCTCGCCAATGTGCTGGGGCCGAGCGAGCTTGCCTATCATGCCCTGCTCGATCCGGTGTATCGGCTGTTTGCCGTTCCACAACCGCTCGCCTTCCCGCGCGGCGGCTATACCCTCCTCGACCCCGTGCAAGCCGATATGCTCTCCAGGTTCGGCCTCACGGCGGCGGAGGCGCTCAGCGCCACGTTCGATCCCGCCGCCGCCGCCCGCGCCGCCACGTCGCCGGCGTTGCTCGGACAGTTCGCCGGACGGAAGAGAGCGGTGCGCGCCGCCTTGGAACCGCTCGTCGAGCCGCTCGAGCAACTCGACCCGGGATTGCCGGCGAGGTGGCGTCAGACGGCCGACCGCATCGAGGAACAACTCGACGGGCTGGAGGGGCGCGCGGTTCGGGTCGATCTGGCTCGCCGGGGGCTGTCGCTACGGGAGCTGCGGCGTCTCCGTGCCGAATTGCGTCCGGCCGACAAGCCCCAGGAGCGGGTCGTCTCCCTGGTTCAGGCCGTTGCCCGGTTCGGTCCGCGGTGGATCGACCGCCTTGAGCCGGTCGCCGAGCCTGGCGAATATGCGCACTACGCAGTCTCCCTGGGAGGGGCACCATGACCACGGCCGATATCCTGGTATTCGGAGCGCATCCGGACGATATCGAGATCGGATGCGGCGGCACTGTGATCAAGCTGACCGACGGCGGCCGGCGGGTCGTCCTTGTCGATCTCGTCCGCGGGGAGCTCGGGACGCGGGGCAGCGCCGACCTCCGCGCGCAGGAGGCCGAGAAGGGGGCGGAGATCCTCGGGGTGACGGCCCGGGAGAACCTCGGTCTCGAGGACGGCCACGTCGCGGTGACCCCGGAAGGCAGGCGCCGGATCGCGGAGGTCATTCGACGTTGGAAGCCCGAGTCCCTCCTTCTGCCGTACTGGGAGGATCGACACCCGGATCACGCCAACGCCTCTCCGCTGGTCTATGAGGGCGCGTTCCTCGCCGGCCTCGAACGGTACGATACCGGACAGGAGAAGCATCGCCCGACACGGCTGTTCTACTACGCGGGATGGTACGAGTTCGAGCCGACGTTCATCGTCGACATCACGGAGCAGTTCGAGCGCAAGATGGAGGCGATCTACGCGTTCTCGACGCAGTTCCAGCCCGATCGCAGCCTCGGCCCACAGACCCGGCTGACCTCACCGAGCACCGACTGGCTGATCCGCAGTCGCATGGCATACTACGGCGCCCGGATTCGGGCCACCTACGGCGAGGCGTTCTTGATTCACGGTCACCTCGCCGTCGACGACCCGCTCGGGCTCGACTTCCAATCCTTCTAGGAGGGACCCGCTTGCATATCGGCATCTGCTGCTATCCCACCCACGGCGGCAGCGGCGTGGTGGCCACCGAGCTGGGCAAACACCTCGCCGAGCGCGGCCACGAGGTTGCGTTCATCAGCTACGCCGCGCCATTGCGGCTGACCGAGCTTCCGCCTCGCGTCAGTTTCCACGAGGTCGAGATCGAGCAGTATCCGCTGCTCAAGCACTTCCCCTACACGTTGGCGCTGGCGTCGAAGATGGCGGAAGTGGCCCGGCTCAAGGAGCTCGACCTGCTGCATGCCCACTATGCGATCCCGTTCGGCGCCGCGGCGTTGCTGGCCAAGCAGATCGTCACCGAACGCGACCTGCGGGTGGTGCTGACGCTCCACGGCACCGACATCACGCTCGTCGGCAACAACGCCTCGTTCAGGCCGGTCACCACGATGACGATCCAGCGCGCCGATGCGGTCACCGTCGTCTCGAACTGGCTGAAGGAGGAGACGCTCCGCCAGTTCCCGATCGATCGCGAGCTGTCGGTGGTGTACAACTTCATCGACCCGGAACGACACGTCAGCGAGCGGTGCCCGTGCATCCCCGATCGGTCCCGCAGCACGCAGAAGACGCTGATGCACATCTCCAACTTCCGGCCCGTCAAGCGGATCCGCGACGTGGTGGCGGTGTTCGCCGAGGTCGCGGCCCGCATCGACTGTCGCCTCGTGCTCGTCGGAGACGGCCCGGACATCCCGGTGGCGCGCGAGACGGCCGAGGAGCTGGGGGTGCTGGACCGCGTCGTGTTCGTCGGGGTCGTCGATCGCGTCGCGCCGCTGCTCGCGTCGGCCGACCTTCTTCTCCTCCCCAGTTCGACCGAGAGCTTCGGTCTCGTCGCGTTGGAAGCGATGGCCAGTGGCGTTCCGGTGATCGCCAGCGACGTCGGAGGGCTCCCGGAGGTCGTCCAGCACGGGGTCACCGGCTACCTTGCCCCCGTCGGCGACGTCTCCCGGATGGCGCACCACGCGCAGGAGCTGCTCTGCGACGAAGCGCTGTGCCGCCGGATGTGCACCGCCGCCAAGCGGAGAGCCGTCGAGGCGTTCGCCCATCATGAGCTGGTGCCCCGCTACGAGGCGGTGTACCGCAACGTCCTGGAGCCATCGCCGAAGGAGGCACCATGATGCCCCACCCGTCCCGCCGCCTTGTCGGGATCCTCGCCGCCGTCGCTCTGCTGTTCTCTTCCTTCGCGATCGCAGCGGCCTCCCCATCGTATGTGATGGACATCACCGTCGACCCGGTCGCCGGCACATTCTCCGGAGAACTGGCCGTCGAGATCCCCAATCCCGCCGGGAGAGAGCTCGAGCAGCTGTTCTTCCGCCTTCTTCCGAACGCGACGACGATCTACGGCGAGGCGGAGCTGTCGATCGACGAGATTCGCGTCGACGAGATCCCGGTGGACGGACAGACCTACGTCGACCATACGGTGCTGCTGGTGCCGTTGGAGGTGCCGCTCGCTCCGGAAGCCTCGGTGAGCGTTTCGTTCGCGTTCCAAGGGAAGGTCGATCGCTGGAATGGGACCCCGACGCCGGGCGCGTACGGTCTCCTGACGCGCTCCGAGCACGCCCTGACGTTGACCGCGTTCTACCCGATACTCGCGCTGTACACGGACGAGGGCTGGTCGCTGGATCCGGTGCAGGCGTTCGGGGACGCGTTGATGAGTGAAGCGGCGGCGTACGATGTCCGCCTGACGGTTCCCGCCGACTACACGCCGGTCGCCTCCGGGATCACGATCGAGCAAGCCCCGTCGGAGGGGGGGGCGGTGACCTACCGGTTCGCGATCGATGGCGCCCGCGACTTCTCCGCGGTCCTGGTGCAAGGCAGGGAGGCAAAGGAGATGGTGGTCGGCGATATCGTCCTGCGCGCCTGGTTTCGCCCGGAGCACGCCGCCGCGGCCCACCGTACGCTCGAGCTCGCCAGCGACGCGCTCACGCTGTACCAGGATCGCATCGGGATGCTCGCCTATCGAGAAGTCGAGTTCGCCGAGGTGCCGATGCAGTGGGCCGCCGGCGTGGAGTTGTCCGGTCTCGTCCTCGTCTCCTCCTTGTATGCCGCTCGCCCCGACGACCTGTTCTACGACGTGATCGTCGCGCACGAAATGGCCCACCAGTGGTTCTACGCGGCGGTAGGCAACGACATCATCGAGCATCCGTGGCTCGACGAGAGTTTCGCCACCTACTTGTCCTATGTGTTCCTCGACGTCTACGGCGGTCCCGGGGACGCCGCCGCGAACCTCGCGCAGTGGCGCCAAAGCTATGAACGCGCGCAGGCGCAGCGGCCCGGCGAGACGATCGCCAGTCCGGTGTACGCCTTCGCCTCGTCCTCGACCTACAGCGGCTTCATCTACAGCGGCGGCGCCCTGTTCCTCCACGAGGTGCGCCGCACGATCGGCGATGACGCGTTTTTCGGCGCGGTGTCGACCTACTACCGCGAGCACCAGGGCGCGATCGCCGAGCCCGCGGACCTGATCACCGCGTTGGAGGATGCTTGCGGCTGCCCACTGACCGACCTGCTCTTGGCCTATGGTGTGGTCCGGTAGGGAAACCTGGCCGGTCGCTCCGTGTAGGTGATTCATGAAGGGGAAAAGGAGGCTCGCATGAAGCTTTGCCGCACGATGCTCGCTGCCCTCATCGCCTTGACCATCGCCGGCGCCGCCGCCGCGGCGTCCGAGCCCACGTCGACGTTCTTGGCATCCAACTACTACCTGTTGTCCTTGGGGCTCGTGACCGTCGAGGTCGACGCGCTCCGAGCGGCGGCCCAAACTGCCGGTTACTCGATCGTCAGCTACGACGGAGACGTTCCCCAGGCATTCCACGAGGGGGAGCCGGTCGATAGCTCCGCCGATACCGTGCTGTTCGACGAGCAGCTGCTGGTGATCGATGGGGATCGCTTCCTGTTGCGCGACGCCGCCGACGGGTTCCGCTACACGGTGCGGCCGGGCATCGACGGTGCCACCTTGGTCATCGATCCGAGTCGGGATCTGCCCATGGGCGAGACGCTCGACACCGCGCTGACCTCCCTGCAATCGCTGGGGATCATCGGCAACGAGGTCAGCTTCGAGGTGGAATCGTTTCCCAAATCCGCTCCCAAGCCCCCCCCACCGCCGCAGGATGCATCGCTCGACTCGACGCTGTACGGATTGCTCGTCGCTCGGGATTGGTTCGACTTCGCGGCAGCGCACGCGCTGGCGCTCGTCGGACTGCGCGTCGAGGTCGTCGCCGAACTCCTCCCCGAGGCGACGTTGGCGGCGGCCTACGAGCCGTACGTCACCGGCCGGACCGATGGACTCGTCAAGCTGCAGTTGCCGATCGACCTGCTGGTCGCCTTGGCCCGTTCCGAGGCGGTCGGCTACGTCAGAGAGCCGTACCGGCCGTCCGTCCCCTAGCCTCCAGAAGGCGGATGGCATACAGAGCGGCCCTTCCAGCGTGAGCGGCCGGCCGGCGGCGCGAGAGCCTGTGACCTGTCTGCCACCTCGCCTCACGGCCGCTGCTACGTCGTCTGTGTAGGGTGTCAGCGGTCCGAATCACAAGATGGGTGATCGTCTGAACGCGCCTTCCACGCAACCCGCAAGGAAGGGGATGGGCCACCCGCTGTTCGCCGTCGCAACGGTGATCGCGATGCGGGCGCGTGCCGGTAGATGCGGGCCCTTCCGGTCGATGGAGCGACCGCAGCTGCCCGCGGGGAGTTCGACACCGCGAGGCCTCAAGCCCGCAGCGGCAACGGCGCCCGGTCGTCCCACGATTGACCGGGCCTCCGTTTCTCGCCAGAATGGTGCAAGACCACGGTCGAACGCCGTGAGGGGAGATGGACCGTGATGACCAATGTCGTGACGCGATCGCTGGTTCTTCTTGCTGTGCTGGCCTGTGTATCCGTCCACGGCTGCCTCGGGCAGCTGTCGGCTCCGTGGGCGTGGGGCCCGGTGCTCGGCGCGCCGGGCGAACAGTACGCTGCGATCACGTGGGCGACCGTCCGGTCGGTCGCCTTCGACCTTCGCTACGGTCTGGCGCAAGCGTACGATGCCACCGGACGCTGGGACGAAACGCTGAGCTTCGAGCGTCACGAAGGGATCGCCGAGATCTGGCTGCAGGACCTGCTGCCTGGCTCCGCCTACCGGTATCAGCTGGTGTTCTACGAGGGCGATGCCGTCTACCCGTTGTCGATCGGGACGCTACGTACCCTCCCGTCCGATCCCGCTTCGATCCGCTTCTCCGTGTACGGGGCGACGCGATCTCATCCCGACCGCCATCGCCTGGTCGCCGAGGCGATCGCCGACGACGATCCACTCCTCGTCTTCCACGCCGGGGGGCTGGTGGATGCCCCCACGGAGGGACAGCTGGAGAATGTCTTCTGGGCAATCGGCGACTTGGTGCGCTCCCACGCATTCCTTCCGGTGATCGGCACACGAGAGGCCGAGGCATTCGGCTACTACGACGCGTTCGCCCTGCCAGCGGGAGGCGGAAGGAACAGCGAGCAGTGGTGGTCTTTCGACCTCGGCGACCTCCATTTCGTCGGCCTCGACTCGACCGTCGTCGACATCGCCGATGATGACGCGATGACCGCTCAGACCGCTTGGCTCGAGAACGACCTCGCCGCCGCAGGGGGCCAGCTCATCGTCGTGTTCTGTCACGACGCCCTGTACAGCGCTTCGTATCCCGGCGGCCGTCACGAGCCGCTGTGCAACGCATGGGAACCCCTGTTCCGACGGGTCGGAGTGGACGTGGTGTTCAGCGGATCGCAGGCGTGCTACGAGCACATCTACCGGCACGGCGTGCACTACGTGAACACGGGCGGCGGCGGCGCTCCGCTCCTCGCCGCGCCCGAGCGGATCGCCGACGGCACCGTCGCGCGACGCTACGGACTGCTCCACTACGTCCGCTGCACGTCGGCGGAGGGAGTCTTGACGGTGGAGGCGATTCCGGTCGCGTCGGTTGTCGATGACACCATCTCCTTGGCGCCGACCGGGCGGTCGATCGATACGGTATCACTACACGCTGGGGATTGAACGGGAACCCCCGTCCGTCGATCGACGTCGGAGCTGGTCGGGACGCCCGGATTTGAACCGGGGACCTCTTGCGCCCCATGCAAGCACGCTACCAGGCTGCGCCACGTCCCGCAGCTCTCATGGTATCGTCGGAGGGCCGGTCTGACAAACCGATCGGTTCTCTCGGAGCCGCCTACGAGCGGTCCGATCGGAGCATCGCCCGCAGCAGCCCGGGGCGATGGTAGCGGCGGCCGATCTCATCGACCACGTCCGCGGGAAGCCCGTTGCGTCGCAGCCGTCTCCGGAAGACCCTCCGCGAGCGGCACCGGGCCCAGCCCAGCCCGATCAGGAACCCGACCAACTGGCCGAGGAACCAGACGACGAGCAGCGCCACCGAGACGCCGAGGAAGACCCGCACGATCAGTTTCAGTCTTCGTCTCCTCTCCGCTTCGACTTGGCCACGTCACCGATATTCATGTTGAAGCCGCCCTTGCCGCCGAGGATCTCCCGCAGGTTCAGGACGTAGCCCCGCGCCATGTCGAGCGCCTCGTCCTTGGGGATCCCCGCCTCGACCAGCTTGTTGTAGAATGTCGCCACCGCGTCGGCCATCGACTCCGCCGCCTCTTTCGAGTAGATGATGTCGCGAAGACCCCGCAGCAGATCGGGCACCTGATCGGACACCGTCTGCAGCAGCTCCCGCAGATCGTCCACGCTCCTGATGAAGTCGTCACCGCTCATTGGTCTCCTCCTTTCCTTCCCGTACGGAACAAGCGAAGCCTCCGCCCCATGACGTTGAGATCTCCGCGGATCGGGATGTTCCGCTTGCGCAGGCTGGCGCCGATCGAAAGACCGAGGAAGAACGAGCCCACGTCGAGCTGCGCCAGCTTCCTCCCCGCGGCCTTCTGCACCACGCGGTCTCGCAGCCGATCCGGCAAACCCTCCGGAGCGTCGACGATCGCGCGGATGTCCCGTCGAAGCCGCATCGTCGTCACCAAGTCGTCGCGGCACCGCTCGCAGCCCCGCAGGTGCGCGGCGACCGCTCGTTCCTCATCGCCAGAGAGCGTCCCCTCGACGTACCACGGGATCAGCTCCTGGATCTCGATGCATCGGTTCATGTCAGCGCCTCCCCGAGCCGCCTCTTCGCGTGATACATTCGCGATTTCACCGTCCCCGCCGGGATGTCGAGGATCGCCGCAATCTCCGGGTAGGACAGCCCCTCGTAGAAGGTGAGGAAGACGACCTCGCGATGATCGTCCGACAGCGTGGCCAGCGCCCTGGCCACCCTCTCTTGGCGCTGAACGGCGGGTGCCGGATCCGGCTCCACAAGCGAGACGTCGGGAACCCGTTCCCTGCGGCTTTCCTTGCGCACCAGGCTGTAGGCCTGGTTGCGAGCGATGCCGAAGATCCACGTCGAGGGCTTCGAACGACCTGCGTACTTCGCAGCTCCCTTCCACACGGCGATCATCGTTTCCTGGACCACCTCCTCGGCCAGATGCTTCGTCCGAAGAAGGGTGTACGCGTACCGGTAGACGCGATCGGCAAACCGGTCGTACAGTGCTCGAAACGCGGCCTCGTCGCCTTCGGCCACGCGAGCCATCAGATCACGATCGGACGCCACCGGATCCCCTTCCCGGCTCGGACATCGGCCGTGTTCATCTTCCTTCGATCGAGCCCTCCCGCGCCCGCTCGCCGACAAGTCCCTCGGGCGACCGACCCATCGGTTCGGACCTCGTGCGAGCGAGACGGTGCATCACCTTCTCACTCGGTAGGTCGCGGTCGCCCCCGCTCCGGTTCACTCTCCGACGCTCGGGGACATCGACTGGCGGGATGCTCGCGTGGACGGGAAACGACGGACATGGCGCGGCGCCGGGGCGCCGCTACAGCCAGCTCTCCAGGATCTCGGCGGAGAACCGTTTGGGATGGCCGGAGAAGCGGATCCACCCTTCGCGGTCGATAAGGAAGGTACGGGGGATCCCGCCGACCTCGTAGCGCTCCTTGACTTCACGCGCAGCGGCGAGCGAGCCGTACAGCACGTTCTTCGTAGCATAGCCCTGCTCGATCAGATGGTCGCGGGCCCTCGCCGCGCTGTGGTCCAGGCTGACAGCGAGCAGCTCGACACCCCGGTCCGCGTACGCCTTCTGCAGGGCGTGAAGCTCGGGGAACGACTTCGTGCACGGTTTGCACCACGATGCCCAGAAATCGAGGATGACCACTTGGCCCCGGTAGTCGGCGAGCGACACCTCGACGCCGTCCAGACTCTCGAGCGTGAACCCCGGAGCCGCTTCCAGCGGCTCCTCCCCGCCTCCAAGCCACACCGCCGCCGCCACCGACACGGCAACCAAACCAATGGCAACCCAAATACCTAGGTCCTTCACGGGATCCCCCCCATCGATGGGATACCCCGAGTGTAGCTTCCGGTGAGACCGGTGGCAACGGACGGACGCCCGCCGCGGCGAGGCCGAGGGCCGCGCGCTGTACTGTACTACCCGTCCGAGAGGTGCGACGCCCCCGATACGACCTGTTCGAGCAGGTCGAACTCCCCATGCTCGGCGAGTTCGTTGAGGACGTAGGTCCGAACGGCTCGATTCAACTCCTCGACCAGAGACCGCTCATTGGCCGCAGCAATCACGGCCAACGACTCCAGCATGACCGTATCCAACACCTTGTCATCTTCCAGCGACATACGGTTCCCTCCCCGTGGAACCCCCTCCCGACACGTAGTGAATATCGGAACTCCGTCCTCTCCGTCAAGCGCCGCCGGGGGACTCGGGCCGCGATCCCGATGGGGGGAACCTGCCCATGGGAACGGATATACAGCCTTGTCGCCCTTCTCGCCTATCATAGCGCAATCGGCCAAGCGAAGGCGGTTCTGGCCTTTCGGTAAGACGTTCGTCACCCATGCTGATGACCTCGCTTCGCAGCGGTCTCTTGTCAGCTTCCTCGCCCGCCCAGATGTCTGCCGTCGGGTCGCACATCGATGCGAACGGTCGGTATACTAGGGGCACTATGACGGCACCCAACGAACGTCCCATCGCCGAGTTCGCCAAGGACGTCGCCGACGCCTGCCGGAAGCTCACGGGATTCCGGGCCATCCAGACGATCGAGGCGGGCCCGATTCGCCTCGTCGCCCAGGTCGGACGGCATCGTCCCGATCGTCTCGACGTGGACGTCGAGTCCTATGACAACCCGCTCCTCGAACTCGAAGAGAGACTGACGGGGGACACCGAGTTCACCCCCGAAGAGATCGTCCGTCTGTCCGTCCACTCCGACGGCCGCCGGACCTGGTTGTACGACGCGTCCAGCGGGGTATGCCTCGTTCGACCGTTGGGCGCAACGATCGAGCCGCTGCCGGAATTCCCCCTCCTCGGTGAGGTGGACTACCTGCGCGAACTGCCCCACGACTACCTGCTTCGCGACGGCGGCCTGGAGACGATCGAAGGTCGCGAGACGAGATCGCTCACCCTGAAGCCGAAGCGGGCGGTTCGTGGACACGCGTTCAAGCGGGTCGCTTTTCTCGCCGACAAGGCAACGGTGGCGTTCGAGCGCGAGACGTTGTTCCCGATCCGGCTCCAGTTCCGGCCCGCCTCGACCACGCAGTCGCACCCCCTCGTCGGACCCGACGGCACAATCACCGTCAGCTACCGCTCGGTGCGGCTCGCGTCCGAGCCCCCATCGCCATTCGAGCCGCCCAAGGGAACCCGCCTGTTCGAAGAGCAGATCGTCCCGATCGGCGAACTCGGCGAACGGTCGCCGTTCGCCGCGTCGTTCGCTGCGCTCGATGCCGCCGGCTACACGCCGATCGATGGCCGCGCCCGCCTGGCCGAGGACCGGGAACGCGGTCGGGGATACGTCGTGATGACCTACATCCGACACCCGGAGAACGGCGATGGCACGGAATCGATCGTCACCGTCCGCGTTGGCAACTACCTCAGCCGCAACATGGCCCGTCGGCGGAGCGCGCAAGCCGAGCATGGGGAGGCGATTACCCTCGCCGGACGAGACGCCCGGCTCCTCGATCGGCGCTCGCTGTGGGAGGAGCACGCCTCGGGTCTCGACCCATCGCACGCCCCCTGTGAGCTGGGCTGGCAGACGGAGGGCGTGTTCTGGTTCCTCATCGGACTGAACCTCGATCGGGACACCCTTACCGACCTCGGCGAGTCGCTGGCCTCCGAACCGCCGATCGGCGGTTCGGAGACGCCGGCGTCTGACGAACGCGCCGCTTGACTCCCCCCGCGGTCCCCCCGACCCTTGCACGATCATGAGCCGCACAACTGAACAGGAGATCAAGCGCCTACGCCAGGAGATCGAGCACCACGACTACCTGTACTACGTGCTCGATGCTCCAGAGATCTCCGACGCCGAGTACGACGCGCTGTTCCGCCGGCTCGAGCAGCTCGAGACCCAACACCCTGAGTGGGTGACCCCCGACTCGCCCACCCAGCGGGTCGGAGCCCGACCCGCCGAGCGGTTCCGGACCGTTGAACATGCGATCCCGATGCTCAGCCTGGACAATGCGTTCGACGAGGCCGGCCTGCGGGAATTCGACCGCCGGATACGCTCGCTCCTCGACCGGGAAACCGTCGCCTACGTCGCCGAGCCCAAGCTCGACGGATTGTCCGTGGAGCTGGTCTACGAACATGGCGCCTACGTACGCGGATCCACCCGCGGCGACGGCCGAGAGGGCGAGGACGTGACGTCCAACCTCCGGACGATCGCTGCCGTTCCGCTGCGCCTCCGCCGGTCGGCGGGAAGGATCCCGCACTTGCTGGAGGTCCGCGGAGAGGTGTACATCGACAAGGCGGACCTCGACGAGCTCAACGCCCGCCGAGCGGAAGATGACCTTCCGCCGTTCGCCAACCCGCGGAACCTCGCGGCGGGATCACTGCGTCAACTCGACCCGAAGGTGACCGCTGAGCGGCCGCTGAAGATCTACTGCTACGACATCGGTCGGATCGAAGGGCTGGAGATCGACTCCCAAGCCACCCTTCTCGAGACGCTGCCGGAGCTGGGGATGAGGATCAATCGCCGCTATGCGGTCTGCGACGGAATCGAGCCCGCGGTGGCGTTCTACCGCCACCTGATGGACGAACGGGACGAGCTACCCTACGAAACCGACGGGGCGGTGGTGAAGGTCGACGACTTCGCAGCGCGACGGATCGCCGGAACGGTAAGCCGCAGTCCGCGATGGGCGATCGCCGCCAAGTTCCCGGCCCGCCAGGAGATCACCCGACTGCGCGATATCGTGGTCTCGGTCGGGCGCACCGGAACCCTCACCCCGGTGGCGGTGCTCGAGCCGGTGCGTGTGCATGGGGTCGAGGTATCCAATGCCACCCTCCACAACGAGGACGAGATCGAGCGCAAGGGGATCCTGATCGGTGATATGGTCGTCGTGCAGCGAGCCGGCGATGTGATCCCCCAAGTCGTCCGTCCGCTCCCCGAGCAACGGACCGGCGACGAGCAGCCGTTCTCCATGCCGACCCACTGCCCGGTCTGCGGCTCGGAGGTGGTCCGCATCGAGGGAGAAGCGGCGCGACGCTGCCTCAACACCGCGTGTCCGGCCCGCTTTCGGCAGTCGGTGCTTCACTTCGTCTCCAAGGGCGGACTGGACATCGACGGACTCGGGGACAAGCTCGTGCACCAGCTGGTCGATCGCGGACTCGTGAACTCGCTCGCCGACTTGTTCCGTCTGGAGCGCGACGAGCTGATCGAGCTCGAGCGGGTGGGGCCGAAGTCCGCCGACAACCTCCTCTCCGCCCTCGAAGAGGCCAAGCGGGTATCGTTGTCCCGTTTCCTGTTCGCGCTGGGGATCCCCGAGGTGGGGGAGCGGGCGGCGCGGATCCTCGCCGACGCGTTCGGCACCGTCGACCGGATGATGGATGCCGGCGTCGAAGAGCTGACGGCGCTGCCCGAGATCGGCCCAAAGACGGCGGAGGGGATCGTCGAATACTTCCGCAACGAGCCGAACCGAGCGACGATCGACGACCTGCGCGGTGCCGGGTTGACAATCGTCGAATCGCCGTCCAATGAGGGCGCCGGGCCGCTCGCCGGCTCCACCTTCGTATTCACCGGGTCGCTGTCCGAGCTGACCCGTCGCGAGGCCAGCGAGCGGGTGAAGCAGCTGGGGGGCAGGGTCTCCTCCAGCGTATCGTCCAACACCGACTACGTCGTCGTCGGCAACGATCCGGGCGCCAAGGTGGCGCGGGCCCGGGAGCTCGGCGTCCGCCGGCTCGACGAAGGCGGGTTTCTCGACCTCCTCGAGCGCCATGGATGAGCCACTCCTCCTCGACCTCTCCTATGAGGAGCTCTGCGCTCGCATCTCGAGCTGGGGCGAACCCTCGTACCGCGCTCGTCAGATCTGGCACGCCGTGTATCGCGATCTGGTGACGGAGATCGAGCAGATCACGACCTTGCCCGCGAAGCTGCGCCAATCGGTCGCGCAACGGCTCCCCCTCGGCCTTCCGGTGCCGGAGGTGATGCAGCGCAGCGGCGACGGGCGCACCGAGAAGACGCTGCTTCGGCTGCGCGACAACCAGAGGATCGAGACGGTCGCCATGCGATATCGGGACCGTCGTACCGTCTGTGTGTCCACCCAGGTGGGCTGCGCAATGGGGTGTTCGATCTGCGCCACTGGTCGTTCTGGGCTCGCCCGGAACCTGTCGTCGGGGGAGATGGTCGGCCAGGTACTCCACGTCGCTCGGTCGCTTCGCGCGAAGGAAGAACGGTTGACGAACGTCGTCTACATGGGGATGGGCGAACCGCTGCTCAACTACGACGCCACGCTCGCGTCGATCGTTCGGCTCCACGATCCTCACGGCTTCGACATGGGGGCTCGCTCGTTCACCGTGTCCACCGTCGGGATCGTCCCCGGCATCGAGCGGTTGTCCGACGAGCCGCTGCAGCCGCAACTCGCCGTTTCCCTGCATGCGGCCGACGACACGCTTCGCAGCCGTCTCCTCCCGATCAACCGCCGGTATCCGCTCGATCGGCTGCTGGCTGCCTGCCGCAGCTACGTCGCGCGAACCCGCCGCCGCGTCACCTTCGAGGTCGCACTGATCGACGGTGTCAACGACCGCCCCGCCGATGCCCAACGGCTGGCCGATCGTCTCGTCGGATGGCGCTGCCACGTCAACCTGATCCCGTTCAATCCGGTGCACGGGGTCCCCTGGGCGCCGAGCCCGCCGCCGCAGGTCGAGCGCTATGCGAAGATTCTGGAAGCCGCCGGCGTTCCTGCCACGGTGCGCGTGCGACGGGGTGTGGAGATCGAAGCCGGCTGCGGCCAACTCCGCGGCCGCCCGCACGACGCGTGACACACCGGAAGGCTACTCCGATAGCAGGCTTCGGTAGGCCTCGAGCGCCTGCTCGCCCCACCGATCGGTGATGTTGTTCATCCCCTCGCGGACGAGCTGACGGACGCGCTCGCGGCTGATCTTCATGATCCGACCGACCTCGGCGTAGTTGTGCGGGAACCCGTCCTCGATCCCGTAGTGAAGCCGGATGGCGAACGCCTGCCGCGCCGGGATCTCCTCGAGCACCGCTTCCAGCTCGTCGCGGAACAACAGCCGGAGCGCCTCGTGTTCGGGGGAGAGCCCGGATTCGTCGACGATCCGATCCTCCAGCGTCTCGTCCCCCTCCTCGCCGACCAGCTGATCGAGCGACACGATCTCGTTCACCTGGGCCTCGATCTGGCGTAACCGCTCGACCGAGATACCTGTCGCTTCCGTGATCTCGCCCTCATCGATCACGCCGCCCTCGGCCATCGAACGCATCTGCGCCAGCCGGCGCACGGCACGGAACAGGTAGTCGGGGATCCGGATCATCCGGGCTTGGTTGTTGATCGCCAACAGAATCGAGCGGCGGATCCACCAGGAGGCGTACGTACTCAATCGGTAGCCGCGCTCCGGATCGAATCGATCGATCGCCTCCATCAATCCGATATTGCCCTCCTGGATCAGGTCGATCAGTGGAAGACCGACATCGCTGTATTCCTGGGCAATCTTGGCCACCAGCCGCAGGTTGCACACAATCAGCCGATCTCGGGTCCCTTCGACCCCGGAGGCCATCCTCCGGGCCAGACGCTTCTCGTCGTCGGCCGACAGCAACGGGAATCTCCCGATCTCGCGGAAGTAGATATCCAGCAAGGAGGGGAGTCCTTGCTGCGGTCTCGGTGTGGATCGCGGTTTCGAGTCCATCATGGCCAGCCTCAACTTTACGGAAGCCGTTCCGAGTTGTCCACGGACACCGTCCCGTCAGCCAGCGGGTCCGCGACGACCTCCACCACGTCGAGGTCGACGACGACCGCTCCCACCCCCAGCCGTCCGGCAACGCTCGGCTCGGTCCTCCCCTCGTCACCCGATACCAGCTCCTTGACGTACAAGCCGCCTTCCGTTTCGAACTCCACCGTTGCCCGCTGCGGGGAAGCCATCGCCGCCGCCGCGCGCAACAGCCGCCGCCGCCGGATTCGGTCGGCGCGCCGATGGGCCACCCGACGGGGTGTCCGCTGCGCGATCTCACCGCACAGCTCGGTCAGCACCGCATCGAGTCGCTGCGCATCGATCGGGTGATCGAAGGCGATCGTCGCGCGGTATCGCTTGTTCGCTTCCAACTGCTTGAGCTGGGCCACCGCCTTCCGCTCGACCACGTTCAGCGGCGAGATCTCCACCTTGCCGGTCGCGTGACGGTTCACCGCATCGCGCAGTCTCGACCGATCGATCGACCGGCGACGCGGTCTCACCGCCTCGAGAACGAACGGACGACCCTCTCCGAGCATCCGGGCATCGATATCCTCGCGACCTGCGCCGTGCAGCCGTCCCTCCGCGGCCTCGGTCGCCTCGATCACCGGGCTGGCGATCCACTCCTCCACCGACTCCGGATACTGCTTGCCGACGAACCCGCACGCGGGGCAGCCGCGGCCTCGACATCTCCGGCACGGCCACCGCGTCTGGGGGATCCCCCGTACCAGCTTCCGATACCGCCCGTACAGGTACAGCGAGGCGACGTGCATCTCGACCCGATCCTCCGCCAGGTCGATGACGAACGACAGGTGAGGTCCACGGAAGTCGACCGTCGCCGGATGATCGAGCCGCCGCTCGAAGGCGATGCCGACGGTTCGGTTGAATGCGTGCTTCAGCGACTCCCCGTCGCCACTGGGAAACCGCTGCGCGAAGTAGCGCTCCGTCTCCTCCAGCCGCGGCGTCAGGCGAACACCGAACAGGTACGTTCGGAATTCGTACCGCTCGGCGTGACGGACCGCCCGGTCGACCCACCGCTCGATCGTGTCGAACAGCCCGCCGCACACCCAGCATCGGGCCGTCGGTTCGTCCTCGGACAGGATCGAACGTAGCGTCCGCCCGCGCTCGGCGTTGGAGACCCCGTGCCCCACCCGGGCGAACGCCCGTCCGAGGCACTCGTCGCAGATCGGTCCGGCGACCACGATCTCGCGCGCCCGGCCCACCTGTTCTTCATCGAACCGCACGCTCACGGTGCTCTCCTCTCCTCGTACTGTCGGTAGCGGATCATCTCCCGGTCGTCGCGTACAAACCCCACCCGCTCCAGCTCCCTGGCCACCGGGGCATCGAGGATCGGACGTCCGGCCCAGGTACGGACGCGGATCGCCGTGGGACCGCTCCTTTGCGCCACCAGTTGCGGCAAGAGCGACATCGCCCGTCGGCGCTCCTCGCCCGTCATCTCCTCCAGCGGGACCAGCCGCTCCCCCCGGCGTTCCACCGCGATCACCGGACGACCCTCCTGAAGGACCAGGTAGTTGGCCGGATGGCGGCGGACCACGTACCGCCCGCCGTCCGGCAGGACAACGGGCACGACGTTGCCGTACGCACACGCCGGATCGAGCACGTTGAGCAGGATCGGACCGGCGACCGGATCGGGGTTGCGAAGTCCATCGATCGCAGCGGCCGTGCCGAATTGGGGGCCGGAGAGACCGGAGACGAACAGCCCCCGCTCGACCTCACCGGCCCATTCCATGCGCGACAGCAGCGGGTACGCCTCCCCCCACGGTATCCCGAACGCGTTGTCGATCAGCGTCTCCCGCGTGATCACTCCAGCTCGCCGCAGCAGCACCGCCAACGCCGTTCGCGTCGCTTCGTCCGATCGCCGCTCGCCGCCTTGGTCGGAGACGAGCGACCACCGCCCACCACCCCACGCGTTGCTCCGGCGCCGCCGCGACCATCGCTCCGGCCGGGGCGGCCCACCCCACGCGACGCTCAGCGCATCGTTGGTGACGTGGCCGCTCCACGTCAGCTGCCATAGGACGGCCGCCATCTCCGATGTCGGCCGTCCGAGCCCCGCGGCGATCTGATGAAGAAACGACGCGCCCTGCTCCGCCAGGAACTCGGCGACCCGCCTGGCCTCCTCGTCGGCGACCCCCGGGGGCTCGGGGCCCAACAGCTGAGATCCCGCCGTCGCCAACACCAGCCGTCGGCTTCGTCCCACCGTTCGACCGCGCCATGCTACCGCGCCTTCCGCCACCAGCCGGTCGAGCATCCGTCGATCGTACTCCTCGATCCTCACCGACAACACGTCGTCCCATACCGCGAGAGGAACGGCGCATCCGGCAAGTTGGTCGATGACGTCGGGCAGCTCGTCCGCCGGCCGGAGACGACCGCAGCCGTGGGCCTCCACCAACGTCCGGCCGTATGCCTCCAGCGATGCCGGGACGATCCGACGCCGTCGGGCCGACAGCGTCAACCGACGGATCCCGATCGCGACCGCCGGGTCGCACCACCCCACGGCACCGTGCTCGTCGAGGATCTCGATCCACCCCTCCGAGGCGGCCCACGCCTCGAACCGCGACGCCGCGGCTGGATACCGTTCGGCCACGTCGCGACGCTTGACCATCGCATGCGACGCGACATATCGCCGGACGATGTCCCGGAGATCTTCCTCGTCCATCCTCCGGTATTGCGCGGCGTCGTCGGCCGTCACCCACCGATCGGGGAACGGGCTTCCAGGAATCGAGATCGTCACCAGTCGGCCGTCTTCGAACAACGCGGGCACCGCCGCCAACGCCGCCGCCTCGCAGCGGCTCGGCAACTCCGCCTCGGTGAGATCGCCGACCCTTCGCACCAGCTCGACAAGCTCGGTGCCGTCGCGGGCGCGCTGGACCGCCGCCGTGCCCTGCAGCCGCTCTTCCATCGTCCGGATCGCTTCGTCGTCGAACACCGCTTCGGCGTCCCTCCGCGGCCCCAGCGGCTCGGCGAGGCTCGTCGGCGAGCGGCTTCGGCGGACCGGCACCACCGGCCGATCCTCCTCGTACAGGTACTTGCCGGTGAAATCGAGGAGCAACGACGCGGCAAACGGCGACGGACGCCGGTCCCGCCGCACCGCGAACTCCGCGCCGCCACGCTCCACCTCCTCTAAGAAGCGCCCCACCGCCTCCAGCGGCAGCTCGTCCTCGACGATCTCCCGGAACGTCTCGGTCACGATCGGGAACGTCGACTGGTCGGCGGCGACCGCCAACAGATCGTGGGCACGCAGCCGCTGCAGCCACAGCGGCGTCCGTCGCCCCGGCCGGGCGCGGGGCAGCAGCAGGGCCCGTCCCGCGTTGCGTCGGAACCGCATCGCGAAGTACGACGTCCCCTCCACCTCCCCGATCACGTCCCCGACGAATCGGTCGGCGCGGAGACTCCGCATCGCACCGATCACCGCATCCACCGGGATCCCTCCGGGACGCAGCAGGATGCCGTCGCCCGAGGTGATGGCGTCTGGAACCGGGTATCCGTCACGCCGTAGCCGGGATTGGAGACCGAGCAACAACGCGAGATGAAACGAGCGGCCGTACGTCGACAGTACCGCGATCCGCGGATCGCCCGCCTCGTTGCGGAAGAGATCGACGAGGATCCGCCGGTCGTTGGGTATCGGTCCGGCGGCGCGTTGATCCTCCAGGTAGACCACGAGGTTCCCGGCTGCGGCGGGATCGAGGGACGCTTCGGTAACCAGCCATTCCACGGCGTCTCCGGCCTCGAGCCGGGCCTCGCACGCGCGCACGAACTCCCCGAGCCACCGGCCGAACTCGGCGTCCCGGCCGAGCCCCTCTCCCTTCCAAAACGGCATTATGCCCTCGCGTAGCTCGGCGGGTGCCACGACCACTCGGTCATGCCGGATCTCGAGAATCCGCCAACATCCGGTCCCCAGGAGGAACGTATCGCCCAGCCGGCGCTCGAACACGAACTCCTCGTCGAGCTCCCCGATCCGGGTCGCGCCGTCCTCGAGCACCATGGCGTACTGCCCGGAATCCGGGATCGCCCCACCGTTGAGCAAAGCGGCATGGCGACTGCCCGGCAGCGACGACAGCCGGCCGGTCGATCGCTCCCACGAGATTCGGGGTCGGAGCGCCGGGAGTGCCGGGGTTCGATACCGTCCGGCCAGCAGCTCGAGCGTCGCCCCGTACGCCTCCCGTGTGAGCTGTCGATACGGGGCGGCCTGCCGGATGCGGGCATACAGCTCGTCGGCGGTCCACGCGTCCATCGCCACCATCGCGACGATCTGCTGGGCGAGGAGATCCAACGGGCAGCGCGGATACCGGACTGCCGAAATCTCGCCCTGTACCATCGCCCTCGACATCCCGGCCATGACCAGCAGATCGGCCCGGGTCTTGGGAAGCATCCGCCCGACGCTGGTGGCCCGGATCAGGTGCCCGGCGCGGCCGACCCGCTGGAGTCCGCTCGCGACCGAGAACGGCGCCTCGACCTGGCACACCAGATCCACCGCGCCGATATCGATCCCCAACTCCATCGACGCGGTCGCGACCAGTGCCGGAAGCCGACCCGCCTTCAGCTCCTCCTCGATCCGACGCCGTTCCCCCTTGGAGACACTTCCGTGATGGGCTCGGACCAGATCGTCCCCCGCCAGGCGGTTGATCTCGACGGCAAGACGCTCCACCACTCGGCGGCTGTTGGCGAAGATCAACGTCGAGCGGTGGGTTTCGATCAGCTCGAGCAGCCGTTCGTAGATCGACGGCCAGATGCTCGGCCCCCGGCCCTCGCCGGCGGGCAACCGCTTCATGTCCTCCACCGTCGCGATGACCTTCAGATCCATGCGCCGTCGCCGCCCCGCATCGACGATTGCTACTGGACGGGGTGATCCGTCCTTCCGGTAGCCGCCGAGAAACCGGGCGACCTCCTGCAGCGGCCGCTGGGTGGCGGACAGCCCGATCCGGACGGGCGAGCCGGTCGTCAGCGCGTCGAGACGCTCGAGCAGCAGCGCCAGGAAGCTGCCACGCTTGTTCGGGCACACCGCGTGGATCTCGTCGACGATCACGTACCGCACCGTGCGCAGCATCTCCCGGGCTTTCACGGACGTCAGCAGCAGATGCAGCGATTCGGGGGTGGTCACCAGCAGATCGGGCGGCCGTCGCACCATCTGCCGCCGCTCCGCCGGCGTCGTGTCCCCGGTGCGCCGGCCGACCCGGATCTCCGGGAGCGTCATCTCCAGCCCCTCCGCTGCGGCAACGATCCCGGCCAGCGCCGGCTCCAGGTTTCGCTCGATGTCGTTGGCCAACGCCTTGAGCGGCGACAGGTACAACGTGTGCACGCCCCGCACCTCCTGCCGCTTCACCGGTCGGGAGATCAGCTCGTCGATCGCGTAGAGAAACGCCGCCAGCGTTTTGCCCGAGCCGGTCGGAGCCAGGATCAAGCTGTTCCGTCCCGAGGCGATCTCCGGCCATCCCCGTGTCTGAGCGGGGGTCGGCTCAGCGAAGCTCTCACGGAACCATCGAGCGGTCGCCGGATGAAACCGGGACAACGGTCGCGCATCCATGTGAAGATTCTCCGGAATCACTGGCAGCGATCAACCGACGAGGGTCGATCTGGTGGTACGGTGATCCGTCGTTCCCATCGCATTCCGCGCCACCCGACAGGATTGCGCTGTCCCCGGGTTGCCGGTAGGATCGTGCATCCTTGGCGCGAAGGACGGTCGACGGATGGATCCTGTCGGAGTCGCTCCCCTGGCTGTATCGGTGCTGACGTTCGTCGCCACCTATGCCGCGGTGTTCGTCGTCCGGGTCCACCGCACGATCGTCGCCCTCTCCGGCGCAGCAGCGATGATCGTGCTGGGAACGTGGCTCTCGTTCTACAGCGCCGAGGATGCGGTACTGTCCGTCGACTTCGACACGATCGCGTTGCTGCTGGGGATGATGATCGTGGTCGGCCTGTTCCAGGGGTCCGGCTTCTTCCAGTACTTGGCCATTCGCGCCGCCAAGCTGGCCCGCGGGAAGCCGTGGTTGCTGCTCGTGTACTTGGGCCTGGTGACCGCCCTTCTGTCCATGGTGCTGGACAATGTTACGACGATCATCCTCGTCGTCCCGGTCACCGTGTCGTTGGCCGACATCCTCGGGATCTCACCGCTTCCGTTCCTCATGAGCGAGGTGCTGATGGCCAACATCGGGGGCGTCGCAACGCTGATCGGCGATCCTCCGAACATGCTGATCGGATCGGCCGCCGGGTTTTCGTTTCTCGACTTCCTCACCCACCTCGCCCCGATCGTCGTCGTGACGTGGGGGGTCGCCCAAGGGGTGCTTCTGCTCGTCTACCGGCGGCGCCTTCGTCAGCGCTCGGAGAGCGTCGAACGGTTGATGGCGATGGACGAACGACGGGCGATCGTCGATCCGCAGGCCGCCCGAGGGATGCTGGCAACCCTGTCCTTCACGCTCGTCTTGTTCTTCATCCACGACCTGATCGGACTCGCACCCGGTCTCGTCGCGTTGATCGGCGCATGCATCGGCCTGTTGTGGGCCCGACCCGACTTCGATCGCGTACTCAAGGACGTCCACTGGGATGTTCTGCTGTTCTTCATCTCCCTGTTCATCGTCGTCGGGGGACTGGAAGCGAGCGGTGCCATGGGCTACGTCGGACAAGCGCTCGGCGCCCTCGCCACGCACGGCTCCGTGCTGGCGATCATCGTCGTCCTGTGGGGAAGCGCCCTCGCCTCCGGCGCGCTCAGCAACGTGCCGTTCACCATCGCCTTGCTGCCGATCCTTCAGGGGCTCGCCGCCGAGGGCGTCGACGTGGCACCGTTGTGGTGGGCGCTGGCGATCGGGGTCGGGTTCGGCGCCAACCTCACCCCGCTCGGCTCGGCGGCCAACGTGATGATCGTGTCGATGTCGGCGTCGCTCGGCGATCGGCTGACGACGCGCCGTTGGTCGAGGAGCGGCTCGATCGTCGCCCTCGCCAGCTGCGCGCTCGGTACGGTCGCGGTCGTCCTCGCCGCCCGGTGGGGGCTGTTCTAGCCGGCCGCCGGCCGCGGTTTCGGTCCCCGATCGAGCCGATAGTCGGATCCCCCGATCTCCACGATCGTGCACGACCCGAGCCATCGTGAGTAGGTATGCTCCTCGTACTTGTCCAACAGCTGTTCGCGGGTGAGGTTGGTGGCGATGGCGATCGGCAGCATCTCGCGATACCGCCAGTCGATGATCCGTCGGAACTCCTGAAGGATGAACTCGCTGGTCTTCTCGTGCCCGAGGTCGTCGAGGATCAGCAGGTCGCACGTGCAGCATTCCTCGGTGACCTCCGTGTCGCCATGCCGTGCGGCCACGCGCAGCTTGTTCGCGAGATCGAGCATCGGCCAATAGACAACGATCGCCTGCCGCTCCACCTCGTCCGGGCCCAATGTCGGCATCGACCGCTCGTCGGCCAGCTCCGGCTCGGCCCCTCGGATCAACTCCGACGCCGAGGGCACCACCATGGAGGTCTCCGCTCCGTCCTCCGGGGTCGGCACCGAGGCGTGCAAGCGATCAAACTCCACGGCGAGCGCATGCAGCAGATGGGACTTCCCCACACCCCCCGGACCGATCAACACCACGCCACCGATCTCGTCCCCGGCCAGCTGACGGCACGCGTCGACCGCCTGCCGGTTGAACCGGGTCGGTTCGAAGCTGTCGAACGTAGCATCGGCGAACATCCTTCCGAAGCTGACTCCTCGGATCATCCCTTCTCCTCCCGAGCCCCCAGGTAGTACGCCTTACCGCGGCTGGTGCCGGCACGGGCGCGCGCCGCGCCCGGTCGGCGGCGCGCATCCCAGTCGCGCGCCATCGCCAAGTTCCGCTCGAAGTTCTTCGTGTTGAACGGGGTCACGCAGTTGAAGTACCGGCGCGACTCCTCCTTGCCGCCGTCGGTCGCCGCCAAGTAGTCGAGAACGAGGATCAAGTCCTCGTCCGTGTAGCCATCGTGCAGCCGCCCACGGATGTGCTCGACGTTCTTCGCATGCTTTGCCGACAACGGCGTGTACTGCGCCCACTCCCAGCTTCGCTCCCGGAGCGCGTTGAGATGATCGATGATCCGCTGGACGCGGCCCGCCATCTCGACGCGGTCCGCCTTCGCCGATCGCCGCTCGGGCCGGTCATCCTCCCGTTGTCGCGGCGGCTCGCCGAACAGGCTCTCCATCAGTACCGCTCGCGGCAGCTTATGCGGCGACACCTCGGGCGGTGCCTCCTCCGCCTCGCTGTTGCGGATCAGGTAGCCGCGGTCGACCAGCTCCTGCAACGCCGACTCGATCGCCGCGCGCTTCTCCAGCGAGACCCCCTCCAGCCGCTTGGGGTCGGGAATCGCGCCGCGAGGCAAGGACTGCAAGTAGGCCAGCAGTCCCTTGGCGCGAAACGACAGCGTGGGATCGTTCAGCGCTGCCGTATCGATCACGACCGCTCGCTCGCGCTGTGACTCGCCACCTCCTGCCATCGCCGGAAACCTCCTCCCCTGCGTCCCTCTGACCCGCCGAATCGCGAAAGCGTACCGGCTCGATCCGGAACGGCGCAAACCATTGGATAGCCGGCTACCTCAGGTGGATCTCGATGATGTCGCCATCCTCCAGCCGATGGTCGGACGGCACCTGCTGACCGTCGAAACGGCCCGATCCCCAGATCCGAACGTACTTCAGGCGTTCGACAAACTCCCGATGCACCGTCTCCACCGCGTGAAGAGCGGTGCTCCCCTCCGGCAGCGTATAGGGCTCGGTCAAATCCGGCTGTTTGCCGGGCAGCTTCGTGTAGATCCGGACGATATGCAACGCCTCGAAGAGCCGCTTCCGCAGCACCAACAATCCGTCCCCGGACACCGAAGAGACAGGCCAAGCCGGCAGCGGCAGCCGCGTCGCCAGCTTGCCGATCGTCCCCGGATCCACGGCGTCGCTCTTGTGCACCACAATCCGGGCGGGGATCCGGGCGATTCGTTCATCCTCCTCGCGTTCGCCTCGCTCGGCCACCAGCCGGAGATGTTTCTCGTCCAGCATGCCGGACAACTCCTCGTACTCGTCGGCGATCAGTTCCCCGTCACTGGCGTCGAGGATCACCAGCCCGAGGTCGCAGCTCCGGATCAAGTTGTACACCCATGGCTCGGTGTACTCCGGACTGATCGGCGGCAGGTCGAGTAGCTGGATCTTCACGTCCTCGAACGACATCATGCCAGGGATCGGGATCAGGGTCGAGTACGGGTACTCGGCGACCTCGGGCCGGGCATTGGTCAGCGCCGCCAGCAGGCTGGATTTGCCGGTATTCGGGGGTCCAATCAGCGTCACCTGCCCCGCCCCCTCGGGGGGGACGTGGTCGTAACCCGACGACTTCCCACTCCCCTTGGACTGGGAATCCCGATCCCGCAGCTTGGCGATCCGACGTTTGATGTCCGCCTGCATTTTGTCGGTCCCCTTATGCTTGGGGATCGTCGCGAGCATCTCCTCGAGCGCCACCAGCTTCTCGTCGGGTTCCTTGGCCTGACGAAACCGCTTGCGCGCCTTGAGGAATTCCGGTGTCAGATTGGCGGGCATCGTCTCCTTCCTCCGGATCCTCCCCAGGGTAAGCGGGAACGCGCGAAGCCGCAATCCCCCGGCTATTCGTTGTGGGGAATCGCCAGCGTGCTGTTGCCGATGAATTCCCGAACGACGGCGTCGCCCGGGATCAAGCTGTGATCGGCCGCCTCCTCGACGGTGATCCCGACCACCGAGTCGAGCAGGCCGCGGATCCGTCGGTGGCGGATGTAGGCGTCAAGGTACGATGGATACGAGCGGAGGTCCCCCTCGTCGGGCCAGATCCCTTCCTCCCCGGCGAAGAATGGCTTGAGCACCGGCAGATCGAACGGCATGCCGCCGTTGATCGTGCTGTCGGCGAGCCCCTTGAGCGGGATGATCGACGTCAATTCCCCGGCGCGCACGTAATGCCAATGGAGGAGCGTCGCCAGCGGGGGATGATTGCGGTGGACCGCGTCGCGCAGCGAACGCCGCAGCAGGCGCACATCCTCAAACCGTGTCAGCCGGCGGTCGAACCGGTCCCCCTGGTACAGGGGGATCATCGGCGTCGGCTCGTACAGCGGATTCATCGCCTCGATGTACACGCGGAACATCGCCGACGGCTCGATTCCTTCGGTGATCGGGGGATAGAACCCGTGCAGGCAGTCGAGCAGCAGCACCTGGTCGGAAGCGAGGCGCACCGGCGTCGTCCCCTCCCGGCGGCCGGTCTTGAAGTTGTACACCGGCTTGTCCACCGTGTCGCCGGCGAGCAGCGACCGCAGCTGCTGGTTGAGCAGCTGGATGTCGAGCGCCTCGGGCGTCTCGTAGTTGCGATCGTCGATCCAGTCGGTGGGATGCTCGATCAGCGACCAGAAGTAGTCATCGAGATTGAGCATGACGAAGCGGAGCCCTTCCCGGCGCAGCCGATCGGTCAGCTTGACCGTCGCGGTCGTCTTCCCCGAGGACGAGGGACCGCTGATCCAGATCATCCGGAGGCGATCGCCGCGCTCCATGCGGTCGACCACGTCGCGGGCGGTGGCATCGAGCCGTCGCTCGAACCGATCGAGCGACGCCTCGATCAGGCGCGCCAGCCCGGCACCACGCACGAGCTCGTTGAGCCCTTCCACGGTGTCGCAATCGTGCTCCCGGTTCCAGGCGAGCAGCGGATCCATCGTCTCCGCCGGGTAGCCGTGCCCAACGAACTGCTCCTCGCGGATCGCCCCCTGCCGCACCCAGTGGTGGCCCCAGCGGAAACAGGTGTACGCGTCGGCCACCGTCGTGAACCCGTTGCTCGATAGCACATGGAGGACGACGTCCTGGATCTCCTCCACCGTCGGGGGGAAATTGGTGACGAGATGCCGCTCGTCGGCGTTGAGGCACACGACCACCAGGTCGGACAGCATCTCCGCGATCCCGTCGTCGGTGGCACCGGCGGCGTAGATCCGGTCGTTCACCCCGGGCAGGTAATCCTGGCCGAAGCCGCCGACCGCATCCCCCGCGCGCCGGATCGCATGTACGATCCGCTCCTGGTCGAAGGTGACCAGGGCGTGGCTGCGCTTGCGCACCTTTCCGATCCGGTTCAGAACGGCCATTGCCTTGAATTATAGCGGAAAGGCGGATCGAGACCCCATGCCGGCGCCCCGGCCGGTATCTGTCCGAGCTACTCCACGCGGGCTCCGACCGTTCCTTCGCGCCGGCCGAGGCCTACCCCCTCCCGCTCGAGGAGCTCGTGGATCTCCGCCGCCTCCCACTGACGACACCCGTCGATGACCACGGCCTTCGGGTTGTCCAGCAGCCATTCATCGTGAAGCTGCTCCAGATCGCGCAGGTAGTCGAGCGGGATCGTGTGCTCTTCCGCGCGGCCCCGCTGCTCGATCCGCTCACAGCAGATCTCGGCCGGGGTGCGCAGGTAGACGATCTTGTCGGGTTCGGTGCACCAATTGCTCTGCAGCCAGTCCCACATCTTGCAGTACACCTGCCACTCCGTCTCGGACATCAATCCCGACTGGTAGCAGTTCTTGGCAAACACGTAGCGATCGCAGTAGATCGATCGCTCGAGCACCACGGTGCTGTGGTCGATCATCGACAGCACCTCCGTCCACGTCTTGGCGCGGGTGGTGAACGCCGCCAGCTGGAAGGTGAACGCCCACCGCTTCGGATCTTCGTAGAACAGTCCAAGCAGATTCACCGCGAAGTCGTTCTGCCATGCCCCGACCGGCTCTTCGACGAAGCCGAACTGCCCCGACGCCTGCAGCCGTCGACCCATGGTGCTCTTGCCGGCGGCAATATTGCCCTCGAACAGGATCATCGTCCCTTGCCCCCTCACTTTCCCCCCCTTTGCGGAAGCTTCCGACCCCCAGGCCCCGGCTCGTCACGCACGCCGCGGCCCACCCTTGCTCTTCCGTGTTGGGGTTTGCGCACGCCCCCACCGCGCCGCCCCACCCCGAACGGAACATCTTACAATCGGGCCAACGCACGGGGCAATCTGCCCCCGCCGACGTCCCCCGGCTCCACCCGGCATCGGGAGCCCATTTGAACGAGGTCTCCTCGGAGACGAAGACAGACGTCCCGCGGCCAACTGTCCGCGGTTTGTCTCCCCCGCGTGGCCGCTTCCTCGATTCGCCGCTGGCCTCACTCCTGCGAATCACCGGCCCAGCGCCGTTGACTTCATCCGGTGTCGATCTACAATCGCCTGCATCCCACCGTTCGGAGGTCGCGATGTCCCAGCCCCAACCGTCGGCCGCCTTCGAGGCGAGCATCCTCGATGTCCTACGGACTGCGGGGCGCATCACCGTCTCCGATCCGCGCTTCGCCGCCCGCGCTGTCCGCTTGCTCGCCCGGCAGCGACGCGCTGCCCGCCGCCGTGCCCGCCAAGACACGCTCGGGACTCACGTGCCTCCGTTCGTCATCTACAGCATCACCGATCGCTGCAACCTCGACTGCGCCGGCTGCTACGCGAAGCTCCTGCACCGCTCCGACCGGCCGGAACTCGTCGACGAGCGGGTTCGGTCACTGCTCGCGGAGCTGCGCGACCTCGGCGTCTCCGTCGTCCTCCTCGCCGGTGGGGAGCCGTTGCTGCGCGAACGGCTGCTCACCTTCACCGCGGAGGTGCCCGAGATCCTTTTCCTGCTGTTCACCAACGGTTCGCTCATCGATGAGGGAGTCATCGCTGATCTACGGGCTCAGCCGCACGTCGTTCCCGTCCTCAGCATCGAGGGTGACGAGAGTCGGACCGACCAGCGACGTGGTGGCGGGACCTACAACTACGTCATCGCCGCGATGGACCGGCTGCAGCGGCGTCGCGTGTTCTTTGGCACCTCGACGACGCTCACTGCGGACAACTTCGATCTGGTCACCAGCGAGCCGCATCTACGGGCGATGATTCAGCGGGGCTGCCGTCTGTTCTACTACATCAACTACGTCCCGGTCGCCCCGGGAACCGACGATCTGCGGATCCTCCCCGAGCAGGTGCGCGAACTCGAGGCGCGACTCGCCGTGCACCGCAGGTCCCTGCCGGCGCTGTTCATTGCCTTTCCCCACGATGAGGTCGCCCTCGGCGGCTGCCTCGCCGCCGGGCGGGGGTTCGTCCACATCAACCCTTATGGCGATATGGAGCCGTGCCCGTTCTCGCCGTACTCGGACACCAGCCTCGCCGAGACCTCGTTCGCCGCAGGGCTTGCCTCCCCGTTGCTGCAGAAGATCCTCAACAGCGGCGTCGTGCTCGACGAAACCGACGGGCAATGCGCGTTGTGGAAACGGCGAGGGTGGGTTGCCTCCCTTCTCGAACAAGGCGCGGAGAGGGAAACTGAGCGCGTTTCTTCCGATCCGAGGGCCGTTGAGGACGCCACGGCCGCCCAACGCGATGGGTAGTCCCGATCCGTTCACTCGCATCGATCGACTGCTCTGCGGCGACGGCCACGTGCCGGCGATCATCGCCGCCCGGACCGCGGCGCTGCAGGCCGCCGCCCGTGCCGACCGCCCCGCTGACCCGTTGTCCCGGCGGATCGTCGATCGACTGCTCGAGCGCCCCGGAGCGCGAATCGGTGTGTTCACCGGGTTCGTCGTTCCCGAGGCGTTTCCGCACGGCGAGAACGACGGACCGTTGGGCGCGGTCGCACTCGGCCGTGCCCTCGCGGTCGCCGGCTTCGAGGTCGCCATCTACCCCGATCCACCGGTGGTCGATCACACGCGGTGGCTGGCCGCCGAGCTCGCCGCCGGGGTAACCGTCTCGCCGATCCCCGACCCGATCCCCGACGGCTGGCCCCGCGACCTCGGCGCGGCGATCGCCATCGAGAAGCCGGGGCGGAACGCCGCTGGATACCTCCACGCGTGGAACGGTGAGCGGATCGCCGCTGGATCGGTGCCCATCGATGCCGCCATCGAACGGCTCACCGCGGCGGGGAAGCCGACCATCGCCATCGGCGACCGCGGCAACGAGGTCGGGTTCGGGACGATCCGCTCCGCGTTGCTGTCGCTCGTGCCCGAGGCGCGCCGCTGCCGCTGTGGCTGTGGGGCCGGCACGGCGGCGGCCACCGGCGTCGAGCTGCTGTTGCCGGCAACCGTGTCCAACTGGGGCGCCTACGGCGTGTGCGCGGCGCTCGCCATCGCCCTCCACGACCCGTCGCTGGCGGTGCGCCCCGAAGAGGAGGAACGGATGTTGAACGTGGCCGCGGTGCGCGGCTGCCGGGACGGCCTGCTGCGAACCGCCGCGTTTGGCGTCGACGGAGTCAGCGGAGCAATCTCGATGCGCGTGGTCGCGGAGCTCGCCGCCGTCGTCCGGGCAGGGGTCGATTGAGGAGTAGATCGAGCGCCTGTGCGTGGCCCCATCGAAGGAAGGAACGAGGCGCTTCACGGGTAGCCAGCTCAGGCCAAGGGATCCTCTAACACCCGCAGAGGTCGGCTTACCGCTGCTCCCTTCCGGGCCTCACGGGGTTCACCAACATGCGCCGCAGAGGGCTCAGCCGTCGGCACCGCTTGCCCGAGGACGGACCCTCACGCCTCCCCCCTCCGGGAACCTTTCGGCTCCACATGAGCGGGTTGTGGATCTAGGGGACCGCTAGCCCCCCACCTAGCACAGGCGTTGGCGGAGGGGGCGGGATTTGAACCCGCGGTACCACGAGGGTACACCAGTTCTCC
>CAZLER010000017.1:0-45248 GCA_964558595.1 uncultured Thermotogae bacterium
TGTCGATCATGTACCTCAAGCCGGCGGTCGCCGTGCAGCCGGCGGCGCTTCGCGGCGCGGCTGAGCGGCAACGCGTTAGATGTATTTGAGCAAAGGTCTTGACGCCGCCGCTGTTTAGCTCTAGTCTTACAGGTAAGACGCTGCCGCTAGAGGAGGCCGAAATGAAGCCGTCTACCACAAGAATGTCGTCCAAGGGACAGGTCGTCATTCCGGAGGAGATCCGGGAGAAGCTCGGCCTCACTCCTGGTACCCAGTTCGTAGTTGTGGGGAATCGCGACGTCGTGATCCTCAAGACGCTATCTCCACCCTCGATGGGTGAATTCGATGGGCTCATTCGAGAGGCTAGAAGCCAGGCCAAGCGGGCCGGCATGAAGCGCTCTGATATCTCGAAGGCGGTCAAGTCGGAGAAGGGCAAGAAGTAGCTATTCGGGGGACACACACCGTATTGCGCTGAGCTATTCGGGGGACACACACCGTATTGCGCTGGGCGACGGGCACGACAGGCGTCTCTCGCGGAGGCGCAGAGGTCACTGAGGCGCGGGGACGATGAGCGGGCAGCTTCGGCTTGGTGGCTTCACGCACCCGAACCGCAGCAGGATTCCGTCCTCAGACCGATCCATGCGCTAGACTGAAGATAGCGGTGAGGGAGGAGAGGACATGGGCGGCACGAGCTGGATCGACCGCGAGATGTATCCGTTTGCCTCGCACTGGTTTGAGCTGCCGGCGGGCAGGCTCCACTACCTGGATGAGGGCAAAGGTCGGCCGATCGTCATGGTTCACGGAAACCCGGCCTGGTCGTTCCTGTATCGGCATCTGATTCAAGCGCTTCGTGCGGAATACCGCTGTATTGCTCCAGATCAGCTCGGCTTCGGCCTGTCGGACAAACCGCGGGGCTGGAGCTACCATCCGCAGGATCACGCGGAGAATCTGACGGCGCTGATTACGGGGTTGGGGTTGAGGGATATCGTGCTTGTCGTCCAGGATTGGGGCGGTCCGATCGGCTTGTCGTATGCCGTGACCCATCCCGAGAACGTCTCGGGGATCGTCGTGCTCAATACGTGGGCATGGCCGGTCCATCGCGATCCGTACTACCTCCTGTTCAGTGGCTTCATGGGCGGACCGATCGGACGGGTGCTGATCCGCCGGTACAACTTCTTCGCGCGGGTCATCATGCGCCAAGTGTTTGGGGAGAAGCAGAGGCTCAGCGCCGCGGTCCACGAGCACTACCTCCGTCCGCTGGCCAAGCCGGCAGATCGGACGGGTTCGTACGTGTTCCCGGGGCAGATCATCGGCGCTACCGGATGGTTGAAGGCGTTGTGGGGGCGGATCCACGCGCTCGACGAGATCCCGAAGCTGTTCGTATGGGGCATGAAGGACATCGCATTCCGTGAGAGGGAGTTGCGACGCTGGGAGAGCACATTCCCCGATGCCCGGGTCGTGCGCCTCCCCACGGTCGGGCATTTCGTCCAAGAGGAAGCGCCCGACCGGCTCGAAGCGGAAATCCTTCCGTTCCTGCAACAAAGCCACGTGGCCTAGTCCTAGGCGATGCCTGGAGTTTGTGCCTTCAGATCGCGCTCACCGGCAAGCGTGGCATGGTGCGCCAGAGAGTGTCAGCCAGGACTCCGAACCGGTCGTGCAGCGCGTGAGAAGAGCGAGCGGGTAGCCATCAACGCCGATGGGCAGCGAAGAACTCCCAGATTCTCCGCGTGGCGTCGACGCCGGTCTCGAACACGTCCCATGGAATCTCGCCGTCGGGCAGCGCTTCGAGCAGCTCGGCGACTTCGTCGGAAAGCAGAAAGGCGGAAGGGTCCGACGCGATCTGCGGCCACCGGTGATCGCCACCGAGCAGAGTGACGAACACGACCTGAGCATTCCCCTCACAGTCCCTGTCGGTCCGTATCAAGGCGTTGCGCGCCCTGGTGACGTGGGGCTCTCCATGGCAGTTGTTGGCGTCGGCCCAGTACGCGGCCACCTGCGGCGCGGGCAAAGCGGGCTCCGTCTTGCCGCTCAGCGTCCGAAGGGCGCCCCATCCGCCGGCATAGGGGATGATCGGATCATCGGTCCCATGAGCGATCCATGCCGGCATCGGGACGCCGTCCGGGGCGTGCGAGGCGAACAGCGCTCCGGAGACAACGGCGATGGCGGCGAACCGATGGGGTCGCTCCCTTGCAAGACGGTACGTGAGCATGCCACCGTTGGAGAACCCGGTGGCGTACACGCGGTGCGGGTCGATCGGGAATCGGCGCAGCAATTCGTCGACCAGCGCGTCGACGAACGCGATGTCGTCCACGCCACGCTCGAGGGCAGTCGAGCAGCACGAGCCGGCGTTCCAACTGAGGATATCAGAGGGCCCGGTGCCGTTCGGGTAGGCGACGACGAAGCCATGCTTGCGGGCGAGGTCGTCGAATTCGGTGACCGATTGCATGGTCTTGCCGTTCCAGGTCGAGCCGTGGAACGCCAGCACCAACGGCGCACTCTGCGCATTCAGAGCGGCCTGTGGTGCTACCACGATCGCTGTCCGAATGATGCCATCCACCGTGACCTCGACGATCTTGTCCGCTGCGCATGCCCAGGATACGTGGAGTACGAGCAAGATCAGCAGCGCGGCCATCCCCAATGGGAGGCGGCTAGGGCATCCCGCGACTTCTCGCAGCCATCGGGCTCGTCTGACGATCCCCATCGCGCCTCCTGACTACAGCAAGTCGACGCGTCCCGCAATGACCACCGATTCGACCCATCCGTACATGCCGGTGCCCCGGCTCAGCGAGCCGGAGACGGTCAGATCGATGCGGCCGAGATCGATCAGCAGCTGCAGCTCGAACGTCTCACCGACGGTGGCCACTTCGCCGATCCGCCGAACGCGTTGCCACGCATACTCGGCGACGATGCGGAAGGTGTCGCTCAGACGCCGGTTGTAGTGGGTCGACACCGCCAGGGCGTTGGCATCACGCACCAGGAGGGGACAGGAGAAGTCGACGTGGGCTTCGACCTGGGAGGCCAAGCTGAGCGGCCGCGCGATCTCCCCCGAGAGCGTGACGAGGAACAGGCGTGAGGGGCCGAACCGCCGGACGAGCTCGTATCCGAACCCGAGCTGCGCCGTCCAGCCGCACTGTTTGGACAGGTCCTCCGAGCCGATCTGCTCGGCGATGGCGAGAAGCGACCTCGCGTTGAGGGTGACCGCGGCCTCGTCCTCGATGATCAACTCGATCGCCGACACCAACTCCCCGATTCCTTGATCCTCCGCCTCCTGCCCGATCAGCGCTGCGATCGCGAGGAGGGCATCGTCGGACAACGGCTCGATCAACGTCAAGTCCTCGTGCAGCCTGGCCTCGATCCGAAGGGCACGCGCGAGGGGCGTCACGTCCGTCAGGCGGCCGTATCCGGATCCCAGCCGGAGTTCAAGCCCCGGCTGGCCGGCCGTGGCCGAGTAGTCGGCCTTGATCTCCCCGAAGACATAGAGCGGCTCCACCGGGGGCAGGTAGAGCCGGGTGGTGAGCGACGCGTCGCCGAGCATCCTGTCGAGGCGGAACTTGTCGAAGGAGAGCTCGGTCGTCGAACCGACGGCGAGAGCACGGTCCGGTTCGTCGTGAATATGGGAGAACGTGAACGAGAAGCGACCCGTACTGACGTCGACATACGGCGTTCCCGGGATGTCGACATAGGTGTAGTTCGCGGTGAGAAACAGGTGGGTGAGATCGGTCGTCGGGATGCGGAAGTCGCAGAGCTCCAACGAAGTGGCGGACAGAGCCCCCACGATCAGCATCGAGAGGAGGACGACCATCGAGCGTCGATGTCGCTCTGTGAGCAACCGCATCCGCCTCGGTTCCGTCATGAGGGGATGGTACAGGATCGAACGACGTGATGACGGCTATGGGGCCGAGCCGACGGGGAGAGCACGTGACTTCGCGATGCCCGCGACGATCCGATGAGCCCGTGCCCCCGCCCTACCGTGCGACTACGGCATAGGACTGTCGCTTCGGTTGAGCTGGGGTATCCTTGGCGGCATGATCGCGACGGTTCTGACGATTCTCGACACGATCCTCCCGGTGTTCGTTGTGGCGGGGATGGGCTTCCTGTTTGCCAAGCGGGTGCTCGATCGGATGCCGGTGGAAGGTGCCTGCAGCGGCGCAACGGCGCGCTCCGTGCGGCAGGGATTGCATGCGCTGACGTTCAGCTTCGCCGGGCCGGCGTTCGTCTTCGCAGCGATCCGGGAATCGGAAGTGGCGTTCGAAGCCCTGGGGGCGCCGGCGCTGATGGCGGCAATCCTCTACGTATTGCTTGCCGTCGTTGCCGTGATCGTCACGGCGGCGGCCCGTTGGCCGGGGGGGCAACGCAAGGCGGCGATCCTCGCCCTGGCCTCGAAGAACTGCGGCAACTACGGCCTACCGGTCATCCTGTTCGCGTTTGGTGAACAGGCACTGGTGATCGGGACCGTGTTCATGATCGTTCACGTCCTGGTCCACATGACGCTGGGCTTGTCGATCGCATCGTGGAGCGAGGAGCACCACTGGCTGAGGAGATGGACCAACGTCCTGCGGTTTCCCTACATCTACGCGATCGGCGCGGCGCTCCTTGCACGCGCGGTGGGCGTTTCGCTCCCGGCCGCAATCGAGCGACCGATCGCTCTCGTGGGACAAGCGTGGATCCCGCTGATGCTCATCCTCCTGGGTGTCGAACTGGCCGGCATGAAGGTGACCCGGGTGTGGAGACCGGCGGCGCTGTTGGCGGCGGTCAAACTGGTCGTGCCGCCGCTGCTGGCCTACGGTGTGACGGCACTGCTGGGCATCGACGGCACGCTGCGCGCCGTCCTCATCGTGCAGTCGAGCATGCCGACGGCCGTCAACGGGTTGCTGGTCGCGCGGGCGTGCAATGCCCGGCCCGACATCGTGGCCGGAACGTTGATGCTGTCCACCGGTGGCAGCCTCGTCACAATCGCCATCCTTCTCGCGCTGCTGGCGTAGGATGAACTGAGGCCGAAGGCGAACGCACTCCTCGTACGAAATGGCGTCCAAGGCAACACGGAGTTCCGCCCTGCTTGCTTCGATGTGTGCCCTTACGATCGTCTGGGCAGCGGCCAAGCTGCGATCACAGTCCAAGGACCTGGAGGGTCCTCAGGAGCCATCACGAAACAGGCTCGGCGTGAGCGTTCCATGGAGGCGGACGACCGGCTCGGCATGGGGGTCGTCTCGCCACCTGTCGACGGTTGATCCGAGCAAGCGAATCGAGCCGAGGTATCCGGTCGACGGGGCGTGCGGACCGCAACACGGTTCGATATGGTCGCCCTGGATGTAGAGAGGAAGTGCGCCTTCGTCGACTTCCTCGAGCAACTCGAGCCGCAGCACCTCGCCGCGTCGGATCAACAACGCCCGCAGGTCTCCCTTGGACATGGTGTCACGCTGAAGGGGGAGGTCCTGACTTACGATGTGCGCCATCTCCTCGGCGAGGCTCTGCAGTTCGTCCGCGGTGAAGGGCCTGTCGAACTCGAGGTCGTGCTGGAAGCCAGCGTCCGTGACCTGGCCGATTCCCAAGGCGGCGGTGGGGAAGCGTCGCTTGAGCGCCTGCGCGGCGACGTGGGCCGCGGTATGCGTAAGCACCCACCGGCCCTGGGGCGTGGCAGCCGTGTGCAACACCACCTGGGAATCGTTGGTGAGCACGGCGTCGACATCGTGCAGCGCTCCGTCAATCGTGACGCAGACGAGCGTTTCGTGGTATCGGCGATCGACGTCACATGCCAGGTCGAGAACCCGCACACCGGGCGGCACGGGGAGGATCGATCCGTTCGGTAGGCCAATCCGTAACATACAGCACACTCCTTTCTCGGGCCGGGGCGGCCCGGTTCCCCCGATCGTTCGGATGGCTGGAGCCCGACAAAGAGAAAGGAGAAGCCGCAGGCAAATGCCCACGGCCCATTCTGGACTTCCTGTCGGGCGAACGCTCAGCCGAAGCTAGCGACCGACGGGAAGTCCGTCATACGTCGTGCCCACACCAGCGAGGAGCATCGCGATTCGACTCATGCGCGCCTCGCCGTGTCGGAACATGATGGGGTCACTGTAGTGGGCGATCGACGCGGAGTCAACCCCACCTGACGTGATCACGGCGGCGAGGCTCGGGACGTGGGGCCGACTTCGCAGGGAACCGAACGGACACGAGGGGGTAAGGGGGGTGCACACCAGACCTTCCGCTGGCCGAGGCCCGGGCCTGCAAGACCCGGGCCTCCCTCCTTCCTCCAGGAGCGATCAGGGGATCGGTAGATTGTCGTCCGGCTGTACGATTCCGGAATCGTCGATGGATTCAAGAAACCACTTCATCCGCCTCGGTTCGAAGCGGATCCAGTACCGCGTGAGACCGTCGGAGCACACGTAGCGCAGCGACATCGTGCTGCGCTCGACACGGGTCGAGCCCGCCAGGTCGATCCGTCGAGACCCCCAGCGGATCGCCTGCAGGGAAGGGTACTGGACCCCGCGAGTGTACCGAACCAGTGCGTCGACCTCCTGATGAATCCACATGGTCGTACATCATGCCGTGTGAACGCATGCGCTGCAACCCCTCGGCGTCGATCACGCCGGCGCCGGGCCCAACGCGAGCTCCGCCCCCAAGCGGTGTCGATCGGACAACCGTCTCCGGTCGATGCCACGAAGGTGATGTAGATCACCGATCGAGACCGGTACGCTGTCGCCGAGGAGGAAGATGAGCGATACACCGACAAGACCTTTGAACATCGATTGGGTCCGCGATCACTTCGGCATCGAAGACGAGGACGAGTTGCAGGCGGTGCTCTCCGATCCGGCCGAGCTGCTCGCCCTCCTCGACGTCGTGCGGGCGTCCGATCAGACCACGTAGCCTCGGCCGCCTCGCCTCGATCGACCATTGCGGCGAAGCTGGTGCGGCCGCTGCAGCGACCCACGCCCACCACCGTGCCAGGTCCCCCGTCTGTCCGAAGTCCGTGACGGATGGAAGTCACCCTCCTCGGAACGGCGCGCGATTCTTGCGGTATGTTCGAGTGGGATCATCAATACGGGAAGAAGCGGACCGGACGATGCGCCGGCGACCTGGCGTCGACGGGTCATTGGCGGCGTTCGATGCTGCGCTGTCTGCGCGTCAATGAGAGGAGGAGTCGATGTCGAGGGGACTGCTGGGCATCTTCGTAGCAGCGGTGATGTTGATGGCGCTGGGTTGGATGGTCGCCGGGTATGGCGAAACATACCGGGTTCCCGGTGAGTATAGATCGTTGCGCGATGCGCTACGTGAAGCCGGGCGCGGCGACACGATCATCCTGGAAACCAACCGAACGGTCCGCGAGTCGGTCAGAATACGAAACAAGCGTGGGCTTACGATCAAGGCGGAAGACCGGTTCCGGAGAACGGCCACCGTGGAGGGCCGCTACGACGATCGCCCGGTACTGGAGTTCGTCAACTGTCGCGATATCGTCATCGAGAAGGTGGACATCGTCGCGCGTGTCGAGGACGACGGGACCCGCCGTTCATCCGTTGGAGTCATGACGGATGACAACTGCGCCGACATCGTGTTTCGGCAGTGTTCGATCACGAGCCACGGCGGGCCGGGACTCCAGGGTGGCGGGATCACGCTGGAGGAGTGCACCGTTACGGACAATCTCACGTGGGGAATCGATCTGACCGGCGGCGCAGCGATGACGCTGATCAAGTCGACGGTGAGCGGGAACCCGGACGGGGGACTGCGCATCGAGAACGCATCGGCCACCCTCGAAGAGAGTTCGTTCACCGACAACCTGGGCTACGGGATCGTCGTCGACGGCAGCTCGCAGGTGCAGTTCAGCGACACGGGCGGGCCGTCACAGATCACGGGCAACGGTCGGGGGGGAATCCTCGTGCGGGGGGCGACGTTCACCCTTCAGGGCAACGTCAATGTGCGGGACAACGACGGCGTGGGGATCGAGGCAGAAGATGCTCAGTTGATGGTGTCCGGGGCCGAGATCAGCGGACACCCGGACGCCGGCGTGCTGTATCGGGGATCGACGGGAAGCGTGACGAACAGCTCGATTGTGGACAACACCGGCGTGGGGCTGTTGGTCGACGCGTCGAGCGACGTGTCGGTCGAGCGCACGACGGTCGCCCGACAGGGTGAGGACGGCATCCAGGTGCTCGGCGGATCGACGCTCCAGGTCGCTGACGGTTCGACGGTGTCATCGAACGGCGCCAACGGAGTCCTCGCCAACGGGACCGCGATCACCGTGGCCGACTCCGCGATCTCTCAGAACAGCGCGTCCGGTCTTCGCCTGGTGGGGGGCGCCACGGCGACACTGACCGGAACGAATGTGATCGGCAACACCGAAGACGGCGTGGTCGTCATCGCTTCCCGCACGACCCTATCCGGCGGTCAGTGCGTCGAGAACGGGCGTCACGGGGTCTACGTCATCGAGGGCGGCCAGGCTGTTGCGCAAGATGGCGGCACCATCTCCAACAACGGCACCGATGGGATGCACATCGACGGAGCGATGGGTGAGCTCCACGACGGCGAGGCGAGCGGCAACACCGCCAATGGGATGAGCGTTCTGGGGGAGGCGACCGGAACGATCGCCGATAGCGAGGTGGCCAACAACGGCGAGGAGGGTGTCGAGGTGTCGGTGGCGTCGGCGACGATCCGGGGCAGCCTTGTCACCGGCAACGGCGCCCATGGTGTCCGGGCGCGCAACGGCGCGCGGGTCGACGTGCTCGCCGGCTCCCGGGTAACCGAGAACACGATCGACGGCCTGCTGGCCGATGCGTCGACGGCGACGATCGACGCCAGCGCGCTGAGCAACAACGGCAGCAACGGCGCCCATGCGACGAACGACGCACTGCTAGCCGTGCGCAACGATGCACGGCTCGAAGCGAATGCCGCCAACGGTGTCCTCGCCGAAGGGAGCGCCCTCGAGATGTCCGACAGCACCGCGATGCGCAATGGAGAAGACGGTGTTGCACTGGTCGACTCGGAAGGGCGAATCACCGGGTCGACCCTGTCCGATCAGGTGGCCCACGGCCTGCATATGCAGGGCAGCTTCGCCACGGTCCGTGGAACGACGATCGCGGGCAACGGTGGCGAAGGGGTGTTCGAGCAGAAGTCGAGGCTGTCGTTGATCGACAGCTCGGTGAACGAGAACGTGGCCAATGGAATCCTGCTGGAGAATGCGCTGGTTGACGCGCTGCGCTGTACGGTGGACGGGAACGGGATTCACGGACTGTACGGGTATCAGAACGCCAGTGCCACCGTCACCGACACGACGATCACCGCCCATCCGGATGACGGGGTGCTGTTGAAGAACAGCTCCGGCGACTTCCTTCGCGCCACCGTCGGACAGAACGCCCAGCACGGGATCGACACCGATGTCGCCGCCGTGGTGATGGTGGATTCCGATGTGGTGGAGAACGCGCTGGACGGACTCCACCTGATCAACGCGACGGCGGATCTCACCAACTGCCGGATCACGTCGAACGTCCTGAAAGGCGTCTCGGCGACCGATTCGACGGCCTCGATCATCTCGTGCAGCTTCACCGGCCAAGGCGAGGAGGGGCTACTGCTGACCAACTCCGCCGCCGGGCTGGAGGAGACGACGATCGCGAGCAGCACCCTGTCCGGGCTGACAGCCACGAACTCCGTTGTCGCCATCGAGGCGGGAGCGGTACGCGACAACGGACAACACGGGATGCTGCTGACGAAATCCTCGGTGGACGCGAGCGGTGTCGCCGTGACGGGCAATCTCGGCAGCGGCGTTCAGGCGACGTCGTCGGGGATCAACTTCCTCAACTGCACCGTCCGCAACAACGGGACGCACGGATGGTGGCTCGACTTCTCGCAAGCCACCGCGGAAGGCGGCACGATCGATGCCAACGGCCAAACGGGGGTGAGCGCCCGTGAGCGATCCCGGGTCACGCTGATCAAGACCTCGCTCACCGACCATCCCAGCGGCGCGATGCAATTGACCGATTCGTCGGCTGACGTTCGAGCGACCATGATCTCGGGCAACCAGACGCAGACGATCGCCGCCACCAACTCGGTCGTACGCGTCATCGACGGCTGCACGATCTCGCGCAACGAGGGCAGCGGATTGCTGCTTACCAATACCTTTGCCGAGGTCAAGGGCAGCACGATCGAGGACGGGACACTGCACGGGATCGAGGCGAGCCAATCGACGGTGGTCGTCGTCAGCTCTGATATCCGCCAGCATCCGACCGATGGTCTGCATCTCACCGACAGCAAGGTCGAGCTCGAATGGGTCACGGTGGAGGACAATGGAGGACGCGGTATCTACGTGGAGCGCAATTCCGAGATCAAGCTGCGGGCGACCCAGGTCCTCGACAACGGGGAGGAGGGGATCGGGGTCGGTGCCAGTTCGGTCGAGATGACCGCATCGGAGATCTCCTCCAACGGCACCTACGGTGTGATCGCCAGCGACGGCAAGGTCCTGATCGAGGAGTCGTCGATTGCGGGGCACCGCTTGGACGGCGTCGCCCTGAGCACCTCGTCCGCGGAGATCGCTGATAGCGAAATCCGCGACAACGGCAACTACGGGGTGTACGGGGACTTCGGATCGACGTGCCTGCTGTCGTCCTCGGTGGTGACCGCCAACACGGCGGGCGGCGTCTATCTCGACACCGCGGCGATCGATGTCGTCGCCAGCGAGCTCGCCTCGAACGGCGGGCACGGCATCTCGTCGGTGGGGGGCATCATCAACCTCTCCCAGGCATCGTCGCTCCGCGATCATCCTCAGGACGGACTGCATCTGGTCGGCAGCTCGGCGAAGCTGATCGACTCTGCGGTGGAGGACAACGACGGCGATGCGATCGACGCCGTCAACGGCAAGGTCACCGCTCAAGGGTGCACTCTGGTCGATTGCGGCGAGCACGGCCTGCGTGCCGACGGCAGTTCGGTGACGTTGTCCACGTGCATCGTGAAGGCGAACGGGGCCTCGGCGGTCTCGGCGACCCACCGATCGCGGATCACCCTGATCGGGAGCACCGTCACCGACCATGCGTCGAGCGCGATCGTCCTTGACACGAGCTCGGTCGATCTACAGGACTGCGAGGTGATCGACAATCGATCGCACGCCGTCGAGGCCGAGGGCGGTACGCTGACGGTATCGGGTACCACGATCTCCGGCCACGGAGATGCGGCGATCGTGCTCGTCGATACCCGGGGCGAATTGCGCAACGCGCAGGTTCAGAACAACAGCGGATACGGGGTGGACGCGACCACCTCGACGATCGCGTTTGGCGACTCCACCGTGCGCGACCATCCCACGGACGGGATTCGTCTGTCCGGGTCGTCGCTCGAATGGATCGGAAGTGTGTTGACCGGCAACGATGGCGATGCCGTGTGGGCGACCGATTCCCAGGTCACCGTGTCGGGGAGCACCATCAACAACAACACAGGCCATGCCCTCGACCTCACCGACAGCTCGGCGGTCATCAGCAACGGATCCGTCGTACGCGCCAACGGCGACGTCGCCGTGGCGACGCTGAACGCGACCGTCACCGTGCTGAACTCGACAATCACCGAGCATCCGGCGACCGCGATCGTACTGGACAACTCGCCCGCTTCGGTGACGACGAGCACGGTCTCCAAGAACGAAGGGTGGGGCATCGAGGCGATTCACCAGTCGGCACTGATGTCGTCGGGGACGACCATCTCCGAGAATCGTCTCGGCGGCGTCTCGCTGCGGCGATCGGTCGCGGCATTCCTCGACGATACCCATCTCTCGGACAACCTGTCGTTCGGGGTGACGGCGGCGGAGCGATCGGCCGTGTTGGCGATCGGAGCATCGATCACCGGCAACGCCGACGTCGGGCTGGCGCTTGACGCTTCGTCGGCGTCGATCCGTGAAGCGGTCCTCTCGGGGAATGGTGGCCATGGCCTGAGCCTCTCCAACCTGTCGGTGATGTCGCTGATGGCCTCATCGATTGCCGAGAACGGCGCCGATGGCGTGCGGCTGACCGGATCGGTGGCCTCGGTTCGAGAGAACTCCATAACGGCGAATGTCTCGTTCGGCATCTACGCGGACGGCAAGTCGCTGGTGGCCGGTTGGGGTAACACGATCAGCGGGAACGGGACCGAGACCTCCGAGACTGTTCCGCAGGCGCTCGTGGAGCCGAGGCAGCCGTAGGGGTAGCGTGGGGCGCGGAAGAGGGGATGCGGAGACGGTGGGGTTCGCCCGCGCGGCCCCGCGTTCCCTCTCGCGCCCGCTACGGAACCCAGCGGGCGATGCGGAGCCCCTCCTGCCGGTCGGCGACGAACACGAGATCGTCGAGGGCGAACACGGCGATCGCTTCGCCGGGGGTATCGAAGCCAGCGACACGTTCGGGCGCCCGCGGATCCGACAACGAGTACACGGAGATGCCGGTCCGCTCCGCCACGTAGAGGTGGAGCCCAGAGAGATGTAGGGCCACCGCCTCGTCGCTCGTCCCGAACCAGCCCACCTCGCTGGCCGAGGACGGATCCGTCACGTCGACAATCCGGACCCCTCGGTATCCCGAGGCGACGTAGGCGATGCCGTCGCGGACGATGACGTCCCGTGCGTCGCCGGAGACGGCGACGCGTCCCAGGGGGAGGGGAGCGGCGGGGTCGGAGACGTCGAGGATCTCCAGGCCGGCGTCGCCGATGGCGATGTAGGCGTGTCCGTCGAGCAGGGTCACCGCACCGGCGTGGCCGCGGGTCTGGTAACTGGACAACAGCTCGGCGCCGCCGTTGGCAGCGATGCGAACGAGATGGATTCCGGCCCGCTGATCGGCGATCGCGGCGAGCGTCCCCTCCATCGCGACGTCCTGGGCCCAGCCAGGTGTCTCGAGAGCTCCGACCTCCATCGGGCGGGTCGGGTCGGAAATGTCGATCACGGCGATGCCGTCGCCCCGGTTGGCCACAACGGCGAACCCATTCGTGAGGGCGACCGCTTCGGCGTAGCCGCGGGTGCTGTGGGAGCCGATCTCGCGGGGAGTCGAGGGATCGTCGACATCGATGATCGACAGTCCTTTGACGCCGACGATCAGGTACGCCAGTCGCTCCCGGGCCACGACATCGAGCGAGTATCCCGAGGGGTTGAATCGACCGGCCGCCTCGAGCTGAAATACTGTCGTCAGATCCAGCGTGTACGCCCCCGTTCCCGCGGTTGCGGCGACCTCCAGATAGTGGACCGCGTCTGCCGGCGCGGTCCATTGGAGTTCGGCCGCTCGTCCGGCCGCCGCCGCGGCGTCCTCGAGGACGACCTCCCCGTCGGGGGAACGAAGCGTCAGGCGGCAGCCCAGCCCTGCCTCGGTGGACAGGACGATCGAGTACTCGGCACCTTCACGGGCCTCAAACCGGAACCAGTCGGCGTCGCCGGACACCTCGATCGCCGCCGTCATGGACGGAGCTTGAGGGTCGAGGGCCGTGGCCGCCGCCGCCTCGTTTCCGTGATCGTCTCCGTATCCGGATCTTCGCACGGCGATCTCGTACCCAGCGGCCGGCTGCGCAGACGGTGCCGAGACGAAAAGGAAGACGCTTCCGGCCTGTTGCGCCGCCAGATCGACGTGGGCCTCCTCGGTGACCTCCAGCGTGTGTGCGGCGACCGCATCGCCGGATACCGCGAGCGCCAAGGCGTCCTCCGCCGAGGCGGGGGTCAGCGTCGCCACGTAGTCGTACCCCGCATCGACCGAGACGAGAAAGGCATCGGTGTCACCAGCGGCTTCCAGGAAGCCTGGGATCGGCTCGGCGTCGACGAGAAGCGGGGTGGCCGACAGCCGATCGTCGCCGTGATCGTCCAGCACCTCCACCGCTACCGACAGCGCGTAGCACCCGATGCCGGACGACGCCTGCGCATGCCGGACCATGACGAAGTAGGTCCCATTGGCTGGACAGGTCCAATCGATGCGCGCCCCGGCTCCATCCGGCGACTGGTGCGACACGTACAGGATCGTGCGTCCATCGGAGGCGAAGAGGTACAGCACCGAGCGCATCTCGGCACTCTGGTGGGTGGCGCGGACACGGTAGGCACGCCCGGCGATGGCGGAGAAGAGGAAGTAGTCCATGTCCCCCGCGGTATCGATGCAGGCAGAGAGAAGCCCCCCGTTGACGTCGATCGGTGTGGCCGTCAGGGCGGAGTCGCCGTGATCGTCCGCGCGCACGGGGACGGCGAGCAGGGCAATCAGCAGGGTGGCAGCGAGGGTCGTTCGCATCGTACCTCCCGGAGCGTGGAATCATTCCCATGATACCGAAATGCCCGGCGCGGTCATCAGCGGGCGATGGTCGACCCATCCAACGGGAGGTTCGACCGACAAGAACGGGGGGCCATTGTCCCCTTTCCGCCGGTTGACGGCCCGGTCCCGAAGGCGCTATTCTGCTCCTCTCCGAAGCAATCCCCACCTCTCATCGTGGAGTGGTCGAGCGCTACGGGTCCCGTAGGGACGCGGAAAGGGGGAATCTATGTATGATGTCGTCTGCCCGGTGTGTCGGAACATAATCGAGATCCCCGCCAAGGCCGTCGAGTCGAAGGGGGCGCACCGATGTCCGAAGTGTTGGACATGGCTGAAGGTGGTCACATCTCACCCGCTTCGCTTGGAGGAGGGGTCGGATGATCTGTCGCTGGTGAGCGCCCCCGCGGCTGCTCGCCGCCGGCAGGACGGTAGCGAGGAGGATGAGGACGCGTGACCAGGGTCGAGTGTCCGGAATGCGGGGAGCGGTTCGAAACGCCCAAGGAGGTGCTCTACCTCTTCCACCGGCTGGCCTGCTCGGCCTGCGATGCTCTCCTGGAGGTCATCGAAGAGGATCCATTGCTGCTCGACGTCGTCGAGGAGGAGTACGAGGAAGACGACATCCTGGAAGACGACGAGTGGGGCGGCGAATGACGCTGGAGGACGGGCGGGTCGACGCGACCTGCCCCGCTTGCCAAGCACCGATCCGCATCCACCGCGAGAGCGTGGCGATCGGCGCCGAGGTCCTCTGCTCAGCATGCGGCGCGCTGCTTGGGGTCGAACGGAGGGAGCCGCTGACGTTGACCGAGATCGATCCGGAGGAGCTATAACGGTCGCCCGCGGCGCAGACCGACGATCTGCCTCTACAGCGGGAGGGCGATGTCGACGAACGGCGCCCCGACGCCGTCGGGGCCGAGCAACGGGTGGGCATAGCCGAGCGAAAGCTCCAGCGTTGTCCCGAGAAGGGCATCTACCCGCAGGGTGAGCTTCGCGCCTGCCTCGAGGCGTACGCCGGGCTCGCAGATTCGGTCGCAGCCGCCCCACGTACGGCCGCCTTGGATGAACCCACTGGCGATCACGTCCTCGATGCGTGTCAGGTTGAACACGGCGTAGCCGGCGTCCCTCAAGAGCGGCGGCAGGGTCAGCTCGGCCCGTCCGAACAGCTGGTAGAGGCCGTGCGGCGGACCGGGGAAGGCATGGAGACGGTCCATCGAGAACAGGAATTCGGCCGGTGGATCGTGGAACAGCGAACCGGCCGCCGAGAGTTCGCCGTCCAGATACACGAACGGCGCGAATCGGAACCGCTTGCTGGTCGACCCCGCGGCCGTGGCGAACGATGGGGTCTCGAATCCGGGGATCCCAATCTGCACGGTCAGTGTGTTGTCGAGATAGGCGGTCAGCAGATCGGAGCGGGTCACGGTCGCGGCAAGGTACGGGATTGGCGTCGGCAGATCCCCCCGCAATCCTACCGTGAGAGCGGTCCGGGTGGTGGGGTACCAGTAGGTCCCCGGAGTGCCCGTTTCCGGATGGGTGAACCATCGCTGGTGAACGGTCATGCGAGCATCGAGTTCGCCGATTCCGCGGGCGACGTCCAACCCGGTGACGACGGCAGTCGCGGTCAACGACAGCGATCGGTCGAGATCGGCAGTGAACAGCCCGATGACGTCCCACGAAGAAAGCAACTCGTTGAAGTCGACGCGGGTCGCGTACGGATCGAGGTGGGGCATCGCGGTGAGGTTCCATCGGTGGTCGTTGCGGAAGCTCCCGGCGATGCCGGTGGGGAGGATGTCGAGGACGTAGGCGTCGAGAGGCCTTCCGATCGGCGGAGCGTCGCCGCCGCGAAACGGATGGTCGATGAGAATCCGGCGAGGAGCGTGGTTGTCGAAACGATTGGCATCGGGCAGCCTTTCCTCGGGATCGACGTGGATGGCGACGATCGGAGACGAGCTCTGCAGGCGGAGGGTGCCGGCGGGCGAGGTGCCCGACCAGGTGTGGCGGATGTCCGTTCCGTCCGCGGTGGTAGCGAGGATCTCCACCGGAAGGTCGGCCCCGCGTCGGACAAGGCGAACGGCGGTTTCGTAGCCGGCGTCCGTCTCGATCACGTCGAAGCCCTGCACGGCGACGTCAAGCCGTGCAGCGCCGTGGACCCAGTTCGCGAAGAACAACGAGAGATCGACCCCCGCCTCGGCCTCGGCGAACGTGCGGAACTGCTCGACGGTCAATCGGCGTCCTCGCCACCTGTCGCTCGCTTCGGCCAGGATCGATTGCATCTGCTCCTCCCCGAGTAACGAGGCCAGCGCGCGCAAGACGAGGTAGCCCTTGTTGTAGGTGCGAACGACGAGGCCGTTGAGGTAGTCGACGTCGCCCAATGGTTTGACGATCGCCTCGTCGAAGTCGAGACGCAGAAGGTCGATGTAGGGGGCCTCGGACAGGTGTTGTCGCAGGTTGAGATCACCGAGCTCGCTGCGCAGCGCGTCCTCGATCAGTCCGCCCTCGAGGTGGTCGAACAGATTGGGTCCGAACGCGCCGTGCGTCGACTCGAAGTAGCCGATCGACAGGTACTCGGCGAACCCCTCGGAGATCCAGTTCTCGGCGTTGAAGTCGGCTCCGACGCCGATCCCCCACCACAGGTGGGCCAGCTCGTGGGCAAGCAGGTACTCGATGAGGCGATCGTAGGTCCCGAGGGCCGGCATGTTTCGCAGCCGGACGGCGCTGCGTCCGACGACGATCATCCCGTCCGCGGCCATGCCAAAGAAGCCCGGGATCGGGCTCTCGACGATGACCAGTCGCCGAGCGTCGAGCGGGCCATAACGATCGGTGTAGAACGCGAGGATGTCCGAGACGTGCGATAGCGCCAGGCGGGCGAACGATTCGCCGCCCGGCAGGTACGCCGCCTCGAGTTCGATGTCGTTCCAGGACGTGGCCACGGTGTCGAGCTCCTCGCCGATCACGAGCGGGATCGAGCGGGCGGCGCCGTCGTTGGACAGCTCGTAGGTCGTCAGACCCGCCTGACGGGAGACGACATCCTGTCGGTCGGCGCCACCGACGACGACGTACTGCTCGGGCACCGTGAGCTCGACCCGATACTGCGCCGCCGGAAACACGACCTCTTGCTGGAGGACGGAGGGCGAGACGAGCATGGGGTGCCAGCCGAACCGCCATACGTACGTCCCACGGTACACACAGGCATCGGGCAGGAGGGCTTCCGGGACGCCGGTCTCGAAGTCGATGGAAATGACGAACCGCTCCCCCGGGGCAAGCGGCGTCGGCAGATCGACGAGGAGAAGGCCGTCCTCGAGCGAGTAGGTCTGGAGCGATGGCGGAGCCGGCTTCAGCGCGAACGACAACGGCTCGCCGTCCGCGTCGGCTACGCGGTAGATTCGCGTCCACGAGGGGTCGAACCCGCGCACGCGCTGCGAGTCGAGCAGCGCTGGGTGCAGGTAGGGGTTCGGCTCCGCACCGGCGTTGGCCATCAGAGCAAAGATGGCCTGGGAGATCGGCGCGTCCTCGTCGTTGACCACGTCGACGCGCTGCGTTCCGACGAGCGTCTGGGTCGTCGGATCGAGGGCAATCCTCACTTCGTACCGGGTGGACTCCAGCGGCTCACCGAGTCCCGGCAGGGCGAGCCCAGCGGCCAGGGCGAGCGCCATCAAGGCTTGGATCGTCGGTTTCATCGTATCGGCCTCCTCGTCGCCCTCCGTGGCCTCCACCAGCCGCCGGGATGGTAGGGGAAGGGAGGGGGGCGATCCAGCGGCGTTCAGCGATGCGATGCCCGGATCTGGGCCACGACTTCGGCGAAGCCGCGAGGATTGTCCGTCATCATGTCGTGACCGGCACGGGGGACGATCCGAACGTCCACGCCAGCCGCTCGTAGACGATCGGCATCGGGATCGGGCAGCGTGCGCTCACCGAAGAGGTAGCTCTTCGGCAGGGGAAGGCCGGCAAGCGCCTCTCGATAGGTGGGGCTCCGATCGGCGATCAGCGAGGCGGCACTACGATGAAGGGCAAGCGGATCGGCGATCGCGGCGGTCCCGGCGAATTCCAGGTAGCCGGCGGCGGCGACGCGTCGAATGAACTGCTGGTGTCCGGTGGCGGCGAACTCGGCCTCGTCCACGGCGGCGATGATCCCGCTGACGAACCCCGGTCCGGGGTCGAGATTCCCTTCCGCGGACACCAGATGGCCGACGAGCTCCGGCTGACCGGCTGCGACCAAGACCGCGATCGATCCGCCCATGCTGTGACCGACGAGCATGGCGTTCTCGACGTGAATGGACCGCAGCAGCTGGGCGACGACCTCGGCCTGATCCTCCATCGTATACGAGAAGGATGTCGGTCGGTCGCTGAACCCGTAGCCGAGCAGATCGACGAGCAGCGTGCGGAAATCGGACAGCGACGGATCGCGCGCGATCCGCGGGAAGGAAGCCGATGACGCCGAACCGAGCCCGTGGAGAAAGACCAGGGCCGGTTCGCGCCCGGGAAGATCGTGGTAGCGCATCGCGGCGTCCAGGCGGGCCACGGAGAAGACGTTCATCGGCGCCTCATCGATCCCGTGCGCCGGGCAACGGACCGTCGGCTGTCACGTCGATGCCGCGGCGGGCCAGGCCCTCGAGCACGAACCGAACGAGCTGGCCGTCGTGGCCGAGCCGCTCCGGGGGGACGATCCCCGCTGCATCCCAGAGCCCATCGGCCAACAGGCGGACGGCCATCGTCGCCGTGTACCCCGTGGTCCGGGCCATGGAAGGGGTTCGGGTGATCGGATCGTAGCGATCGAGCAGGCTGTAGGTCCATCGCGTCGGCCGATCACCGGTCCGGCCCTCGACCACGACCCGCAGGGCGGTGAGGTCACGCTCTCCCTCCCGCATTGCCCACAGCGGAAAGAGGAGAGCGGCGGTCACATCGATGGGGCGGACCTGCTGTCCCTCCACGTCGACCGCATGCTTCGATAGGTAACCCGTGTCGCGGAGAAGCCGAATCTTCTCCGCGTGTCCCGGGTAGCGCAGCGTCTTCTCCACCATGTCGGGAGCCGCAATCGTGCGGGCGAGCGTTCGCAGACCGTCCGTGAGGAACGCCTCCAGCTGTCCGACGCCCTCGAAGTCGATCGCCTCGACCTCGGACAGCGCCGGCGCATCGACACGCTTCCCGTCGACAAGGATCCGGGCCGGCCGTGTGTACTCCTCGAGAACGTCGACCGGCGAAAACACCGCCCGGTAGTCGTACGGGGGCACCGGCTCGGCGGGCAAGCCGCCGACGTAGATGGCCACGGCCTCGGTGGCGTCGAGCTGGGCGTGGGCATGGCCGACCAGCAGATTGCTCAGTCCGGGGGCGACGCCGCAGTCGACGATGGCACGGACGCCGTGGGCGTGCGCGAGGTCATCGAGTGCGAAGGGATCCTCGGCGAAGAAGGAGATGTCGACGATGTCGATACCCGCCTCGATCACGGCACGGAGGGTGCGATACCCGAGAAACCCGGGAACGGCGCTGACGGCGAGATCGGCGCCGTCCACGGCTCGTGATACCGTGCTGGGCAAGGAAAAATCGACCCGTTCTCCCGGGATGCCGTGTCGCTCCCGAAGTCGAGCGAGCAACGCGGCATCCCGGTCGGCCACGCGGACGGCGAACCGGTCCTCCTTCGCCAAGTCGACGGCGATGGCGCTTCCCACGCGACCCGCTCCCAGAACGACGACCTGTTGATGCATCGCTCCTCCGTTCGTGCCGAATTGTACGAGGCCCCGCCTCGGTACGCGAGAGCGTGCGCTGACGGCCCTTCTCGCGACCGCTGTTGGGATGGGCTAGACTCCGCGCAAGGAGAGGAGGCCACCGTGTCCTTCGAAAGGCAACTGCAAGCGCTGAGTGAATCGGTATCGGGCGCTCGGACGAGGCGGGACGTCGCGGCGCTCGCTCGACATCATCGGATCCAAGCGTCATCGGGCTACGACGAGGCCCTGAACGAGGTTGTCGAACGCCTTGAGCTGGCGGGCGTGGAGGCGACGGTCTCATCGTTTCCCGCTGACGGACGGACCGCGACGTACGGCTGGACGGCGCCGATGGGATGGTCGATCCGCTCGGGTGAGCTTCGGCAGCTGGAGCCAGAGGAGGGCGTCCTCTGCTCGTTCGACGAGGTTCCAATCTCGGTGCTCGGGCAGTCGGGGGGCGGTCGAGCCTCGGGGGAGCTCGTCCATGTGGGCAAGGTGACGAGGGCGGCAGCGCTCGACGGCGTCGACGTCGAGGGACGCTTCGTGTTGGCCTGCGGACGGGCCCGGCAGATCGTCCGTGGCTTGCGGGGGCGTGGCGCCCTCGGCGTGGTGATCTATCCGGATTCCGAACGCGCTGCCGTGTCGCACGAATTCATCCCCTACGCCGGCCTGTTTCCGACGGCGGATGAGGTCGATTCGACGCCGATGGCGTTTGCCGTATCCCGCCGCGCGGCCGACCGGTTGCTGGCGCAGCTGGCGGAAGGGGCGGTGCGCTTGCACGCCGCCGTCGACGCCACCGCGCAACCGGGCGCGTTGAAGGTGCTGGAGGCGACGATCGCCGGATCGGATCGGGAGGCGGGCGAGGTGCTTCTGGTGGCGCATCTGTGCCATCCGATGCCGTCGGCGAACGACAACGGTTCGGGCAGCGGCGCGCTGCTGGAGACGGCGAGAGCGCTGGCGGAGCTCGCGCGGTCGGAGCGATTGGCGAACACCGTACGGTTGCTGTGGGTTCCCGAGTTCAACGGAACGCTACCCTGGGTTGCCGCGAACCGCGCGACGCTCCACAAGGTGCACTTCGTCATCAATCTCGACATGGTGGGGCAATCACCGGAGCGGATCGGCGAACCGCTCCGCGTGTTCCGAGCTCCCGTCATCCGCCCGACGGTTCTGAACGCCTGTTTCGAGCCGATCGTTGCCTGGATCGCCCGGACCCCGGGCGCCGTCAGCTCCCAGGGATCACGACGCCCGCTGCATGCCCTGCTCGATCGTCCGAGCGGCGGAAGCGACCACCTGGTGTTCCAAGCGCCTCCGTGTCGCTTGCCGGCGGTGATGATCGGGCACGAGGATCCGTACTGGCATACCAGCCACGACACGATCGACAACGTGGATGCCAGCCGACTCCAACAGGCGGCGATCCTCGCGGCGGCGGTCGCATCGCTTCCGTCGTGGGGACGCAGCGAGGTGCAGCGGCTCCGTGGCTGGCTGCTGGCGTACAGCGTGCGGGAGCTGTCCTGGGCGGCGGATCTCGGACGGAAATGGGCTCCCGATCGGGCAACCGATGTGCTGGCCGAGGCGCGGATCGTCGAGGAGGCTCGACTGCAGAGTCTGGTGTCGGTGGTCGGCGCCGACCCTGGCGGGCTCCAAGAGGCGCTCCAGGCGGCCGCGAGGGCACTCGGCGGCCCGGAGGCGCTGAAGGTGCCGCGATCGAGCACAGGGCCGCGGCGCATCCAGGACGGTCCGGTGCGGTTTGACGTGACCGAAGCGTTCGACGAGGAGGAGCGGGCGTTCTTCGACGAGGTGTTTTCCGCCCACCATCGCGCGGCGGTCGAAACGCTGATCAACCTCTGCGATGGGACTCGCGATATCGAGCGGATCGCGCTTGCGCTGATGCTCGACGTTGGTCGTCCGTTCACCGCCGCCGACGTGGACCGAGGGATCGACCTGCTGGCCCGGGCCGGATACGTCGCCGCCTGACGGACCGGTCGAGGAGCCCCATCGGTGTCCATCCAACGAGCGATCCCGACGACGCTTCGACGGTACGATCGCCGATTCTGGACGCTGTTCACCGTACAGCTCGTCGTGGCGATTGGCTTCGGCGCGGCGATGCCGTTCGTCAGCATCTACCTGCACCACATCCTTGGCGTGTCGATGACCTATGTGGGAACCATCATGCTGATCTCGGCGCTCGTGGCCGCCGCCGGCCGGATCGCCGGCGGAGAGATCGCGGATCGGCTGGGCCGACGCCCGTTGCTGATCTACGGGATGGCCGCACGGGTCCTCGTTTTCGCCGTGATGGCGTACGTGATCCACCTCCGAGCCCCCGCAGGGCTCGTTGGCGCCGTGTTCGTGGGGGTACGGCTGGTCGGCGCGACGATCCGGCCCGGGCTATCGGCGATGGTCGCCGACGTGGTTGAGCCCGGACGGCGCGTGGAGGCGTACGCCCTGTTCAGGATCGGTGCCAATGCGGGGTGGGCGATCGGCCCGGCGATCGGTGGCTTCCTCGTCGCCACGTCGTACGCCGCGCTGTTCTTGTTGACGGCGTTCGCTAGCCTTGTCGGACTGCTGCTGATGGTCCTGTTCACCTCCGAATCGATCCGTTGTGCGGAGCGCGACCGGTTCGCCTGGCGGCGGATCCTCGACGTGGCTCATGACGGGCGCTTTCTGGTGTTCTGTGGCTGGAGCGTCCTGCTGTTCATCGTCATGGGACAGTTCGCGAGCACCCTGGCTGTGTTTGCGACTGGCGTGGTGGGGATTGCGGAAGCTCAGCTGGGCATCCTGTTTACCGTGAACGGGATAGCCGTGGTGCTGTTCCAGTGGCCGGCGGCCCGGCTCGCCGGGCGGATTGGAATCCGTTGGGGGCTGGTGGTCGGCTGCTTGTTGTACGCGGTGGGATACTTCTCGGTGTCGTTGGCGTCGGTGTTCCCGCTCCTCATCGGCTCGATGATCGTCATCACGCTTGGCGAGGTGGTGTTCTCGCCGACCTCGATGGCGGCGGTGGCCAACATGGCGCCGGAAGCTCGTGTGGGACGCTATATGGGGCTGTTCGGGCTGACCGAGGCGTTGGGATGGTCGTTGGGACCGTTCCTCGGGGGGATCCTGTACGACGGCCTGCGTTCGACACCGATGGTGCTATGGGGGATCATCGCAACGATTGGGGTGGTGGCGGCCCTCGGCTTCGGCTCGACGACGGGGCGCCGGATTCCGACGCCGAGGGGGTGAACGGATGTCGAGGCGAAGACGGCGAGCACTGCTGATGGTGACTGTGGTCGCGGTGACCGTGACCGCGGTGCTCCTTCTCGTGCCGCGCTCCAGCGACGAGCGGTACACCGCGAGGGCTTGGCCGTACGGTGCGGTGGTGCAGGTCGAGCCCGCTGAAGCGGCCGGCGACGACGTGATAGAAGACGCGGCGCGGCTGTTCGAAAGGACGTTCTCGCTGTGGGGGTTCGAATCACCGCAGGCGCGCTCAGAGGGTCGGGTGGCACGCGAAGGAGGCGTCGACCTGTACGCGCTCGCTTGGCGCGACGCGGTGCTGTCGCCGATCCTCCTCGTAATCTTCCCGAACGCCGAGCAGGCCCAGCAGGCGACCGGTCTGGAGACGCTTCCCGCGACCTTGCTGTATGGCGCGCCGCCGACGATGCGCTGGGGACGTCAACCGTTCACCGTTTCCCTCGCCGGTTGGGTGGAGGACCTGGTTGGATCTTCGATGTCGATTCTGTGTGCCGGAGAAGGTTGGCAGGAGCAGCTGGTCGGGGAGGCGTCGAAGTCGCTGCTTCGGCAAGCGATGGAGAACCCCGACGTGTGTGCCTGCACGCCGGTCGCCATTCCGGAGATCGTGGAAGAAGGGTTTGCCGGATATGCAACCTCGCGGCTGCTCGGAGGGATGGAGGGCCAGATCGACGCCGCCAGGCGGTGGGCGGGGGAGCACGAGATCACCACCCGAACCGACGAGGGGTTGCTGGAGTTCGACGTCGACCGGGAGACGCTCACGGCGCTCGGGACGAGCTTCATCGCCTATCTGGCTCAGGAGCGCGACGACGACGACATGGTCGCGGCGATCTGCGCGTGGCAGGGCTCGGGGGTGTACTGCCGGGAGTCGACGGCGCAGACGATCCGCTATGTCCGCGGTTGGCGCGCGTTCCTCGGTCTGCCCGCACCCTGATCACGGTGTGGCCTCGAGCGCGAGGAACCGCGATCGCAGGGGCACCGCAAGCTCCTGCTGACGCGGCGCGGAACGTGCGGCGCGAAGCGCGTGCCCCGGGGAAAGCCGGCCGAGCGCCGCGGCGACGAGCAGGTAGCAGCCAGCGGCGCAAGGTGAGATCTCTGGGTGTCCTTGGATCCCGTACACCGGATGATCCCCGTACCGGAGGATGTGCGCGGCGCAGCGCTCGGTGCGGCCGAGCACGCGCCATGGCGAAGGGGGATCCACGACCTCCTCCGCGTGATAGGCGAACGTCGGCCACGGATCGGGGAAGCGCTCGAAGAGCGGATCGGGTGCCGTCATCTCCACCCGGATCCAGCCGATTTCGGGCGTCGTCGAGCGGCGGACACAGCTCGGTCCGGACAGCGCGAGGACCAGCAGCTCGTGGCCGAAGCAGGAGCCGAGCAGCGGGATCCTCCGATCGACCGTCTCCCGGATGGCGGCCGCCTCCTCGTCGAACCATGGCTGGGGTTCGAGGATCGACGCGGAAGAGCCCGCCAGCAGGACGTGGGTGAACCGGTCGATCGGCGGAATGGCGTCGCCGGAGGGGACGTGAACCGTCACGGTATCGATGTCACCGAGCCACGCCCGCCACAGCGCCGCGGGCCGAAGGGGCCAGCGGTAGATCGCGTTGTCGAGGATGAGCACCCGTCGCATGGCAGGGCCAGTATACTGCTGCCCGCCGGCGACCTCGGCGCGCCGCCGATCGCGTGCAGGTCCCAACGCGGCAGGAGGGGCCGTCGACAGCTCGTGGGCGCCTGGTCGTTCAGGTGGACAGGGGGGAGAGCCACTGCTCGTCCGACCCTCCGGTTCGGCTGCTGCGTGGTGGTGTGGTGCGATCCCCATGATGGCGATCGCGAGGTTCACGCCGGGATCGACGTGGAACGCCCTCCGCCCGGCGCGGCCGAGCGTCGCCGATGGAGGCGGCTGGATGCGAAACGTGATGAACGTCACACTCGGTGGGCCACGGACGCCGTACCCGCTGCGGTCGAACGACCGTGACGGTAGAATGGCCGGGCCTGGAACGTTCGTCGACTGTGGCGGAGCCGCCCATCTGAGAGGAGCCAACGCGTGAGCGGACCCATGATCGTGGTGATGGCCGCAGGACTGGGGAGCCGGTACGGCGGGCACAAGCAGGTCGTCCCGATCGGCCCCCGCGGCGAGTGGATCATCGACTACTCCGTGTACGACGCGCTACGTGCCGGCTTTGAGCGGGTGGTCTTCGTGGTGCGTGCCGCGGTGGGGAAGGCGCTTCGCGACCGGTTCGACCGCGTCCTCGCCGGCCGCTGCCCGGTCGACTACGTCGAGCAGTCGCTGGACGATATGCCACCGGGATCCGCTCCGCCTTCCGGCCGGTCGAAGCCGTGGGGAACCGGACATGCCGTGTGGTGCTGTCGCGGCGTCATCGATCGGCCGTTCGCGGTGATCAACGCGGACGACTTCTACGGTTGTGGAGCGTTCACCTCGCTGGCCCGCTTCCTGAAACGGGACGAAGGCGCACACCATGCCCTGGTCGGGTATCGGCTGGCTCATACGCTGACGCCCCACGGACCGGTGAGCCGCGGCATCTGCCAGGTCGACGAGGCGGGCCGGCTGGTGGAGATCATGGAGCGACACGGCGTCGCCGAACGCGGGGGTCGGATCACCGCTTCCGGCGAGAAAGGCCACGACATTCCCCTCTCGTCGGACGCGATCGTGTCGATGAACATGTGGGGGTTCGCGCCGTCGTTCCTCGCGGCGCTGGACGCGCGATGGTCGAACTTCCTTGCTGGGGGCGATCTCACGACGGCCGAGTTCTCGTTGCCCGATGTCGTTCAGTCGCTGATTGCCGGCGGCAGCACGGTGGTTCGCGTTCTGCCCACCGAAGAACGATGGTTCGGTATGACCTACCGCGACGATCTCGAACGGGCTCGTGACAAGCTGGCCGCACGGATCGCGTCCGGGGCGTACCCGACGCCGTTGTGGGCGGACGCGCCGTGATCGATCGGGCGTCCTCCGGGGAAGATGCCTTCGGGATCCGCACCGAACGACTGACCCGCCGCTTCGGAACCCGGCTCGCCGTCGACGGGCTCACCCTCGAGGTTCGGCAGGGGGAGATCGTCGGCCTGTTGGGACCGAACGGAGCCGGAAAGACGACGACGCTGCGCCTGCTGGCGGCGATGCTGACTCCATCCTCGGGAATGGCGCGGGTGGCGGGGGTCGACCCGGTCGCCGCTCCCGATCAGGTCCACGCCACGGTCGGATGGCTGACCGAGACGCCGGGCCTCTACGCGCGGTTGACGGCGGAGGAGAATCTGGCGTACTTTGCCCGATTCTACGGATTGGCGGATGTGGGGACGGCGATCCGGTCAAACCTCGATCGCATGGGACTTCTCGATCGCCGTAACGATCGGGTGGGGACCTACTCGCGGGGGATGAAGCAGCGGTTGGCGCTGGCCCGGGCGTTGGTGCATCGGCCGCCGGTGCTGCTGCTCGACGAGCCGACGGCGGGACTGGATCCTCAGGCCGCCCGCGACCTGCGATCGCTGGTGATCGAGCTGTCCAATGAGCAGCGCTCGATCCTGCTGTGCACCCACAATCTGGCCGAAGCGGAGCAGCTGTGCGACCGAATTGCGGTGCTGCGGACTCGGCTGGTGGCGTTCGGAACGCCCGCGGCGCTGCGCCAAGCGCACTCCAAGCCGGCGATCCGGCTCCGGTTGGCGAAGGGGGACGAAGAACTGATTCGGGGGCTGCGCGGTGAGCCGTACGTCGAGGACATCGCGCCAGACGACGAAGGCAAGAGACTGACGGTCCGGCTGGCCGACGCGCGTCGCGACCGGCCCCGCCTGGTCTCTCGTGCCGTGGCACTCGGGGCGGAGATCCTCGAGGTCGTCGAGTTGGAGGCGACGCTGGAGGCGCTGTACATGGATCTGATGGAGGAGGAGCGGTGAGCAGGCGACGGATCGGCAACGTCCTTCGCAAAGAGTGGCTGCTCGTCCTTCGCTCGCCGGGATCGCTGCTGTATCTGATGGGCATCCCGCTTCTCTTGGTCGGGCAGGCGCTGTTGCTCGCCTGGCTGCTACCCCGCGTGGTCACGAGCGGGGTGTCGGGAGCGGCGGATGCGACGGCGCAGCTGGCGGGGCCGATCGGCTTTCGGGTCCGTCTTCTGGACCAGTTTCGGTTCTTCGTCCTGTTGATTCCGGCGATGGTCGCCAACGTCTTCGCGACGCTGAGCATCGTCGAGGAGAAGGTGACCGGGACGCTGGAGCCGTTGCTCGCGACCCCGGTGCGAACGTGGGAGCTGCTGTCGGGCAAGGTGCTGGCCGGAGCGATCCCGGCGGTGCTGGCCGCCTGGATCTCGACGGGGGTGTTTCTCGCTGCCTCGTGGGCGTTGGGCTGGGGAGGTCTGTTGCCGGACGTGGTGGACGCCGCGTGGGTGTTGGCCATCGTGCTGTTGACGCCCGTGGTGTCGACGCTGAGCTTCCTTCTGGGTGTGATCGGTTCCTCGCGGGCAGGGGACGTGAAGAGCGCCCAGAACCTGGCGGTGCTCATCGTGCTGCCGTTGTTGGCGATCATCGCCGTCCAGGTGACGGGTCTGGTCCAGTTCACGGCGACGTGGACGATCGTCTTGGCGGCGGGGACGATCCTCCTGGATGTGGCCGTGCTGCGCATTGCCGTGCGGCTGTTCGACCGTGAGTCGATCCTCGTCCGGTGGCGGTGAGCGCGTGGATGCCACGCGAGCCGGAGGGTAGACTTACCCCGCTTCGTCGGGGGATCCATGCGTAGGTTGTTCGAGCGGCATCGCGCCCTGTTTCTCTACTTGATCGTCTCCAGCTTCCTCTTGCAATTCGGGCATCGAGTCTGGCAGGCGATGTTCAACAACTTCGCCGTCGAGCGCGTCGGGGTCGGCCCGGAGGCGATCGGGTGGATCCAATCGGTGCGCGAGATCCCGGGGCTGCTGATGTTCCTGCTGGCGTTCCTGTCGTTGGTCCTGTCGGAACTGCGGATCATGGCGATCAGCCTTATCGTGCTTGGCCTCGGGCTGGTGTTCACCGGCCAGGCGTCGACTGTGCCGATGCTCCTGCTGGCCACCATCGTCATGAGTCTGGGGTTCCATGTCTTCGAGCCCTGTAGCAACAGCGTGGTGTTGATGAGCATCGAGCGGGAGGATTGCCCGCGGGTGCTCGGGGGGTTGCGCAGCCTCGGAGCGGTGGCGGCGGTGCTGGCCACCAGCGTCGTGTACGTGACGGTCGACCGGCTTGGCTACCGGGCGGTGTTCACGCTCGTTGGGCTGGTCGTGGCGGCGGGCGGGGTGATCCTCCTGACGCGGCGGGGACGGGATCACAATCTGCCGCCGCGGCGGCAGATCAAGCTGAGACGTCGCTACGCGCTGTTCTACGCCCTGGCGTTTCTCATGGGCAGTCGGCGTCACATCTTCACCACGTTCGCGCCGTTCTTGCTCGTGCTGACACACGGCGTGACGGTGCAGACGATGTCGATCCTGTTCCTGGTGAACGCCCTGGTCAACACCTACGTCTACCAGAAGGTCGGGAAGCTCGTGTCGAAGCTTGGCGAGCGGACGATGCTGTCGATTGCCTTCGCCGCGCTGATCCCCGTGTTCCTCGGCTACGCGTATGTCGGCATGTTACCAATCCTCTTCGTGCTGTTCGTGCTCGACAACGCGTTGTTCGGCTTCAACCTGGGCTTGACGACATATCTTCAGAAGATCGCGGTGACTCCCGAGGAGCTGACCAGTAACCTGTCGGCGCAGACCACGATCAACCACATCTCGGCGGTGGTCGTGCCGATCGTCGGCGGGACGGTGTGGGCGCTGCTCGGCTCGCAGGCGACGTTTCTCATCGGGGTGGCGATCGCTGCGGTATCCCTGCTGCTGGCGCAACGGATCCGCGTGCCATCCTTCACCGGACCGGGTGGCGTGTAGCGCTCCACAGTGGGCGGCTATAATCCCCCACAACGTGAGGGAGGTTGACGTTCACATGCCGCAGTCCTTATCCGCCGATCGTCCCGCTCCCGACGGGGCGATCCGGTTCGTCCCGTTGACCGTGGAGCAGGCCATTCATCCTGAGGAGACCGGGGAGCAGACGGCCGGGGCGTTCTTCGCCGACCTTGTGGAGCGGACGGGAATCCGTCCGCTGGATGGAGACGTGCTGGTGGTGAGCTCGAAGGTCGCGTCGTTCTTCGAGCCCGGGGGCGTCGTCTGGCTGGCCGATGTGGTTCCCTCGCGCAAGGCACGGGTGCTCGGTCGGATGTTCGGAAAGGATCCGCGCAAGGTCCAGCTGGTGCTCGAACAAGGAAAGGTGTTCGTGGTGATCCCGATGAAGCGGATCATCCGGATCCCCAGCGTGCGCCGAATGCTCGAGGAGCGGTCGGTGAACCCCGAGGCGATGTGGCGGGGTTTCGAACAGGTCAACAGCTACACCTTCGTGGTCCGTAACCACGCCGTATACCTCGACGAGGCGGGGATCGACCACACCAATTCGCCCGATGCCTATGTCTCGCTGCTGCCGCCGGACCCGTGTCGGACGGCGGAAGGCATCCGCGAGGCGTTTCATCGCCGATACGGCGTGGATGTCGCGGTCATCGTCTCCGACACGGCGACCTGCATCGGGCGGATGGGCTCCCAGGACATGGCGATCGGCTACGCGGGGATCGACCCGATCACCCGCATGACGTTCAGCGATGACCTGTTCGGAGTTCCCCGATCCGGTGGCATCGACATCGTCGTCGATTCGATCGCCGGGATGGCCGGCCTGGTCATGGGGCAGACGACCGAACGGCGGCCGGCGGTGCTCGTCCGCGGGGTGGCGTACGAGCCGGAGCGCCACCAGGAGGCTGGAATGAGCGCGGTAGAAATGCCCGCCGGCTCGGAGTGGCGAATTGCCCTCCACACGCTTCTGGCAACCGTGTGGCTGCGGCTCGGCAGTGCACTGGCGCTCCAGCGAGCGCCCCGGCGCCCTATGGGCCGTCGTCGTCGACGGCAAGATCGTCCGCAGGGCTGCCGAACACATCACTGAACGTCTCGGGGGCCCGCCAAAGCTCTGCGGTGCCGTCGTTGGCGATGGCGACCTTCGCTGGCCGAGGGAAGCCGCAGCTGTTCGAGGCGAAGTGGTCGGCGCTGTACGCTCCGGTATGGTAGAGGATGCACCGCTCGCCCGGGATCGGCAGGCGGTTGAGGGGAATCTTGACCTTGCTGATCATGTCGCCGGAAAAGCACAGGCGGCCGGCGAGGAACGCATCGACCGGGCGATCGTCCGGTCGCTGCATCCAGGTGGACGCCGGGAAGATGTCCGGAGAGATCAGATTGGTGCCGTGGTTGTTGATCCCCATGTCCAGCGACACCACCGGATGACCGAGGACCGTCTTCACGCCACACGCCTGCACGATCGTGATCCCGGCGGGGGCCATCAACGACCGACCGGGTTCGACGATCAGGCGGGGGCTCCCCATGGCACGGAGGCGGTCGGCGACGGTCTGGACACCGGCGGAACGATGCTCTAGCAGGCGGGCGAGCATGCGGCTCGCCGGGTACGCCGTGGCGTATGCCTTGCCGATCCAACGCCCCGGTGCCGTGGCTCTGGGCGCTTCTCCGAACCCCATCGGCAGATCGTTCCAGGTGATCGCCGCGGAGCGCGCGGCGTCGCCGCGTAGCCGCATCGCGAGCCTCTCCTTGAAGATCACCCACTGCTCCGGGGTGAGAAACGCGACCGGGAAGCCGCCGCCCAGGTCGAGCACTTCCGTGGTGAGACCGTAGTCGGCGGCGCGCTCGGCCAGCCGCAGCAGGTGATCGAGCAACCGTTCGTAGCCCGTGGGGTCGGCAATCTGGGTGCCGATGTGCGCCGAGAGCCCGCAGAATCGGAGCCGCACAGCCGCGGCGATCCGCGGGAAGACGGCGTCGGCACGCTCCATCGGGAAGCCGAATTTCGTCCAGTGCGCCGCGGTGGACTGGTCCTCCGACGTCAAGCCGGCCAACGGCATCCCCGAGAAGCGAACGAGGACGCGTACGGGCCGATCCGCCGCCAGCGACTCCAGCTGCTCGAACTCCGTGTCGTTGTCCACGGCGATCAGTGCGTCGACCTCGGTGGCCCGCTGCAGGTAGTCCAGCGATTTGGCGTTGCCGTTGCAGACGATGGCGGAGGGGTCGATCCCCTCCTCCAGGGCAGCCCGGAGTTCGTGCTCGGACGCAACGTCCGCCCCCAGGCCGAGCCCGGCGGCGGTGCGCAGCGCCCCACGACACGGGTTGGACTTGACGGCGAACGCCACCAGTCCGTGCGGGTATGTGGCACAGAACACCTGGCGGTAGGCCGCTGCGGTGGCTGCAATCTCCTCGAGGAAGATCACATGCAGGGGAAGCCCGTACCGATCGATCAGCCGATCGATGCGCGGGCGGTGGCGGTCGATCTGGCGCTCGAGGCAAACGGTCGTGGTGGTACGATCATCCATATCGTCGGGATGGTACGCGACCGTTCATCGCCTGTCAGCCGCGACGGGAACTCGGACAGCTGTCGGGGATCAGCGGTACGTTGAGGCGGGCGCAGTCGCGAGCGTTCGTGACTTCGATAGCGCATGCATTGCGGCAGGGGTGGGTTTCCGCGGTGGCGGGCTGACCTCCGAGGAGCGGACAGGAAGCCGGCCAACGGCAGCGTCCGACGACAGTTGTCCGAGCGGTGGCTCGCGCCATTGGCGCCTTGTCATCGTGCCGAGCGCGTGGTACCGTGAGACCAACAGGAGGTGGAGCATGTTCACCCTTACGATTACCGGCGGGATGCTGTTGGCCTTCTTCTGGGCGTTCTGGATCTTTGCGTTTGCCGGCTGGTGGTGTGGCGGTCCCTGCTAGCTTCCGAGACGGTCGGATGAGGGGGCAGCGGATGACGCATGTGTCGGCGGTAGGCTGTGCCGTCATGATGGCGGTTGTGTTGGTCGTGTCGGTCGGTGCCGACGTCACGGCGGCCGATCCGCGGCAGCGGTTTGCCGAGGAGACCGGCCTCGACCTCGATCTGATCGGCGTCATCCAGACGGAAGCCGGCGGCACCGAAATGACCGTCACCTTCGTGTTCGTCAACGACCGGACGTTCGACAGCCGGATCTCGTTGGAGCTGCGCGAGGCGCTGTCCCCGTATGTCGGACGCAACGCACTGTACGTCAACCCCAGCATCGAGCAGGTCGTCGCGCAGTCGGCGTTCTCGACGACCGACATCGCTGTTCGCCAGGACGGCGAGCTGTTCGTCCCCCGATCGGAAGCGTGGATCGAGATCACGCCCGGGTTCCGTGCAGGCCGATTCGAGGTGAACCCGCGCGGGCCGGATCAAGGATCGGGCAGCGAAGGGATCCTGGTGCTCGACCAGCGCATCGACTCCACGCGGCCGTTCGAACTCCTGTACCGGGGTGAGGTGACGCGGTTCGACATCGGCACATGGGCGGCTCCCGTCGGCAGTCCCGCGGCATCGTCCTCGGCGTCCCACGATCCGGTCGACGTCTCGCCGCTGGCGGACACCGGCTCCCTGCAGGACGTGCTCATGCACGACGAGTTCTCCTCCGGGGCGATGGCGGCGTTGCTCGGGCTCGATCCGCGCCTCGTCCGCACCCTGACCCTGAACGTACGGGGTGAGGAGCTTCGCCTGCTGTTCGTTAGGGTGACGGAGGCGATCCGGCAGGGGGCGCTCGGCGAGGAGCTGCTCACCGCCCTCGATCCGCTGATCGGCACGGGCGCGGTGATGGTGTGGGCCTTCTCGGTGGAGGGGGCACCGTTCTCCCCGTGGAGCTTCTTCATCCAGCAAGGTGGCACGAACTACGTCTTCTTCAGCTCGGCATCCTTCGTCGAGCTGACCGAGAGATTCCTCCGCGTCGAGCGCGTTCCGGCCGGCGAGGTCGTCGCCGGTGTCATCCGGCTGCCCAAAGGGGTCGATCCGGAGCTGCCGTTCTCGGTGGTCTTCAGCACGTCTTCCGTCGACTACCCGTAGGATTGCCGTACGTACCCCCTCACCTCGGCGGCGCATGGCTCGGAGGTTGGTCTTGAGGCTGATCCTCGCATCGGGTTCGCCACGGCGGCGCGAGCTGTTGGCGCGACTGACCTCGCAGTTCGAGATCGTCGCCAGCGGGGCGAGCGAGAACGCGGTGGGTTCGCCGGAGGAGCGCGCCATACGGACGGCGGAAGCGAAGGCGCGAGCGGTGGCGCGGGACCATGACGGGATCATCCTCGGGGCGGACACGATCGTCGCGATCGATGGAGCCATCCTCGGGAAGCCGGCCTCCAGGCGACGCGCCCGGGAGATGCTGCAATCGCTCAGCGGGCGGACGCATGCGGTGCACACAGGGCTATACCTCCTCGACACGTCATCGGGTGAAGCCCGGAGCCACTGCGAGACCGCCCGGGTGACGTTTCGGGTGCTCGGCGCCTCCGAGATCGACGCCTATCTCGACACCGGCGAGTACCGCGGCAAGGCGGGAGCGTATGCGCTTCAGGGGAAGGCGGCGCGGTTTGCCTGTTGGCTGGAAGGAGACTATACGAACGTCATTGGACTCCCGCTGTGTCGATTGACGATCCTGTTGCGCGACATGGGCGTGCATCTATAGCGTGGGAGCCGGCGCGGTGCGTACCGCGGCGGCCGACACGGAAAGGCAGGCACAATGAGCGACAAACGCAAGCATAGCGTGCATACGCTGCAGAAGATGAAGCGGGAAGGCGAGAAGATCGCCTGGTTGACGGCCTATGACTACCCGACGGCCCAGTTCGCGGAGGCGGCGGGGCTGGACATGCTGCTGGTGGGCGATTCCCTCGGGATGTGCGTGTACGGCTACGAGGGGACGGTCCCGGTGACGATGGCGCAATCGATCGTCCACTGCGACGCCGTTCGGCGAGGTGCGCCGAACACGTTTGTCGTCGGCGATATGCCGTTCATGAGCTACCAAGCCAGCGACGAGGACGCCGTTCGCAACGCCGGCAGGTTCCTGAAGGAGGCGGGAGTGGACGCGGTGAAGCTGGAGGGCGGTGTCCGCGTGGTCTCCCGGATCCGCGCGATCCTCGACGCGGGAATCGTCGTCTGCGGCCACATTGGGCTGACACCGCAGAGCTCGGGCCAGCTCGGCGGTCACAAGGCACAGGGGCGTACGATCGCTTCTGCGCGGGCGCTGATCGAGGATGCGTTGGCCGTGGAGGAGACCGGAGCCCAACTGATCCTTCTGGAAGCCGTCCCGCCCGAGGTGGCCGGCTTCGTCGCGGAGAAGCTGACGATCCCGGTGCTCAGCATCGGTGCCGGCCCGCATTGCGATGGGCAGCTGCTGATCGTGTCCGACCTCATCGGGCAGTTCCAGGCGTTTACGCCGAAGTTCGTGAAGCGCTACTGCGAGGTCGCCGAGGTCGTGACCGAAGCAATGCGCCACTATGTTGCTGATGTCAAGGCGGTAACCTTCCCCGCTGACGAGCACTGCTACCACATGCTCAAGGACGAAGGGGAAGCGTTTCCCGAGCTGCGGCGCGAGTACGAGTAGACGCGAGGAGGAAGCGATGAGCGACCTGCGGGAGCGATTGGCGATCGGAAGCGAGCAGCTTGCACGGATCAATGACTACCTGCTGGATCCCTCGTCCGAAGCGATCAACGAGCTTCTGTCGATCGTGGAGCGGCACGGAGGTCCGGAGGAGATCAACCGGAAGGCGGAGGAGGCGCGGCGGCTTCCATCGCTGCTCGATCGGCTTGCCGAGGCTCGCTCGCCGTACTTGGAGGACGTCGAGTGGTTGATCGAACAACGAGATGCCGGAGCGTTCATCTCGGTGGACGGATTCCGCCGCAAACACCTCGGCGATCGCGTCGACGGGATGACGTTCGACGAGGCCCACGCGGTGACGCTGGAGATCAGTGCGCTGCAGTTCTTCCCGTGGCTCATCGCGGAGGCGAAGCAGGCAATCGCCAACGGCGAGCTCATGCCCGGGCGGTTCATCCGGGTGCGCAGTATGGCCGAACAGTCAGCCGATCAGGGGGATACGCTGGCCGTGGCCGCCGCGATGCAGGTCATCGGCGCCAGCTACGTCGAAACGCTGGACACCAAGGGGACGGACGGATCGAACATCCATCTCGGAGGGCCGGAGACGATCACCGGGTACTTCGGCGGCATCGGGCAGCCGAACGAACACGCCCTACGCTGGATCGACGAGTACCTCGGCTACTACAAGGCGTACGGCATCCGCCAGGTGCTCAACATCAACCCCGGCACGGTGTTGCTCGCCTACCTCCTCCACAAGCTCGGCGTCGATATCGAGTTCAAGATCTCCGTGTACATGGGCAACGACAACCCCTATGCGGCGCTGTGGACGCTGATCGGGGCGACGTTGTTCGGGCGCGACGACGGGACGACGTCGTTGATCGGGTTCAACTGGGCCAACTCCGTGGACAACGGAACGATCGAGAAGGCCGCGGCGATCCGTCACGCCCTCGGTCTCGAGAAGAACGTGCGGTTCGAGCATCACATCACCGAGACCCAGAAATCGATCGTCATCCAACCGTACGATCGGACCGACGAGCTGGTCCAACTCGCTGGACGGGTCGCCAACGTCTCGGCCAAGCACGAAGGCGGGATCCCCGAGATCGATACGGCACGGGAGCATCCCTCGGACATCCTCGACTACTTCATCCCCAAGGCGGAGATCGAAGCACAGGGGCTGATGGACGCGATGGAACGCAACTACCTCGACAAGCACGTCGCGGTCAATCGGACGGCGGTGCGGCTGACCGAGAACGGCCTAGCGTTCGTCGCCGCGCGCGACCTTCACCGCGAGGGCGTCACCACGTAGCGAGGGTGGGGAGATGAAGCGGCCCTTGGGGGTGCAGGCAAGTGGTCGCTGGCGGTGCGAGGGGCGGTGGTGAAGGGCGTAGCTTCCGCCTCCGGGCAACTCCCCGGAGGCGGCCGTTCGACGGACGCCGTCCTACGGCTGGCGATCACTGACCTCTGCGCGAGGATCGTCCGGTGGTGATCCGGTCCTCACCGCGCACCAGGGGTCCGAAGGTCGCCCTATCGTTTCTTCTTCTCTTCACGATCGAGGTACTGGATGATCGCTTCGACGACCAGGTAGTTGATCGATCGATCGAGCTTCTTCCCGAGCCGATCCAGACGCTCGATCGGCTTCTTGTCGAGCTTGCTTTTCGGGATATAGATGGACAGCGTGGTGACTTCGCTCTTTCGGACCACTTCGGCTCACCTCCTCTCTGCGACCCTTGAGGTTCTTGGGTTGGGAGGTAGCCTACAGCAAACCAAACAGACTCGACAAATTGCTAGCGAAGAGACCGACGAGGCGGGGCCCGAGTTCCCCCTCGGCAGGGAGGCTCGGGCCCCCGCACATCGCGTTTCGGTGCGACCGGTGTTCTTCCCGGATCAGCGAATCACGAACCGGAAGGTGTAGAAGGCCACTTCACGATCGCCCCCGGCGGGAGCAACAATCGGCTCGCATTCCGGCGGCATCCTCGGGCCGTCGGCGCGCGCCCGGATGGGCGTCGGACAATCGGATACGCCGCGCTCCACGGCGAGGACGAACAGGAATGTTCCCTGATCGAGGAGGCTCGTCGAGATCGTCGGTTCCTCCTCCTCCCACGTGATCTCGGTTACGGGGATGACGGCATCGAACAGGTCCCCGGTCGGAGCGATCGAGATCGAGCCGCCGTAGGCGAGCCCCGCCTCATTGACGACGTTGACCGTGTTCCCGCTGGGCAGCTGCATCGAGCAGCGATCCCACAGGATGGAAATGACATCGTCGGAGACGTTGTGAATCCAGAACGGGAGTCGACTCTCGACGCCCTCCTCCGTATGGGAGGCGTCGAACGCGATCCGGATCGTGCCGTCCTGGAACACCGCCTTCTCCGAGTAGATGGGTTCGAGCATCTCCAAGGAGGTCGGCGGCAACACCGTGACCTCCCTCGCTGGCTGTTCCTCGACGGCAGCTTGATCGGCCGGGGCCGGCTGGGGTTCCGGCTGGTTCATCAACAGCCCGAACAGCAGCAACGCGCCCATGATTCCGGCAATGACTGCGACTTTCCCTAGATCCTCCACAATCCCTCACCCCTCTTCGTCGACGAAGCGTGTAGTTGGTTCATCGTACCCTGGGGGACGAGGAAGCGGCCGAGCCGTATGGCCGATCGGAAGCGGAACTGTGTCCGCGGAGGAAGGGCACCGCGAGGCGACGGATGACATGAGCCAGCGAGAGGAGTCGAACCTCCGACCGACGGTTTACGAAACCGTTGCTCTACCACTGAGCTACGCTGGCGTTACAATCGCGATTATACCGCCCGCATACGGGGCTTCAAACGGGAGGCAGGATGGACGGTTTGGCGATCGCCGCTTCGTTGGGCGAGCTGCGGGCGGCCATCGAAGGGGGGCGTGTGCGCGGCGTCTACCGGCCGTCGCGCGGGGTGTTTCGCCTCGACGTCTTCGGGGACGGGGATCGATCCGTCCTCATCGCTCCCGAGCACGCGGCGATTCACCTCACCGAACTGGATCTGCCCAACCCGCCCCGGCCGGGGCCGTTCGTCATGCTGTTGCGGCGGCATCTGTGCGGCGGAACGATCGTGGCGTTGCACCAGCGGGGGTGGGACCGCGTCGTGACCGTGGAGGTCGAGCGGCGCGACGGGCGGACCGCGCATCGGTACGAACTGGTCGCCGAGCTGATCGGCCCGCGCGGTAACCTGCTGCTGCTCGATGGGGGGAAGGTCCTCGGGGCCGGGCGAAGCGACGCCCGGAACCGACCGGGCCGCGCCTACGAACCGATCCCCGCACAGGAGAAGGCCGATCCCGCCGCGGTCACGGTGAGCAGCTTGGAGGCGGTCCTCGACGCGGAACGGCCGGATCGCTCGCTGTGTCTGACGATCGACGGGATCGGTCGTCACACCGCCCGGGACCTGATCGGTGGCCTTCCGTCGGCCCCGAGACGCCGACAGCGGGCCGAGGCGCTGCGGGCACGGCTGACGGAGCTTCTGGGGTGGGTCGAGGCGCCGTCGCCCCGCGTGGTGACGGAGGAGGGGCGAGCATCCTTCTACCCTCTTCCGCCGCCGGCCCAGCCGGCACCGACGTTGGGGCGGGCGCTGGACGCGGTGTCCCCGGTCGTCGGTACGGAACGATCGAGCGCCCGCCCGCCCGTGCGCCCGCGGCTGGAGCAATCGATCGAACGGCGCCGTCGCACGGTGGAAAAGCTGCAGGCATGGCTTGACGATGCCGACGAGGAGAAGCGGCTGCAACGAACGGCGGATCTTCTGATGATCCACCACGCCCAGATCGAGCCGGGCGCGGGGGAGGTGGTGCTGCGGGACCCGGCGACGGGGCGCCAGGAGACGGTTTCGCTGCTGCCGACGCTGACGCCGATCGAGAACGCGCAGCGGAGGTACGAGCGGGCGAAGCGGTTGCGCCGGGGGCGTCCCCAAGTGATCTCCCGAAAGCAACGGCTGGAACGGGAGCTCGAGCTTCTCCGCCGGGCGCTCGCTGACGTCGAGGCAGGGCGGGAGATCGATGAGCGGGCGGCGGCGCTGCTGCCGGAGCAAGGGGATCGGTCCCCTCCGGTCCGTCAGGGCCATGGCCGTCGCATCGAAGTGGAGGGATTGACCGTCCTGGTCGGTCGCAGCGCGGCGGACAACGATCGACTGCTGCGCGAGGCGTCGTCGACCGATCTGTGGCTGCATGCGAAAGGGGTGGCAGGGTCGCATGTGATCGTGCGACGCGGGGGTCGCCGGGAGATCCCGCCATCGGTGGTGCACGAGGCGGCACGGCTGGCGGCGGCCCATTCCCGGGCCCGCAGCGAGCGACGGGTCGAGGTGCTCGTGGCCGAGGCGCGCCACGTGCGCAAGCCAAAGGGAGCGGCGCCGGGGCTGGTAAACGTTGCTGTCAGCGATACACTGACGGTCGATCTGTGAGGAGGAAGAATGGAGTTCGAGCTGATTCTAGAGGTTGTCCTGTCGTTGCTCGCTGTGTTCATGGCGATTGTGCTTCACGAAGTCGCCCACGGATACATGGCGCTGCGGCTGGGCGATCCGACGGCGCGAAGCAAGGGACGGCTGACGCTCAACCCGCTTGCGCACGTCGATCCGATCGGGACGGTGCTGATTCCGCTGATGATCGCGGCGCTCCGCTTCCTGTTCGGGTGGAATCTGCTCCTGTTCGGATGGGCGAAGCCGGTGCCGATCAATCCCTCGTACTTCCGCAATCCGATGCGCGGCATGCTGTATGTTGCCTTGTCGGGACCGGGGACCAACATCGGCCTCGCGCTGATCACGGCCGGGATCGGCAGACTGCTGTTGGCGATCGTGCCGGGCTCGGTGCTCTACGCGAGCAGCGGACTGGGGCCGAATCTCATCCACTGGCTGTTCTATTTGCTGAGCGCGTTCGTGCTGTACAACCTGTTCCTGGCGTTGTTCAATCTCATTCCCGTCCCCCCGCTGGACGGCTCGCGGGTGCTGATGTACTTCCTCCCGGCGGAGGCGAGGCGGTGGATGATCTCGATCGAACGGTATGGATTCTTCATCATCGTGGCGATCTTCTATCTGGGAGGGCTGAACCTCATCTTCGACGGGGTGAGTGGCCTGTGGCGGTTGCTGTTGGGGCTGGACTGGCTGCGCGCTCTCTTCTACTAAACGTCGTACGGCAGCGGCTTTTCCCTTGTTCCGTTCCCGGCGCCTGCGTATAATCCGCCCAGCCATGGAGCCATCTGGAGATCCCCTACCATGAACGATACCGCGCAGTACGAGATCACAAGGCGTGACGACACCGAGGCAACGGTCAAGGTCACGATCCCCCCCGATGAGCTGCAACGAGGGCTCGATTCGGTCTACCGGCGCTACGGGCGAGAGGCACGGATCCCGGGGTTTCGCAAGGGGCACGTTCCGCGGCACCTGCTGGAGTCACGGTTCGGCAAGGAGCTGTTCGTCGCCGAGGCGAAGGAGGATCTGCAGCGTCTCCACGTCGCGGAGGCGTTGACGTCGCTCGCTCTGCGTCCCGTTTCGACGCCGCGGGTGGAGGAGATCTCGGAGGGGGGGGCGGAGCCGCTCGTGTTCGAGGTGTCGTTCGCCGTGCTTCCCGAGGTGGAGCTTCCCGCGCTGAACGAGATCGAGATCACGGTTCCCCCCACGCAGATGGTGACCGACGCCGATGTGCAGCAGGCGCTGGGGGAGGTCCAGTCGCACTTCTCGACGTTGGCACCGAAGGAAGGCGATACCGTTGGCGAGGGTGATATCGTCCGGGTGAAGCAAGGGGACCAGGAGTGGGATACCCGCGCCGAGGCGGACCATCCGGTCACCCGGAACCTCATGGGAGCGAAGGTCGATTCGGAGGTCGAGATCGACGAGGAGCTGCCGGACGGGAAGCGACTGCAGACGACGCTTGCCATCGCGGGCCTTCAGCAGATCGTTCTTCCGGAAATCGATGACGAGCTGGCCAAGGATGCCGGGTTCGACGATCTTGACGCGCTCAAGCGCGACATCGAGACCAAGCTCACCGACAACCGCGTCGAGCAGCGCCGGCGGCGGATCGATGGCATGCTGCTCGAGGCCGTCGTCGACAAGACGGAGATTCCTCTGCCGGATCCGTTCCTCGACGAACTGGTGGAGGAGGAGCTGCAGCAGGTCAAGTCGTCGTTCGACGCGCCCGATGAGGACGCCGCGTTCGCCGAGTATCTCGACCAACGCGACATGACCGAGGAGGCGTTTCGCGGTGAAATCCGCGCGGCGATCGCCCGCCGGGTGCGACAGGAGTTGGTGATGCGAGCGATCGCCCGCTCGCTGGAGATCGAGATCGACGACGAGGAGCTGACCGAAATCGCCCAGGCCGAAGCCGAGGAACGGGGCGAGGAACCGCTCCGGTTCGTCGCCCAGCTCAAGGCGAGTGATCGGTGGGACGGCTATCGGACGAGCAAGGTGAACCAGCGAGTCTTCGACCGGCTCCGGGAGGTAGCAACCGTACGAGAAGAGGAGGCATCGTGATGGCAGCGCAGATCCCGTTCGTCATCGATCACACAGGGCACGCCGAGAGAACCTACGATATCTATTCGCGGCTGCTGGAGGATCGGATCATCTTCTTGCGGGATGCGATCGACGACGACGTGGCCAACGTGGTGATCGCCCAGACGCTGTTCCTGGCCGCCAAGGATCCGACGAAGGACATCCGGCTGTATATCAACTCCCCCGGTGGTTCGGTGACGGCCGGGCTGGCGGTCTACGACACGCTACGGTTCGTCAAGTGCGATGTGGAGACGATCTGTATCGGCCAGGCGGCAAGCATGGCGGCCGTGCTGTTGGCGGCGGGAACACACGGGAAGCGTGGTGCCCTGCCCAATTCGAGGATCCTGCTGCACCAGGTGTTCGGGGGCTCTCAAGGGATGGCCGCCGACGTGAAGATCCAGACCGATGAGCTGCTGCGCATCCGCGACCTGTTGACCGACATCCTGTCCGACCACACCGGAAAATCGAAGAAGAAGGTCGCCAAGGATACCGATCGCGATTACTTCCTGTCGGCGCAGGAGGCGTTGGATTACGGCGTTGTCGATCGGATCATCCCGCCGCGCGAGCTGAGTCGTCCCGGGTCGTGAAATCGCCGGCCGGTCGACGGAGCGAGCGGCGATCGGATGCCGTCCGATCATGAAGCGCGCGACCGCCGATCTGCCGCTGCACCGGGGACGCGCTCCGCGGTGGCTGTTTTCGCGGATGACCCGCCTGGCCGGTCAGCTGTGCGAACTGATCGTCCTCGAACACGGCACCGGGGAGCTGCTCGCCCGCATCAGCGATCCGTTCTGGTTCCAGTCGCTCGGCTGCGTGTTGGGGTTCGATTGGCATTCCAGCGGTGTCACCACCACAACCTGCGGAGCGATCAAGGAGGGGATCAAGGGTCGCGAGGAGGAGCTGGGGCTGTTCGTCGCCGGCGGCAAGGGGGCCACCTCTCGCAAGACCCCGACCGAGATCGAGACCTGGGGCGAGCGCACGGGGGTCGATGCCCCTCCGCTGATCGAGGCCAGCCGGACCTCGGCAAAGGTGGACAGCGCCGCGGTCCAGGATGGGTACCAGATCTACCACCACGCCTTCCTGTTCGACCGGCACGGGGCGTGGGCCGTCGTCCAGCAGGGAATGAACGAGTCCACCGGGATGGCGCGCCGCTACCACTGGCTGTCGGAAGGGGTGACCGACTTCGTCTGCGAGCCCCATCAGGCGGTGTGCTGCGACCGCCGCGGCGAAATGCTGTTGAACCTGGTGGCCGAAGCGAGCGGGACGGCACGCGCAGCGAGCGCCGAGCTGGCGGGCCGCCCCCCGGCTGAGGTAAGCGGGGAGCTTCGCCGCCTCAAGTCGCTCTCTCTGCCGCGCCGACATCGCATGCTGGCCTCCGATATCACCCCGGATCGACTGGAGCGGATCTTCGTCAAGACCTACGAGGCGCAGCCGGCGGGGTTCGTCGACCTACTCCGGCTTCCCGGGGTGGGGGCGAAGACGATCCGGGCGCTGTCGCTGATCGCGGAACTGGTGTACGGCAGCGAAGTGAGCACCGAGGACCCCGCCCGCTTCAGCTTCGCTCACGGAGGCAAGGACGGGATTCCGTACCCCGTCGATCGACCGCTGTACGACCAGACCGTCGATCTCCTCGGGCGGGCGATCCGCCGGGCCCAGCTCGGCCAGAAGGACGAAACCGACGCCTTGCGGCGGCTGGAACGGACCTTCTCCCAGGATCCATCCGTCTCCGTCGGAAGGACGACGGGGTGAAGCCGATCATCCTCCTCCACCGGAACGCGATGGAAGCGGTGAAATGGGCGGGATCGCTTCGGAAGCGGGGCGGCGCGGTATCCTGCTAGCACGTCGGGGGACCCACGCGCTCTGGGCGACCATCCGCCGGACGCCTTCGGGATCGACCTCGGCCAGCCGCATGACCGGGTGCTGATCGGCGTCCACCCGAAGCGGGGGGTGAAGTCGAAGGAGGCGGACGTCCACCAGCGGCGCGGGAGCATGTTCGTCAAGACCGCGCGGGAGCAGACCCCCGCGGACCTCGGCCGCCACCGTGCTCCGCGACCTCCTCGATCTCTCCGCGAGCCGACCGCGAAGCGTAGGCCGCACTCACGTTTCGACTTCGCAGCCTACGCGCGGCAGACCGAAAGCCAACAACCAGGCTCCGAAGTGCGGTCTCCGAGACGACAGGACGGAGTTCGGGGACCGCCGTTCCCGGTTGCCCCTTCGGCGTGCGTGGTTCGCGGCCGGCATCGCAGTGACCTGGGAATCGGCAGGACGGTTTGAGACGAAGGACCGTGGCCCGCGGATCTCGGACTTCGAACCGCGAACTGTGAATCCCAGAGCCTGGACCCCGGAATAGGGTGTGTGTCCCCCGATTGCAACACATCGAGGATTGGCGGAATCTTCGCCCCTGAAGGAGACGGGCATCTGGAAATGGGGTATGCGTCCCCTGAATCCCCTGGAATCTTCACATTAAGGTCCTGCTCACCATGGTCGGCGGCACGGTCGAGTGGGAGGATCCGAGCTTCTGATCGAATGCGGAAGTGGGCGGCTGGAGGATCGGCTGTGGTCTCTGGTCGATCGCCGTCGCCAGATCTGGCGATAGCCAGTTGTGGCTACGCCGTCGCCAACCACCTCGCGAACACCACGTCGGTCAGTGCGTAGCCGGTCCGCTCATCCGCCGTGACGATCATCATGTCCTGCATCCGGCGAAGTGAGGAAGAGATGTCCGTTCGCTCGACCCCGAGGTGCCGTGCGATGTCTGACACCGTTCCCTCTCCAAGCTCGGACAGCGCCTTGGCCACGCGCCGCTGCTGATTGCTCAGCCGTGCGACCCACCGGCCCTCGAACTCGGCTCCAAGCTCCTGAAGCATGTTCCCGAAGCCGGTCTCAACATGGGCACGCGAGACCTGCTTGTGGCCTGCGGCCTGTGCCTGCTGCATCGAGAGAAAGCCAAGCTTCTGGACGTAGAACGGTATCCCTCCCGTCAGAGCGTGGACCCGTGCAGCGGCTTGCTCTGACGTGCGGAAGCCGACAACGGCAAATCGCTGAGTGATGAAGTCCGTGACGGTGGGCTCATCGAGCGCCCGCAATCGGTGGCGGCTGGCGATGAGGTACAGGGGAGCATCCTCGGTCAGGAAGATCGATGACAGCATGCGGACCGACGATCCGGAGAAGAGGTATCTCGCGGATGTGTTCTCGTCCATCTCCTTCTTCAGCAAGCGGAAGAGCATCCCGTCAAACGACGCGATCTCCTGGAACTCGTCCATGAGAAAGGCAATCCGCACGTCCTTCTCCGCAGAGAAGGAGCGGATGAAGACGAAGGCTTGCCTGAGGAGTTCTTCCTCGTCGATCTCTGATTCGCGGAACCGAAGGTAGGCCTTCCCCATTTCCCCAACGCTTCCCCCGATCTCCTCCACCCGCTGAAGCGCCTTGAGGATCGTCTCCCGAACGCTCATGCGAAACGCGCTGACGAGTCCCTTGACCCGGTGTTTGCGCTCGTATTCCGACAGCAGGGCGGAGACGACTGCCCGATGGACATCGGCGTACGTCGTCATCCCGAGGCAGTTGACGGATGGAACCAGGAGACGCTTCTCCGAGTCCAGGCGAAGCTTGAGATTGTGGAGCAGGGAGGACTTGCCGAAGCGGCGAGGAGCCAGAAGGAGGATGCTCTGCGATAAGTCGGACATGCTCGCGAGCAGCGTGCTCAAGTCGTCTTCTCTGCCCACGAAGTACGGTGGCTCGACGATTCCGCCGATCTTGAACGCTGCCTCCGCCAAGTGAACCTCCCATCGCCAAAGCTGGCTACAGCCATTTCTGGCTACACTCTACCGTGGCGTGAGCCGAATGCCAAGGCCTTGCACGAGCATGACCCCTGCAGAACGGTAAGGAATCGGCTCAGTCAGCCTCGCGCCGCACGCGCTCCGAACTGCTCGTCCTGCCAGAGCAGCAGGGTGGCTGCCTGACGTCTCGTCGCATCGTGTAGAATGGCCGCGCAGAGGAGGGATTCTTATGGCAAGCGAGATCATCTTTGTCGTCGAGGAGTCGCCTGAGGGTGGATATGAAGCGAGGGCCGTTGGCTACCCCGTGTTCACCGAGGCGGACACACTCGATGAACTGAAGAACAGGATTCAGGATGCAGTTCGCTGCCACTTCGACCCGAATTAAAATCGGGGTAAAATCGGGGGACGCATACCCTATTGCGCACCTGTCATAGTCCGTAATGCAGTAT
>CAZLER010000018.1:0-42946 GCA_964558595.1 uncultured Thermotogae bacterium
GTCCCCGGCCGGAACCCCTCGGGACGGACGAGCAGACGGGCGACCCTCCGGGGATGGAGGCGGTGATACAGATGGAACGGCGCAAACCGAGCCTTCTCCACGAGGAAGCTGCCCGTCGCCAGGACGACGCCACGAAACTTGCGCCCCGTGTACTTCGGCATCGTTCGCGGGATCGTCCGCATCGCCAGGTACGCCGCGGCGGCGCTGCCCAGTCCGAGGATCGCGAACAGCGAACGGATCGACGCTTCATCGCCGACGGCGCTGGACAGCGCCGCGGTCCACGCGCTTCCCAGTGCCAGCCCCGCCACCCAACCGATCGCGCCGATCTGGTTCATGTGGCCGATCTTCTTCTCCCAGGTCGCCTGATCGCGGTTCTCGATCACGATCAGCACCGTCACCGATGCGTTGGCCACCCAGAAGAAGTTCGACGCCATATTGAGCAATGCCAGCTCACCGAAAGCGGAGGCGAACGTCATCAGCAGAAAGCAGATGCCGACTGCCGCGTAGCTCAGAATGACAAACGGCTTTCGGCGGTGGGCGGCGTCCGACAGACGACCCCACACGAGGCTCCCGGCGACGCCGACCAGGCTCACCAGACTGGCCAGCAACCCCACCGCTCCGACCGAACGCCCGTGCACCTCGGACACAGCCAGCGGGATGAGCACCGACGAGGTGCCCAAGACGAGGTTGGCCAAGCCCACGGCGACGTACCACCGCTCGCCTTCGCGCCACCAGGTTCGAAACGATCGCTTGATCACGAAAACCCCCATCTAAACGGAACTCCCAACTCCATGGCGTCGGGATGAACTCGGTGAATTCGCGGCAGTATAGCGCCGCCCGGGGCGAAATCAAGCCCCTGGGCAAGCGGATGCCACGGCGCTGTGTCTCCCCCTGGTCGTGCGTCCGTCGCTTCGCCGCTACCCGAACCCCACCCGCACGCCGGTGGAACGGGCCTCGCACCCCTGCGACAGCAGCTCGGCGAACCGTTCCGCCCAGCCACGCACCGTCTCGTCGCCCTCGTCGATCGGCGCATACAGTACCGCGACAACGTCCTGCGTCTCGGGACGTACCTTCGTGGCCATCGCGTCCTTGACCGGATTGCCGCACGGTTCCCATCCTCCCCCGGAGCGGCGGCATACCACCAACAGGTCCTCGAGGTCGATCGACTGCCCCGACGGATTGAACACGTACGCCTCGCCGGGCGCTCCTCGGCGCAGCAACAGCTCACGTCCCGCCTGTCCAACGTCAAAGATCGATCCGGGCAGTCCCGACTCCAGGCTGATGAGGTTGTTGATGTCGACCGGGCCGTTCACCGACGGAAAGCTGCCGTCAAGCGCCGTCCGCAACAGGAATTCGCTCGCCGGTTTACCTCGGCCGCTCGGCTTGTACTTGCCGTGCCGCAGCATCCCCCGAACCCGGCGGCGGGTGGCGGCGGGGATGAACTCCTCCCCGGTCTCCTGGACCCGGCGCACCAGCGCCGCCGTTCCCTCCGTCGGCACGACGGCCGTGCGGACCCCTTCCGCCCACACGAGCGCCGGAAGCACCGGGGAAGGGGACAGGGAAGGGTCGCACAGGAGCCGGTACACCGCCTCGTGCATCGCTTCGCCTCCTCGCCGGTGCTGCCGCAGCTGCCGGGGCAATCCATCATCGGAGGCCACGCCCGCCATGTCAACGCCGGCTCTCGGCGGCCCGCCGGTCGGCTCGGAAGGCGGTTGCTTCGGCTTGGGCCAACCGGGTAACGTGATCCTCGCCGACGACCGCCTGCGAGGAGGCTGCCCGTGCGCCGTTTCCTGATCGATACCGATACCGCCTCCGACGACGCCGTCGCCCTGATCATGGCATTGAACCACCCCGACATCCTTGTCGAGGCCATCACCATCGTCGCCGGCAACGTCCCCCTCGAGTACGGGGTGCAGAATGCCCTGTATACCGTGGAACGCTGCGGTGCGTCGATCCCCGTGGTCGTCGGGATCGACAAGCCGCTTCTCCGTCCATTGCAGACGGCCCAGTTCTGTCATGGCCGGGACGGCCTCGGAGACATCGGCCTGCCGCGGTCCGAGCGGACGCCGGCCGACGGCCACGCGGTGGACGTGCTGCTCGACGTCTCCCACCGGTACGCCGGGGAGATCACCTTGGTCACCCTCGGGCCGCTGACCAACATCGCCACGGCGCTGCTACGCGACCCGCAGTTCGCCGCCCGTATCGGGCGCTGCGTGATCATGGGCGGGATCGGTTGGGGGTGCGGGAACGTTGTTCCCGCCGCCGAATACAACATATGGGTCGATCCGGAGGCGGCCCGGATCGTGTTCGAGTCGGGGTTGCCGATCGAGATGGTCGGCTGGGACGTCTCCCACAACTACGCCACCTTCACCGACGAAGAAGCCGAAGCGCTACGCCGCGTTTCCGACCTCGCTGCGTTCTGCGTCGACATCCAGGGCAAGCTCCGTCGGTTCGGCGTCGAGGTCCTCAAGCAGCAGGGATTCGATCTGCCCGATCCGCTGGCGATGGCGGTCGCCCTCTCGGAGGAGGTGGCCACCGACGTCAAGCGGTTGCGCGTCGACGTCGAGACCCGCGGGGAGTGGACGCGCGGCGCGACGGTCGTCGACCATCTCCGTGTCACCGATCGGGAGCCCAACGCCGACGTGGTGCTGGAGGCGTCCCGCGACCGATTCCTCGATCTGCTGTATGCCACCCTGGGATAGCTCCGCCGTCGCTGCCCGCCGACCGACGGTCGCCGTCGTCGGTAGCATCAACGCCGACCTTGTCCTCGAGCTGCCTCGGATCCCCCATGCCGGGGAGACGCTCACCGGTCACGACCTGCGCTGGTACAGCGGCGGCAAGGGAGCCAATCAGGCGGTGGCCGCCGCCCGGCTCGGTGCGCGGACCGGGCTGTACGCCAAGGTCGGCGACGATCCATTCGGCGAGGAACTGGTACGCCGGTTGAAGGCGACAGGCGTCGACGTTCGTGGCGTCGAAACGGAAGCCGGAACACCCACCGGGGTCGCCACCATCTGGGTCGACGATCGGGGCGCCAACGCGATCGCCCTCGCCGCTGGCGCCAACGGGACCGTCGATGCGGCGTTCATCCGGCGCCACCTCGACCGGATCGCAGCGGCCGACGTCCTGCTGCTTCAGCTGGAGATCCCCCTCGCTGCCGTCGACGCCCTGCTGCGGGCGCTGCCACCGGACCGGCCGCGGGTGATCCTCGACCCCGCTCCGGCCCAGCCGCTGTCCGCATCGCTCCTCTCCCGCATCGACATCCTGACCCCCAACGAGCACGAGCTCGGGATCGTGAGCGAGGGCCAGGGGATCGCTGAGGGCGCACGGCGGCTCCTCGATGCCGGTGTCGGCCATGTCGTCTGCACCCTGGGGGCACGCGGAGCGGCACACTACGCCTCCGACGGGGCGGTGACGCGGTATCCGGCGCCGACGGTATCCGTTGTCGACACCACCGCCGCCGGCGACGCGTTCAACGGGGCACTGGCCCGCGAGTTGACGAAGGGCCCGCTCGATAGAGCGATCGAGACCGCGATCCTTGCCGGGACGCTGGCCGTCACCGTGCGGGGCGCCCAGCCGTCGCTGCCGTCTGCGGGCCAGCTCAAGGCGTTCCGCTGTCGATGAGGTCCACCCATGCCTCCGAGCAGGTGTTCTGGATTGCCCATCCGAGCATGGCGTGGCCGCGCAACGCAGAGAACAAGTTCAGCCCGTGCCCTCCGTCGTTCTCGGCGTACATACCGCGACCGTAGGGCCATCGATGGGCAGGGTGCCGCGACGCCGTACAGGTCACGTCGTCCCCTCGCTCATGTGGCAGCCGTCTGAGATGGCGACGACAACCCATCCTCCTCGCTGTCGAGAGCGGGGCTCCACATTCGCGGGTCCTGACGGAAGTACCCGTGCAGCTCCTCGTACAGCTCCGGGTGACGATCGCGCAGCCGCTGCGGCCGGGTGAAGAAGCATTCCGTGGCCACGGCGAAGAACTCCGCCGGGCTCGTCGCCCCGTAGTGATGAAGCGTCGTCTCGCGGCCGGACGCGGTGTCCCGTCGCAGCTGGGCGTACTCCCGACCGAGGATCCGGGCCCACGCCGCGTAGCTGGCGCGATCGGCCAGCGGTGGGGCCCCTTCGACGGCGCCGTCCTCGCCGTCGAGCAGATGGGCGAACTCGTGGAACACAACGTTGCGGCATCCTTCCGCATCCGCGGCCACCGAGGCGACGGCGTCCCACGATAGCACAATGGCACCGCGTCGCGAGGCCTCCCCCAGCCGCGCTTCCCGCCGCTCCCTGACGATCCCCATCGGCTCGCGGACGGCCCGCGGCGCAACGTAGGTGCCGGGATAGACGATGATCGTGTACAGACCGGGGTAGATGTCGGTTGGACGGTGGAGCAACAGGATGCAAGCATGGGCGGCGATCGTCACCCGAATCTCATCGGTGATCGTCAACCCCGCCGCTCCCTCGAACCGCTTCTCGGCAAGGAACAGCTGAATCAACCCCCGAAGCTCCACGCGATCGGCCTCGGGCATTCGCGGGTAGGGCGGCACGTTGTGACGCAGAATCTTCTCCCACGGGGCTGGAAACGGGCGGCGGCGGATGCGCGCACGCCGACGCCTACGAAGCCATTGGAACACGGGGCCCTCCTTCGGCGGGCTGCGCACCCTTCGCTAGCCGTGGACGTCGAACTCCACTTGCGGCACCGAGCGTTCGGCGTCGTCAATCTCGAAGAACGATGCCGGCTGGAAGCCGAACATGGAGGCGATCAGATTCGAGGGGAACACCTCGATCCGTGTGTTCACATCCCGCACGTTGGCGTTGTAGAACCGGCGCGCCGCCTGAATGCGGTCCTCCGTGATCGTCAATCCCTCCTGAAGCTGAAGGAAATTGCGGTTCGCCTTGAGCTCCGGATACGCCTCCACGACGGCGAACAACTGGCGCAGCGCCCCGACGAGAACGTTCTCGTCGCGCGCCTGCTCGGCCGCACTCCCCGTCGAGGCGACCGCGCGGTTGCGGGCCTCGATCACCGCCTGTAGCGTCTCGCGCTCGTGCGCCGCGTACCCCTTCACCGTCTCCACCAGATTGGGGACGAGATCGTACCGACGCTTCAGCTCGGTATCGATCGCCGACCAGCTTTCATGAACGTGCTGGCGCAGCCGCACCAGCTGGTTGTAGGTGCCAACGCCGTACACGAGCAACAGCCCCACGGCCCCGAGCAGAACGTAGCCGATCATCGTCTCCGATCCTCTCTTCCCTCTTGTTGGCGCACCAGGTACTCGGGGAGTCGGTCGAGGATCTCGGCAAGCACCTCGGCCGCTGCCTCGAACGTCGCAGCGTCGAAACGTCGGTGGCGCCACGCGATGGCGTGGCGGTCGTCGAACTCGATGGAAAACCGCGGCATCGACAGCAGGTAGGCCATCGTGCGCTGGTGCAGCACGTCGTACGCCCAGCGCTTATCCGCGGCCTTGACGTGGAACGCTCGACTGAACTCGGCCGACTCGAAGTCGATATCGTCGATGCCGAGGAACGCCGTTACCCGATCGAACACGTTCTCGGTCCGGATCTGCAGCGGCTGGAGGGGCAGGTCGCTGCGAAGGATCACCGCCGAGAAACGATGCGTCTGCCGGTTCTTGCCCGAGCCGGTCACGTAATGATAATCGAACGCCGTCAGCCAACGATCTCTCCACGTCCCCTCGAGGAGGTGGAACGCGTACCGTCCATGCCCGCGGCGCAGGCAGCCGAACGCCGGATACCGGTCGTCGAACCCCCGATCCTTGCCGGGATCGAATGACAGCCCTTTCACCGCCGCCCATTCTTCCAGCTGCTTGCGCCGTTTGGCGTTACGCGCCGCGATCACTCCGATCACGGCGACGGCCGCCAGGGCGAGAAGAACGAACGGAACGGGCATGGCGTACCTCTCTTCCCGGCCCTACATCCGGACGTCGACGCCGCGATCTCGCAGCCGCTCGATCACGCCGGACGCCGCCGAACCCGGGGAGAGGTCAACCGGTGTGTCGCGAAGATCGACCTGCTCCAGTTCCGGGAGCTCCAGCAGCTCGGAGATATCGCCAATCCCGGTTTCGCTGATGTCCAGGCTGCGAAGCTCCCGTAGCGGCAGCAGCGGTTCTAGGTCGTCGATCGGATTGCCGCTCACATCGAGCACCTCGAGCGACCGCAGGCTGGCAATCGGCCAGAGCCTCACGAGGGCGTTGCCCGACACGTCGAGCGTGTGCAGCTCCGCCAACGCGGACAGGGCTCCGATCTCGTCCAGGCCGTTGCGGGCCACACTGATCGTCTCGAGGTCGGGAAGGCGAAGGAAGATCCCCAGATCATCCAAATCCACATCGACCAAGTGAAGCGCCCGCAGCCCGGTGAGTTCGGAGAGCGGTGAGACGTCTTCGATCATCAGGCTCTCCAGGCCCAGCTCGGTCAAGCCGGGCGCGGCGTCCACGATCTCCACGAGGCTGCCGATCTCCACGTCCTTGAGCCACAGCTCCGACAGCGAAGGTACCCAGCGGAGCGGCTGGAAGTCGGCGATTCGTGTCGACACCAGCGTCAAGGCGTACAGCCGTTCCATACGGCCCAGTGTCGTGAGATCCAGCCGGCTGTCGGTCTCCAGGAAGAGCCGCTCCAGGGCCACCAACGCGTGAAGGGGGGCCAGATCGCAGTCGGCCACACAGGTCACCGCGAATGCCGTCAACCCCGTCAACGAGCGAACCGGTGACAGCGACTCCACGGCGTTCCCCCCGAGCATCAACCGCTCCAGGTACGTCAGCTCGCCAAGGGGCTCGATGTCGGCGATCTCGTTGTCGGAGAGACCCAGCTCGACCAAGCGGGGAAGGCCGCGCAGCGGAGTGACGTCATCGACCCCATTGCCGTCCAGCTGGAGGACCTGGATCAAGTCGAGCGTTCCCAGTGGTGACAGGTCGTCGACGAGGTTGTTCCGTAGATCCACATCGCGCAACGATGCACACTGGCCAATCCCCGTGAGGTCCTCGATAGCACGGGAGCTCGCGTCGAACACCGTCAGCCACGAGACGTCGTAGTCGTACAGCGTCCCGGACGGGCGGAATACCGCCTTCCGGATCGCCTCCTCCAATCCTTCGTCGGGGAACTGAACCGTCTGCTGTCCGACAGCCATCGTCGCGACGGTCAGGAGCAGCATTCCGACCGCCACCGCTCGCCTCGTCTGCTTCACCACGCTGATCACCTCGCCGTTGATTGCTCCCTGCGCATTACACCACAACCCCTTCGGAAGGGCAACCGTTCACGGCATCGCTACGTCGAGCTCACCTCCGGTTCACGAACGTCACCTAGGGTGGTAGGGATCTGTGGATGCGGATTATGTGAGGCAGGTGAGGATGTCTACAATACGAAGACGATCTCCACATCGGCGCTTCCTATCACCTCTGCGCCTCGGCCTCCTGGTGGTGGTGCTTGTTGGGGCCTTCGCCGCGAGAGCTGACGAGGCCGTCGTCGATCAGCTGGATGCCGGGCAATTCGTCGTCCCGCTGGCGGTGCCGACGAGCGAACAACCCGTCGAGGTCCGTGACTACCAGGGCGAGAAGCTCGGCTCCGTCAAGGACTTCCGGGAGAATTCGATTCGTGGCGTACAGATCATCGATCCTGCGACCTATCGGTTGGCGCTGGACGGCCTGGTCGACCGGCCGCAGTCGTGGAGCTACCCCGAACTGACGGCGATGGAACATCAGGGGAAGCTGGTGACTATCCATTGCGTCGAGGGGTGGTCGGTCCAGGCGCTGTGGGAGGGGATCCCCTTGGCTGCGCTGTTTGAAGCGGCCAGCCCGCAGGAGGAGGCGAACACCGTGGTATTCCATGCTGCCGACGGCTACACCACCTCCCTGCCGCTCGGCGAAATCCTCGATCGCAACCTGATCATCGCCCATCGGATCAACGGAATCGCTCTGCCCGCCGCCAACGGCTTCCCGTTCCAGTTGGTCGCGGAGAACAAGTGGGGCTACAAATGGATCAAGTGGATCGTCCGGATCGAGCTGACTGACGACCCGTCGATCCGCGGCTTTTGGGAGTCCCGCGGCTACAGCAACAGCGGCGACGTCGACGGTCCGATGTTCGGCGACTAGGAGCCCATGAGGAGGGCCATCAGCCATGGTCGATGCGTGGCGGCGGATACAGCGGTGGGCAGCCTGGCTGCTGGTGCCGCTGCTGTTGCTCCAGTTTCTCTCGGGGTATGCGATGCTGCATTGGAAGCTGTTCGGTGGGCTCCTGTCGCGGCCGGCGGCGTTCAGGCTGCACGGGTGGCTCCAGCCGTTCACCGTCGCTGCGTTCGTCGGCCACAGCTTTCCGTGGATCCGGCGCGCATTGCGGCGTCGACGCCTCGGCCACCCAGCGTTCGATGCGGCGCTGATCGTAACGGGGGCCGGGTTGTTCGCCTTCGCTGTCTACTTGGCGGTCCTCGGATGAACCACCCATCGAATCGCCGCGGCGGTTCGCGGTTCTCTCGCGGCCCCGGGGCATACGCCCTTCGCGAGCTCGGCGAGCTGGCGGGATTGATCGCGATCCTGGCGGTGGTCGGACTGTTCGTCGACATCCCGCTCGGGGTGCTGATCGGCCTCCCGATCGCCAAGCTCGCGACCTCGTTGGTGTTCTACGGGTTGTTCCTTCGCGGGGTGCTCGGACGCCCCGCGCAAGCGGGGCCCCGCAAGCTCATCGGGAAGCACGGCGAAACCGTGAGTCGTCACGATCCATCCGGCCAGGTCAGGGTGGACGGTGCGTTCTGGTCTGCCCAGTCTGCCGGCGGTGAGACGATCCCACCTGGCGCTTCGGTGCGCGTGGTCGAGGTACGTGGCAACCAGTTGCGGGTCGAACCGCTGCGGGGCGAGGGTTGGAATTGCCCTCGGGACCACTAGAATGGAGACGAAACCATTGGACGGCCGTGTGGACAGCGTGGGATGGGAGCATGAGGAAGGGGAGGACCATGAGGAAATGCCTACTCCTGGGAGTGGCGGCATGGGTATTGGCCACTCCTGTCGCGAGCGCCATCGAGCTGGGTCCAATCTCGCTGGGTTTCCACTTCAACCCTGCGCTGGAGGCGCTCGACGGTCGTAGATCGTGGGATCTCTCGATGTCGCTCGGCGTCCGTCTCGCGGTTGGATCGTCAAGCCATGTCGAATTCTCCGCCATGGTGGATTCGGCGCCTTCGAGCCTCGGGGCGACCGTCGTCTATCACCAAGACGTTGCCGAGCCGTTCGAAGTCGGCGCTGGGCTGAACATGTTCTGGCAGTTCGAGACCGCCGAAACGCTCGTACGCACCGTGATCGGGAGCTTCGCGCATGCCACGGTCCGCACCGGGTTGTTCGATGACGTGATCGGGGAGGCCGGCGTGTCGTTCCCCCTGGTGGCGTTCGCCCGCCAGATCCAGGGATGGGACATCCTCCCCCTCGCCGAGCTCCCGGCGCTGCATCTCGCGGGGGAATGGCGCGGGCTACCTAGTTCGGCCGCGCAGGGGCGGGTCACGCTCCAACCGGTGATCCTCGACACCACGCAGTTCGTCGATCCGATTGGCCGACTCGGAGACAGACTGATCATCCTCCCGACGTTCTCTGCCTACCTACGCTACTTGCCCCAGCCGGTCACGCCCTCGGGGCAGACCCCTTGAGCACGGGCGATCCCACGACCTCATATCGGTGGAGAGGCGTGCTGTCCTGCACTTGACTTGGGGCGCTACGAGCCGCGCTCCCTTGGCCAGGCGAGCGCCCCCGTGGGGCAGACGGCGATGCACTCGGAGCAGCGTACACAGTCACGATGAGGAAGCGATCCTGTCGAGCGGTGAGGAACGATCGACAGGCCCATGGGGCAGGCCGCTTCACACATGCCGCACGCTCGACAGATCTCGTCGGAGATCGTCAGCTGCCGCTTGCCGCCACCGATCGCATGCTGCACGGTGCCCATCGGACAGAACGAACACCATGTGCGTGGATGAAAGACCAGGGCGAGCGGGACTCCGATCGCCGTGGTGACCAGACACATCATCCAGAATACCCTCCCCCAGTGCAGCGGATCGAGGGGATTCAGAGAAATCCGGTACACCATGAACCCCATCAACACCCCGAACAGCATCCAGCGCAGCGGCATCGCCCGCAGCACCTGCGGAATCGCTCGGCGGCGACTGAGTGGAGCGATCCATCGATCGTACAACCCGCCCCGCGGGCACAGGTTCCCGCATACGTAGCGTCCACGCGTCAACGACCCGATGATCCCGGCGATCATCACCACCGGTACCGAGAAGCCAAGCCACGGGAACCACCAGCCAAACGCCAGGGTGACCAGCACGATCAACGACACGGACCCTTGCACCACGCGGCGCCGTCTGACAGCTCGCGCCGCTGCCCCCTCGCCTCGTTCGACCATCCCGTTGCCTCCTCCCCTCCACATCGGCGGCTGCCGTCCGCCGGTTCACGCCTCTCGTTGTCGTCGCGCAGCCTTCCCGCTGCGCTATCCCGCCAGGATCACGACGCCGAGCAGCGCCATGGCCACTCCACACAGGAGAGACACCGCACGGAGGGTTGTCGCTCGATCCATGATCCACCTCCGTTTCATCGCTCGTTTTGACGAACGATGAACGGAGGATGCCGCCGCCATGTGATCCGCCGATGACGGAGATCTGTGGTTGCAGTGTGCGCTTCCCCCGAGCCCCCCTCGAGGGCGTTCGTCGTCGCTCTAGGGGGCAGGATCCAGCTGCAGCGTTCCCGCTCCCCGACGGCTGTGGAAGATGTTGAATCCGTCGCGGAGGGCGTGGTACGCCAGCAGCACCGGGTAGCGACGTCCGGGCACCAACGGTTTGTCCAGCTCATCCCCAGAATCGAGGGGGATCACGAACTCCAGCACGGTCTGGTCCGCCCATTCCGCACCCGCCGACGACAGAATGTCATCGGTACCGCCGCGATCGATATCCGCCATATGTGCGGTCGGCTCGGTACCGTAGTCATCGCGGAGGATTCCCTTCCCGTGCTCCACATAGCCGATGATGAAGTTGGCGCCCTCCATCTGCCGCTCCGGATCGAAACCGATCGCCACGTACCCGGTTCCGGGGGACACCAATCCGACGCGCAGATGCGTCGCATCGTTGGCCCAATGCACCTCGACCCCTGCAATCTCCGTGTCGTGCGGGTACTCGTTCTCCCCAATCACGCCATCGATGGCGTACATCGTCGTCTCCGCTTGCTCCGGCACAGCCACCGGTTCAGCCGGCTCCAGTGATGGCTGCGGAGCCTCGGTTGCCGTCTCGTCGGCGACCGGCTCTTCTTCCGTCTGCTGCGCTTCCGAACGCTCCACAATCGGGGCTGGTTCCTGGACGGCCACCCGTTCCGGCAGCAGCTGCGGCAACAGCAGAAACGCCGCAAACCCGGCCGCCAGCAGGCCGACGAGGACGATCAGCCATGTGTTGTTCATCCTACCCTCCCTCGTTCGATTCGCGCGGCCTAGCCAGCTGCATCCAAGCGGATCGTGCCGGCACCTCGCCGGCTGTGCCGCGCGGCAAAGCTATCACTCGTTTCATGATAGGCGACGACTATCGGGTACGTCTCTCCTGGGATCAACCGCTTGTCGTAGGGATCGCGGGACGCTAGCGGAATGACGAACTCCACCGTCGTCTGCCCGCCCCGTTCCTGTCCCGCTGCTTCGAGGATGTCGTCGGTTCCACCAAGCAGAAGGTCGGAGGCGTGGCTCACCGACTCGTTCCCGTAGTCGTCCCGGATGCTGAGCCGACCGCCGCGCACCGCAGCGATGATGAAGTTCGCCCCCTGCATCCGATGCTCGGGGTCGAATCCGATCGCCACATAGCCGGAACCCGGGCTGACCAGCGCGACGCGGAGCGTATCCGCGTCGTTGCTCCAGAACACCTCGAAGCCGTCCGCGTCCGTCCGGTGGCGATACTCCCCACCGTCGACCACGCCATCGACCGCCACCCGCGGCGCAGTCACCGGTACCACTGGAACCTCCGAGAAGTCTGACGATTCCGCTGCTGACTCCTCTGGATATTCCTCGACCGGCAGCACGCCTGTCGGCTCCCGCTCAAGAGGTCGCTCGGCCACCATCTGCTCCGGGAGTAGCAGCGTTGCGCCCAACATCAGCAGCACCATCACACCGAGACCGAGCCAGAATGCATCGCTCACGGTCTACCTCCCTTGGCTCCGCCGTGCGATCGTGGCGGAGCCCGCTCGCCGTCGCCTCCGTCGGCCGCCCCATCGTAGCGACATCATCACGTGTCTCCAACCAGGAAGCGCGTCCGCTAGCGCAGGACGGCCGCGCCGATCGCGACGGCGAACACCGCAGCCACGAGCACCGTTCCCCAGACGATGTGCAGTCTCGGTTCCGACAGCTCGTGGAACCGGCGCACCTCGGCGACAATCGAGGGCAGCGATAGCACATCACCGAGCCCGTACCGCTCGCGGTCGCCGACCGCGATCCACAGCTTGTCGGCCTCGTCCGGAGGGGCCCACGCCACCACGTAGTATCGCCCGCTCCCTGGGAGGGTGATCTCGGCGTCCACCGTAATCCACGATGACGTGCCGGTGATCGGTTCGTCGAAGCGCAACGGCGCCGCAGGAGGTCTCCCCTGAAGCGCCACCCCACCCTCGATGGCGGGCAGCTCGATCGGCAGGTCCATCGAGGGGAGCCCCGGACCGAGCACCGCGACCCACGGCCGATCATCGCGCGTCCGCTCGAGCACGGGGATCCCCAGCGACAGCGCCAACGTCGACGGGACATCGAGCTCGAAGGTCAGCCAAAGCTGGTGAATCTCCGGGGTCAGATGCACGTACGCTACCTGTGACGTATCGATCTCCTCGACCTCCAGCGCCGTTTCCGGACTGCCGTACGTGCCGCCAATCGTCAGCGGTTTGTGCCCCGCAACGGAGATCGTCGCCAGGAGTAGGAATCCGCTACAGAGCGCCGCCATGCGCGGCATCCGTGCAGACAGCCCTCCGCGCGCCGTCATTCCTCCGTCCCCACCCCAAACACCCACCCAAACAGTTCGGACGTCGTCTCCACCGTCTCGCCGGGGACCGTCCCGGCGGCCGATACGCTGGCGAGTAGACGGCTGGGCTCGCTATGCAACGCCAATCGACCGTCGGAGGCTGCCGCGTAGAACACAGTACCCTCGGGCAGATCGAGTTCCTCTCCGATCGCCTGGCTCCAGGTATCGAGGAACACGGAGACGCCGAGCACCCCGACCACCTGGCCGTGGTCGCTGACCGGCACAGCGATCACCGTCGAAGCGCGACCGGTCGATCGGCTGATGACGACGCTGCCCGCCGAGATCCGTCCCGACAGCACCCTCGGGAAGTAGTCCCGATCGGACAGGTTGGCGCTCGCCAGCCCCCCGTCCACCGTGTAGTAGGACCCGTCCGGCAGGGCGAACCACGTCGCCATCGGGAGGCTGGCCTCCTCAAACGCCGCCAGCAGTCCGTCCATCCCATCCCAGGACGCCGCCCGGACCGGGGCGGTGGTGGCCAGCACGACCATCGTGCGGATCAGCCCCTCCGCGTAGGTCTCGGCCAGGCCCCGCACCGCCGAAAGAGTCATCCGGGTACAGCTCTCGACTTCCGCTTCCGCCGCCGGCCCGATCAACGTGACCAGAAACACCGCCACCACAATACCGACTCGCATCCATCTCTTGCGCATTGCACTTCCTCCTTTGGTTGCGGGCGTGTGCCCGCGTCAATCTAGGCCGGACCGGCGCAGGATGTCAACGCTCACCGGCATCCGCATTTGGCCGGGATGACGGTTGCGGGTAGGATCTCATCACCGGGAAGGAGGGGGCATGAAACGATCAATCGCCTTGGGATTGCTGGTCTTCCTGGCGGTGGCGCTGGGAGCGGCGGCGCTGGAGACCCTGACCGTTTGTAGTTTCAACATCCACGAGCTCGGCGCTCATGAAGAGAAGGAGATCCGAGCCCTCGCGCTCGTGGTCGCCGGACACGACCTCGTCGTCATCCAGGGGATCGTGGCGCCGCCGTATGCGGGAACGTATCCCAACGGCGATCCGATGCTGCCCGATCCTCTTGTTGCCGCGTTCTTCGACGAGATGGTCGAACGCTGGGGGTACGCGTACCTGCTGTCCTCCGAGGACACCGGTAGGCGACTGCTGCACCACACCAACGAGCCGTGGACGGAATGGTTCGCCGTCTTCTACGATCCGGCCGTGCTCGAGCCCGCCGAGGGGCTTCCCTCCGGCTTTCTCGCTGATGACGTCACCGCCCATCCGGTGTTCGACCGGGTCCCGTTCGCGTTCGGCCTTCGTCATCTCGACACCGGATTCGATTTCACGCTGATCCCGGTCCACCTCCACGAAGGGGCAGGTGAGGCGAATCGAGCCCGCCGCGCCGCCGAACTGGAGGCGATCGCCGCGTGGATCGCCGATCCGGCGGCGGAGGAAACCGAGTACCTCGTCGTGGGCAGTCTCCAGTTCGCCGACTGCGGCGAGATCGTGGAGAACACCCCCGCGATGCTGCAGTTCCTCAATCCGACCACCCAAGGGGAGTGCCTGGCCACCGACGCTTCGCTGACCCCGAATCGACCGTACGACGGGGTGCTGTTCACCCGGCGGGTCGACGTCGACTACGTGTTCGGCCTCCAGGTGATTGATCTGGTGCACGGTCTGGCAGCGGTGTGGAATCCGTATGCCGTCCCGCTCGAATCCGCGTATGCCGAGCTGGGGTTCGTCGATCGGATCTCCGATCATCATCCGATCGTCTTCCGATTCCGCCTCGCCTCCGGCGACTGGGATTAATCTGTCCCGAAGGGAGTGACGTTGAGCTGGATCCTGATCGCCGCGCTGGTCGCGGTCGGTCTGGCCGCGGTGGTGTTGATCGCCCTGGCCCGCCTCGGCTAGCGACCTACGCGAAACCCCCACAGCCTGGACACGAAACCGCCATCGCCCGGTGGGAACCTCCCAGTCGGAGGTGAACATGATGACCTACCGGTTCAACTACCTGAGATTGCTGGTTGACAACTACCGTGGAACGTTCCGCTTCTATCGCGACGTGATGGGCATGAAGGTGTTGCGCGGCGACGTCGACGGCGGCTACGCCGAGTTCGAGGTCCCGGGCGTGCGGCTCGCGTTGTTCCAGCGGGCTCGGATGAGCGAGGCGCTGGATCTTCCCGAACCGCAGGGGGAAGGCCGCGGCCACGCGACGTTGGTGTTCGCGGTCGATGACGTGGAAGCGGCCCACCGCGAGCTGGAGGGGCAAGGGGTGCGCTTCCTGGTCGGCCCACGAAGCCACCCCGGCTGGGGTGTACGGACTGCCCACTTCCGCGACCCCGACGGCAACATGATCGAGATCAACCAGCGGATCGCTGCGCCAGCGGCAGCGTCAGCCGGATAGCCGCCGGCCTCGACGCTCCGCCTCGGATTCGCCCACCGCTTCGTGCCACCCGGAGCGCATCGGCCCCTCGACATCGAACCGCGGGATGGGCGGCTTGATGTCGAGCAGCGGCGTGCCGTCGAGCCTGTCCACGTCCGCCACGTGCAGGACGTTGCCGTCCCGACGCAGCAAACGGACCACGCTCATCCGGATTCCGTTCGGCCGGGAGGGCGCCCGGGGGACGAACACGCCTCGTGGGTGATCGTCGAGATACGGGACCACCCTCCAGCGGAAGGGGGCCGCGCGGTGGAAGTGGAACAGCCGACGATGTGCGAGAATCCCTGGATGTCGTCGAGCCCCTCCGCGGGCATCGGATTGAGCTCGATCCGCCCCCGATGCCCTGCGCGTAGCGCGGCTGGATCGGGCAGCGCGCCGGGTTCGTGTGGGGCGTGCGCATCACGCCGATCGGTCGAAACTTCGGTGCAGCGTCCTCGTTCATCATTCAAGGATCCACCGCATCGCGCCGTCGGTGCAACGCCCCATCAGTATCCACGGATCGGATCGACCACGCCGTGCAGCGCTTGCCCGAACCGGAACCGCTCCAGATTGTCCAGGAAGCCGTCGATGAGCTCGTCGGGCACGTTCAGCCCGGCGTGCTGGGAGGTCACCATCGCGCGATCCCACGTCCACACCGGACTCGCCGCCGGGAGCGGTTCCTCGGCAAACACATCGAGCACCGCCGCGGCGAGGCGCCTGGCGCGCAGCGCTTCGATCCGGGCGCTCTCATCGACCACCGCACCGCGAGCGACGTTGACGGGCACCGCTGAGCGCTTCATCGAGGCCAGCCCGATCAGCCCGTAGGTGCTGGCGGTCAGCGGAAGGCATACCACCAGCACGTCCAGCCGTTCGAGAAACCGGTGCAGCTGTTGGGTGCGGTAGCATCGCTCGAAGCCGTCGTGAGAAGACCCCGAGCGGTTTACGCCGAGCACCTGCATGCCGATCGCCGAGGCGGCGCGGGCCGCGGCTCCACCCAGGAAACCCGTGCCGGCGATCCCCATCACCCGCCCTCGCCGCCGGTCGACGGGCAGCGGTTCCCAGCGCCGCGTCGCCTGGAGCCGGTAGACGTCCCGCATCCGCTGGGCAATCGCCAGCAGATGTCCGAGCACGTAGTCGGCGATCTGCTCACCGAACGACCCGCAGGACCGCGTCAGGATCACCCCATCGGGCAGCGTGCCCTCAGCGAGAAACGCGTCGACGCCGGCGCCCGTCACCTGGATCCAGCGCAGGCAGCGGGCGGGCTCCAGCAACGTCGTCGGGAAGTCCACGACGCGAGCGGCACCTCGGCCTCACCGATCGCGGATGTCGCCACGGTCTCGCGGAATCGGTAGCCAACCTGCTCGGAATCGAGCAGCCGAGTGCGGTAGCGCTCCATCGCCTGCCGCAGAACGACCAACACGTTGCTTGGGCGTGGCATCGGGCCTCCGACCCGAAGGATGCGCCACCGGTGGTCCCCAGTCCGCCACTCGGTTGGGGTATCCTAGAGAAAACGTGCAGAAGGAGGAACTGACGATGCACCGATCGACCGCTGTCCGCCGACTCGCGATGTTGGGGATCGCCGCTACGCTCCTCGCCGGCGCCCTCGCCGTCTTCGCCGCCGATCCTGACGCCCTCGTTGCTCGAGCCGAAGAGCGGTTCGACCGCTACGAAGAGGCGTTCGACTTCTCAGCATACCGGGACCGGCTCGAGGGGGCGATCGCCCTCTGGGAGGAAGCGCTCCCCCTGTTGCCGGACGGGGGAGACCCGCGCCGCGCCCACGTGCTCAACCGCCTGTCCCGCGCATGGTTCGAGCTCGGCGAGGCCTACCTGAGCGAGGCAGCGGAACGCGAGACGGCGTACGGCATGGCCAAGGACTACGCCCTGGAGAGTCTCCGGCTCGATCCCGGGTTCGCTGAGACCGAGCAGCGCACCGGGCTCCGGGGCGCCCTCGGCGAAGCGAGCGACGTCGAGGCGGTCTTCTGGTACGGCAATGCCCTCGGCATGTGGCTGAACTACCACCAGATCACGGCAATCTTCGGCGGCGTGCTCGACGTGTCTGCATCGTACGAGCGAGCCATCGCACTCGACGAGAGCTACCTGGGGGGTGCGCCTCATCGCTCGATGGCGGCGCTGATCGCCCAGGCCCACTTTGTCCTCGGCCGCTCCCGTCACGACGCCGTGCCGCACTACGAACGATCGATCGAGATCGACCCGGCCTACCTGGAGAGCTACGTCAACTACGCCGAGCACTACGCGGGTCCGGCCGGCGACGAGGCGCTCCGGGACCAGCTTCTCGACACCACGCTGTCGCTGGCCGATGACCCCGTGGTCATCGGCGCATGGCCGCTGTACAACGAACTGGCGATCCGCCGGGCGCGTGCGATGGAGCGTGGACGCTAGCCTCTCACACCACCCGCCCCTTCCAGGCCCCGCCCCGGCCCCGAGCGTGTCGCCAGGCCGAGGAGATCGTCATCGCCGTGTACATCGCCCCGGCGAGCGGAAGAAGCAGTGCGAACCATAGCCCAACCCCATGGTGGCGCAAGATCGGAACGAAGCTGCCCGCCATCGCCGTCCACGTCGCCCCGCCCATCGCCGTCAACGGAATCGCTCCGTCGATTCCCAACACCGCGGCGAGCGCCCCGCCCAGGGTAGCGACGGGGGGCAATGCGTAGAGAAACGCCATCCCCGCCACCGTGCCGAGCAGCAGCAGCGGGGAGCGGTGAAGCTGCGTGTACGCAGAGCGAGCCACCATGTCCCAGATGTTGCACAATCTGCCGTAGCCCCGAACGGAGCGCACCCCATCCGAGAAGCCCAACCACAGTCGCCCACCCGCCTCCTGAAGGAGCCGAGCCAACGCGCAATCGTCGATCAGCGCCGACCGGATCGCCGCGACGCCCCCGGCCCGCTGCAGGATCTCCCGCCGAACCAGGACGCATCCTCCGGCCGCGCCCGCGGTCGACCGGCCCGGATCGGCGACGAAGCGGAACGGGTACAGCTTGGCGAAGAAGTAGACGAACGCCGGGATCAGCAGCCGGTCCCACCACGAGTCCACGCGCAGCTTCGCCATCACCGACACGAGATCGCGACCCTCCGCTTCCGCCCGATCGACCAGGGCCCCCAGCACCCACGGTGCGTGCGCGATGTCGGCATCGGTCAGCCACAGAAACTCGGCATCCTCGATGTCGCGCGTTCCCTGGTGCAGCGCCCACAGCTTGCCCGACCAGCCGTCCGGCCGCGGTGAACCGGCAACAACCTGCAGTCGCTCGCCGCCCCCCATCTCGGAGGCGGCCTCGCGAGCCCGCGCTGCTGTGCCGTCATCGCTTCGATCGTCGATCCACCGAACCCGACACCGTCCCTCGTACGCCTGCGACAGCACCGTCGGCAGCGTCTCGGCCACGACGTCCGCCTCGTTGCGGGCCGGAATCACCGCGACCACCGCCGGTCCCTCCACCCGGGAGGCCGTCGCGACGACCCGGGGTCGCACCCGCCAGAACCCTCCTCGTGCCAAGAGAAGAACGATCCATGCCATCATTGCCGCTCCGGCCACTGCCCAGCACACCGTCATCGTGACCCTCGGATGGGCTTGTATCGCCTCACCATGGCAACAGCTTCCCACTTCCCCCCTCGGGACGCAATGCGCGGTCCGGAGGAGGGAGGACGCCTCGATGCCGCCCTCCCGTCCCGATGTGGTCTTCGAGGGTAGATGCTCGCTTCGTCACGAGTTCCCAAACGGTGTGGGGGAGGCCCCGTCGTCGGCCACGTCCTTGACGTCACCGATTGCCACCCCGGATCCTCGCCCCGTCGGCGTCCGATGAACACCCGATGGGGAAACGGTGGAGTCGCTATGGGGGTGAGGCGCCCGCTGCGCCTCACGGTCGAGACCACCGCCATCTTCCGGCTCGCCCTTCTCCGCGATACTCGTCTCCATGGAGACTACCGCCATCCATCCAGGGAACGGATCGTCGCTTTCGGCGCTGAGGATTTGCGCGCTCCTCTCACCGTATCGCGCCGTTTCCCATTGACGCGCGGCCTGGAATGGGCACAATTAGGGATGGTGAGGGAGGTAATAGGATGGCCAGAACCAGAAACGCACCGATGATCTCTGTCTATATACCCGAGAAGGCCCAGAAGCTTCACGTGGTCGAGCGTCTCCGCGAGCTGGGCGAGAAACGCGATCGCTCGCTGAACTACCTCGTGGTGGACGCGATCATCCAGTATCTCGATCGAGAAGAGGGCACGTAGCCGGCGCCGTCCTCGAGCGGAAGCCGTCCCGTCTCTCGGTGGTCCACTCACCGCAACCGATCCGGATGTGGGCCGACTCGGCAGACCGCAATCACGTGAGCGGCAGCTCGTTGTAGCCGCAGCGGGGGAACGATCGAAGTCGTAGCGGGCGGCCCTCGACGCGCAGGTGGTTGGGAAATGCCCGGCAGATCGGCGGTCGCTCAGCGTGAGCGAGGCAGCGGCGGGTGCCGGAATCGAACCGGTCGCACACGTAGTATCGACGCCCTGGATAGTGGCTGATGCGTAGCGCCGGGCGCTTCCGGAACGCCTCCGGCTTGGAGACCCGATGCCAATGGCGCAGGATGAACGCGTCACCCTCAAACGAAGGGTCGGCGCGGATCTCGCGCTTGGTCGCCCGCAGCAGAATCGGGTCACAGCAATCGCCGCACTGCCGACATGCCATCGCTTGTCTGCGAGCCGCTGCCGGGGCAGCGCTCCGGTTCCCTCTCTCTTCACCGTGAGATATCGCTCCCCGCCAGGGGAGCCCCCTGCCGCCGATGGCGGTCAAGCGGGTTGAGAATACCCTCTGGCCGCCTCGGCGTCGAGGATGGCCATCACCCGACGGAGACGGTACGATCCATCGGCGTCCACGAACCAGGAGGGCCGTGATGCAGCCATCTGAAGCAGCCGGGCAGAACGTACGAGATCGGCGGACCACGCCGCGGGGGCATGATGCGCATCGGCGCCCGTGCCGGACGTGGTGGATCGGAGCGTGTCGGCGCCTATCCCCTCGGGGATGCGACCGGACGGGCGGACGGGCCGCCACGGCGCGGAGGCCCACAGGCTAGCCAGATGAAACCGCTCCGTCACAACGATCGAGGGCGCAGTTCGTACCGGCCGCACAATCCTCAACGCGGGAGAGCAGCGCGCCGTACCGCAGCGGTCGCCTTCGCCGTGACCTTCCTCGCCGTCCCGGTCGCCCTGTTGACGGGCGTCCGCCCCGGTCCGCTGGCAGCGATGCTCGGCGCGCTGAGCGCCGCCGTCTGGGTGGCAACGCTGCGGTTCGACGCGCGGATGCGAGCCGGGGCAAGGGATGCGGTCTACGGGCTGCTCACGGCCGCTGCCATCCTCGGTGCGCTTCATGCCTCCCAACTGCTCGAGCCGATGTACCGTCGCGAGGGATGGTTGGAACTTCCGCTGCGCGTCTCCATCGAACCGGCAGTCGTCGCTCCCGGCGACAAGCTGACCTACACGCTTTCCACTGTCAACGATGGGGTCCGGCCGGCGCTCGGAAGACGCTTTCTCGTCGACGGAAACGCGGTCATCGGGTTCGTGATGTATGGTGTGCTCCCCGAGCTCCATGGGATCCCATTTTCGGTGGCCACCTCGCCGCACGCGGAGCGGATCGCGCCGGACGGGGAACCCGCCGAGGCCGGCTCCGACTTGGTCAGCGTCGTCTACGCTGATCTCGAGCTGCCCGAACTCAATCCGTCGTCGTGGGATTGGTCGACCCGGTACACGCCCGGAGGGGAGGTTGTCGGCGTCATCCTCGGGGACCGTGCGACAGCGGGGAGCCTGGACGTCGGGGAGACGCTCCGCCTCACCTACCGGGTGATCGTCCCGCAGGGCCATCCGGAAGGCGTGGTCGATCGCACCCGCGGCTCGTTGAGCTACCGCGACCCGCAATGGAGCACGTACTACGTGCACGACTTGCGCTTCCGCTTCGATCAGCCCGTGGTCGTACGGCGGCCGTAACGTTCAGCGAGCTCACCGAACGGCCTCCAACACCGCAGTCTTCGCTTCCTCGGACAGTCCGAACGCGTCGATCTGTCGCTCGAGCCGGTCCTTCGGTGCCCATCCGGCGACGTACCCGTTCAACCGCGCCGCCACCGTGGAATCCACGAATGCGTCGAAGCTTCCGAACCGGGCGATCAACCCCTCGACGGTTCGGCGCAAGCGCGAGGCTGTCTGCAGTCGGTACTTCTGGTGGTAGTCCTCAGCGCGGGTGAACCGGCCGATCTCCTCGATCTCCGTCGAGGGATCGCGCTCCCCCGACGCCGATGCCACGAACGCCTCCGCCGCCCGGCGCTGCTCCTCGCTGTGGTAGAGGATCATCGACCGGTACTGCGGCGAGTACGGACGCGCGTATGGGTTGTGATTCGCCCAGAACAGCTCGAGCAGCTGCTCGTAGCCGATCACCGAGGGATCGTAATCGATCTGGACCGTCTCGGCATGATCTCCGAGATCGTGATACGTCGGTCGTGGCAGGCTGCCACCGGCGTAGCCGACGCGCGTGCTCACCACCCCGGGTAGCACCCCGAACAACCCGTCCGGACCCCAGAAGCAGCCCATGGCGAACGAGGCCGTCTCCTCCCGTTCGGGGGTATACCCCTCCTGCAGCAGAGGATCGTCCCCGAGCTCCGCGAGGGTCTTCTTCACCGTCTCCTCCCCTCCCGTATGTAGCGACGCCACGACGAATGCCGTGCCAACCCATAGCATGAGCATCACGACAACGATCGCTCGTATCATGCCCTGATCCTCGACCGACCGTGTGTTTTCCCGGTCCGCACGATGTGACGAACCCGTGAATCCCTGGGGTGAGACCTTCCACGTACGATCCCCTGCCAACGGATGCCTTCCAGGAACGGCGATGAGCCCACCACGAAGTGTGTTTCCTTCCGCAACACATGCCGTCAACTGGTCGTACACCGGTCGGTCGGTGTACGATCCGACCATGATCACCGAAGGGATGCTACGGACGATGGTGGGGGTGGCCGTTGCGATAGCCGTCATCGCGGTCGCGGCAGGTCCGACGATCGGCGCCTCGTTGTCTGAGGCGCTTGTCTACATTCCTCGCCATCTGGAAAGCGCCTCCGTCGGGTTCACCCACTGGGACGCGATCAAGACCGACATCGGCATGGCGTCGCTAACAAGCGATGCACCGCTCGACCAGCGAGCCGAGCTGATCCGTCGGACGAGCCAGGATCACGCCAGCGGAAGCAGCTTCGCGGTCCGACTCCTGTCCGTTCATGCCGACACCTGGGGATTCGACACCACTGACCTCGCGTGGGAGATCCAGATCAGCGCCGCGTCGATCCCCCCGACGTATCTGCTCAAGCTCCGCGACGATTTCGACCTCGCGCGGCTCACACGCCGATTTCGCGAGCGCGGTTTCACCCAGACCGCATCGTATGGCGCCACGCTGTTTTCGCGCCCCATGGACTTCGACCAACCCTGGGCCGCCGCCAGCGAGCTCGCCATCCACAGCACCGCCGTCCTCGAGGAGGAGAGCCTCCTCATCCTGTCCACCTCCCCGGAGGTTGTCCATGGGCTGCTCGCCACGGGGGCCGGCGAGTTCATCGGCCTCGACGACGACCCGGCAGTGACGGAAGCGGTGCGACAGCTCGACGATCCATTCGCCGCCTACCTGTTCGTCGGTCCGTCAACCTGCCTCGGCTTCACGCCCAATCCGCTGCTCGACCTCCTCGGTCGCCCGGCCGAGACGGACATCGACGAGCTGAAGGCGTGGTTCGCATCCGGTGACCCGTTGCTCCCATATTCGGCCCTCGCCGTGGGCTACCGGATCGAGAGCGAAGCCACGACCGGGGTGATCGCCTTGGTCTTTCCCTGTGCGGAATCCGCCAACCACGACTTCGACGCGCGCGTGCAGCTCGCTCAATCGGCGGCCAGCTCGGTGTACGAGGCGCCGATCGCGGAGGCGTACTTCACGGTGGACGACGCCCGCCTCGAGGAAAGGACGATCGTTCTCGACGTCGATCCGGCCAACAACCAGCCGTCACGGCTGTTCCGCATGCTCCTTTACCGTGATGCAGCGTTTGCGGCCTGTCGGTAGCCTCACCCATGGACATCCTCGGAATCAGCGCTAGCGGTCGGCCGGACGGCACGGTGCGCGACGCCGTGATGGCCGTACTTGAGGCGACGGGACGTTCCCACGAGTTCGTGTCGCTGGCGGATCGGCGGATCGACGGCTGCCGCGGTTGTGTCCGTTGCGCCGCGGACAACCGGTGTGCAGTCGACGACGACTGGCCGGAGATCGGTGACAAGATGCTGGAGGCCGATGCCATCGTGTTCGGTGCGCCCAACTACTACGGCCGCATCAACGCCCTCGGCCACGCCTGCCTCGAGCGCACCTTCTGCTTTCGCCATCGCGAGGCGTTTCTGCTCGCCGGCAAGCTCGGGGTGGCGGTCGCCGCCGGCTCCGGCCCGGATCGTTCCCCGGTTCTCGATACGATCAAGCGGTTCTTTTCGTCCAATCTCATGGCGCTCGTCAGCACGGTCGACGCTCACGGCCGCTCGCAATGCTACAGCTGCGGCTTCGGTGCCGACTGCGCCGTCGGGGGCGTCGTCGCGCGTCACGGTTTCCTCGACTGTATCGCCGCTGAGCATCTCCCGCCGCCGTTCGTGGACCAGCCGGACGCCGTCCTCCAGGCCGCGAAGGTCGGCAGGACGCTCGGCTCGATCCTGGCCCGACGCGGTTGATCCTACCGCGGGGCAGTGATCCCTTTCGCTCGCTCATCGCCCCCGCACGATGTCCCCCGGCCGCGTTTCACAGATCCGTGGCGTGCGCACGCGCTGTCGATCGACTCCACCGTCGGGCACGGCTCTCCGTTGAGCACACGCCACAGAGCATCCAGAGTCCATGACGGGACGTCCCCGTCCAGAGACTCGATCCGATCCACCAGCCGCGAAGCCCCGGCTTTGATCCATCGAGCATGAATCCATGCGATCACGTCGGCCGGCGGCACGGCCAACGCTTCCTCCCTCGGGCGGTCCGCCCAGGCCGACAGATCCGACACATCGAAGTTCACGAGCAGGACGGCGGCGGCTTCCGCTAGCGTTCCGGGTTGGCGGATCTCGCCGCTCGGCCCTGGGTCCGGTGCCATCGCCCCGCGCTCCCCGTCACATGCTCCGGCGGCGGCGCTGACGGCGGAGCATCGCGTTCATCAATCGCACCACCATCCAGCGAGGCAGCGGCAGCGGACTCTTGGCGGCCTGCGCCTCCAGGCGCGGCGAAACCGGACGGCGTGCCGCGATCGAATCCGCCAAACCGGCCAGTGCAGGCCGCAGTCGGCGCGCAAACGGGCCGGCCTCCTCCAAGGATCGACCGTCGATCGGTGACGTTCCTCCAAACCCCAAGCCGCCGCACCAGGTCCAGTCCATCCCCTCGGCAAGCAGCTCGAATGCCTTCATCGACACTGCCTTGTGCGCCGGCTCGAAGTACCCGGAATGGCTGACAGCGTACACCGCCAGGTCACGCTCCGCGACCTCATCGCGCCGCTGCCACAGCCCATGAAGCCAACTCAACGTCTTGTAGGGGGGGAGATCCAGGTATACCGGCGCGAGAACGACCAACACATCCGCCTTCTGCAGCGTGGCTATCGAGTGCGTCAGGAATTCCGGATCTGCCGCCTCATCTCGCGGAGGATCAAGGACGTCGACCTCGACGCCAGTGCGCACCAGCTCACCACGAAGGTGGGCGCCAATCGATCGGGTATTCGATCGAGCCCGCGGCGATCCTACGAACAGCACCGCCCTCATCGCCGTTCCTCCGTCTCCTCGAGCGCCAGCCGCAGCGGTGCCTCGACATCGACTCCTTGGCGAAGCAGCACAGCCGCCCGGCGGGGACACGCCATGTTGAGCGCATGGCGCCCGATGAGACGGGCGAACGTATCCTCCGCTTCTCTTGGAGCATCTTCCTCCAGCCATCCCACCCCAAGCAGCGAAAACGGCTTCATCAGCCGCGTCCGATGGTGCATCTCTCCGCCGCGCATCGTGAACAGCTCACCGGCCAGCGGCAGAAAGCGATCGACGGCTTTCTTCATCAGCGGATGGTGAACGCCGAGGAAAATCGGGGTCGCCAGGACCACACGTCGACAATGCATGATCTCCTCGACAACATCGGTCATGTCGTCCTTCAGAACGCAGCGCCCGGTCTCGCTGCAACCGCTGCAAGCAAGGCAGGGACCGTGATCGATCTCCGACAGCTCGACCCGCCGCACCGTCTCCCCCCGCTCATGCAGCAGCCGGTCGAGGGTCTCGGTCACCGCCTGGGCGCCGAGGACCTCCAATGCCGATAGCACCACCGTGTCCATGGGACCTCCTCGCGGCAGACGGTATCGCGTGCCCCGGCGCGGTGCAACGACAGGGCCATGCGTCCAGGAAGAGTCATCCACCTTGGTTCCGGGCAGGAATCCGCGTTTCGGATTCCGACTACCCGTGGGCTACTCGTCACCCTCGCGCGGGATGCCGATCAACTCGCGCATCCTTTCGGTCGTCAGATCCAGCTCGACCCATCGGTGCTCATCGTCGTCGACCTCGAAGGTGAGGCCGATGCGACTCGGCGACAACCAGAAGACGGTCGACACGCCCTCGGTGCCCGGAATCCTTGTCGTGTGATCCGAGTCGAGATCGTCCCACATCGCCACGGCCGTTCCGTCTCCGGCGTCCACTACGTATACCCACCCGGTACCCTCCGGGGCGAAGGCGGGCATCAGCGCCGCCGACGACGTTCGCTGCGCCATCCCGGTCGTCGTGTCGATCAGGTAGAGGCTCGGAAGGTCGGTCTCCACAGCCGGTTCGATCAACGTCCCATCGTACAGACAGAGCGCCACCCAGGCCCCGTCAGGTGCGACATCCCACAGGAACGCGTGCGGGAACACCCCAAACGCCTCGATCGTGGCTTCGCTGACGACAAACGTGGCCATCACTTCGCCGCGACCGGTCGCCCGGTTCCACCGGATCACCGAGCCCATCGGAACCGAAGCGTCGCGATCACCCTCCAGCAAGATGAGATCGTCCGTGTCCGGCAGTGCCGCGAACGACAGCAGATCCCCGGCCAGCGGCGCGATCGTCCCGGTCTCCAAATCCAACTCAACCAGTTCTGCCAGCCCGTACTCGCCGAAGGTGAGCAGCAACACACGCCGTTCGTCATGCCACACCACCTTGGCGAGCGGACGATCCGTCTCCCACACTCGTTCCGGCACCGCGTCCGGTTCCAGCGCCACGCGGTGGATGACCGAACGCATCGGATCGAGGAACCCTTCCGATACGACGTCGACGTAGAGCGCCTCGTCCTCGTCCGGCGACAGGTCGAGCAACCCACCGCCGCCTTCCAAGGTCGCCAACGCGACGGCAGTCCACGTATCGTCCGCGAACAGATGCAGGACGCCCTCCTCGGGGAACAGCGCGTATCCCCCGTCGCGGTCCAAGAACACCGCCATCGTCCCCTCGGACGTGACCAGGGGATGGTTGACCGTGAACAGACAACCCCCCAACAGCACCGTCGATCCCAACACCACCAGCACCAGTATGTGTCGTCTCATGATCGGCCAGTGTAGCACACGCACCCTCTGGTCAGACCTTCAATTTCCGACGCGAGGCCTGTCGATCAGGCGAGACCGAAAACCGAAGGTTCCCAAGGTCCACGCTACGGCAGCGTCTCGGTGCCGAGGAAGCGGCCGTCGCGCATCCGGAATACGTTCACCGCGAACTGCTCGTACGCGTATTGCTCGGAGCGGATCACGCACAAACCCCATGTGATGTCGCGGGAACCGCTTACCAATTCGGAGAGACGGTGCACATGGACGCCATTGGGGTTCACGATCCCTCGCGTCAGACCGAGCGAGTTCCCGGAGGCGTCGTACAACTCGATGGAGTACCCGTTGGCGCTGTCCGTCGGGTTCATGACCGACACATGGGTATCGTTGCTCGGTCCCCCGACGCTATGCCAAGCGTTGTAGAAGAAGCTGTGCCGTCCCCCGACGGTGTTCTGGGGAACGGCGTCGTACCCTTGCAGCATGCCGCCAACATACCGCTCGGCAACGACGTGGATCGCCTCCGGATAGCCGGACCACGTCCGGACAGCGCACATCCCCCACGCGTAGGATCGGTCCCCAGCGATCAGATCGGGCAACCAGATCTGGTTGGCTGCGCCGGCGTTCACGAAGTGCTGCAAGCTTCCCAGCGGACTTCCCTGAGGCGAGTAGAGTGTGACGGTGTACTGCACACCCGTGTCGTTGGGGTTAACGATGTACAGGCGCGTCGCGTTCTCGACACCACCCGCCGGAAAGGTACAGTCGTAGTAGACGGGATACACCGCCTGCGCCGCTGTCAAGAACGAGACCAAGACGACCACAACGATTCCAAGCCACATTGCACGCATCGTGAACCTCCTGTTGAGGCTCAACCTAGCATCATCCCGTCGGACAGCCAACCGGACTTCGACGCTCTCGCTTCCCGTCAAGCACGCCTCCTGCGATTCACGCCAACCGGGGAGCGGACACCGGATCCATTCGTCATCAGGATTCGCGCCGGCGTGGTAAGATGGAGGTCACGAACCGTCGCTCCTGGGGGGGATGCAACGATGAGCCGATCGACACCCTGGCTTGGCTCGCCTCGAGCCTCCCGCGTTGTCGCATTCCTTCTCGTCCCGTGGATCGCATGGACCGTGAACCAGATCTCCGATCCGATTCACGGTATCTCCCGAGAGGATCTCGGCCTGGCCGGCGAGGTCACAGAGGTTGTGAGTGAGGAGGCAAGCGTCTTCTCGAGTGCCTCGGGACTGCGCGAAGGGAAGCGCGTCGTCGCCGAGCGGATCGTCTTCGGAGCCGAAGGTCGGGTGCAGGAGTGGATAGAGTACGACGGCTCCGATGAACCCGATACCACCCGCCGCTACATGTACGCCAACGACCGGCTCATTCGGGAGGAGGAGTACGGTCGCAGGCGATGGCCGGACAAGACGATCGAGTACACGCACGAAGCAGGTGGCCGGCGAACAGTCGCCGAGTTTCGTTCCAGCAACGGGACGCTGCGAAAGACGATCGTCTACGAGCGCGACGCCAAGGGCCGTCTCACGTCGGTTGCCGAACGCGATGGGTCCGGAACCGAGACATCTCGAGTTGTTTACACATGCGGTGAGGGAGAGCAGCGTGCCGATCGCTACGGTCCGGATGGCGAGCTCACGTCGTGGAGCATCGAGCGGTTTGATGCGCAAGGCCGCGTGGTCGAGGTCGCGATGCACACGAAGGGGGCGGAGGCCCCACCGTTCCTCATCTCCTACACCTACGATCGGTACGGCAACGTCATCCTGGAGACGACATCGGGGCGCCCCATCATGCCATTCACCATGCTCTCGCCGATCGCGTCGGAGACGAAGACCTCCTACGACTACATCTACGACGAGCATGGCAACTGGGTGAAGCGCGTCACATCCGTCTGGGTACCCGCCAAGGACGATGAGGAATCGCACTGGCAACCCATGGCCACCACCTACCGCACGATCCGCTACGTCACCCCCTCCTCCTGACCCCGTACGTCCGATCTGTTTTGGTTCCACGAAGCCCTCCGGCTAGGCTGTCGTCATGCCGATCCAGAAGAGGACCGCCGATCCTTCCCCCTGGGCATCACGACGAACACTGGCGCAAGCGCTCCTGTTCGTCGTCGCGATCGGCGCAGCTGCCTTCTGCACCGGCTCGGCGCGGCAGCTGCCGTTCGAGCTGCTGCTCGACCTCGCAAGGGATGCGCCGATCGGCTGGTCTCCCTTCGAGATAGCACATCTCGATCCAACCGGAAAGCGGGTGGCTTGGTTGTCGAGGGGGGATCGACTCGTGGTGTTCGAGCTGGCCACGGGCGACGTGCAGGCGATCGCGCTACCCGCGAAGAGGCACCCTATCACCGATTTCGTCTGGTCACCGGACGGCCGCCATGTCGCCATGGCCGACAACGTCTTCCTCTACCTGTACGAGCCCGACATCTGGCTGGTCGACGCAGGCACCGGCGCAACGTATGCCTGTACCAACGATCTGGCGTTCGGTGGGGTTCTCGATGTCCGGGACGGCGCCTGGCTCGATTTCCACCCCGCGTGGCGATCCCCCGGAGTCCTGACCTTCCTCCGCGTCATCGGGGATGAACTGCAGGGGCCCGTCGAGCTGCGCGCGATCTCACCCGATCGCTGCGGTCCGATCTCGAGGCCATCCGATCCTGATGCGACATCGGACCTGTGGCGCTTGCCTGATCGGTTTCCCACCCTCTTCCACGTCCTCGCGCCACCGGTCTGGTCGCCCGACGATCCGTGCGTCGCCATCATCACCCAGGGACCGGCCTTCAGGGATGTCACCGACGGCGTGTGGATCCTCGAAGGGGCCACAGGGGCGACCGTGCAGTTCATCCCGACACAGTCGTTCGCCGCCGGCTTTCCTTCCTGGTACGACACCACCAGCATCGTCCCGCAGGAGCTCGCGTGGATGGACGGCGGATCCCGTCTCGTCGTGTTCGCCGAGGACGTGAGTCCCACGGCTACTTGGCCGCGGAGGAACGCTTTCCTGGTCGACCCGACCACCGGTGCAGTCGAGCCGCTCGTCGACTACACTCGATTCCCGGACCTACAGAGCTTCCTTCAACCCGGCGAGAACGGACACACGGGCGTGTTCGATGTTCCGATCCAAGCCGCTGTGTCCTCGGACGATGCCACGCTGTTGACGGTTCACCAAGATCTCGAGCAGAGCACCGTCGAGCTCCGACTTCACCATCTCGTCGCTGAGAACGTAATCGTGCGGGCGTTCGGCGCCTTCGAAGCAACACCGTACGCCCGCGTCCGGGGACCGAACCTCGTTCCGGCAAGCGATCGGGACACCGTGCTGCTTCTCAACCGCTACCTCGTTCGGATCGATGAGCCGCTGGGCGAAGCCGCGGGCGGGTGATCGCCAGACGGCAACCTCCCTGTCCGCCACGAGTCCCTCCAAAGCACCTGGGGGCTGAACCCGAACCCGCGCGTGTCGTCTACCCTACTCGCCGAAGGTGGCGAGGAGAGCGCCGTAGCCCTCCTCCTCGAGCGTGTCCATCGGGATGAACCGCAGCGCAGCGGAGTTGATGCAGTATCGCTGCCCGGTCGGCGGCGGGCCGTCCTCGAACACGTGCCCGAGGTGGGAGTCCGCGTAGCGGCTGCGGACCTCGATGCTCATCTGGAACAGGCTGCGATCCTCCTGAGTCACAACCCTGTCAGGTTCGATGGGTTGGGTGAAGCTCGGCCACCCGGTTCCGGAATCGAACTTGTTCTCGGAGCTGAACAGCGGCTCTCCGGAGATGACGTCGACGTAGATGCCCTTCTCCTGATGATTCCAATACGCGTTCTGGAACGGCGGTTCGGTACCCTTCTCCTGCGTCACGCTGTACTGAAGCGGCGTGAGCATCGCGCGCAACGTCTCGTCCGAGGGCTTCTCGAAGCCGACCCACGTCTTCTTCCGATCGGGGAAGAAGGAGAACGCCTCGTGCCCCTCCCATATCCTGGTCGTGAACGCTTCCCGGCCGGACGCGGCCCGGTACACGCTGAACCGTGCCGCGTTCTTCAAGTAGTAGTCCTGGTGGTACGCCTCAGCGGGATAGAACTCCTGGGCCGGAAGGATCGACGTGGCGATCGGCTCATCGAAGATACCCGACGCCGCCAGCGTCTTCTTGGAACTCTCAGCCAGCTGCTTCTGCTCGTCGTCGAGGGTGAAGATCGCCGTATGGTACTGACTGCCGCGATCGTGGAACTGGCCGCCAGGATCGGTCGGGTCGATATGCCGCCAGAACACCTCAAGCAACGTACGATACGAGATCTGCTCCGGATCGTAACGCACGAGAATCGCCTCGTAGTGCCCCGAGGTTCCCGACGTGACCTGCTCGTACGTTGGGTCGGCGACCTCCCCGCCCGTGTACCCCGATACCACCTCGTGGACCCCCGGCAACGGTTCGACGATCGACTCCATGCACCAGAAGCAACCGCCGGCGAAAATCGCTTCCTTCGCAATCTCATGGCTCTCGTTCATGGGTTTCATGGCCGCCTCCTCCTGTTCCGGTGGCTCGCTGGACGACATGCCCGCTTGCCATCCGACAAACGTCACCACAGCGGCCATGCCGAGCAGAATCGCAGACGTCCGTAACTCCCTTCGCAACCGTGCTTTCTTGTGCGATCTGTTCATGATCAACCTCGCAGTAGGCTTTCCCTCGGTATCGTATTCCGAGCGTTGCTTTCATCTCTTCCTCAGAGGTCGGTGACCTTCATGACGGAGTCTAGATAGCGCGTATGAGGAACCGCTGAAGAATCTACGGGCTTATGGCGTCACGCCCGGTATCGCAAGCCAACTTGCCAAGCTGGGGGCGCTAGTGGGCGGTCAGGTCGATGCCGGGCCGGAGTTCTAGGGTGTATTCGTGGTTCAGCTGGTCAACATGCATGCCGGCCTTCTTGTACAGGCGGGTCGCGCCGGTCAGGCTCTCGGCATCAACATGGAGATGCACGCGCCGCTTGCCCGCCGCCCGGAATCGGTGAAACGCTTCCAGCAGCAGTGCCAACCCCAAGCCACGCTGCCGCCACGGACGCAGCACGCCGAGCGCTCCCACGTACCCGGCGCCGCGGTCGGTGCCGGAGACCGGTTGGCAGAAACAGACCCCCGCGATCCTCCCCTGATCTCGTGCCAGGAAGTTGAGCTCCGGATCGTAGTCGGCATCCGAGGCCATCCGGTGCCGTGTCCTCTCCAACCGCTCCTCGAACGAACCTTCGACATGGCCGTAGTGATCGCGAAACGCCTCGTTGACGGCGCGGACACTCTCCTCGAGTTCGGACTCCACATCGATCGATGCCGGGCGGATGCCCTCCGGCCACCGGGGCGCCGCCACCGTATCGTCCAGCTGGATCGTCATCCGCCAGAAGTGGCGCGTCGGTCGGAAGCCCCGCTCGGCCAGAAACGCTGCCGCCGCGGTGTCGTTCTCGAAGACGTTCTGCCCAAGCACCACCCGGGCCTCCGGCGGCGCCTGGCCGATCGCCTTTCGAGCCCGTTCGACGATCCAAGCGTACAGGGTCCCGCCCAGGCCACGTCCTTGATGCGCGGCATCGACGATCCCCCAGGCTTCGACACGGACATGGGGCGCGCCGTAGTCGAACACGATCCCGGCCGCCGCGAGCTCGCCATCCTCATCGAAAACCAGCCGCGTATCGTCAGACAGCGAGAACCCCGGCGTCGTCATCATCGACAGCATTGTCGCTTCCGTGATCAGCGCCGAACCGGTCACGCGCTGCCCGTACGTGTTCATGAGCTTCGTCAGGATCCCGGCATCGTCGGGTACGGCCCTGCGATCCGTGTAACCCGTGGGAAGGCGCTTCATCGCTTTTCCGTTCTCCCGTCTCCACAAGGATGACGCGAGTGTACTAGCCAGCCGTTGGAGATCCACCGGAAGCCGGCGTCCGGCTGCACAGCACTCGCTCAGCGAGGTGTTGCTTTCGATGCCGGACGGCGATGCTCGCGCAGGTGCAGCACGACGTCGAGTACGACCTTCGCCAGCACAAGGATCAACAGCAGAGGAATCGGGGAGCCGACCAACACGATCAGCACGCCCCCCAACAGGATCGCCACATGAAGAACGACGATCCTCCGGTACGGCTGCATCATCAGCTCGCTGACCGTCGTGAATTCCCGCTCGCCACCCAACAAGTCGTGCTGCACGAACGAGATCCCGTGACTCACCATCAGACCGAGCAGAACCCAGCGGAAGCCGGGCGGAGGCTGAGACCATGCGGCATGCAGCAGCACGGCGGGCAGATCGAACAACGCAAGCCCTCCCGCTGGTGACGTTCCGACGTCGCCGGCCCCACCCAGCCCGAAGAAGAACACCAGGAACAACCCATGGACCAGGCAGAAGACACCGTAGTGCACAAGGAAGAACGGGATGGCGAACAGCTTCCCGAAGCGACCAACACCGCCGGACGACCGGGCGAACGCCATCCGCAGGACGTTGAACGCACCTACGATCAAGTTCTCGGTCCAGTACAGGAGCACAAGATCCGCTGCGCTCCAGCGGAAGACCAGGACCGCAGCGGCGGGCGCTGTATTGACGGCGACCAGAAGCAGCAGGGATAGGGACCACCTCGGGGGACGTGAGATCCGCAGAGCAGTGCCCCGCCATCCCGCCGGGCGATCGCGAGCTCGCGCAGCCGCACCTGACGACAACCGCTCGGCTGAATCTCGTCCCATGATCCGCAGTCTAGCACACTCGATCTGTGCTTACCCATCCGACGGTCCACCATCCAGCCCTCCATCGCCTCTCCCGAACCCCGGCGTCTCGGCCACCTCTCATCACCCATACCGCCTGACGCATCCTGTCGCCACCGAATCTGGCAGCTCGCGCCGGCTCTCTTCGCCCAGCACGCCCCACCCGCGCCACGGCCGCCTTCCCCCAACGGCTCTCGATCGAGTACACTTCCTCCATGGCAGGCGGCATCGTGTTTCTCAGGACCGCGCAGCTCGAGGCGATGCGGACGTTCTACATCGATCGGGTCGGTATGTCGGTATGGCTCGAACAGCCCGAGATCAGCATTCTTCGCTACGGCAATCTGCTCGTGGGCTTCCAGCGCCACGCTACCGCAGATATCCAAGCACTTCTCACATTCTTCGTCGACAGTCCGGAGGACGTCGACGCGATCTACGCCACGCTCGCGGACATCGCCACAACGGAGCCGAAGCAGAACGAGCGGTATCGCATCTACAACTTCTTCGGCGTCGATCCCGAAGGCCGCCGGGTGGAGTTCCAGCACTTCCTCGATCCGATCCCCGAGATCAGCGACCGCTGACATCACCGCAGGCCTCTCCCACCCGGCCGCACAATGGGGAGGGAGGACGAGCCCCATCACTGCTGGGTGAACAATGAAGCTCTGAACCCAGGTTCTCCGCTCCGTCCGTCTCGGCGAAGCGCGTCAGCGGGCCGAGGAGCACAATCCGTTCGTAGTAGTCGGTCCGCTCGTTCACGAAGTCCCAGATGTCGTCGGGATTGGCGCCTTCGTTCGGTACGCCGAAATCGTAGCCCGCTTCCCCGAAGGCGCTGGCAACGAGCCACGAGCAAATCGGGTAGTTCTCGCTTCGGGCGAACCATCGGAAGAAGTACACGCCCGTGAGGCACCAGTCCAGGAAGTGCATGACGACCTTGAGGTAGCCGTACGTCTTGCCCACCTGCTCTTCGGCCGCGGCCATGATGACCTTCATCTCCTTCGGGCTGATGTTCTTGGCACGATAGACCGAGACCCAGCTATTGTCCGGCGACCCGTACTGCTCCCATAGCCGGTGGCGTTTGACCTTGCTCAACGCCTCGACCACGACGGCCTCCTGCATCCCGCCCGGCTCGACAACGATCCCGACATGGTTGACCTTCGAGCGCCGCTCCCCGAAGCTGCGCGTGCAGACGCGGATCAGCCAGCCCAGCAGGCTCCGACTCCGCGTAAGAAAGATGTCCCCCGGCTACAGCGTCACATCCATCGCCTACCTCCCTTGGCCCAAGTGACCGTAGTCCCAAGATGCCCCCTGGGCAAGGCCGCCTCCCATACCGCCGGCCATCTGGCGGTCGCTCGAGCCCCCCAACGCGATGGCATGAGGTGCGCGCCCCGGGGAGAGCCGCCGATGGAACGCCATCCCCGCGCGCGTCGCGACCGGGATTCCACGCCGCGACGGTTCCTGATAGACTCGGCGAGAGCACGTCCGGTTTGAGGGCAAAAGGAGGAAGCATGCATCGAGTACGAGGTGGTCTGCTGTGCTGTCTTGTGGTCGGGGTGTTGGGCGCCGTCCTGGGCGTCGGGGCCCCGACGTTTGACGAGGTCACACTGGACGATCTCCGCGGAGCGACGCTGTCTTCCGCGCTGATCAACGCAAGCCTCAACAATGCAAACCAGATCCCCAATGGGACGATCATGGCGTACCAAACCGATGAGGGCCGCTACGGCGTGCTGGAGGTCGTGTCCAGCAGCAGCGACCTCACACTGAACTGGCGCACCTACAACGCCACCGGAAGCGTCTGCGGCAGCGGCTACGGGTTGGTCGTTCGCAGAAGCTACACCTGCGACCTTGATCGTGGCATGGAGGGGGCCACTTCGGCCGACTTCCAATGGAGTATCGTGAACAACCTCGAGCGATACATCGAGCCGCGCAACGGGGCGCAGTTCGCCTTGCTCTCCTCGCTGCCCGAGATGATGCCGGGAGGGGTGTACGCCCCCGACACCACGACCCGGGTGGCCTACAGCGTGGCGCCACCCCAGTCGATCGAACTGGTGATCCCCAAGCTCTCCCTCCACTTCGATCTTCGGACGACCCTGCCGTGGAGTCAACGGGAGTGGACACAGTACAGCGTCTACTTCTATCAACCGGGCTCGACGCAACAGCAGAGCAAGACGTTCCAATGCAGCTGCAAGCAGCATTATCTCCAAAACTGGCAGGTGAAGCCGTCAACGTACTGGCCCCACGCAACGCAGTACTTGGTCAGCGATCCGACGGGTGGACACTGGGACAGCTTCGCCCTGTGCATCGATGTGCCGAATCTGACCTGGGGTGCCGGTCTCGGCTACGGTGTAAGCCTCGTATCGCCGAGCACCTTCTCCAGCTTCCGGGCGGGTGATGGCGTCACCGTGCCCGCCAGCCAAAAGCACCCGATCACGCCGGCTCCGTCCGTGGAAACCGGGCCCGTGAGCGCCCGTGGGGGAACGATCAGCTCGCCCTATGAAGTGTTCATCAGCTTCGACAACGTCGCGGTCGAATGGTTCCGCTGGAACAACACGGCCCGTCTGCGTGCCGGCAACGTCGTCCTCTATCCCAATCTGGGGGCACAATGGCATGCCAGCAACCCGAACGCCATCTGGCTGGGGAAGTTCCTCGTCGACCTGGCGGCCGGCACAGTCCAGTGGGGAGACTGGAAGCGCGACGGTACCGTTACCCTCGAGCCGACACCGCTCACCGTGACGATGGACGACTCCCCCGGCGACTTCGTTCCGTTCGAACCGCATCTGTGGTACTAGGCCGGTGAGCTGAAGGCGGCACGTGCCGCCCGTCCTGAGGTGCCGAAAGCGAGGAAGGTGTCATTGAGAAGACGGCTCGGAGCCGTCCTCTGCGCCCTTCTGCTGCTCGGTGGCGTCCTCGCCCGGCCACGAGATCGACCCCAAGCAAGCGAAACCCACGCGTGCGGCGATGACCATGCCGGTACCGCGGCCGGGCTCGCCGCCGGAACCTCGATCGGGATCGGGTTCAGTCTGGACGCCATTGACATCCCGTTGTCGACGACGGGCTGGTGACGATCCCCGCCGCCACGGCCGGCGCCGTGGCCGGCGCACTCGCTGGACGCTGGATCGCCGACGTGGTGATGAAGCACCAGCCTTTGCCGCTGTTCGCCGTGGTCGAAGGGGCGGGACGGGGGCTTCTCGGCGGGGCCTTCATCGGCGCGATCGTCTTCCCGGTCACGATCGCTTTGGCCATCCCCTCCTCGAGGTTCCCGCTGGCTCCTGGGGTTTCGACCCTCTCGGCGCCGTCGGCATGGCTGCACTCTCCGGAGCCTTATGGGGCGGCTTCATAGGGAGGATCGGGGGAGCCGTGGCGTTGCCGCTCCTCATCTTGGGAATGAGCTTCTAGAGGACGCGTCCGCGGTTCCGCCACGCCACCTCAGGGGTTCGGTACAGGAATGAGGTATGCGTCCCCGGAATGGGGGAATGAGGTATGCGTCCCCGGAATCGGACGGAACTGCCGGACACCGCCAGCCCCTTGGATCCGATGCCTGACCGATTGCCTCCCCGCGCCCTGCCAACTAGAGTGTGCCTGTGAAGGAGGGCACATGCGCTCTACAGTCTTGGCCTCGGCTCTTGTCGTGCTTGCCCTTGCCGTCGCGAGCAGCGGCGCCAACGTGGTGTACCCCATCGATCTGGTGCTCTCGACAACCTCCGATTGGACCGACGTCTCCATCGTCGGCGCAACCTTGGTCCTTGTGTCCCAGGAGAACCTCGAGGGCGAGGATGCACCCAATCTTCGAATCCACGCGCTGTCGACGATATCGGTGAGCCAGTCGATTGAAGGACGAAAGCGCGTGACCGTACGGTTCCGTGCCGTCGTAGCCGATCCTGCGCAGCATCTGCAGGTCCGGATCGACAAGGGTCACCTGGGGGAGACGTCGGTCTCGCTCCATCCACGAGACGAACGGACTGCCCTTGAGAGCTTCACCCACAAGGGCTTCATCGGCGGCAGCGATCCGGCCAATGTGAGGTCGTTCTCGCTGCGCAGCTCGACAATCACCTCCGTAGTCTCTCCGGTACCGCTGGATGGATCTCCCGAACGCTTCGGAGGAAAGAAGCTGCTCGCCTTCTACTACCCCTGGTACGGCACGCCGGAGGGGCCCAGCGGGAAGTGGGTGCACTGGAACCCGAACAGCTCGCATCACGACTCTGCACACGATCCCGCCTACGGCTTCTACGACTCCAAGGATCCCGAAACCGTTCGGCGTCACATCCGTGAGGCGAAGTCCGCCGGTATCGACGGGTTCATCGCATCATGGTGGGGCCCCTACACCTTCGAGGACCGCGCCTTCGACGTCTTGATCGATGTGGCCGAACAGGAGAGCTTCTCGGTGACCCTCTACTACGAGATCGCGGAGACGCCGATCGAGATCGTGACCGATCTCAGCCACTTCTTGTCGCGCCACGGCGACAGCCCCGCGCTGCTGCGTGCCGACGATCGGCCCGTCGTCTTCTTCTACGTTCGGGTGATGATGGAGTTCACGCTCGCTCAGTTCGAGTCCGTGTTCGCCCAGCTTGAGAATCGGGATCGGGCCGTCTTTGCGGTCGCCGACGGGTTGGGCAGTCACTACCTCAGCGTCTTCGATGGCCTCCACATCTACAACCCTGTCGGCATCGGTGCGATCGAAGCGGCATCACAGTATCTGTCCGCCTCGCTGCTGGCCAGGGCGAAGGACCGGCTGTTCGCGGCAACGATCATCCCGGGCTACGATGAAGCGTACAAGGCCGCCCACCTCACCTACCTCGATCGAGCGGACGGTGACACCTATCGCGCGTATTGGGCACTCGCTCGGGCAAGCTTGCCCCACTGGATCCTGATCACAAGCTACAACGAGTGGCACGAAGGCTCGGAGATCGAACCCAGCCTCGAATACGGTACGACCTACCTGGAGATCACGGCTGAGCAGTCGGAAGCATGGAAGCGCGGCGATCCGCCGCCGGGAGGCGCATCACCCGACCGCGATGGCGATGGCGTTCCCGACGCCCAAGACTACTGTCCGGACTTCCCAGGCAAGACCGAGACCAACGGCTGCTAGAGCCCCGGACCGCAACGCCACGACCCGGCGTCCATTTGGCTTGGTGTCTGCCCTTCCTCCCGCCGTGGGACAAGTGCGCTGCTGATCGCTTCGTGCTGCGCAGGTGAGGCGCCGCAGATGATGATCTCATCCCCATCTCGCCTCCCGTGATCCAGGGGGGAGGGACCGGAAGGACCGTCTGGAAAGGCAACCCTGATCCCTCTCCCACCGGGAGAAGACGCGCCGTCGATCGATCCGGATGGCGCAGGTGAGGGGCGTCGGCTAGACCGGATGATCGGAAGCCGGACGCCCGGATGCTTCCGAAGCTAGACGTACGACGAGAACTCGCTCGAGATGCCCTTCTCCTCGAGAAGCGCCTTGAGCTCAGAGATGACGTTGGCGTTCCCCGCGTAGAGCTGCTCGATCAGGGCAAGGAGCACACGATCCTTGTCCACTGCTTCGATCTTCAGCCAGTACTCGTAGTCGTCGTCGCCCCAGAGCGCCAGCGGCGCGTCGCCTGCATCCTGTCCCGAGAGAAGGACTCCGCCATCCTCGGCGATCTCGACCTCAATCCGAATCGATGTCTCGCCCTCGATTTCGACCAGCCTTACCCTCTCCGCCATGATCTCCTCCTGCGAAGGATTCCTCCGTAAGCCTGTCATGCAACCCTAGCGCAACCCAACGCTGCGACCAGCAGCACGTCGTGTTTCGCCATGCACCCCGGTTCATCTGGGGACCACTACACCGCTCGCGCCCGAAGCAGCAGCTTGTCGAACCTGTTACCGTCGCCTGCCCCCACTGCGCTTTCATCCGGATTGCCCGGAGAGTATCCTCGGTTGAGGTGGATCGACAATGGCACAGTACTCCTACTCCAGGCTGAGCACGTTCGACACCTGCCCGCTTCAGTACCGATTCAAGTACATCGACCGGATCAAGGTCGAGGTCGGCCCCACCATCGAAGCGTTCCTGGGCTCGCGCGTGCACAACGCGCTCGAGTGGCTCTACGACCAAGTCCGCCATACGCGTACGCCGACGGAAGCGGAACTCCTCGCCGTCTACCAGGACCGATGGAATGCCGAATGGACCGACCACATCCGCGTGATCAAGAAGGACATGGAGGCCGCCGACTTCCGCCGGATCGGGGAGCAGTGCCTGCGCGCCTACTACGCGCGACACGCGCCGTTCGACGAAGGGATCGTCCTTGGGTTGGAAGAGGGGTTCCGGGTTGCCCTCGAGGACGGGGTCCTCCTCCGCGGGTACATCGACCGCCTGATGAAGACACCGGGCGATGTCTACGAGGTCCACGACTACAAGACGAACCAACGGCTGCCAACGCCACAGCAGGCGCGAGAGGACGAGCAAGGCGGGTGGTACGCCCTGGCCGTGCGCGAGCGCTTCCCGCATGCCTCAGACGTGAGACTTGTCTGGCACTACCTTCGGCACGATGAACAGCTGGTGACCTCGCGGACCGCGGCGGAGCTTGCTCGGTTGAGGGAGCGCATCCTCCGTCGTATCCGCGACATCGAGACCAAAACCGTGTTCCCCGCGCAGGAGTCGGCCCTCTGCAGCTGGTGCGACTACCACGGCATCTGCCCGGCCAAGGGGCATCAGATCACCGTCGAAGCCCTGCCTCCGAACGAGTACATCGGAGAGGAGGGCGTCGTCCTTGTCAACCGTTTGGCCGAACTCAAGTCGCACCTCAGGGAAGCGCGAGGATCGCTCGAGCACGAGATCGAGCAAGTCGAGCAGGCGCTGCTGCACTACGCCCGGGAGCACGGATACACCGTCGTCGTCGGGGATGAGAAGGAAGCGGTGATCGACAACAAGACGGCGATCTCGCTCCCTACGAAGTCCGACCCCGCTCGTGGCGAGCTCGAGACCGTGGTCCGTCAGCTCGGCCTGTGGGACGACTACTCGCACCTGGACGTACGCAAGCTCTCCAAAGCGCTGCAACAAGGGGCGATTCCGGATCCACAGCGGACCTCTCTGGTGCCGTACGGACACGCCGAGGAACGAACGAGCATCCGGCTGAGGAAGCGGAGTGGCTGAAGCGTGAACGGCGGCCGGCACTGGACCTTTTCGCGAAGCTGGCCTGGGAGCACACGAAATGGGGTGTGTGTCCCCGGCATAGATTCGTCTGGCCTTCCCTCTCCCACCGGGAGAGGATGCGCCGTCGGTCCACTCGGATGGCGCAGGGCAGGGGGCATGGAGCGCGGATCCACCACGCTTTGCCGCCTCCACGATCGGCGGGGAGGAACCGAACGTGTCGTCTGGGGACCCAGGCCCCCACTACGATGAGGAAGCGTCCGGGACCGCGGGCAGCGACGGCCTTCGGACGAGGAAGCTCAGGATTGCGCCCAGCAGGGGAAGGGTGGACATGAGAAGGATGATCTCCTGGTATCCGTGGAGGCGGTCGTACGCGGCTCCGAAGGCGATCGGTCCGATGGCCGAGCCGATCACGTTGAACGCTGCGGTGACCCCAAGGATCCCGCCAAGATATCGCCTGCCGAACAGGTTCGGCTTGAGCACGCGATAGCTGATCAGCAGCAGCCCGCTGCCGATCCCCCCGATCACAGCAAACAGGTACGCCATCGCGGAGCTTCGCAAGAAGGCGAGGTTGAGGAAGCTCGCGACCTGCAGCAGGCACGCCGCCCCGAGCACCCAATGGTGCTTGCGAATCCGATCGAGAACGAGCCCGGCAAGGATCGTCGTGCTGAGCGCAACCAGCGGCTTGATCCCCATCACGACCGCCGCAAATGTCATCGAGTACCCGTGGGCGCCGAGGATCGAGACGAAGTGGAGGATCACGCCCGTGCCCACAAGCGACGACTGGAAGACCACATAGGTGAGGATCCAGAACGCCGAGGTCCGAATCGCCTCCGGCTGCCGAAACGACGGCTCGTCGATCGTCCTGCCCGGAATCGGACGTTCCCTCGTTGCGGGTGCTTCCGACACCGAGACATTGTCCGGCTTCATTCCCACATCCTCGGGCCGATTGACCAAGAACACCCACACCACTGGCACGTAGACGAGCCAGAGACCTCCGGCCAGGAACCGATACGCCGTCCTCCACCCGAACGTCCCGATCAGCCAGCTGTTGAGCAAGGGGAAGAGCGCTCCGCCGATCGTTCCGCCCAATCCGACGAGCATGATGGCAAACGCTCGGCGACGGATGAACCATTGGGGTGCCAGGGTGCTGGCCGAAAGGTCGAGCGCACCCTTGCCGGTGAGCCGCGCCAAGAAGAAGCCGGCGAACAGCATGAACGGCGATATCGACAGGCTGAGCAACAAGCATGCGATACCCAGCATCAGACCTGAGGCGATCACTACAGCCTTAGCTCCCAGACGATCCACCAGCCGCCCGACGAAGAACATCACGCAGCCGGAGAGCAGCGTGGCCCCGGAGTAGAGCGAGGAGACGACCGTGCGGCTCCAACCGAACTCGCTGACGAAGGAGTCCATGAACAGCGAGAACGAGTCGGACTGGCCCGGCGTGGTGGCAAACATGGAGAACGCACCGAGGAATACGATGATCCATCCGTAGTAGAACGGCAGGCCTCGCACCCAGTCGAACCGTTCGGCCGACGCACGCCCTCCCAGCACCTCTCTACCCCCCATTCTCACCGTTCGACACCCATCTGCTCCCGACGCGTCGGGTCGGAGCTCCCCCCGCCCGAGACGGCCGAGAGTATGCTGAATGGGCTTGCGCGATTCACGGCCCGGCCCGCGCCTCGCGGGAAAGCCGCTCCGCCGTGAGGTCAGGATCCGAAGGCTCAAGGACTTGGAGCCGGCGCAGGATTGCGCCTGCGCTTCACAAGCTGCACTCCAAGACAGCTGGCCCGCTATTCGAGGGTGAGTGTCCGCTGCAAAGGCCAAGCAAGCATGGATGCCCTCCGAGGTCAGCTCCGGGAAGTCGTTCAGAACCTGCTGCTCGGACCTATCTGCGGCAAGGTATTCCAGAACATCGCTCACCGTGATTCGCATGCCACGGATGCACGGCTTGCCCCCTTCGCCTTCCCGGCTCGATCGTGATGATCTTCGAGCAATCCCGGGCGCCAGGAGGTTCCCCGGATGCCGAGGTAACAAGAGTCCTGGTCCCTCGTTGGGGCCTCGGGCCTCGGATTCCGAAATACGGTGTGTGTCCCCCGATTCACGAAATACGGTGTGTGTCCCCCGATTCACCCCGATTCAATCCAACAGGGTAGGTAGGCACGTTCGACGGAGATGCGAGTGCGGACCGCTGCATCCGGGGGGTG
>CAZLER010000019.1:0-40842 GCA_964558595.1 uncultured Thermotogae bacterium
GCGCACCGGCGGGCGCGCTGACCGGTCGTCGCGATCTGGAGCCGTCCGGGATCCTCGAGTCGTCGTTCGCTTGGGAAGGCGGGTCGATGACGGTCACCGACTGGATGCCCCTCGGATCGGTCAGCCCGCCCGGCATCTGCCGGAGGCTGTCGCCGCCGCCCACCGATGTCGAGCTGGTGCTTTCGCCGGCGCCGGACTACGGTCGCCGACCCGCCGCGCTGGATCGGTTCGCCGAAGCAGTGCAGATCGCCGGGGAGCATGTGGTGTACGCATCGCACCCGATGACGATGGACGGCGACCGGATCCGTTGCACCGTGCCGGCGGGGGAGCCGGGCTGGATGCTGCTGCTGGATCGGACGGTCGTCCGTCCGAATGCGACTCGGCTGACCGGTTGGCTGGAGGAAACCCGTTCGGCATGGCGTAACCTCGCCGCCGGAACGGACTACCACGGACCGTTCGAGGACGCCGTGGCCGATTCCCTCCGTGCCCTTCGTCTGTTGACCGACGAAGAGAGCGGTGGAATCGTCGCAGCCGCGACCACTTCCTTGCCGGAGGTGATCGGGGGTGCCCGCAACTACGACTACCGCTACGTCTGGCTGCGGGACGCCGGGATGATCGCCAGCGCCCTGGTCCGTGCCTGCTCGGCCGGGGACGAGGCCAAGCGGTTCCTCGGCTTCATCTGCGGCTCCGACCGGGGCCCGTCCGACGAGCGGCTCCGCCCGTTCGTCGGCATCGACGGCCACCCCGCCCCGGAGGAGGCGGAGCTGGCGTGGAGCGGGTACCGCGACAGCCGTCCGGTGCGGATCGGCAACGGCGCCCGCGACCAGCTCCAGCTCGACGCCTACGGGAACGTGCTGCTTGCCGCCAAGCTGCTGTACGGATGCGAAGGCGGCGAGCGGTTGCATTGGGGGACGATCGAGGAGGTCGCCGACTTCCTGGTGGAGCATTGGCGACAGCCCGATGACGGGATGTGGGAGGAGCGCGAACCGCGCCAATACACGGCCAGCAAGGTGATCGCGGCCTGCGGTCTGGACGCCATCGCTGAATTCGCCGTTACCGCCGATCAGGCCGGTCGATGGCGACAGGCCGTCGTAGAGATCCGCCGGTACGTCGCCGAGCGGTGCCGGAACCGCTCCGGCGCCTACGCCGTGTTCGAGGGCAGTGAACAGGTGGACGCCTCCGCTGCGCTGTTTCCAGTGTGGGCGTACGACGACGCCGACAGCCCCGCGATGCTGGCCACGATCGATGCCATCGAACGGGATCTCGCCGACGGCGACCTGATTCGACGACATCTCGACCGATTCGACGCGACCCAAGAGGGAGCGTTCCTGGCAGCTTCCCTGTGGGTCGCCCAGTACGGGGTCATGCGGGGCGCGTTCGATCGCGTCCGCCGGATCGTCGAACGGACGCTCGACGCCGCCAATGATCTGGGGCTGTTCCCCGAGGAGGTCGATCCGTCGACCGGGACGGCGCTGGGCAACGTCCCCCAGACGTTCGTCCACGCCGCGCTGGTGGGTACTGCGATCGTCCTAAGGGATGCAGAGCACAAGCGGTGACGTGAAGCGATTGGGCGTCGTGGGGCGTCGCTGCGGGAAGCGGCCGCGACCCAGACTCCGCGCCGCGAGGAGGTGGGGAGGGTGAGCACCGCGCGCCAGCTCCGCGCATCGTGGATCGCCGGCGTGCTCGACGTCGCCAGTATCCTCGCGGGGCCGGCGCTTCACGTCGGATCGCTGCGACGGTGGGCGCTCGGCCGAGGTGAACGCGCCCTCCACCGGCTCGCCGATCCGGCCTCGCGGCTGCCGACCGCCGAGGGGCGGATCGGCACCGAGCACCGGCTGCTGGCCACCGCGTTGCTGCGCACCGTCGACCGGCTGGCCGCCCGGGGGGCGCTCGCCCCCCGGGTCATCCGCCGAGCCGGAGGGCTGTGGGCTCGCGCCCTCCACCAGGCGTTCTCCGCCGATGTGGGGTCAACGCTCCGCGCGTTCCAGTCCGGCCACCACGGGCGCCGGCCGCCATGGTTCCTCGTGATCAGTCCGCTCGCGACGTGCAACCTCAGCTGCGTCGACTGCTACGCCGATGCCGGTGCGGCCGCGCCGCAACTTGCGGCAACCACCGTCGATCGACTGATCGACGAGGCGCGCGCGGCATGGGATGCCCCGCTGTTCGTGATCTCCGGCGGGGAGCCGTTCCTGTATCGGTCGGAGGGACGCGACCTGATCGATCTCCTCGCCGCCCATCCCGACAGCCTGTTCCTGGTGTTCAGCAACGGGACGCTGATCGACCGTCGGGCGGCGGCTCGGCTGGCTCGGATCGGCAACGCGACGGTGGCCCTGTCGCTGGAAGGGTCGGAGGAATCCACCGACCGCCGCCGCGGCCGGGGGATCTACCGACGTGTCGTCCGAACGATGGAGCTGCTGGGCCAACACGGGGTCCCGTTCGGCGTCTCATTGACGGTCACCGCCGACAACATCGAGGAGGTACTGTCTGACCGGTTTCTCGATGCGACGTTCTCTGTCCACGGCGCGTTCTACGGATTCCTCTTCCAGTGGATGCCGATCGGACGCGGCGTCGAAGGGGGACTCCACCGGATGCCCACCCCGGCGCAACGCCTGGCGCTGTGGCAGCGGATGTGGGAGGTGATCGAATACCGCGGCATCTTCCTGTTTGACTTCTGGAACTCCGGAACGCTCACCGGCGGATGCATCGCCGCCGGCCGCGACGGGGGCTACCTGCACGTCGACTGGCGTGGCGCCGTCACCCCGTGCGTGTTCGCCCCGTTTCCCGCGGCGTCGATCCACGCGGTGCACGCGAACGGGGGCACGATCTCTGACGTGCTGTTCACACCGCTGCTTAAGGCGTTCCGCGCTTGGCAGCGGGGCTACGGAGCGGCCTCCACGCCGCCGCTACCCGGCGCCGACCGCCTGCGGCCGTGTCCGGTGCGCGATCACTGCCCCTCGCTTCTTGCCACCCTTGCCGACGCCGGCGTCCCGGACGCCGGAGCGAGGCTGTCCGCAGCGACCGTGGCCCACCTGGCGGCCTACGGTCGAGAGCTGGCCCGCTCGACCGGGCCGATCTGGAGGAGGGAGTACCTCAACCTCAACGGCTGTGGAAGAAACAGCGACCCCGGCGACTAGAACCGGTAGTAGGCGAGCGACAGCCGGTCCGACAGGCGGGCACGGCGGAAGATCCGGCGCAGCGCCTCCAGACGCTCGACGATCTCGTCGGGCTCCTCGATCTTCTGGAGCTCCTCGCCGATCAGGTCGGTCTCCGGCGCTTGGATGACCAATCCGACCACGATCTGGTAATCGTCGACCGGAGGCACCGGGAGCTGCACCGTATACACGCGATCGGTAGGGATCAGGATCTCGGGGTACAGCGTCATCACCGTCGGCGTCACGTGCACCAGCAGGATGCTCGAGGCCACCACCCGGTCCATGCGGCCGCGATGGTTGAGCGGGTTGAACACCAGTTCGAGGTGCGGGCGTCCACCCCGCTCCAGCCGGAAGCTGAACACGTCGATTTGGGCGACTTGGTCGATCTCCGCCTTCAACGCCTCGACGGCGTTCACCACCCGGTATCGGTCGCGGTCGTTGCGGTAGGCCCGCAGCATCGAATCCGGCGTCACGATATGAGCATCGATCGCGCTGTCGTCGGCGACCGTCTCGATCGACCCTTCGTCGTTGGCAAAGCACTGCTGGCAAACGCGATCGAGCTCGAGTCCGGCATCGACGAGGATGTGACTTCGCACGTCGTCTGCGTGCTCGGCGAGCGATTGTGCCGCGAGCAGTGGCATCCCGACCAGCTGCTCTCGTCCCGCCCCTTTGGCGTCGAGGGCGAACAGGCGGCCGCCGGATACGCCCAGGTTCAGCGCCTCCACGCTCGCCCACTCCTCGCTGAACGGCTCGAAGCCGGGCATCGGGCGTTGGAGCGCCTCGCGGAACGCGCCTTCCAACACCATCGCCGAATGGAGGATGTTGCGAGCGAACGAGGGCGACGCGGACTCGTAGACGAACACGAAACGATCGCCGAGAAACTTGGAGAACAGTGGGCGGCTGTGGATATAGCGCTGCACGAACTGCTGATACGCCGCCATGAACCGCGGCAGCCGTTCGCCCATCCCCTCGGCGGCCTCGAGAAACGAACTCAGTTCACCCGCGACGACGACGCTCTTGATGGCGTTTCCCAGCCCCTTTCCCGTCAACGCTCCTCCTTGCTCCGCAAAGACACATCAACGGATGCACCTAGTGTACTCGATCAAGGGGGAGGAAACATGAACCGACGGATAGAAACGGGCGACGGCCGAGCGAGACTGGGGCCGGCCGTCGCGGACGCATCGTTTGTCGTGCCCCGAGCGAGAGGACCTAGTCGGCCTCCCGGTCCAGGTAGCTCATGATCGCCTCGACCACGAGGTAGTTCACCGACCGATCACGCCGATCGGCGAGCTGGATCAACCGCTCCACCGGCCGCTGATCCAGCTTTGACTTGGGGATGTAGATCGACAGCTTGTCGCTGGGCTCCTTGATGAACGCCATGGATCCTCCCATCGTGATTCATCACGCTATCGTACGCCGTTCTCCGGCGGGCCCGCGGCAGCGGGTCGCGGATCCGCCGGACGGCGGCTATCCCAGTTCGAGCGGCCGCGGCGCCAGCGTCGTCTCGAGGACGATCAGCGATCCGTCGCGGAGCACCGACAGTCGGACCGTCTCCCCAGGACGCCGGAACGCGAGCTCGGTCAGGAGATCGTCGAACGACTCGATATCGACCCCATCGACGCGGAGGATGACATCGCCGCCGACCGGGACCGAGATCCCGTCGACCGTCCGCGTCCCGGTGCTGCCACGCAGCCCGACGTCGGCCGCCGGACTGTCCTCGACCACGGAATGGATGTAGGCGCCGTCTTGCCGATCGAGGTCGTTGGCATCGCGGAGGAACAGGTCGACCGACTGGCCGGTGACGCCGAGCCACGGCCACTCGTACCGCCCCTGATCGATCAGCGTCGGGATGACTTGGCCGACCACCCGCGATGGGATGGCAAAGCCGACCCCGACGCTGCCCTGTCCGCCACCGGTGGCGATCTGGGCGTTGACCCCGATCACTTCGCCGAACAGGTTGAGGAGGGGACCGCCCGAATTGCCCGGGTTGACCGCCGCGTCCGTCTGGAGCGCCAGGGGGATAGCGAACGGGGTCGCTCCCGACGGAATCGTCCGCCCGACGGCGCTGATGATTCCCAGGCTCATGCTGCCCCCGAGCCCGAACGGATTGCCGATCGCGGCCGTCCGCTGGCCGACCTCCACCGCCTCGGAATCGCCGAGCGGCAAGGCCACCGCGTTGTCCGGCAGTCCATCGACCGACACCACCGCCAGGTCGCTCTGCGGATCGGTCCCGACGATCGAGCCGGGGACCTGGAAGCCGTCCGAGAAGACGACGACGAGTCGCTGCGCTCCCTGGACGACATGACGGTTGGTCACGATGTGCCCGGCGTCGTCGAAGACGAAACCGGAACCGGTCGCCTGACCGAGCTGGCCGAACAGATCCTCGACGTACACCTGCACGCTGACGACGCTGCGATGCACCCGCTCGTATAGCTCGATCGGGGTCAGCTCGTCGATCCTCGGTGCCGTTGCCTCACCGACAACGATCCCGCCGGTGATCACCACCGTCAACATCACGGCGGCAAACCACCCCACGGTGGCCGTCCACCGTGGTCCGCCGCTTGTCCCTGCTGTCGTTCTCACGTCGTTCACCTCCCGGTGACTACTGACTCCCGATCCGGACCGCCAGCTCGACGACACGGCGAGCGTAGGCCCACTCGTTGTCGTACCACGCCAGCACCTTGACCGTGTTCCCGCCCAATACCATCGTCGACGAGGCGTCGACCAGTGCCGACGTCTCGGTCCCAACGATGTCCTGCGACACGAGCTCCTCCTCGGTGATCCCGAGGATCCCACGCATCCTCTCCGAGGCCGCGGCATCTCGAAACGCCTGATTGACGGCATCGACCGACAGCTCGCGCTCGGTATGCGCGACGACGTCGGCGATCGATCCGCACGCCACCGGCACCCGGATCGCCAGACCGTCCAGCTTCCCGTCGAGATGGGGCAGCACCTTCGTCGCGGCGACCGCCGCGCCGGTGGTGGTCGGGATCATCGACAACGCCGCCGCCCGGCCCCGGCGCCATTTCTTGCTCGGCCCATCCACCAGCGATTGGGTGCTGGTGTAGGCGTGCACGGTCGTCAAGAAACCGGTGACGAGCTTGAACGCGTCGTCGAGCACCTTGGCCACCGGGGCGAGGCAGTTGGTGGTGCACGACGCGTTGGAGACGACCACATGCTGGTCGGGGTCGAACGCATCCTCGTTGACCCCCATGCACAGGGTGATATCGTCCCCCTTGCCGGGCGCCGTCAGCAGCACGCGGGTGGCGCCGGCGTCGAGATGACCGCTGGCATCCTCGCGTTTGGTGAACAAGCCCGTGGCCTCGATCCCGATGTCCACTCCGAGCGTCTTCCACGGCAGCTCCGTGGGATGCTGGTTCGTCGAGTACGGGATCTCCTCGCCCCCCCAGATCAGCCGGTCGCCTTCCACGTCGACGGTCTCCTCGGGGGGGCGCTGCACCGAGTCGTACTTCAACAGGTAGGCGAGGTTCTCCAGCGGCGCGATGTCGTTGATGCCGAGGACCCGGACATCGGGGGATTCCATCGCCATCCGGAACACCAGCCGACCGATCCGGCCGAAGCCGTTGATTCCTACGTTGACACCCATCTGTTCTCCTTTCTCCTCTACTCGTGGCGAGAAGCCCCGCGCGGGACGCCCGCCGACCCGGTCCGTTCTACGGTTCATCGAGGGTGATCGTTCCTTCGCCACGGTTGCCGAAACCATGGTAGTCGCCGAAGTCGTCCGAGCGATCGTGGTAGGCGACGATGACCGATACGGTCTCGCCGGGCGTCAGCTCGGCATCGTATCGATCTCCGGTGTTCAGCGGAAACAGGAATTCCACCGTCGTCCCGGCGTCGCTCTCGGATCCCGCCGCTTCCACGATGTCATCGGTTCCACCAAGCGATACGTCCGCTTGGTGGCTGGTTGGCCCCACCCCGTAGTCGTCGCGGGTGACGATCCGTCCGTCCACCACCGCTGCCAGCACGAAACCGGCACCTTCCATCCGACGCTGAGGATCGAAACCGATGTTGATGTGGCCGGTGCCCGGGCTCTTCAGCCCGATCGCGATCCGCCGGTCGTCGTTCCACCAGTGCAGCTCGACACCGGCGATCGTCGTCTGATGCGGGTACTCGCCGCTCAGGATCGTCCCGTCCACGTTCACCCCGCCGGAGGCATCCGACGACCCGGACGACACCATCCGGTGCACGGCTCCGGTGGACCCAACGGGGCCGGTGTTGCGCGTGGTGAGGACGTACAGCTCCCCGTCCGCATCGGTGCCGAACCCCAGCAGGTACGCGCCGAGCTCCCCGTCCTGGCGATCCTCGATCGCCAGACGATGGATCGGCCATAGGCCATCCCCGTCCGGCATCGCGGCGAGCAGGACACCGCCCGGCTCCGAGAACGACGCGCTCCAGTCGCCGAACACGTACCCTCCGGACAGCTTGGGGGCCGTATCTCCCCGGTAGACGAACCCTCCGATCACCGACAGCCCGATCGGCGACGGCTGTCCGGGGTGTCCGTATTCGATCACGGGCCCGATCAGCGGCGCCCCGTTGGGTCCCTCGTCCGGACAGCTCGCCGGCGGCGTCCCCGGTTGGTCGGGATCGAAGCAGTGGGTGCCCTCCCGGAGGTTCCACCCGTAGTTCCCTCCGGCCTCGACGATGTCGATCTCCTCCCACAGATCCTGGCCGACGTCGCCGACGTACAACGCCCGATCCCCGCCGGCATCGAAGCTCATTCGGAACGGATTCCGGAGGCCGTAGGCGTAGATCTCGTCACGTCCGCTCTCGCCGACGAACGGGTTGTCCGGCGGAATCCCGTACGGGTCGCCGCCATCGACGTCGATCCGCAGGATTGCCCCCAAGAGGGTCGTGCGATCCTGTCCGTTGCCGATCGGCGGATGTCCGGTGCCGACGTCGTTGGCCCCGCCGCCGTCGCCGAGGGATACGTACAGGTAGCCGCCGGGGCCGAACAGCACCTGGCCGCCGTTATGGTTGAACTGCGGCTCGTCGACCTCGAGCAGGATCCGTTCGGAGCCGGGATCCACGACGTTCGGATCGTCGGACGACACCGTGTACTCGGCCAGCCGCCCGGTATGGTTCCAGTCGTCGGGCGCTGCCTCGCGGAGCGGGGCGCTGTAGTAGACGAACAGCCGACCGTTGTCCGCATAGCCGGGATGGAACGCCATCCCCAGCAATCCGCGTTCGTCGAAGTCCTCCTGCAAGTCCACCATCCGGTCCCGTACATCGAGAAACGGCCGATCGAGCAGCTCTCCATCCGCGGCGATCACGCGGATCATCCCGGCTTGGTCGACCACGAACAGACGACCGGTGTCGTCCGGCGGAGCCGTCAGGCCGAGCGGTGCCGTCAACCCTTCGGCAACTGATTCCAGCGCGATGTCGATGCTCTCGTCCTCGATCGTCGATTGGCCGAACGCCGCCGTCGCGATCAGCAGCCCGACGATCACCGTCCGTACGACGACCCTGCTCTTGCGGTAGCTCATGATGCCTCCTTCAGGCGAGGATTCCTCGCTCCCCGAGGAGTGGGAAGCGTGTTGGTCGTTGAGAAGGTGATGGGCTCGGCCGATCGCGGTGGAGAAGGCCACGCGGTCAGCGTGCTTCCGAACGTCGTCGGACCCGGGCACAGAGCCGCCCGAGTCCCCCGGCTACGCGCCCTCGCGCTGCAGTCGATCCAGCTCTTCGAGCGCCTTGCGGAGGCCGTCGAGGTCATCGGGTTCCACCGTCACCGTCAGCTCGTGGGTGGTCAACAGGTCGATCGACTGCTCGCCGGCCTGCCAGTTGACGACCGTGCCCAGGTCGTCGCCGGGTCCGATCCGTTTCTCGTCTTGGATGCGCATGCTCTCCTCCGTTTTCGTTCTTCTTCTCGGTCATCGCCGTTGACAGCGGGGGCAGTAGTAGCCCCGACGGCCGCCCACCTGGTAGGGCTTCACCTTTCCGCCGCAGTGCGGGCACGGGGCACCTTGTTGCCGCCGCGGGAGCAGGTAGCCCTCCGGCATCGCTTCGGGATCGGCATCGCTAGCCACCGCGGTCTCCAGCACGTCGCGCATGGCCTCGTGAAGCCGCCGAAGTCGTTCCTCGGACAGGTGGGAGGCCGGGGCCCGCGGATGCACCCCCGCTTGAAAGAGGATCTCGTCGGCGTAGATGTTGCCCAGCCCGGCAATCGACGATTGGTCGGTCAACGCACCCTTGATCGTCCCGCGCTTGTCACCGATCGCCTCACGGAAGTCCTCGAACGGGAGCGCCCAAGCGTCCGGCCCGAGCCCTTCCCGTTCGACGATGTCCTCGAGCGATGCGACGACGACAACGGCACCCAACTTGCGCGGAGCCACGTAGTCGAGCGCTCCGCCGTCGTCGAAGCGGAACCGCACCTGGGCGTGTTCGGCGGGCGGCGAAGGATTCCGGGTGGACCGGAGCCGGCCCGTCATGCCGAAGTGGAAGGCGAGCGCATCGCCCTTGTCGAGGGAAGCGACGAGCCATTTCCCGTGGCGCATCACCGTCTCCAGCGAGCGGCCGTGGACCTGTCGCCCCAGCGATCCCGGTGCGCCGTCCCGCAGCACCCGCTCACCGAATACCTCCACCCGGTCGATCGACCGGTGCAGCGACGTCGCGGCGAGGTACCGCCGTTGGATCTCGACATCGGGCAACTCAGGCATGGGATCGCCTTTCCTCCGCAACCGAACCGGCGCGGCCGAGATCCGGGGGCCCGATCCGACCGCGCCAGAGAGCGAACCGTCTCAGATTACGACGTGAGTTCGATCCGCTTGCTCGATTCCCACAATCCGTGAATATTGCAGTAGGCGACAGCCGTCAGCGTACCCGGCGAGGTCGTCTTGAACGCAAACGAGGCCTCGTGATGCGTGGTCACCGGACCCTGATCCGCCCCCTTCGGGGACTCCCCGTGCGCGTTGAACGTAAACGCCCCGAGGTCGTGCACGAACTGGTCGTCGTCCGGATCGAAGTACGCCGCGATCCATCGGATGTGGTGCGCGGTCGTATTCGGGTGGGCCACCGCCTTGCCCAACGTCACCGTCACCCGTGTGAACTCCTGCTTATCCACTTCGTCCGGGCAATCGATCACCGGAACATGTTTCTCTTCCTGCCAATCCGCGTGCTGAATCTTGTCCTGGATGCTCATGCGATCTCCTTTTCCGTGGTCTTGGTGGCTTTCGCCGGCGATTCTTCGCGCAGCCGCGCGGCGATCGACGCCGCAGGCCGCCCCCGACACCGAGCGCCATTGAACTCGTTGTCGCGCGGCATCCGTTCTCCCTGCGGCACCACGTCGTGGACATCCCGTCAGGTCACGTCGAGACGTGCCGCGCCCACCCTCGGCGGCGGCTTCCCGATCTATGGAACCACGGTCATGAGTACCGCAGACCTACAGCGGTAGATCCACGCAGCGGGCTCGAGAAGGAGTTCGGGATGTCGACGCATCCCGTTGAGAAAAACTGTTGACCCAGCATAGGATATCTCTCCGGGGATTGTCAAATCGCGGCGGTGCCGTCCGGCTCATCACCCCGGTTGACAACGAGCCGGCCCCGCTCTATCCTGGTGTGGTAACGGTTCGTTCTCAATCCCCTTCTCAACGACTCCACAGACAGCGCCGACCGACCTGGTCCGGGATGCGGGTTTGCCCGTGGCCAAGCGACGAATGTGGCGCTCGGACGGCTCGACCTCGACGAAAGGAGCACCTGATATGGCGGACATCCGACGGATCGCGGAAGCGACCTGGAGCGGAAACCTACGGGAAGGAAACGGCACGCTGTCCAGCGGGAGCGGAGCGCTCGACGATGAGAAGTACAGCTTCGGAACGCGGTTCGAGGATGGCGCAGGAACCAACCCTGAGGAGCTGATCGCCGCGGCGCACGCCGGATGCTATAGCATGGCGCTGGCCGGGGCACTGAAGCGCAACGGTCATCGGCCCGAGCAGATCAAGACGCAGGCCATCTGCACGTTGGTCCCCCAGAACGGCGGGTTTCGCATCAGCGAGTTGCAGCTTCGCACCCGGGCACAGGTTGCCGGCATGGAGCCCGCCGCATTCCGGGAGCTCGCTCAGCAGGCGGAGGCCGAATGCCCGGTATCCAACGCGCTACGTGGCGGCCCCACCATACAGCTTGATGCCTCCCTGCTCTAGCCCACTGCGGTGAGCGGGTGAGTCAACGAACCGGAGCGGGGCCGTCTCCCTGGGCGGCCCCGTCATCGGAACGCTTACGGAGGGAGGACCCCGGATGGACGCCGTCGAACTGAAGCCGGGGATCCATTGGGTCGGAACCAACGATCGGTCGACCGACCTGTTCGAAGGGCTGTGGCCGATCACCCAGGAAGGGATCTCCTACAACAGCTACCTGATCGCCTCGAGAAGGAAGGCGTTGATCGATCTGACGACCGCCGGAAAGGCCGATCTTCTCCTCGATCGGATCTCCGCTGTCATCGATCCCAGGAAGCTCGACGTCGTGGTCCTCAACCACATGGAACCGGATCACACCGGCATGATCCGCACGTTGCGCCGGGTGGCGCCGGAGGCGGAGATCATCGCCAGCACCAAGGCCGCGGCCATGCTCCGCACGTTCTACGGCATCGAGAACCGGGTCCGAGCCGTCGACGACGGCGACACCCTGCCACTGGGAGATCACACGCTTCGGTTCTTCTCCACCCCGTTCGTCCACTGGCCCGAGACGATGATGACGTTCGAGACGTCGCAGCGGGTCCTGTTCCCGTGCGACGGGTTCGGCGGCTACGGCGCCCTGCAGGGGGCGCTGTTCGACGATCAGCTTCGCGATCTCCGCTTCTACGAGGAGGAGGCCTACCGGTACTTCGTCAATGTGTTGGCGGCGTACGCCAAGTCGGTGCGTCGCGCCATCGCCAAGCTCGCCGAGATCTCGATCGATGTCGTGGCCCCGGCCCACGGGTTGATCTGGCGCAGCCATCCGAGGCAGATCATCGATCTCTACGATCGTTGGACCGAACGGGGCGAGACCGGCGGGGAGCCGGGCGTCACCCTGCTGTTCGCCACGATGTACGGCAACACCGAGCGGATGATGGACGCGGTCGCCGAAGGGATCGTGGCCGCGGGCGTTCCGTTGCGGATATTCGACGTCGCCCGCACACCCATCAGCTACGTCCTGCCGTCGCTATGGTCGTACACCGGGGTGGCGGTGGGCGCGCCGACCTACGAGGCGGATCTGTTCCCCCCCGCGGCGACGGTGCTCGAGATGGCCCGACGTAAAAGGATCTTCGGCAAGCGCTCGATCTACTTCGGAAGCTACGGATGGGGGGGAGGCGGCGAACGCGAGATGCGAAACGCCGCTGCGGCGATGCGATGGAACCTCCTCGAAACGCTCCCGTTTCAAGCCGCTCCCACCGAGGACGAGCTGCACACGGGACGGGAGCTGGGAGCTCGGCTGGCCAAAGCCGTCGCCGGCGGAGCTGGGTAGTCCGGACGCCCGAGGGACCGGGAACCGTCAGATCGAGTCTCTCGACATCGACGCGATCATCCGTTCGATCGCCTCCCGGAGCGGATCGGGGAGTCCCTCGATCTCGGCGCGCAGGAACCCCTGGACGATCAACGAGGTCGCCTCCTCTTCCGACAGACCTCGCGACATCAGGTACATGAGCTTCTCCTGCCCGATCCGCCCGATCGCCGCTTCGTGCGATAGCTCAGCGTCCGGTGTCCGCGCATCCAGTTCGGGGATCGCGTGGATCGAGCCGCCCTCCTCGAGCACGATCCCATTGCACTCCATGTGTCCCTTGGTGGTGGCACCGATCGAAGCGATCGCGCCACGGACGACGATCCGGCAGCGCTCGGCCACCGCTCGGCTGGTGATCTCGCCGGAGGCACCGGCCCCGTCCAATCGCAGTCGTCCCCCGATGTCGAATCGCGACCCGGTCCGTCCGTAGATCAGCGACCCCAGCGATGCCGAGCCACCGGTCTCGACGATCGCCAGCGGACTCATCGTGACCTCCTTTGCCCGGGTCAGCGCGATGTACGTCGAGGCGAACCGGGCGCCCGCGCCGACGTGCGCCGCGGACACCGGCCTGACCCGCACGTCGGGGGCCCAATCATGGATCATCGTGTAGGTCAACGCGGCCCCCCGGCGCACGAAGATCTCGGTCACCGCGGTGTGTTGCCCCTCGAGGTCGTAGCTGGCCGTCGCGCAACCGGAGATCAGGTCGAGGCGAGCCCCCTCCTCGACGACGATCAGGTTATGCAGCAGCTGCTCGGAGCGTTGGCTTTTGAGCACGAAGCACGACTGCGCCGGCATCCTGACGTCCGTCCCCGCCGCCACGTGGACGAACGCCCCGGCCGCGTGGGAGCGTTCCGCCACCGCCCGGGCGGCGTCGTTGCTCGTCGGGTCGACCAGCGAGAACGCCAGGGCATCGATCCACGGGAACTCCTTCCGCGCCGCCTCCATCGGACGGACCGTCAGGCCGTGATGGCGGGCCGACGCCTCGGCCCGGCCGGTGTCCTCGATCCGGTACGAGCCCGATCGCGTCCCGGCGTTCGGATCGATGAAGCCAACCCGCTCCAGCGACTCCGACGTTCGACGCTCCGATCCTCGTTCGTCGTTCATCGGTTCGCTGCCCCTCGGTCGCCGCGTGCCTCGGCGATGCACCCTTCGAACCCGTGACGCTTGATCTGATCGAAGATCTCCAGCGGGGCGCCGGCGCAGATCAACCGCCCGTCGATCATCACGTAGCCATGGTTGGCATGGAGCCGTTCGAGGATCGTCCCGGTGTGGGTGACGATGATCCCGGCGCGCCGTCGCTCGCGGATCGGTCGATCCTTGTCGAACAGGAGCCGTGCGACCGCGGTCAGCCGCTCGATGCTGTCGACGTCCACCCCCGACTCCGGCTCGTCGAGAAGGACCACCTCGGGCGCTTGCATCCACAGCTGGAGCAGCTCGCTGCGCTTTCGCTCCCCTCCCGAGTAGCCGACGTTGACGTCGCGGTCCAGGTGGTCGCCGAGCTGGAGCCGGGAAGCACGCTCCTCCAGCTCTCCGGTATCCCCCATCGCCGCGATCAGCGTGCGTAACGGCACACCCTCCACGTTGGGGGGATGCTGAAACGACAGGCCGATCCCTCGTCGTGCCCGCTCGGCCGGCGTCCAGTCGACGATCGATTCCCCTTCGAACCGGATCTCCCCAGCGGTGATGTGGTACGGAGGCAGCCCCATGATCGCGCTCAATAGCGATGACTTCCCCGAACCGTTCGGGCCGAACACCACGTGGATCTCCCCCCGGCGAAGCTGCAGTCCCACGCCGTCCAGCAACCGTTCCTCGCCCACCTGGACGCTGAGCCCGTCGATCTCCAGCAGCGGTCGTTCGCTCATCCCGATCGCTTTCTCCCGCGCATCATGTTTCGTCCAGCTCCACGATGATCGCTCCCGACGGGCATTGCTCGGCGGCGTACTTCAGCACCTCCGGCTTTCCGGCGCGCGGATCCTTCACCCGGGCCTTGTTCTCCTCCTGGTCCATTTCGAACACCTCGGGGGCCAATCCGACGCAGACCGCCGCTCCGATGCACTTGTCCTTTCGAACCTCCACTCGCATGATGCGTTCTCCTTTCCTTCTGGATGTCGGCCGGCCGCTGGCGCCACGCCGCCCCGTCAGCCACCGTCGGCGTCCGCCAACGCGCTGACGATCTCGCGACAGAACGCGGGGAGATCGGCGGGGCTGCGCGAGCTGATCAACCGCCCATCACGCACCATCTCGCGATCACTCCATTCCGCGCCGGCGTTGATCAGATCGTCCTTGATCGCCGCCGTTGACGTCACCTGCTTCCCGGAGACGACTCCGGCGGAGATCGGAACCCATCCCGCGTGGCAGATCATCGCGATCACGCCTCCGTTCCGATCGACCGACCGCACGAGATCGAGCACCGCGTCGTGCCGGCGCAGGCGATCCGGCGCGTAGCCGCCGGGAATCACCAGGCCATCGTACGCTTCGGCACGTGCCGCGTCGGCCGACAGGTCGGCCTTCGCTGGAACGCCGTGCTTGCCGTGATAGGTCGCGCCCTCGCGCGTTCCGATCAGCTCGACGGTGGCGCCCGCCTCGCGCAGCCTCATCACCGGCACCCACATCTCCAGGTCCTCGTAGAGATCCTCCACGAAGACGCCAACCCGCTTTCCTTCCAGCTGCATAGCGCACCTCCTTCGTTGGTTGCGTCGCTGGGCACGGCGCCACCGGCCTAGCCGGCGGCCGCCCCCTCCTCTTTCCGCAGCGCCTCAAATCCGCTGATGATGTCGAGCAACTCCTCGGTGGTCGATCGCTGGCGCTGCTGATGGAAGCGATGCTGAAGCGATTCCAGATGGTCGTCGATGTTCTGCTCGGCGGCCTGCATCGACGCCAATCGACTGCTGTTCTCTGCCGCCAGCGATTCGGAGAACGCTCGATGCAGCGACACCGCGATCGTCTCGCGCACCAGCGCCGTGAACAGCCGCCGCCACGGCATCATCAGCGCCGGCACGGTGCGCTCTCCCCACGGCCGGCCCGCCAGCTCGAGCAGCCATTCGGTATCGATTGGAAAGACGCGTAGCGTCACCGGGTCGTAGGCGGCCCCGCTGCGTGGTCGGTTGTACATCAGATCGACGGTGCCCACGCCCTCCTCCTCTCGCCATCGTTCGATCAGGATCAGCGTTTCCCCGACGACCTGTCGGATCCCCGCCATCGAACTCGGGATCCGGAACGTCCGTGCGACGGGAGTCGGGCTTCGTTCCATCCGGGCCATCAACCGGTCGCCCATCACCGCCACCGCCGGCTCCCCCTTCTCTTCGTCGCGATCCCAACCCAACCGTTCCATTACGTAGCGCTCGATCGTGTCATTGAACTGGCCGCACAGTCCCTGCTCCGAGCCGAACGCGATCACCGCCCACCGTCCCCCCGGTGAACCGGCCTCGACATGAACCCCCTCGGGCCGCCGTTGCATGACGACCTGCAGCCCCAGCTCCAAAGTCCGCCGATACTGTGAGAGCGCCTCCACCGCCTCCTCGTACTGTCGGATGTTGACGGCGGCGATCGCCTTCATCGTCTTGACGACCGATTGCAGATCCTCGGCACTGGCGATCTTCCGCTTCAGGGTTTGGAGGGTTTGCACCTACGTCTCCTCCCTCGTTTCGAGCGCATCCCGCACCGCCGACAGCAGCGTCTCGCGGTCGTCGCCGGAGAGCGATTCGCCGGCCTGGATCCTCTCCCCGATCTCCTGAGCGCGGTCCTTGACCGCCTCGCGGGCCGCCCGCTTGGCGTCCTCCATCTCCGACAGCTCGATGTCGTCGAACAACCCCTCGGTCACCGCCACCAACACGCCGATCTGCTCGAGCAGCGACAGCGGCATCCGCTGGTCCTGCTTGAGCACTTCGCGTACCCGCCGGCCGCGGACGAGGGTGCGGCGCGTCTCCTCGTCGAGACGGGTGCCGAATCGGGCGAACGCCTCCAGCTCGCGATACTGCGAGTAGGACAACCGCAGGTCGCCCGATACCTCGCGATAGGCGGGAAGCTGCGTCTTGCCGCCCACCCGGGATACGGACCGCCCGACGTCCACCGCCGGAAGGACCGCCTCGCTGAACAGCTCGCCGGAAAGAAAGATCTGTCCGTCGGTGATCGAGATCAAATTCGTCGGGATGTACGCCGACTCGTTCTCCGCCTGGGTCTCGATGATCGGGAGGGCGGTCAGCGACCCGCCGCCTAGCTCGTCCCGCAGATGGGTAGAGCGTTCGAGGAGCCGAGAATGGATGTAGAAGATGTCCCCCGGATACGCCTCCCGCGCCGGCGGCCGCCGAAGCAGCAGCGACAGCTCGCGATACGAACGGGCATGTTGGGTGAGATCGTCGTAGACGATCAGCGCATCCTCCCCTCGCTCGGTGAAGAACTCGGCAACCGTCGTTGCGGCGTACGGACAGACGTGGCGGAGCCCCGGCGGCGCCTCCCCCGGCGCCACCACCACGATGCTATGGTCCATCGCCCCTGCGTTCCGCAACTCGGCGATCACCCCGGCCACGCTGGACGCGCGCTGCCCGATGGCGCAGTACACGCAGACCACGCCCTGATCTCGCTGGTTGATCATCGTATCCAACGCAATGGCGGTCTTGCCCGTCTGGCGATCGCCGAGAATCAGCTCGCGCTGTCCCCGACCGATTGGAATCAGCGAATCGATCACCTGGATCCTCGTCTGCAGCGGCACCGTCACCGGCGCACGGTCCATGATCGCCGGCGCCTCCCGCTGGATCGGTCTTCGCTCCCCCGACGGAAGCGGCTTCCCGCCGTCCAGCGGACGACCGAGCGGATCGATCACCCTTCCCAGCAGCGTTTCCCCTACCGGAACGTCCATGACCCGTCCGGTCCGTCGCACGTCGTCGCCTGCCTCGATCTCGCCGTCGCTGTCCAACAGGATGATCGCCACCGCTTCGGGCAGCAGGTTGAGCGCCATCCCCAGCCGCCGTCCCGGAAACGCGACCAGCTCCTCCGATTGAACGCCGGGCAACCCCGTGATCGTGGCCACCCCTTCGCCGACCCCGATCACCGACCCGATCTCCTCCAAGCGAAGCTCGGCGCGGTGCTCCTCCACCGCCCGGCTGAGCAGGTGCAACGTCGTCTCCAGTCCGTCGCGCAGCCGTGCTCGTTCGACCTCGCCGCCAGACCCGCTATCCATCGCCGCTCCCTTCGTCCGCCGCTTGGGATTCGTTTCTCCCCGCCTCTTCGGCCTGTTCGCCGTCCGTGGACGGCTCCTCTTCGCCCTCCTCGTCGGCGGGGGGCGTCTCCGCCCGAGGCTCGGTCACGTCGCGCAACGCCTCCCGCACCTGCTCCTCCAGGCGGTCGAGATACTCCGACAGGTTCCAGGCGATCGTCTCACCGTCGAGGCGGATCTCGATCCCCGCGACCAGCTCCTCGGATGTCTCCACCTCCACCGCCCCCTCGCCGCCGACCTGCTCGGAGATCGCTTCGATCAGCCGCTGTTGCTGCTCCTTCGACAGATCGAACGCACTGCGGATCGACCACCGCTCCACCGAGGTCAGCTTCTTCCGCTGCTCCTCGTCCAGCGCCTCGAGACGGCCGAGGAAGGCCTCGATCACCTCCTCCTCCAGATCGGCGTCCGCCAGCTCGGCAAGTGCTCGCCGGGCCAGCGCAAGCGTCCCCTCCCCGATCCGGCGACGGAGTTCGGCAAGGAACTCATCGCGCTGCTGCTCCAGGTCGTCCATCCACCGCGATCGCGCGGCGTCGACCTCTTCGCGTGCCTCATCGAGCCACGCCGTTCTCTTCTTGTCCACCTCTTCGCGCGCCTCGCGAATCCTGCGCTCGCGCTGCTCGGCCCACTGCTCGCGCTGCTCCCGAAGCGCCGCCTTCTCGTCCTCCGCCGACTGCCGCTTCTCCTCGGCCTCCTCGAGCCGGGAGGCGATCCGCTCCTCGCGAGTGTCCATCGCCTCGAGGATCCGGTCATAGAGGAAGTAGCGGAGCAATCCCAACAGCACCAGGAAGTTGACGATTTGGGCGGCGAGGGTGAACAGGTCGATCTGCACGTTATCCTCCCGCTTGGGCGGTGACGTAGTTCCAGAAGGGATTGGCAAAGATCAGGATGACCGCCACCACGAAACAGTAGATCGCGGTCGACTCGATCATCGCCAGCCCGACGAACAAGGTTCGGGTGATCGTATTCGCCTCATCGGGCTGCTGCGCGATGGAGGCCAGCGCGCGAGCGAGCGCGCGGGCCTCACCGAGCGCTGGCCCAATGGAGCCGATCGCAATCGTGAGCCCCGAAACGATGATCGACATCATCGCGACGATTTCTACACTGCCGATGTTCATGCTTCTCCTTTCTCAGGATGGTTCGGGTTCCTCTTGTTCCCGTCTCCGTCGGGCGCGGGTGGCGGAAGCGATGTATACCGCCGCCAGCACGGCAAAGATGTACGCCTGAATCTGTCCGATGAGCAGCGCCAGCGCCTGCATGATCACCGGGAGGAAGAACGGCACGATCGATACCAGGATCCCGATGATCATCGTGCCGCTCATCACGTTGCCGAACAGACGCACCGCCAGCGCGAGGGTGCGCGACAGCTCGCTCATGATGTGGAACGGCAGCATCAGCGGTGACGGCGTGACGTAGTGGCGGAGGTAGCCCCCGATCCCTCGCTCCGCGATCCCGAAGATCGGCACAGCGAAGAACACCGAGATCGCCAGCGCGGCGGTGGTGTTGAACGAACCGGTGGGCGGCTCGTACACCGGGAGCACCGCCAACAGGTTGGACACCGAGATGAACAGAAACAGCGTTCCGAGGAACGGGACGTATCGGTCCGGATCTTGTTGGGTGATGTCCTTCACCTGGCGTCGGATGGTGGATACGATCGTCTCCAGGAAGTTCTGCCATCGGGAGATCGCGGCGTCCGTCGACAGGTTCCGGGTCGCCAGCCAGGAGAGGATCACGAGCAACGCCATCACGGCCCACGTATACACGAGGGTGGCGCTGATCGTGACAAACCCCCACTCGGCGAACACGGTGGCGTCAGGCGAGATGTTCACGACTGGTCCCCCCCTCCTGCCGTCCCACCCTCCGGCGCTTGCGCGCGACGACGCGCGTCCACGCCAGCCGGAGGAGCGTGAACCCGGCCAAACACAGCAGGACATCGAACCAGTGGCCGCTGCGGGCGATCCACACCAACACGACCAGTGCGCCGCCGATCCGCACCACGAAGCTTCCGATCGCCAACCAGCCCGGATGGCGAGCCGTTGGGAGACGGCGAACGGTGAACCACAGACCCCACAAGAACAGCGCGCCCAGTGCTCCACCGATGGCGAACGCCGCCAACGCGCGACCGAGCGCGAACCCGCTCATCATTCGCTCTCCTCGCGCTCATCGTTCTCCTCATTCGATCGCTCCTCCGGTTCTCGGCTCTCACGACGGACCCAGTACCAGGCGTTCAGGCACCCCACGGCAAAGCCCAGCACGACCAGGCTCAACGTCCACGCCACCCCCGTCCCCATCGACCGGTCGAGCCAGACGCCGATCGCCACCCCGATCAACACCGGGATCGCCACCGTCCACCCGACCAACCCCATCAGGCCGAGCCCGTACCAGATTCCTCGCCCGGGACGGTGTCGAGCGCGCAGCTTCCGCTTCGTCTTGCGCTCGATCTCGTCGCGAAATCGATCGTCGGACCGGCGTGCCGGCTTTCGCTCAGCCACGGCTCTCCAACTCCAGGAAGCGGCGGACGAAGTCCGCTTCCAACCGCATCAGGCTCGACCGCGCTTTCCGCTCGCGTTCGTCGAGCTGTTGGAACTGCTCGTCGACGGTCCTCTGCAGCCGTCCCAGCTCCTCGCCGACCACCGCGTTCCCGGTGGAGACCAGCACGTCGTCCGCGCGCTTGACGAGCACCCCCCCGTCGACGGCGAGAAAGCGTTCCCGACCGTCGCGGACGAACGACAGCAGCCCCGGCACCAGCGACGTCACCATGTCGACGTGCCGCGGCAGCACGGTGAATGCCCCATGCTCCGCTTCCGCCGACAGCTTGTCCGCGGCTTCGTCGAGGGCCACGCGGGACGGTAGCAGGACGCGCAGCCTCATCGCGTCTCCGCCTCGTCGATCGAACCGAGCATGTACAGCGCCCGTTCCGGGACATCGGCAAACTCATCGTGGAGGATCCGCTCACATCCGTCGAGCGCGTCGTCGAGCTCGACACGGCGCCCTTCGTGACCGGTGAATTGCTCGGTGCTGAAGAACGGTTGCGTCAGGAACCGTTCCAAGCGACGGGCGCGATGCACCGTCCGCTGGTCCTCTTGGGACAACTCCTCGAGCCCCAGCATCGCGATGATGTCCTTGAGCTCCTCGTACTGGGCCAGGTTGGCCCGGATCTCCTGGGCGAGCTCGTAGTGACGGCGTCCGACGATCCCGGGGCTGAGCATCTTGGAACGGGAGCGCAGCGGGTCGATGGCGGGATATAACCCTTGGCTGGCCCGCTGGCGCGACAGCATGATCGTCGACGACAGGTGGGTGAAGGTGTGGACCGCCGCCGGATCGGTGAAATCGTCGGCCGGTACGTAGATCGCCTGCACGGAGGAGATCGAGCCGCTGCGCGTGTTGCAGATTCGCTCCTCCAGCTCGGACAGCTCGGTGGCGAGCGTCGGCTGATAGCCGACGCGCGACGGCAGTCGGCCGAGGAGCCCCGAGACCTCGGCGCCGGCCTGGACGAACCGGAAGATGTTGTCGATCAGCAGCAGGACGTCCCGCCGTTCGTCATCGCGGAAGGACTCGGCGATCGTCAACGCCGCATGACCAACCCGGAGACGCGCCCCCGGTTGCTCGTTCATCTGGCCGAACACCAGCACCGCGTCGTCGAGCACGCCGACCTCGTCCATCTCGCGGTACATCTCCTCGCCTTCGCGACATCGTTCCCCGATGCCGCAGAAGATGCTCATCCCCTCGTGGAGTCGGGCCATGTTGTGGATCATCTCCATGATCAGCACCGTCTTGCCGACCCCGGCCCCGCCGAACAGCCCCGCCTTGCCGCCTCGCTCCAGCGGCGCGAGGACGTCGATCGCCTTGATCCCGGTCTCGAACACCTTCTCCTCGGTGATCTGTCGAGCCAACGGCACGGGAGCGCGGAAAATCGACCGGCGCTCGATACCGGAGAACGTCTCGCCGCGGTCGATCGGCTCGCCGAGCACGTTCAACGCCCGTCCCAGCAGCTCCCTCCCTACGGGGACGGTGAACGAATCGCCGGTGTCCACCACCCGATCGCCTCGAGCCAGCCCCTGGGTGGGGGTCATGGCGATCCCGCGGACCACCCGCGGATCGACGTGGAGGATCGCCTCGATGACGATCTCCTCGTCGGGGCCGGCCAGCAGCCGGCGATGGGCCGGCGGCAGCTGGCCTTCGAACCGACAATCGACGACGCTGGAGCGAACCGAGTCGACGATCCCGCGTGGTCGGGCGTCGTCACGGCGGGAGTCAGTCATACAGGTAGCCCACCACGATCAGCCCGCATAGGACCAGGATCAGCAGCCAGAAGAAGCCGCTGATCGCGACCTCCTCGGCGAGCGTCGTCGGCTCCCCCGACGGCGCTTCGGGCGGCGGCGGGCGGCGAGGTCCTCCACGGCGAGGCCACGGGGCAATCGCCAGCCAGATCAACGCGAACACCAATCCCACCGCGAGGAACGGCGCCCAGTAGGCGCCGCGGATCGTCGGGCCGAACGGCGTCAGCCACAACCCCCCAACCCATGCGGCAAGGAAGACGGCCAACGCCACCAACAGCATGCGGCTCCGCGGTCCCTCCAGTCGAAACAGGAACATCAACACGAGCATCACGAAGATCGCGACCGCCAGAGCGATCAGCGCGTCAGCTAGGAACATCGATTCTCCTTTCCCCCGGGCACCCGCACCGCAGCGAGGCGGTGTGCCGATCCCGAGTTCGATCGATCCCTCACGTCACGTCATGAGAAAGGGGGAGAGGGCTCCTCGAGCCCATTGAGAACCGTATCGACAATCACTATAGCAGAACCGGACGCGACCACGCAAGTCGGGGCAGCGGCGGCAAAGCCGCTACCGTTCCTCCTCGGCCACCTCCTCGACGGTCCGTCCGGACAGCACCGACGCCGGCTCGGTGCTGGTCGGGTTTCGCCGCGCGTCGGCCGCGTCGTCGTTCATCTTGATCAGCATCCACCGTTTCTCCCCCGGCTCCCCGGTCCGGATCAGCGCGTAGCCGCCTTGCAGCTTGTCCCCGTCCAGCCACACCTCGATCTTCCCGTCTCCGACGGACTCCAGCAGCGTCGCCCCGCCGTCGTCTTCCTTGTCGGCACGTAGGTTGCGGATCGTTCCCCGGTCCCAGACGATCACCGGGCCGGCACCGTATTCCCCTTCGGGGATCACCCCTTCGAAGTCGGCGTAGTCGAGAGGGTGATCCTCCGTTCGAATCGCCAGTCGGCGTTGACGCGGATCGGTCGACGGTCCCTTGGGCACGCTCCAGGACTTCAACACGCCGTCGATCTCCAGCCGCAGGTCGTAGTGCAGCGAGCTGGCGTCGTGCTTCTGGATCACGAACCGTGGTGCGCCCCCCGAATCATCGCGTTCGCCCGAGGGTTCAGGGCTCGTCCGGAAGTCGCGCTTGTCGCGGTACGTCTTCAACCGGTCCTTCTCAGCCATCGCGCTCCTCCTCGCGCCGGCTCACCGCGCCAGTTTGTCGCACAGCTCGAGCGCGTCCTGGGCCGCGTAGCCCGCTTGGTCGTTGTCGAAGAACACGAACACGTCCCTCCCGTCCTCGATCCACCCCTCGATCTGCCGACGCCAGCCATCCAGCGTCCGGCCGTCGTACGATCCTTCGTACGCGTCGCCGGGGCCATGAAGCCGGACATAGACGAACGACTTCGAGGTCACCCACCGCGGCGACGCGTATCCGGCGAGATGGTAGATACAGAACGCCGCGTCGTACGCCGACAGCAGGTCCCGCACGTCCTGGACAATCCACGACCGGTCCCGGAACTCGAACGCCACCGGCCGGTCGTCGGGAACCGTCCCCAGAAATGCCTCCAGCCGGTCGAGATCGGCGTGCCACCGTGGAGGGAGCTGGTACAGGACGGGGCCGAGCCGATCGCCGAGCCGGTCCAGGGCCTCGTAGAAGGAGGGCAGGGTGTCTTGCGGATCCTTCAGCTTCTTACGGTGGGTGATGTACCCGCTCGCCTTGACCGCGAAGAGGAAGCCGTCCGGCACCGTCGACCGCCATGTATCCAGCGTCTCCGGTTTCGGCATCCCGTAGTAGGTGTTGTTGATCTCCACGCACGGCAGCCGTTGAGCGTAGTAGGACAACCGCTCCGCCAACGGAAGATCCTCCGGATAGAACGGACCGTTCCAATGCTCGTAGTGCCACCCCGAGGTGCCGATGTGGAACGATCCGGCGGCCATCAGGCCGCCTCTCCCCGACCCGCCGGCAGCGCGGTACCCGTCATTCCACGGTACAGCCGGAAGACGTCGTCGCGGCGGCATAGATTCGTTCCCGGGCTCATCACCGTCGCCGCCCCGGCCGCCACCCCGATCCGGACTGCGTCGGGCACCTCCATCCCGCGAACCAAGCCGTACGCGATCCCGCCCACCGCGCTGTCTCCCGCGCCGACCCGACTGCGAATCGGGACGGTCGGCGACGCGATCCGCTCGAATCCATCCTCCGACGCCAGCGCGACCCCTCCGGCCCCCAAGGAAACGACGATGTGGGACACTGGCGTCTCCCGGACCATCGCACGGGCGGCGGTTTCGATCGCCTCGTCATCGGGGAGAGACCGACCGATCAGCGCCTCGAACTCCCCCAGATTCGGCTTGATCAGGTGGACCGCCGCGCCGGTCGCGTGACGGAGCGCTTCTCCCGAGCTGTCGACGATCACGCGGGCACCGTCCTCGCTCAGCCGCTCGGACAACTCCCGATAGAAGGCCGTGGGAACCCCCGGCGGAAGCGATCCGCTCAGCACGATCACCGGATGGCTTGGCGCCAGCTGCCGCATCGCCTCCAAGCAGTGCTTCACGTCCGAGGCTTCCAACGGGGGTCCGGGAAAGGCGAACCGGTACTGTTGACCGGAGGCGGATTCCACCACCATCAGACTCTCACGGATCGATGATCCGATCGGAATCGGATGTTGATCGACCCCCTCCTCGGAGAGCCGGCGCTGCAGCTCCTCCCCCTTGGCCCCGCCCCGTACGAACGCCGCCGTCGTCGGCCGGCCCAATCGCCGCAGGACGCGCGACACGTTGATCCCTCCCCCGCCCGGCTCGCGCTCGATCCGACCGCATCGAAGTTTCCGCCCGGGATCGACGCGATCGGTCTCGGTGCTCTTGTCGAGCGACGGGTTCATCGTCAACGTCAGGACCGCCGCGCCACCTTCCGTCATCCCGGGATCCCTCCTCCCTCACCGATGGTCTCGTCACAGGCGCCCCGCGGCCGCAGGATCTCCTCGATCACCGCTCGATCGACCTGCCGGTGGAGGTCGTCGCGGGTCCCGCTGTTGACGATGGTGAGGTCGGCACGTTCGATCGCCTCCTCCATCCGAAACAGCCGCCTCGTCTCTCGTTCTTCGTCGAGGAACTCGTCGTAGCTCCCGGGATCACGCGCCTCGTCACGGTGCTGCAGCCGCTCGAACCGCAGTCGGGGATCGGGCACCGCGACATGGATCAGCCGAAAGCCCTTTCCGAATGCCGTTCCCAGCCGATCCACGTCGGACGGCGTTCGAACGCCGTTGAGGACGGCGGACGGCAACCGGTTCGAGTCGATCTCGGCGATCAGCCGATCGATGAAGTAGCCGGGACCGTGCTGGGCGAACAGCTCCTGGGAGATCGCGCGCAACACCTCTCGCGTTTCCCGCTGCCCGCGACGTCGTGCAATCCCACGAGCGATATCGCCGGCGGAGAGGATCGGCGTGCCGCAGCGCTCGTGGATCCGGCGGCACAGCTCGTCCTTCCCGGCGCCCATGCGGCCAATCACCCCCAGCACGGTCCGGTTCACGTTGGCGTTCACTCCCCGCTTCCGCGGCCCCGCTCGTACGTACCCATCCATTCCGCCTGATCGATCGCATGCCCCTGCATGGCCTGGACGAGTTGCTCCCGACCGGCATCGGGTTGCAGATCGAGAACTCGGTCGATCGCGTACAGACGGAAGAAGTACCGGTGCGGACCGTCTCCCTCGGGAGGCATTGGCCCGCCGTAGCCTTGTTCGCCGAAGTCGTTTCGCCCCTCCGTGCCGGGAATCGGCCCGCCTTCGGGAAGCCCCGTCTTTTCCGTGGGAATGTTGAACACCACCCAATGCGTGAACGGTTGCTCGCCGGGGGCGTCCGGATCCTCGCACAGCAGTGCCAACGCATCGGCCTCCTCCGGCACCCCATCCCACACAAACGGCGGCGACAGTTCGTCGCCCTCTCGGCTGTACTTGTTGGGCATCGGCTCGCCGTGGGCGAACTCCTCGGACCGTAGATTCATGTTGTCGTGCCTCCTTTCCTGTCCGCCGGACGTCGGTCGTTCGTTCACACCCCGTCGCCCGACTCCACCTCCGCCACCTTCCGCTTGACCTCGATGAGGCTGTCGGGATTCACCGAGATCGTGTCGATGCCGGTACGCACCAGGAAGGCGGCGAACTCCGGGTAATCGCTGGGCGCCTGGCCGCAGATCCCGACCGGCGTGTCCTGGCGGTGCGCCGCTTCGATCAGCTGCGCGACCGCCGTCTTGACTGCGTCGTCCCGTTCGTCGAACAACTCGGAGAGCGTTTCGGCATCTCGGTCGACCCCCAACACCAACTGCGTCAGATCGTTCGAGCCGATCGAGAAGCCGTCGAACCGCTCCGCGAACCGTTCGGCGAGGAAGACGTTCGACGGGATCTCCGCCATCACGTAGACGCGCAGGCCGTCCCGTCCGCGCTCCAATCCGTTCTCCGCCATCGCCTCCAACACCCGGTCCGCCTCGTCCGGCGTGCGGCAGAACGGCACCATGACGACCACGTTGTCCATCCCCATTTCCTCGCGCGCCTTCCGGAGGGCGCGGCACTCCAGCGCGAAGCCGGCGCGGTATCCGTCGCTCGTGTAGCGAGCGGCGCCCCGCCAGCCCAGCATCGGGTTGCTTTCCTCGGGCTCGAACCGCCGACCGCCGAGCAGATCGGCATACTCGTTCGTCTTGAAGTCGCTCAGTCGGACGATGACCGGTTCGGGATAGAACGGGGCCGCGATCTTGGCGATCCCCCGCGCCAGCGTATCGACGAAGTACGCCTGCTTGTCCTCGTAGCCGCGAGTGAGGCGCTCGATCTCCTCGCGGTCGTCCTCGGCCTCCAGCTCGTCGTAGTGCACGAGGGCCATCGGGTGGATCTTGATCGCGTTGTTGACGATGAACTCCATGCGCGCCAGGCCGATGCCCGACGCCGGTAGGCGCCACCAGCGAAACGCCGCCGTCGGGCTGGCGATGTTCAGCAGCACCGCCGTGTCCGTCTCCGGGACTTCGTCGAGATCGAGCCGCTCCTCGCTGAAATCGAGCTCACCACGATACACCCTCCCTACGTCGCCCTCGACGCAGGAAACGGTGATCACGTCGCCATCGGAGACAGCTTCGGTGGCCGCTTCGGTTCCGACCACCGCCGGAATGCCCAGCTCGCGGCTGACGATCGCCGCATGGGATGTCCGTCCGCCGTAGTCGGTCACAATCGCGCTGGCTCGCTTCATGATCGGGACCCAGTCCGGATCGGTCATCCCCGTCACCAACACCGCGCCGTCCTCGAACCGGTCGCTCTCGTCGGGATCGCGGATCACCTGCGCCGGTCCCGACGCGATCGCGGCGCCGATCGCCAAGCCGGTGACGGCGACCTCACCCCGTTCGTCGAGACGGTACGTGTGCAGCGTCGCCGCCTGTTTCTGGGACTGCACCGTCTCCGGCCGCGCCTGAACGATGTAGAGGCGATCGTCATCGCCATCCTTCGCCCACTCGATGTCCATCGGCCGTCCGTAATGCTGTTCGATCGCCGTCGCCCAGCGGCCGAGCTGCAGGATCTCGTCGTCGGAGAGCACCCAGGAACGCCGTTCCGAGCGGGAGGTCTCGAGGTTCTGCGTCGTCTTGCTCCCCCCCTTCCTCGCGTACACCATCTTCTTCTGTTTCTCGCCGAGCGACTTGTCGAGGATCGGGCGGGCGTCGTCCCGATCGAGCGGTGGCTTGAACACGACGTACTCGTCCGGGTTCACCGCCCCTTGAACGACGTTCTCGCCCAACCCCCACGCGGCGTCGATGACGACGACGTCGGGAAATCCCGTTTCGGTGTCGAGGGTGAACACCACCCCCGACCCAGCCCGGTCGGCACGCACCATCTTCTGCACGCCAACCGAGAGGGCGATCTTGCGATGGTCGAACCCCTGCTCCTCCCGGTAGCTGATCGCCCGGTCGGTGAACAGCGAGGCGAAGCACCGCCGACATGCGTCGATCACCTCGTCCGCGCCGGTGACGTTGAGGAACGTCTCCTGCTGGCCGGCGAAGCTCGCCTCGGGCAAGTCCTCGGCGGTCGCGCTGCTGCGCACCGCGACGTCCACCTCGTCGACCTCGTACCGTCGGGAAAGCTCCCGGTAGCCTTCCCGGATCGACCGCTCGATCGGTTCGGGGATCCCCGCGTGGAGGAACCGACGACGGATTCGCTTCCCCACCTGGTCGAGCGGCCGCTCGCCGGTGCGAAGGGCATCGATTTCGGTACGGATGGTGTCCTCGATCTCGTTGGCCTCGAGCATCGTCCGGTAGGCGGAAGCCGTGGTGGCAAATCCATCAGGGACCCGGATCCCCTCGGACTTCAGCGTCTGGATCATCTCCCCCAGGGACGCGTTCTTTCCGCCCACCGAGCCAACCTCGTCCGAGCCGATCTCGTCAAACCAACGTATCGTCTCGTGCTCCTGCGCCACACGGCCTCCTTTCGCCATGTTGCCGCGGCGCCCGCGGCTTAGGGGCTCCGTTCCTCGCTGTCCGGTCGGACGCGCTCGGCGATCAGCACCGGATCGCCCTCGTACGCGTCGAACGCCTCGTCGGTCAACGGACGTCCACCTTCCTCGGCCAGCCGCTCCCGATCGAACATCTGCAGCGTACCGATCACGGTCACCCCTTCGCCTTCCTCGAGGTCGGATGTCTCCCCGGACTGGAGGATCAGCAACTCGTCGCCGAGAAAGCCCGTCGTCAGGACGAACGACCCCGCGTCGATCAGATCCCCAACCTCCCCGTACACCGCGATCTGGGAGCCGATGTACTGATCGGGAGCCCCGACGATGGTCTCCAGCACCCCGCGACGCAGCCGCCGTACCTGGGCCTCGGGCACCAGGCGGATCGTCTCCGCGACGATGGCGGCCTCGTTCTCAAACGGGGCGAACGCGGCATCCTCGAGGGCCATGTCGAACAGTTCCTCGCTCCGCGTCTGGACGAACGTCACCAGCTTCCCGCCGATCAGCACCGGCCGTCCCGCGTTCAGCGGATCGAACGGGGCGCGATCGTACGGGTTGAGCACCAACAGCTCGTGCTCGATCGGGATCCCCAGCCCGGAGATCAACAGTCCGATGTCGCCGACGTGGCGCACGATCTCGCCGGTGACCTCGATCCATTGGTCGAGGAATGCCGAGGGCGACTCGATGACCGAGAGGAGCTGAAGCTCCTGTTGCACCGACGCCGGCCGGGGGATCGACATCGCCGGGGCGCCCGGCAGCGCCGGCTCCTCGTCGATCCACACCGAGTCGGCGGCGATCATCACCTCGCCCTCGTAGTCTTCGAACGTGTCCGCCGAGACGTCGAGCACCACCGCGAGATCGTCGGCGTCGAACCATTGCACCGTCCCTCGAGCCCCCACCGGTGCCCCCTCGGTGGGAGCGGTATCGATGAGTTCGGCGGTCGGCGCCACGATCAACAGCTCGTTGCTGTAGGTCGCATAGGTCGGATCGATCAACGTGAAGACCTGGTCGGTCATCACACTGCGGATCCCACCTTGCACCGCCACCTCGCGCCCGATGAACGGGTCGGGGTCCTGCTCGATTCCCCGCAGCAGGGCGTTGGACAGGCTGGCGAGGACATCCAGGCGGAGGATCTCCACCGCATCGGCTTCGATCACCGGTCCGCCCACGAACGGACCGTAGGCGGGATCCGCCGGATCGATTCCCCCCAGCGGGCTGTCCGGCGGCAGCTGGCGGACGGTCCCGACGATACGGACCGGCACATCACTGTCCAGCGCCGCTTCCACGTCTTCCTCGGGCACGCCGGCAACCAGCAAGCCCCGGCAGTCGAGCACGGTACAACTGCGCAACCGAACGACGGCCGGCTCCAGCCAATCTCCGACCTGTCCCACCACGGTGACCGTGTCCCCCTCGTACGTCTCCGGAGACTCGACCAACTGATTGACAGTGGCCGATGCGGCCTCCGCCTCGGTCTCCGGTTCCTCCTCCGGCTCGGGTGCCTCTGGTCCGCCGCACGCCGCCAGCAGCAGCGCCGCGACCGTCAGCCCGATCAGCAAGCTCCAGACCTTCCACGTCCTCATGCTGTGCACCTCCTTGGCGCTCATGACTCCTCTCCTTCGACAGCTTCGTAGGGCGATGTTCCGTTCGTCAGCCGGTAGATCGTCTCGAACCCGTTGAGCAGGTCGAGGTAGCGTTCCAGCACGGTCGTCAGCAGAAATCGGTTCTTGACGCTCTCTCGGGCCTTCCGCCCCATGCTCTCCCGCAGGTCGGGGTCATGGATCAGCTGGACGATCCGCTCCGCGGTCTCTTCCACTGTGGAGACGAGGAAGCCGTTCACCCCATCCTCGATCTGCAGGCGGATCCCCCCGACATCCCCGCCGATCACCGGGGTGCCCTTCCACATCGCCTCGGTGACGGTGAGGCCGAAGCCCTCGCGAATCGATTTCTGCACGACGACCGCCGCCTGCGTCTGCAGGGCGTTGACCAGCGCCGTATCCTCTTTGCTGATGATTAGAATCCGCTCCCCGCGCTGGTCGAGTAGCGACCGGTACACTTCCTCACCCTCGGGATCGTCGGTGGCCACGTTGCCCAACAGCACGAGCGTGGCGTCGACCTGTTCACAGGCGATCTTGAACGCCTCGATCACCCCTTCGGGATCTTTCCATCGGTCGAACCGCGATACCTGCACCACCAACGGCCGATCGGTGGGGATGTCGTAGTGGCTGAGCCGATCGTCGATCTCCGCTTGCGTGAACTCCCGGTTGGCGATCGAGAACGGGTCGATCGCCGGTGGGAAGACCACCTGGGGCGTCTCCAACTCCTGCAGGTACTCCGGCAGCGAGAACACCGCCGCGTCGTACGCCTCCACGTACGGACGCAGGAATGACCAGAGCTTCTCGTTGGGTCGGCTCAGATCGATGTGACACCTCCAGATCCACGGTCCGCGCCGAGGGTAGTGCTCGATCATCGCCACCGGCTGAGGATCGTGAACGATCACGAAGTCATGGGTGAGGTGATTGCGGACCACATTGGCACGGATGACGTCCTGGTAGATGTCGATCTTCCGGTCGCTCAGGTTGATCGATCCGCCCTGAAGGGCGTTGTGCATCTTCTTGGTGATCGAGAAGAAGTCCGGCGAACCCTGAAGCACCCGCCATCCCGTCTTGATCCCCACGCTGTCCAGCAACAACGTCAACGACGACAGCAGCGTGGCAACCCCACCGCCGTAGTAGGTGGAATTCACATGGGCGATGTGCATTCCGCGAAGCGGCTTCGCCTTCTCGCGAACACGATCGATGACCTCGTCATCGACGAGGTGTCGATAGTCCGTGATGTCGATGGGCTTCGGGTGTCTCACAGCTCTCCTTTGGTCCGCTTTCGGGACGAGCCGGCAGGTGCTCGTGGCGGCTCGAGCAAGGACATCGCGTGAGAAGGAGGGAGTGTCCCGGGCGGGTGCCGCCCCGATCCATGGGCGTCGAGATGGAAACGTCCGGGAGTGTTGAGAAGACCTCAGGCCTTTTCAGTCTAGCAGAGTCGTCTCGCAGGATCAAATCCGACCCGGGCCACCGTGATCGGCGACACTCCTGTATCCCTCCCCCTTGACGGCGGTCCTCCGGCGGCCTATAGTGGGAAGGTCTCGAGCAGTTCGTTGCGTTCTCTTCTCTGGAACTTCGGCCGTAAGGGCGATGTCGTCTCCCGTGCGGTGCCCTTGACACGCTCGCCGCCCAGGGCGTCCCTACAAACGAACGATGATTGCCACCGGCGCAGGCCGTTCCCTTCTCGCCCTCAAACTCCCAACGGAGCGTCTGCACCCGAAGGCGGTGGCGCCGGTGGCCTACCTTTTAGCTGGTTGCACCAAGGAGGAGGACAAGATGAAGGCCTATGTCCATCGCGACGTCTGCGTAGGATCCGCACTCTGCGTTCAGATCGCCCCCGAGGCGTTCGAGCTGGATGACGAAGGCAAGTCGCACGTGGTCGATGCCACGGCCGCCGACCTCGACACGCTCAAGGAGGCGGCGCGCAACTGCCCGGTCCAGGCGATCGTGGTGGAAGAGGAAGACTAGCTGACCTCCGACCCAGGCACCCCGGCCGCCGGGCGGGAGCCGCCGCTCCCCCTCATGTGGCCGGGGCTCGCCGTCATAGGCTAGCGACGAACTCCCGGATCTGGCGCTCGAACTCGCGCCCTTGCACACTCACTGTGGTCTCGGTCGCCGGGCCGCCATCGCCGCTGGTCAGCGTCACGTCGACGAACCCGCCCCCGCCTCCAAACCGAGCACAGCCATCCGAGCGCTCGATCGTCTCCAGTCCCAGTCCCGCCGGACCGAAGAACGCCACCGCCTGGTCCACGATCTTGGCCGGCGGGATCTTCGACGGCGCTTCCATGCTGATCATCCGACTCCTTTCTTGCGTCCGCCGTCCGATCGTCAAGGTCGGAGAACCACGCCGCTCAGCCTTGACGATGGATGCAGGAAACCGGGCACTGGACGATTGCTTCCTCGACGCACGCCGCCTCCACATCGGCGCCTTCGATCACGTGGGAATTCCCATCCTCGCGCATCGCGAACACCTCGCCGCAAACCTGCGTGCACAACTCACACCCGATGCAGATGTCTTGATCGACGATCACGTTCATTCTCCACCTCCTTTCCCCCCCGCGCGGCAGACCACCCTCCCCGCCCCGTATACCCGTTGAAAGGACTCGCCCAACAGGCAGCTGAACGATCCCATGGCGGTGCGTGAAGGAGCCACGATGAGAAGGCAACGCGCAGAGGCACGCTCCTCCAGCCTAAGCGCCAGCCACCTCTACGGTCAACCGCCGCCTTCGACGCGAGCGGAACGCTTGACTTGCCGGAGAACGCTCCTGTATGCTGACACGTTCTCAATCACCGCTCGCCGCCGGCGAGCGCTCGTCTCTCCACCGCATTGTGCACAAGCTTGGCCACTGTAGAGCATGTGGCGGTCCGATGCGGATCGACATCGAGCTTCATCGTCCACCGGAGGTCGTAGCCATCATGCAAGACACCAGCATCTTCATCGCCGGCGCCGCCGGCGAGGGGATCCAGACGGTCGGCGACGTCGTGTCGCACGTCCTGCTGTCGGAGGGTCGGTCCGTGTTCGCGTTTCGAGAATATGAGTCCCGGATTCGCGGCGGCGACTCCAGCGTCCGGATCCGCATCAGCGATCCGCCGCGCAACGCGCCCCGCGACGACGCCGACATCCTGGTCCCGATGAACCCCCACGCCGCGCGGGCGTATCGCCCCGCATTGGCCGACGACGCCCTCGTTCTCGGAGAGGGCGCGGAGGAAGCGGGCGGGATCTCGATCTCGTTCAAGCAGCTCGCCGAGGAGCACGGCGGTGCGGAGCTGTACGCCAACGCCGCCGCAGCCGGCGCCCTGTGCGCGGTCCTCGGACTGCCGTTCGACGCCCTCCAACGCACGGTGAGTAAGCAGTTTTCCAAGTACGGGGACGAAGCGGTCGACAGCAACCTGGCCGCCGCCCGCGCCGGATACGACGCCGGCACCGAGAACGGCGACCCCGATGTCGCCCTCCCACCGGTTGAGCAGCCGTCCGATCACGCCTTCCTCACCGGCCACGAGGCCATCGCTCTCGCGGCGGCCGCCGCCGGTTGTCGCTTCCTGTGCGCCTATCCCATGTCGCCGTCGACCAGCATCATCACCGCACTGTCGCGCGATCGGGAGCTGGGAGTTTTTACCGAGCAGGCCGAGGACGAGATTGCGGCCATCAACATGTCCCTCGGGGCGAGCGCCGCCGGAGCGCGCGCGATGGTGGCCACCTCGGGAGGGGGGTTCGCCCTGATGGTCGAGGCGCTGAGCCTCTGCGGGATGCTCGAGCTCCCGCTGGTGATCGTCATCGCCCAGCGACCCGGCCCGGCCACCGGCCTTCCCACCCGCACTGCGCAGGAGGATCTGCTGTTCGCGCTGCATGCCGGTCACGGCGAATTCGCCCGGCTGATCCTGGCCCCCAGCGACCCCCAGGACGCGATCGAGAAGACCGTGCGCGCGTTCCATCTCGCCGAACGGTACCAGGTTCCGGCGATCGTGCTGACCGATCAGTATCTCGACGACGCCGCCTTCTCCCTTTCCCAGCTGGCGATACCCGATGACGCCGCCGACCGCTCACTCGCCGATCCCCATCGGATCGAAGACTATGCCCGCTACGCGATCACCGATAGCGGGATCTCGCCGCAGCTGTACATCGGGCAAAGCGAGCATCTCGTATGTCTGGACAGCGACGAACACGACGAACACGGCCACATCACCGAAGACCTGTCCGGTCTCCGCGTGCGGATGGTCGACAAACGACTCCGAAAGGAGTCGGCGTTGCGAACCGAGGTCCAGGCGCCCGTCGCCGCCGATACCGATGACGCGGACACGATCCTCATCGGCTGGGGATCGACGAAGGGAGCGATCGACGAAGCGGCCGATGCATTGCGTGACCGGGGACGGTCGGTGGGAACGCTGCACTTCACCGAGCTGTGGCCGCTCCCGGACTTCACGCTTCCCAATGCCGATCTGTGGATCGTCGAGGGAAGCGCCCGTGGGCCGTTCGCCCATCTGCTGTCGGCGGAACTCGCTGCGGCGCCCGCCGGCGTCGTACGTCGGTACGACGGCCTGCCGATCACCGCGGCCAACATCCTCGAGGAGGTGGGTTGATGCAGATCGCGGATCTTAACACGTCCGCCGAGAACCAATGGTGCCCGGGGTGCCCGAACTTCGGCATCCTCACCGCCATGAAGCGGGCGATCATCGAACTGGAGATCGCCCCTCACCGGCTCTGTCTCGTGTCGGGGATCGGACAAGCGGCCAAGCTGCCCCACTACGTGAAGGCCAACGTCTTCAATGGACTTCATGGGCGGGCGATCCCCGCCGCCGTCGGCCTCCACGTGGCCCAACCGGACCTGACGACGATCGTCGCCTCGGGGGACGGGGACCTCTACGGCGAGGGCGGCAACCATCTGCTCCATGCCCTCCGTCGAAACCCCGACATCACGGTGATCGTCCACAACAACCAGCTGTACGCGTTGACCAAAGGACAGGGCGCGCCGACCACCCCCCAGGGCGAGCCGACCCGGCTACAGTTCGAGGGAATGCCGTTGCGACCGATCGACTTCCTGTCGATCGCCATCGTCCACGACTGCACATTCGTGGCTCGGGGTTACGCCCGGCAGATCGATCGGTTGCGCGACCTGATCGTTCAAGCGGTTCGTCACCGCGGGCTGTCGCTTCTCGAAGTGGTTCAGCCGTGCATCACCTGGTCCAGGCACCCGCTGGACTGGTACGACGAGCGGGTGGTCGACGTTCCCAACGATCACGATCCTACCGATCGGCAGGCGGCGCTCGAGCTGGCTCGGAAGGCTCCCGACGTGTTTCCCGTGGGGGTGCTGTATGAGATCGAGGAGCGCGACCTGTTCGGGGCACCGTATCGAGAGCGATTCGGCTCCGATCCGCTGGCCGAGCTACCAACGCTCGATCGTCGCGTCCTGGAGGCCCGTATCGATCGGTTCACCTTCTCGCCCCAAGGAGGACGGCATGACGGATCCTCATGACCTCCCCGTCACCCAACCGCTGGCCGCCGGCTCACCCGCTCCCACGGTGAAGCTTCCCGACCAGCTCGGGACGATCGTCGACCTCGCAAGGACCGACGGTCCAGTCCTGCTGGCGTTCCATCCACTGGCCTGGACCCCCACGTGTCGGGAACACATCGTGGCGCTGGAGACTCGAAGCGACAGCTTCCGCCAAGCGGGCGTGACCGTGTTCGGCGTGAGTGTCGATCCGGTCCCGACCAAGCGGGCGTGGGCCGACATGTTGGGGCTCCGTTTCGTCCGCTTTCTGTCGGACTTCTGGCCCCACGGCGAGGTCGCGCGGGCGTTCGGGCTGTTCCACGAGGGGGAGGGTGTGTCCGAGCGGGCGACCGTGATCGTCGATGCCGGGGGAACGGTCCGCCTCAGTGCAGTCCATCCACCCGCGGAGCTGCCCGATCTCGACGCGATCGTCGACAGCCTGCGGTCGTTGTAACCCATCGACAGGAGCCATCGGCCTACCGTTGACCGATCCGATAGGAAGGAGGGTTCACCATGACCACCGATTGTGAAGGCCGCGCCGTGATCGTCACCGGCGCCGCCTCGGGGATCGGCCGGGCGACCGCCATCGCGTTCGCCGGCCGGGGCGCCCGCGTGCTGCTCGCCGACCTCGATGAGGACGGCGGCAACGCCGCCACGGAAGCCGCCGCCCAAGCAGGCGGAGAGGCGAAGTTCGTCCGCACCGATGTTTCCGATCCGTCTGACGTCCAGCAGATGGTAGAGCGCTGTCTCTCCGCCTACGGACGCCTCGATAGCGCCGTAAACAACGCCGGGATCGAAGGCGAACAGGCGCCGACTGCCGATGCCTCACAGGACAACTGGGAGCGGGTGCTGGCGATCAACCTGACCGGCGTCTGGCTGTGCATGAAGCACGAGATCCCGCGGATGCTCGACGGGGGAGGCGGGGCGATCGTCAACATGTCCTCGGTCGCCGGGCTGGTCGGCTTCCCCAACCTGTCCGCCTACGTCGCCGCCAAGCATGGCGTGATCGGGGCGAGCCGCGCCGCGGCGCTCGAGTACGCCCAGCAGGGGATCCGGGTCAACGCGATCTGTCCCGGCGTCATCCGGACCGGAATGGTCGAGCGGGTCACCGGAGGGGATCCCGAGACGGAGCGGGCCTACGCGGAGATGGCTCCGGCAGGCCGCATGGGCACCCCCGACGAGATCGCCGAGGCGATTGTCTGGCTGTGCTCGGACGCCGCCTCATTCGTGACCGGCCATCCGCTGGTCGCCGATGGCGGACTCGTCGTCCGCTAGCGATCGATGAACGAGACGCAACACGGAAACCACGAACGGAATCGAAGCGGTTCGTCGCACCATCGGGCGATGGCACGCGACTTCCGTCAGCGGTTCTTCGTCTCCTTGCTCCTCACCGCGCCCATCCTAGCTTTGGCTCCGATCATCCAGGGGTTGTTCGGCGTCTCCTGGACCTTCCCCGGTATTTCCACCCTCCGGTTCGCCCTGGCCACGTTGATCTATGGCTACGGGGGGTGGCCGTTCGTGCGCGATGCAGTCGGCGAGCTGCGGCGGCGGGAGCCGGGAATGATGACGCTGATCGGCCTGGCGATCACGGTCGCCTACGTCTACTCCGGCGCGGTCAGCTTCGGCGTACCCGGGACGGTATTCTTCTGGGAGCTGGCGACGCTGATCGACGTGATGCTCCTGGGCCATTGGATCGAGATGCGATCGGTGCTCGGGGCATCCGGCGCCCTCGAGGAGCTCGTCCAGCTTCTGCCCGCCGAAGCCCACCGCAGGACCGACGGCGACATCGAGGACGTTCCCATCGATCAGCTGCAGTCCTCCGACCGGGTGCTGGTGCGCCCGGGGGAGCGGATTCCCGTCGATGGCGTCATTCTGGACGGCCAAAGCTCGATCGACGAATCGATGGTGACCGGGGAGAGCGTCCCGGTCGAGCGCGGTCCCGAGGACAACGTCATCGGGGGCACCGTGAACGGGGATGCGGCGATCACGGTGGAGGTCCGAACGACCGGCGAGGAGACCTACCTCTCCCAGGTCGTCGACATGGTCCGTGAGGCCCAAGCCGCCCGGTCGCGGACGCAGGACTTCGCCGATCGCGCCGCGATGTGGCTGACGTTCGTCGCCTTGTCCGCCGGCGCAGGGACGTTCGCCGGGTGGTTGGCAATTGGGCAGACCTGGGCGTTCACGGTCGAGCGGATGGTCACCGTGATGGTGATCACCTGTCCCCACGCCTTGGGGTTGGCGATCCCGTTGGTGGTGGCCGTGTCGACGTCGCTGGGGGCGAACCGGGGGCTGCTGATCCGCGACCGCTCGGCCTTCGAGCGCGCTCGCGAGCTCGATACCATCGTGTTCGACAAGACGGGGACGCTCACCGAGGGTCGGTTCGGGGTGCGCGGCGTCGTCGCGTGGGCCGACCCTTCGGAGGACGAGGTCGTCGCGCTCGCCGCCGCCGTCGAGCGCGGCTCGGAGCATCCGATCGCCCGTGGAATCGTGGACCACGCCCAGCAGAACGATCTCGACGTGCCGGACGCCTCCGAGGTGGAAGCGATCCCGGGTCGCGGCGTGCGGGGGAGGGTCGACGGCCGTCGCATCGAGGTCGCCGCTCGCGGCTATCTGCGCGAGCAGAAGATCCCGTTCGACGACGAGGCCCTCTCATCGCTCGACGAGTCGGCGGGGACAACCGTGTTCGTGATCGACGACGGGGCCGCCGTGGGCGCGATCCTGCTCGCCGATCGGATCCGTTCCGAGTCCGACCAAGCGGTCCGCCAGCTCCAGGAGGCCGGACTCGACGTGCACATGCTGACCGGCGACAGCCGCGCGGTCGCCGATGCGGTCGCCCGCGACCTGCGGCTCGATCACGTCCATGCCGAGGTGCTCCCGGACCGCAAATCCGAGATCATCCGGCAGCTTCAGGAAGACGGACATCGGGTGGCGATGGTCGGCGACGGGGTCAACGATGCACCGGCGTTGGCCCAGGCCGATGTCGGTATCGCCATCGGGGCCGGCACCGATGTCGCCGTCGAATCGGCCCACATCGTCCTCGTGCGCTCGGATCCGCGTGACGTGAACGGGATCCTCGACCTCGCCCGGCGAACCCGTCGGAAGATGGTTGAGAACCTGTGGTGGGCGGCGGGCTACAACATCTTCGCCATTCCACTCGCCGCCGGCGCGTTGGCGGCGTGGGGGATCCTCCTCTCCCCGGCGGTGGGCGCGGCACTGATGTCGTTGTCGACAGTGATCGTCGCCGTCAACGCGCGGCGGCTACGGCGGGGCGGCGTGCGCGGTTCGGCCGAGGAGGCCGGATGATCCCAACCCGGGAGGCCGAACTCGAAGGTTGCATCCGAACGGCGCGGTCCCGTACGATGAGTCGTCGCTCGTGTTCTCTCAAGCTCGGTCTGGTGATCCTCTTCTCACATCTCGGCCCCATCCGACCGGTCGAGAACCCTACCCGAACCACCACGCTTGGAGGTGCTCGATGATTGAATCCCCGTCCTCGGAACAGCTGGTGACGCTGCTGGAGACGACCGCGTCGCCGTGCATCTCGATGTACGTGCCGATGGAGCCCCATGGCGCGGAGATCCGCAAGAACCCGATCCGGTTCAAGAATGCGATCTCGAACGCCGAGGAGCAGCTGGAGACCCACGGCGTCAGGCCCCGAGAGCGCGAGGCGCTGTTGGCGCCGCTGCAGGGGCTTCACGACGAGCGTCCGTTCTGGCAGCATCAAGAGCGCGGTCTGGCGGTGTTCCGGACGCCCGATGCCCTCGACACCTATCGCACAGCGTTTGCGCTGCCCGAGCTGGTCGTCGTCGCGAAACGGTTCCACCTCAAGCCGCTGTTGCGGCTGATCAGCGCCGACGAGCGGTTCTATCTTCTCACCCTCAGCCTCAACGACGTGCGATTCTACGAGGCCTCCCGCACCGAGCTGCATCGCATCCATCTCGAGGATACCCCCACCTCGATCGCCGAGGCGCTGCGCTATGACGTGCCCGAGAAGAGTCTCCAGTACCATTCGAAGACCCCACCCCCCGAGCAGCAGCCGCCCCAGAGCGGCCAACGTCCGGCGATCTTCCATGGCCACGGCGCAGCCGCGGACGACCTCGAGCACAAGAAGAACATCCAGCGGTTCTTCCGCCAGGTGGATCACGGCGTCGAACGAGCGATCGCCGGACAGGAGGCGCCGCTGATCGTCGCCGGCGTGGACTACGAGTTGTCCATCTACCGAGAAGCCAACACCTATCCCCACTTGGTGCATGAAAGCCTGATCGGGAACATGGAGAACACCCGTGAGGACGAGCTGCACGACCGCGCCTGGCAGCACGTCCGGCCGTTGTTCGATCGCGCCCGTCAGGAATGGGTCGAACGGTATCACGAGCTCACGGAGACCGATCGCCTCCTCACCGATCTGCGACCGATCGTCCCGGCCGCCAAGGTCGGCCGGATTGATGCCCTGTTCGTCCCTCAGGAACAGCGATGGGGGCAGTTCGACCCGGAAACGCTCGCCGTCGAGCTCCACGACACCCGTCAGCCAGGCGACGTCGATCTGCTCGACACCGCCGCCGTGTGGACGGTGCGCAACGGCGGCACCGTCTACGTGGAGAACCCGGACGAAACCGCTCTGGAGACGCTTCCCGCCGCGATCCTCCGGTATTGAGAAGCCGTGTTCTCGCCAAAGCGCTACGTACGCCAGGTCCCCTGGGGAGAAGCCGGAGAACACAAGCCCCCAACACCTTTCTCCCGCGGAGGCGTGGAGATCGCGGAGCAGAGGCCAGGGGGAGGGCGGCGGATACGGCGAACCGATGGACCGCAGCCCCTCTTCGCTCGCCAAGGCGCCATGGGGAGAAGCTTCGAGAGGCAAAAAGGTGCGCGGTTGGGCCACAGGATCTTCCGCATTGGTCATTCCTCTGCGTTCCGCGGCGCGCTCTGCGGTTCATGGCTTGCCGGTCCCGGGAGGACTGCATCCACCGCAGAGGCCGCCAACACAGAGGGCGCGGAGTTCTCCACCAGCAGTTCTGCACCAACAGGCAGATTCATCCTCCGGCCTCCTCCCCGCGCGTGCCGCGCTCTCCGCGAGAGCTGGGGGGGTGAAGGTGTTCCAAGTTTCGTCGCCCGATCTCTTGGCATGCCCTGCGCCTTGGCGAGGAGACAAGGATTCTCCGTGCGGTGTCCATCCGTCGTGGCTTTCCCCTCCGCG
>CAZLER010000020.1:0-32803 GCA_964558595.1 uncultured Thermotogae bacterium
CCACTCGGTTGGTGTGACGGGCGGTGTGTACAACCCCCGAGTACATATTCACCGCAGTGTGGCTGACCTGCGATTACTAGCGATTCCGGCTTCATGAGGTCGAGTTGCAGACCTCAATCCGAACTGGGGGAGGCTTTTTGAGATTGGCTCCACCTTGCGGTATTGCAGCCCTTTGTACCTCCCATTGTAGCATGTGTGTCGCCCTGGGCGTAAGGGACATGATGACTTGACGTCATCCCCGCCTTCCTCCGGCTATTCACCAGCAGTCTCGCTAGAGTCCCCGGCATTACCCGCTGGCAACTAACGACAAGGGTTGCGCTCGTTTCGGGACTTAACCCTACATCCCACGACACGAGCTGACGACAGCCATGCATCACCTGTACTAGCTCCCTACCCGAAGGCAGGGTCGTCCCCCTTTCAGGTTCCTACCACTAGTATGTCAAGCCCAGGTGAGGTTCTTCGCTTACCATCGAATTAAACCACGTGCTCCACCGCTTGTGCGGGGACCCGTCAATTCTCTTGAGTTTTAGCCTTGCGGCCGTACTCCTCAGGCGGTTCACTTAACGCGTTAGCTCCGGCACCGACCAGCATAAGAGGCCGACACCAAGTGAACATCGTTTGGGGCGTGGACTACGGGGGTATCTAATCCCCTTTGCTCCCCACGCTTTCGCGCTTCAGCGTCGGTAGTAGGCCAGAGAGTTGCCTTCGCCATCGGGGTACCTCACAGTATCTACGCATTCCACCGCTACTCTGTGAGTTCCACTCTCCTCTCCTACACCCAAGCCAAGCAGTATCACCCGACCTTCCCCGGTTGAGCCGAGGGCTTTCACAGGTGACTTACCTGACCGCCTAGACGCCCTTTACGCCCAGTGATTCCGGATAACGCTTGCATCCTCCGTCTTACCGCGGCTGCTGGCACGGAGTTTGCCGATGCTTATTCCTGAAGTACCGTCATCGGACGAGCATTTCCTCCCGACCTTATTCTTCCTCCAGAAAAGGGGTTTACAACCCGAAAGCCTTCATCCCCCACGCGGTGTCGCTGGCTCAGACTTTCGTCCATTGGCCAATATTCCCCACTGCTGCCTCCCGTAGGAGTCTGGGCCGTATCTCAGTCCCAATGTGGCTGATCATCCTCTCAGATCAGCTACCCATCATCGCCTTGGTAGGCCGTTACCCTACCAACAAGCTAATAGGGCGCAGCCCCCTCCTCTTGCGACGGCAAAACCGCCTTTGGAACGGGATCCATCGACCCCGCACCATATTGGGTATTAGCCTCCCTTTCGGCAGGTTGTCCCCATCAAGAGGGCAGGTTAGCTACGTGTTACTCACCAGTCCGCCGCTCCGTGACCGATCTTCCCACCCCGAAGGGTGATCCGTTCGGTTCGATCGCACGACTTGCATGTGTTAAGCGCACCGCTAGCGTTCATCCTGAGCTGGGATCAAACTCTCTTAGTTGAAGATTCTGATCCAATTGTATCAAAGCAAAAACAAGTGCTTAGAGTGTCACTTTGTGAACTCTTCACCACGCTATCCACTTTTCAAGGACCAAACAGCTCGTGGAGTATAGCGAGCCCCCGAGGGGGTGTCAAGGGAATTCGGCGGTCTCGCCAAATTCCCTTCGCCAGAGCCTTTCCACGTTGCAGGAAGGGCTCTCTCAGACTATACTTGATCGAGCGGAGGCGTGCACGTGGGGGTCACACGAACGATCGGAGTACTGGGCGGGGGGGACTCACCAGAAAGGGACATCTCTCTCGTTTCTGCTTCACACGTCCACCGTGCCCTGACCGCCGCCGGTCACTCGGCAAGGTGGATCGAGATGGACTCCCTCGACGACCTCGTGCCCCAGCTCCGTGGGATCGACGTCGCGTTCAACTTGCTGCACGGCGGTTCCGGCGAGGACGGCACCGTACAGCTCCTCCTCGACGTCATGGGGATCCCCTACCCCGGCTCGGACGCCCGCGCCTGCTTCCGCGCCATGCAGAAGCCGCGATCGCGAGCCCTCTTCGCCTCACAGGGGATTCCGATCCCGCCGGGCTGCGTTTACGAAGAAGGCGAGCTGACGGCATTCCTGGCCGAAGCGGCCGACCGGCTCGGTTTCCCGCTTGTCATCAAACCGGGCAACGGGGGGTCAACGGTCGCGGTGCATTTCGTCGAGGATCAGCGGACCCTCCAGGAGGCCGCCGGACGGGTGTTGGCGGCTTATCCCTCGCTCGTCGTCGAGGAGTACATCGTGGGACGGGAAATCACGGTCGGCATCCTTCGACAGGACAATGCCGATGCTCCGCTTCCGGTCATCGAGATCCGGATCCCGGGCAAGCTGTTCGACTACGAAGCCAAGTACACCGACGGCGTCGCCGAGTTCCTCGCTCCCGCGCCGATCGATGATGACACCGCCACCCGGCTGCGGAAGGTGTCGCTGGAAGCCCACCGCGCGCTCGGGTGCAGCGGCTACTCCCGCGTCGACCTCCGACTGGGCACCGACGGCACACCCTACGTGCTCGAGGTGAATACGCTGCCGGGCATGACGCCGATCAGCGATCTCCCGCGGGCCGCCGCCGTCGCCGGAATCGATTACGCGGATCTGGTGGAAGGAATGCTGTCTACCGCAGAGGCAAAGGAGGAGAGATGAAGATCACCTGGTACGGACACGCCTGCTTCGCCATCGCTGCCCGTGAAGCACGTCTTCTCACCGACCCGTTTGATGAGCAAGTTCCCTACGCGTTTCCGGAGTCGCCGGTCGACATCGTCACCATCAGCCACGGCCACTTCGACCATAACGCGGTCGGCCGGGTGCGCGGCGATCCCGCGACAATCGAGGGGATCGGCGACCATGAGGCCCACAGTGTGCGGTTTGCGGGCATCCCGTCGTATCACGATGATCGCGGGGGCGCCGAGCGGGGAACGAACACGATCCTCGTGTTCACCCTCGAAGGGGTGACAATCGCCCACCTCGGTGATCTGGGGACGCCGCTCGACGATACGCAACGCCGCACCCTCGCCGCGGTGGAGGTCCTCTTCCTCCCGGTCGGCGGGCACTTCACCATCGATGCCGGACAAGCCTCCGACATCGTTCGGTCGCTGCCGGCGGTTCGGGTGGCGATTCCGATGCACTACCGCACCGAGCGGATCGCCGACTGGCCGATCGCCACGGTGGAGGAATTCGAGGGGTTGATGGACAATGTCCGCCATGTCGGCACCTCGACCGTCGAGTTGACTCGCGAGTCGCTGCCGGAACTACGGGAGGTGTGGATCCTCGATCATGTTGACCATTTCTGAGCGCACCCAGCAGCTGCAGGGTTCGCCGATCCGTCGGCTCGTGCCGTTGGCCACGGCGGCCAAGAAGCGCGGCGTCCATGTCTACCACCTGAACATCGGTCAGCCGGACATCCCGACCCCGCAGTCGTTCATGGACGGCGTGCGGCACGCCGACCTCGACGTGCTGTGCTACGCACCCGCATGCGGCATCCCGGAGGCGATCGCTGCCCTGCTGCGCTTCTACGGAGCCATGGGGATCGAGCTGTCCGAGGATCAGCTCCAGGTCACGATCGGTGGCAGCGAAGCGTTCGCCTTCGCGCTGCAGACCACCTGCAATCCGGGAGATGAGGTCCTGATCCCCGAGCCGTTCTACCCGAACTACCACGGCCACGCCCTGATGAACGGAATCCGGGTGGTGCCGATCACGGCCAGGATCGAGGGCGGATTCCACCTCCCGCCGATCGACGACATCGAGTCGCTGGTCACGTCGCGAACCAAGGCGATCCTGTTCTCCAATCCCGGGAACCCGACCGGCGTTGCCTACACGCGCGCCGAACTGGAAGCGGTCGGCGAGCTGGCGCTTCGACGCGACCTGTTCGTGATCTCCGATGAGCCCTACCGTGAGCTGACGTACGAAGGGCAGGCAACCAGCATCCTCGAGCTCCCCGGTCTTGAACAGCAAGCAATCCTCGTCGACAGCATCTCCAAGCGGCTTTCCGCATGCGGCGCCCGCATCGGGTGCGTCGTCAGCCGCAATACGGAGGTGATGACCGCGATGCACAAGCTCTGTATGATCCGGCTGTCCGCTCCCACCTTCGAGCAGCTCGGCCTGGTGGCGTTTCTCAACGATCCGAACTACGCGGAGGAGATCCAGCAAATGCGGCGCAAGTTCCACTCCCGGCGGGACACGCTGTTCGACGCGCTGCAGACGATCCCTGGCGCGGTTTGCAGGAAGCCGGAGGGCGCATTCTACATCATGGTGAAGTTCCCGCAGATCACCGACTCCGAAGCGTTCGTCAAGTTCATGCTCAACGACTTCCACCTCGATCGAGAGACGACAATGGTCGCCCCCGGCGCCGGCTTCTACGCCAGTGAGGGGGTCGGACGCAACGAGGTGCGAATCGCCTATGTCCTCGAGGAGGCGAAGTTGGTGCGCGCCGTCGAGGTACTGAAGGCGGGGCTCGAGACGTACGTCGGACGGCGACAACAGGTGGCCGCATCGGCCGGATGAGAGAACGCCTCGACAAGATCATCAAGCAACGCCGTCTGATCCGGAGCCGTTCCCGCGCACAACGGATGATCGAGGCGGGCCGCGTCCTGGTCGACGGCCGGGTCGTCAATCGCCCGGGACATCCAGTCGATCCCGAGGCGGAGATCGAGATCCTAGCGTTCGAGCCCTACGTGAGCCGTGGCGGAGAGAAGCTCGACGCGGCGCTCGACCGGTTTCGGATCGACCCCCGCGGCAAGGTCTGCCTCGACGTCGGAGCGTCCACCGGCGGGTTCACCGACTGCCTTTTGCAGCGGCACGCTGCCAAGGTGTATGCAATTGACGTCGGCCACGATCAGCTTCATCCCAGTCTGCGACGTGATCCACGGGTGATCGTTCGCGAAGGGGTGAACGCGCGGTACCTGGAACCTCAAGACGTCGGCGAACCGATCGACGTGGCGACCGTCGACGTGGCGTTCATCTCGCTGAAGCTGGTCCTCCCACCGCTCGCCGAGATCCTCGCCCCGAAGGGCGAGATCCTCGCCCTCGTCAAGCCGCAGTTTGAGGTCGGGCGGACCAAGCTCCCATCGGACGGCGTGGTCAAGAGTGATATCGATCGGCAGGCGGTCCTTGACGGACTTCGATCGTTCATCGAGGCCGACACCCCGTGGTCGGTCATCGGGGAGATGCGCTCGCCGCTCGAGGGGGACAAAGGCAACGTCGAGCTGTTCGTTCACCTGTCGGCGTCGGCTCCCCCACTCCGCCCCTGACCGCCTGCCGGAGGGGGCCTGCGCATCCGCGACGCCGCCAATGCGAGAAGGCCGAGCCCTCCCATCCCCGCCCATACGACGAACGGGTAGCGCGCGCCGAAGGCCGCCATCCCATTGCCCAGCGGCGGCGCCAGCCAGCCGCCAAGCCGCAGCAGCATCATCGCCAGGCCGAGCGCACTGCCTGCGTACACCGCGCCCACGCCACGTACCTCCGTCACCGTGGTCATGAACACCGCCATGTAGCTGTCGCGGACAACCCCTGCCAACAGAACACCGATCCACACGGCCGCACCGCCGGCGCACGAGACCACACCGATCCCGAGCGCCATGACCAATGACGCCACAGCAAGGAAGCCGCGCCGGAGCTGCAGGTGATCGCTCATGACGGCCATCGGAACGACCGCCGCGAGGCTCACGGCGTGGAAGGACGCGATTGCACCGTCGGCACGGGCCGGCTCCCACCCGATGCCGCGCAGGTAGGTGGGCAGGTAGCCGAGGAATCCCTGCACGGCGCCGCCCACCGCGAGCAGCGACAGTCCAAGCAGCCACACGTGCCGCAATCGGATTACCTGCCCGAGAGACCGGCGGATGCTCGGAGCCTCGTCCCCCGCGCCGTCTTCCACCGATTGCGCGGGCGCATCGCGAGTCAACGTCCAGGGTATCGCCATCACCAGCGAGATCGCACCGTAGAAGAACAGCACCGCGCGCCAACTCCCGAGCCACGGCGACAACACGGTAGCGCTGATCATCGAGCCCATGAGAAACCCGAGCGCCATCCCGCCCGAGATCACGGCGTTGGCCACCCCGAGCCGTCGCCGGGAGAACCACACACCGCACATCTTGTGAAGGTTCATCGGGATCACCGACGCGACCAGACCGCTGAGGAATACCGTGAATGCCAGCGTCGCCAACCCGCCCGACAGGCCCCGTGACGCGCCGGCCAGTCCCAAGGTCATGCAGGACGCGATCAACGTGCGACGGGAGCCGATTCGGTCGCCAAGGCTGCCCCCGATGAGACTGGTGAACACCCCGGCCAGCGATAGCATCCCCCATATCGCTCCGACTTGGACCACGGTCAGTCCAAGCTCCGCCGCCATCTCGGGAAACAGCACCGGCAGCGCCATCGTCGGCATCGCCACCACCACGGCGGCAGTGATCCCACCGAGGGCGAGCAGCCTCCATGCGTACCGGGAGTCAGACGCACCCCGCGCGCTCATGGCCGTAGATCCCGCCGAGTGGCGACGGAAGCGGCCGTGTTACCGATCGAGCGCATCGCCGATCCACTCCCCGAGGGCGTGGATGTCGTCGAATACCGGATGACCGGTGGCTCGCAGCCGCGCGGTCGACTGGTGGCCGCCGCCGACCAACACCGGGGCGATGCTTTCGGCTTCCGCGACCTCCGCGTCATGCTCGGTGTCCCCGATCCACAGCGCCGTGTCGGTGTCGATGCCGAACTCGACCACCAGCTGATGAGCTCGCTGGGCCTTGGAGTCCCCTGCCCAATGCGCCAGACCGTATACCGCTTCGAAGTACGGGCCGATCCGCAGCTCGTCGATCGCCGCCCGCAACGCCGTCTCCTCCATGGCCGAGAGGACGAACTGACGCAGTCCAGCATCGCCGCAGGCGCCGAGGACGGCCTCGACCCCGCCTCGCAACCGGCAGCGCGCCAGGTTCGGTACGTAGACCTCGCGGAACTCCTCCGACAGCTCAGCGATCGCGCCGGAGCCGGGATCGAGCCCGATTCGCCGGTAGTACGATTCGACGGGGAACCCGAACACATCGCGATACCGGGCGACGGTCAGCTCCGAGCGCCCCCGCTTTGCCAGCTGCTCGTTGACCGTCCGAACCACCATCTCTACGTCGTCGATCAGCGTGCCGTTGAAGTCCCAGATCACCGTCTTCAGGCGGTCGGGCGTCGGACGATCGGTCATCATGGCGCCCTCCAGAGGTGCTTCCGACGGAATGCGACCTTCGGCTGGTTCACGCGGCCTCCAACGGTTTGCGCCACAACCCGTACCGAAAGCGGGGCTCGAATCCCATCGACAGATAGAACGGCTTGTCGGTACCGACGTAGGCAACCCGCGCCCCCTCCCGGGCGCAACGGCGGACGCCCTCGAGGACCACCGCCGTGCCCAGTCCCCTTCTTCGATACGCCGGGTCGGTGGCCACCGGCTCCACGTAGCTAACCCCGTTCTCGGCGTCAAGCCACATTCCGCACAACGAGGCGAAATCACCGTTCGGCGCGCGGGCGACCACCGTCAAGTCCTTGCGCAGGTTCGGCGCCGCCAGCTTCCGCCGACGCCACGCCAACCCGTCGGCGGGAGGCTCGCCAGGATGGTCGAATCCGCGATGCATCACCCGATGGACCTTATGCAGGTCGTCGTCTTCGTCGAGGCCGAGGAGCTCGAACCCGTGGGGAACTGGGTTCTCCAGCGGAAGATCGTCCACAGACAGCGTCGAGGTGACCTCGGCGCGCGCCGAAGGCAGCCTCACGTAGCCCAGCTCAGTGGCCGCTTCCTGGAACCGCTTGTCATCGTCGTCGAGGTAGACGCACACCGCCGGCCCGCGGTCGAAGGCGCATCCGAGCCGTGCGGCGGCGTGCTCGAGCAGTTCGGGCTTCAGCTCGGGGTATGCCGGATCGAGCTGCACGTATACGAGGCCCATGACGTGCTCGTCGTGGACGACCGCGACGATCCGTCCGTCGTCCTCCCACACCCCCCAGCGATCGAGATGCTCGGCGTCGAGCATCGGGTGGTAGTGCGCGTACTCCCACCTTGGCTGCAGCCAGTTGCGGTGGGGCCCCTCCGCCGTGGCCGGGAAACTCCGGACGAGGAAGTCGCCGATCGGCGCGTAGTCGTCGGGATGGCGGTACGCTCGCTCGTGGATGGCCATGGGATTCCTCCGCTCCGGGACGATGGTAGCCGGTCACCCGATCCACCGCAGCCTCCCCGACGTCAGCGGGAGGTCATCCGCCGCTCCAAGTATGCCTCGAACCGGGCGAGGACGCCCGGGAAGTCCACCCGGCCGAAACCGATCCGTACGTGATGCGCCTCATCCTCGAAGACGGAACCGGGAAGCAGCAGGATGCCCTCCTCCTCGACGAGCTCTCGACACAGTCGATCGACGTCATCAATTCCCAACAACCGAGGGTATGCGACGGGCCCGCCGCTCGGCTGGGTCCACGTCACGATGTCCCCGCACCGGTCGACGAACGCCGTCAGCCGGTCGAGGTTGGCCAGTACGCGGCGACGTTGCCGGCCGACGATTCGCTCCCCGTTTCGCAGGGCGACGATCGCCAGGATCTCGCTCGGCGCGCTCGGACAGATCGTGGTGTAGTCCTTCATCTCGGCGATCCGTCGCAGCGCATCGCGATCGTGGGTTGCCAGCCATCCGATCCGCAGCCCCGCCAGCCCGTAGAGCTTCGACATCCCCGACAGCGACAACGCCCGCTTCCACCGCGTACATGCCGGAGGGAGTCGATCCTCCATGCAGAACTCGAGGCCGCGGTACATCTCGTCGGACAACAGGTACGCTCGGGTCTCCCGGACCCGTTCGACCAGGCGCTCGAACTGCAACGCGGGGAGCATCGCCCCCGTCGGATTGTGCGGGAAGTTGACCGCGACGAGCCGGGTATCGCTCGTCATGAGCTCCTCCAGATCCTCGAGGGCAAACCGCCATCCTTCCGATTCACGCGGCTTCCACAGCGAAACCTCGCAGCCCATCCACCGAGCGATCTCGTAGAGGGAGGCGTACCCCGGATGGCAGCTCACCACGTGGTCTCCCGGCGACAGCAGCGCCGTCATCGTGAGAAAGATGCACTCCTCCGGCGCTGCCACCAGCACCTCCTCGGGATCCACGCCGGGATAGGCTTGGGCGATCTCCGCCCGCAACGACGGATGTCCTAGGGATTCCGTGTAGCCGAGCCGCAGCGTACGCCACATCGTCGCGGACTCGGCATCCGCCATCGCCAGCAGCTCGTCCATCCCCAGTGGCTCGCAATCCGAGCACGACAGCAGATAGGGCGCCGAGAACTCATACTGGGCGAAGTAGCGCTCAAGTTCGAACCGGCGAATCGGCATGGGGCCTTCGTGACCCGGTGGTGCGCTCAGGCGACCGACTTCTCCGCCGCTTCCACGGTCTGTGAGATCAGCGTGGCGATCGTCATCGGCCCGACACCGCCGGGAACTGGGGTGTAGGCAGCGCAGCGGTCGACCACGGCGGAGAGCTCGACATCGCCGATCCCACCGGGATGGTATCCGGCATCGACGACAACGGCCCCGGTGCGGATCCACGCCCCCTTGATGAACTCGGGCTTGCCGACCGCCCCCACCACCAGATCCGCCTGCTCGATGAGGGCGGGGAGGTTCTTCGTACGGGAGTGGCAGATGGTGACCGTGGCGTTGGCGTTGAGTAGCATCATCGCCATCGGCTTGCCCAGGATCGGACTGCGCCCCACGACCACGGCGTGCTGACCTTCGATCGGGATGTCGTAGTGGCGCAGGATCTTCATGATCCCGGCCGGTGTCGCCGAACCGTACGCCGGCTCGCCCATCGTCATCCGCCCGAAGCCGAGGCAGGTGACCCCGTCGACGTCCTTCTCGAGGGCGATCCGATCGAAGCAGAGCCGCTCATCAATCTGCGGCGGCACGGGGTGCTGAAGCAGGATCCCGTGGACTTCCGGATTGTCGTTGAGCTTGTCGACTTCGTCGATCAGGTGCTCGGTGGTCGTATCCTCCGGCAACAGGACCTTCCGCGACTCCATCCCCACCCGACGGCAGGCGTTTCCTTTCATCTTGACGTACGTCGCCGACGCCGGATCCTCCCCCACCAGAATCGTCGCCAAGATCGGCGTCCCTATGTCGAACTCCTCCTTCAACTGGGCTACGCGCTGAGCGAGCGCCGCCTCGATCTCCTTGGATAGGGCCTTCCCGTCGAGCACGACCGCGGCCATCAAATCACTCCTCGTGTGGGGTTTGCGAACCTTCCTTGCCCGCCCATCGTAGGCGCTCCGCTCGGTGGGGTCAATGGGCGTCTCTCGAGTGCACACTTACGTGAGGCAAGACGGGGGCGTCCGAAGCCCGCTGCTTAGGTGAGAATCCAAAGCAGCAGGCTGGTCACCGCCAGACCGCCCATCGTCGTGAGCAGGACGACGGAGGCCGTCAACTCGGCGCGTCGGTCGAACTGCAGCGACAAGACCAGCGCGTTGACCGCGGTCGGCGTGCTGGCCTCGAGGATCAGCACCGTGCGCAGCAGACCCTCGACGCCCAACGCGGCGGTGAACCCCCACGCGAGCAGCGGCGCGACGGCCAGCTTGAGCACCGAGATAGGAACCGCTCGTCGCAGCAGCCCCGCGATCTCGACCTTGGCGAGCGACATCCCAAGCAACAACAACTGAACCGGAATCGCTGCCCCGGCGACGAGCTCGACCGGGCGGACGATCGCCGCTGGTGGATCGAGACAGAACCCCCGCACGACCATCGCGGCGGCCAGCGCGTAGAGCCATGGCACTCTGAGGATACGTGCCATCAGCCCCCACGGACGGATCCCCCGTTGCCATTGCGCGATACCGACGCCGAACACCACCTGGAACACCAGATGCGCGATCATGTAGGCGACCCCCAACGCGAACCCGGCCTCTCCGAACGCAAACAGCAGCACCGGCAAGCCGTAGTTGCCGCAGTTGTTGAACGAGAAGGAAAGCACCGCCGAGGTCTTGGTATCGCGATCCCAGGACATCCGGGCCGTGGCCAGCAAGGCCATGGAGAACAGCGCGCCGTGGAAGATCACGACGAACAGCCCCGTGGTCGCCAGATCGGACGCCGCAACGGAGCGGCTCACAAACGCATGGAAGATCAGCGCCGGGCTCAGCACGTAGAACGACAACCGCGTCAGCGGCGTCATGTCGAGCCGGGTCCACCGGCCGAACAGGAAGCCGGCGGCGGCAACAACGAGGACCGGAACGATGACGTCGAGCAACATCATGATCGCCGCGTTGCCGAGGGCGACCCGATACCAGCGCGCGACCGACACGCAACCGCGACCATCAGCTGGAGCCCGCCGCTTGGCCGCCGTCGAACGGGAGCGGCTCCGCCCGAGCGCCGTCGCACCACCCGACCGCCACACGGACACCCTCCGACGGCCCATCCGGGGTCATCAGCAGCTCATGCCCGCGGATCACCACAGCCAGAGCATCGTCCTCGAACGCCCCATGGGCAACGGTCTTCACCTGCTCGAACAGCGGAGCGTCGGGGGCGGACCGCATCCACGGCATCCCGCACAGGTTCCGCCGGGGGCCGGTGCGGTGCCGCACGAACCTCTCGATGCCCGCCTCCTTCGCCTTCGCCCTATCGGTCGACGCACCCAGATGCTGGAGCCTCATCACCGCGGTTCCTTTCCGTTGCTGTACCCATCCTCCCCACCTCGCTGCTCGACGAGCTCCCCATCCAGTAAGCCGCCGCTCGACAGGCGTCTCGCCGGACTCGACACGAATCGAGCTGCCGATGCACCGTCGACGATCTCGTGGTCGAATGACACCGTCAGGCAAACGTGCTCCCGGGGGTCGATCCGATCTCCCTCGACCGCCGGTCGCTTCACGACCCCTCCTACCGCCACTCCGACGGTGGCCCCGCCACAGTGATCTCGTCGAGCAGCACCAACCTCCGGCCACGTCGGAATGCATCCATCCACGGGTACTCGGCGACCCGGTGAGTTGTGTTGCGCTCCGCGGCGACCGCCGCGCTGGCCGCCGCCATACGCCGTTGAACAGAGAACGGGACCGTCCGGAAGCCCGGTGTCCTCCTCATTCGATTCCCCTCGTCGCCTGTCCGTCTGCACCGTTCTTCACCATCTTCCCCTGAGTATACGGTCGGTCTTCGTCGCCGGACGCGCCTCGATGCAGGGCGGGTATACTCTCGGGCATCGCTACGATGACCCACCGAGGTGTCCCTACCGGATCCGCAGGGACCGCAGACACCCGAAGGAGGTCGGAGAATGCCCGCCGCCAATCGCTACGCGCTGTTCGAGGGGAGGATCCTCCCGATCGACGAGGCCAACATCAGCATCATGACCTCGGCGCTCCACTACGGGACCGCCGTGTTCGAAGGCATCCGCTCCTACTGGAGCGAGGAGCGACAGCGGCAAGCCCTGTTCCGTCCCCGGGACCACCTCGAGCGAATGGCGCGTAATGCCCGCATCCTCCATATGGAGCTCCCCGGACCGCTGGACGAGATCGAAGGTGGCCTCATCGAGCTGCTGCGTCGGGAGGCGTTCCAACAGGACGCCTACGTCCGGCCGCTGCTGTACAAATCGGGACGCGACATCGAGCCGCGCCTCCACGGAGTCTCCTGCGAGTTCGCCGCGTTCGCCGTTCCGTTGGGCAGGTATCTCGACACGGCCAAGGGGATCCGCGCGTGCGTATCCTCCTGGGAGCGAATCCACGACGCAAGTCTTCCGCCTCGCGGCAAGCTGACCGGGGCGTACGTGAACTCCGCGCTGGCCAAGTCCGACGCCGTGCAAAGCGGCTTCGACGAGGCCATCCTGCTAACCAACAACGGGCTCGTCTCGGAAGCCAGCGCCGCCAACCTGTTCCTGGTCCGGCGCGGCCGGTTGGTGACGCCGCCGAGCACCGCGGACATTCTCGAAGGGATCACCCGTGAGACGGTGATCGAACTCGCATCGGAGGCGGACATCCCGGTAACCGTCCGGCCGATCCAGCGAACCGAGCTGTACATCGCCGACGAAGTCTTCCTGTGCGGTACCGCTACCGAGGTCTGTCCGGTGATCGAGATCGACCACCGATCGATCGGGAGCGGCTCTCCCGGCCCGATCACCACCACCCTCGCTCAACACTTCTATGACGTCGTCCACGCCAAGACAGCCCCCCCCCGCGACTGGCTCCTCCCCATTCCCTAGCCGCGGACCCCTGGGGTTCAGATGCTTCATCGCCCACTCGCCAAAAGGGCCCTCCGCCTGCCGGCGTTCAGGCCACCGCCGCCGTCGCTATGAATCGGCGCCGGCAACCACTAGCCCAGGGACGGTCGCTCATCCCCATCGACAGTCGTCGGAAGCACGGGCACCCCCCCGACCGCCGTGTTCGTCGCGGCATGGAACACATGCACGATCAGCAGGCTCCCTCGCCAGTTCACGTACCGCCATCCATAGACGATCGCGAAGGCGGCGACTTGCACGGCAAACCGCAACAGGGGATCTCCCGATGGAAGGCACCCGCCATCCAGCACAGAGGCTGGTGCCACATGCCCCCGATGGCTCCGAGAACGAGGCTCGCCCTCAGCGTGGATTGCCATGCGAGGAGACGAGGCAGGGCGAAGCCCCGCCAGCCCATCTCCTCACCCAGCACCCTCCTCGGCAGCACCTATACGAACACCACAACAGCGAGAATACCTGGGCAGGATCGCCGAACACCACCCTTGGCCCCCAGTCGCCGCGTCGATCCCCAACGAGGCGAGGACCAGCACCATCGGACCCAGGAGGGCAAAGACATACCCGTACCCGGCGATCCGCCAGCGCGGCCCGCCGGAGGATATCGCACAGGTTGTGACGATTCTGGCGCATCACGATCACCAGAAGCGCGGGCAACGTCGGGCCAAAGGCGCCGAGCTTGCAGGCCGGTGAGTCCACCTGGAGCACGGCTAGCGGAATCCAGACACCCCAGCCAATCCAAGACACGAGCCCAAGGAAGGCCAGCAGGTCGACCGCTTCGCTACGCTATCGCATGCATCTGCGTCCTTTCCGCTCGCATGGGATCCGAAGCCTCAGCCATTTCGCAGGATATCGGGGGGCATCCCCGCCGTGAAGCCGGACACCACGGCGTGGGAAGCGTACGCGAATCGTAGGAGCGGCAAGAAGCCGTCGCAGCCCGAACATCAGCGTCGACAGGGCATCACGTCACCAGGCTTCTCCCGAATCCGCGGGGCCACCCGCCGCGGTGACTTTCCGAGGTTTCTGCCGCTTGGCAATCGTACACACGGTGGGGCGCGCCAAGTCGATAGGATCGGCGTCCTCCCGTAGCGTGTAGCGATGCATGTGTACCGCTTCAAGGACCCTCTCGGTACGCTTCTCAACCTCCGTGACTCCGTCGAAGAGCTCAGTCGGAGAGGGACGCACCGCGTGGATTTCGCGCCGCCGAACCTCGGGATCCTCCGGGATCGACTTCAGCCTGGGCACGATCTCCTCCGCAAAACCGTTGACTCCCGAGGATCCACCCGCCTCGAAGCTCCCTCCCTGCGTCAGCACCAAGTCCCTCCTGCACGAGCGCCTTGTAGATGCAGATCGCACGTTCACGATCCGTATCGAACTGCGACAGGATCCGGTCAACGGTCAGAAACGGCGGTGCAGCAGCTTCCCCGCAGGTCGGGAGGCAGCCACTCCATGGCCAATCTCCGACCCGTCGTACCAACTTGCCACGTACAGGATACAAGACGATGGAGTACGTGAGCTCCAAGAAGCAGCTCCCCTTTTCCCACTAGGTTCACCTTGCACCGGTCCTGCAAGAGGTGTCCGCACCGACCGACGATGGCGCCAGTAGAACCACTGCGGGTACGTTCCATCCAGCAGCTGCATCCCTTCCAAAGAGCCCGGCTGGAGGGGTCTCGAGAAGCAGGTGATAGGGGTTGTGCATCAGGCAGTAGGCATGACGGATCCAGCCGAGCTTCTGTGCCGCAACCGTTAGTCCATCAAAGAGCTTCGCCCGATCCCGCTCGTCGAGGAAGATCTTGCCCCGCGCGTTGCTTCGGCTGGCCACGTGATGCCGTGCCCCTTCGTCGTCCAGTCGCAACGGTCTCGCCCTGATGAGCTAGGGTCATCGCTGGAAGGTGGCAAACCAAGGCGCCGGTCCGTATCGTCCGATGAAGGTTTGCCCCGAGCCGTCCGGGATTAGGGGTGGTGGGCGAGGGCGTCAGCCGGTTGCGTGTTGAGGACGTCGTTGCGGGTGGCCCAGCCGCGGCGGGCGGTCATGACGCCAAGCGGTCGGAAGTCGAAGTGCTCGAGCGCATGCGCATCGGTACCGATGGCGAGCCGCGCGCCGGAGGCGATCGCTTGCCGAATGAGGTCCGCCCCGAGGTCGAGGCGGATCGGATTGGCGTTGATTTCCAAGGCGGTCCCATGGGCGGCCGCCGTCTCGAACACGGCTTCCCAGTCGGCTTGGATGGCGGGGCGCTCCCCAATCTTACGTCCGGTCGGATGGGCCAGGATGTCCACGTGTTCGTGCTCGACAGCGCGAAGCAACCTCCCCGTCATCTCGTCGCGAGGTTGTCGGAACTGCGAATGGACGGCGGCGACGACCACGTCGAGGCGCGCCAGCAGCTCGTCGGGCAGATCGAGCGAGCCGTCGGGAGCGATGTTGACCTCGATGCCGGTGAGCACACGGAATCCGTCGAGCATCTGGTTGAGCGCCGCAATCTCGTCGATCTGCCGCCGCACCTCATCGGCCGTCAAGCCACCGATCACCTCGGCGAATTTCGCGTGATCCGTAATGGCGATGTACTCGAGCTTCCGTTCGATCGCCGCCGCCACCATCTCCGCCAGCGGCCGCTTGCCGTCGGAGCGGTCGGTGTGGACGTGAAGGTCGCCGCAGACGTCGCCGAGCTCGACGAGCTTCGGCAGGGAACCCGTCTCAGCTCGCTGAATCTCCCCGTGATCCTCACGCAGCTCCGGCGGGACGAGCTGGAGACCGAGCCGCTGATAGATCGCCGCCTCGTCAGCCGCCGCCAGTACGCGATCCTCGCCGTCGAACAAACCGTACTCGCTGAGCTTCCAGCCGCGCGCCACCGCCCGCTTGCGCAGCGCAACGTTGTGCGCCTGCGAGCCGGTGAAGTACTGCCACGCGGCCCCAAATGACGCGGCGGGGACGATACGCAGGTCCACCTGCACACCGCCCGTCAGCCGCACTGACGACTTCTTCCTCCCGTACGCCAGCACTTCCTCGACGTCGGATAGCGTCGCGAACGCCTCGGCGGCCGCCGCCGCATCCTCCGCCGTCGCCAACAGGTCGAGGTCGCCGATCGTCTCGCGCCCACGCCGGACGGATCCGGCGGCTTCGATCCTCCCGAACCGCCCCGTCGCCGCGAGTCGGTCGATCAGGTCACGGACGACCGGAACGGCTCGGCCGAGGAGGAGCCGCCCCTCGATGCCCCGCGTCTCCACCAATCCCCGCAGGATCTTCTCCTCGGTCTTCGCACCGAGCCCCTTCACCCCGCGGATCGCCCCCTCACGAGCGGCGCGCTCCAGATCCACCAGATTGCAGACGCCGAGATGCTCGTAGAGCAGCTTCGCCGTCTTCGGACCGACCCCGTCGACCTGGGTAAGGGCATACAGGTCGATCGGCAGGTTGGCCTTCAGTTCATCGTGATAGGCCAAGCGTCCGGTATTCACGATCTCAATGATCTTGTCGGCGATGGCGCCCCCTACACCGGGAAGCTCTCCGTGGCGATCGGCGGCGACAAGCTCCTCGATCGGCATCGGAACCGCCTCGACCGATTGGGCGGCCCGCCGGTACGCTTGGGGCTTGAACGCCACGCCGTCGAGCGCGAGAAGGTCCGCGATCTCGTACAGGATCCGCGCCACCTCTCGGTTCTTCATCGCCCTCTTCCTTGTTTCCTACAGCACCCGCTCCATGTACTCCACCGTCGGCGTGTAGCCGAGGGCGCGCCACGCTTCCCGGGCCGGTTCGTTGTCGGCGTCGACGTGAAGGCGGACGTCGACACAGCCACACTGGCGCAGGTACGTCGTCGCTTCGATCTCCAGCTCTCTGAGGAGACCCCGCCGCCGCTGTTCGGGAACGACGTAAGCGCGATCGAGCCCCCCGTGTTGCGGAGCGACGATCGAGGCCACCACCATCCCCACGAGATCGCCATCACGTTCAGCGACGAACACCCGTCGCCCGTCGACTTCGAGCAGCTCGTCGGCCACCGTCGCCGCCCGACCCTCCGACAGGGCCGTCCCGGTCGATTCCTCCCGCAGAGCGCGCAGGAGATCGGCGATCGGTCGATGATCGGCCGATTCGGCCGGCCGAACGAGCGGCAACGGCGGCGGCTCCACCGGATCCGGGAACCGCTCTTCGATCCACGCCACCGCGTACTCGTCGAGCCCGGCCGCATCGAACACAGCACTGTGGGCGCCTCCGACCTCGCCGAGGGCGCCGCGACCGGACTGGACGTAGTCGCGCGCGATCGCCTCGAACAGGTCGATCGGTCCGCGCCATGGCAGGCATCCCTCGGTGCTGTACTGCTCGATCCGGACCCAACGGGCGCCGCCCTCCCCAGCAATCGGCACCCAGTACGATGCCTTCTCCTTGTTGACCTCGGGGATCTGGGCTACATGCTCCGCGTGATGGAGCAACGCCAGGGCGGACCACGGCGCGCCGAGGACGACCACCTTGCCCCCGGCATCGCACAGCTTCGCCAGCGGCGAGCCGGCGCCCATCCCATACGGCAACGGGTGATCCCGCGTCAGCTCCTCCGAGAGGCGACCCACCGCGACAAACGAGCTGTCGGGATGACCGCTGCGCCTCGCCTCCGGCCAGCTTCGTAGGTACTCGGCGAGCAGACCCGCCTCGCGGGCCGCCCGCGACGTCTTGGGATCGAACGGCGGCCACGCCGCCGCGAGCGGTCGCGGCAGCTCATCCATCCCGACGGTAACCGCGTAGGGTGAGCCATCCCACCCAGCATACGCCATCAGCGTTCCCTCGTCGCCGAGCACATCGAAGAACGCCTCCAGGACCCGGTCCGGTCCGCCGACGATCCATCCGATCGCGCCGACGGAGGCATGGAATAGCACGGCATCCCCGGGAGCTACGCCCAGGGCGGCCAGATCGGAGGCGATCCGCTGGCGAGTGACCAGCCCGGGACCACGACGTTGTGCGCATCGACCCATGGGGAGTCACCCACCTCCATGGAGTTCGGCGAACCGGCGAAACGATCGATCGTACGTTCGTTCGATGTCCGGCGGGAAGCAGCAGCCGGGAAGCTCTTGGCGAGCAAGGTGGTATTGGAGACACTCGCAGCAGCTCCCCTTTCGCGGGCACCCCGGGTACGTGCAGGCGCAGCGCGCGAGGTTCGTGGTGTGGTTGGTGCAGTCGACCATGATGGCCCCCTTTGGCTGGTATGGTCCTCATGGTATCACGCGACGGCGCCGACTCGACCACGGTGTTACGATATGATCACGCCAAACGGGGAGGAACAGCGGATGCGTGAGGATACCAATGCAACCCGGCCGAGCGATCGCTGGGACGTCATGATCATCGGCGGCGGTCCGGCGGGATCGACCGCGGCACTGTACGCTGCACGCGGGGGATGGTCCACGGTGGTCATCGATAAAGGGATCACCGCCGGTGCCCTGGGCATGACGAGCAAGATCACCAACTACCCGGGGATCGAGGACCTGCCGCCCGGCGCCGAGCTGGTTCAGCGAATCCGGCTGCAGGCCCGGCAGTTTGGTGCGATTTTCGAGACCCAGCGGATCACCGCGGCATCGGTCACCGCGGAGGCCAAGACCGTATACGCTGGACGGGAGTCGAAGCAGGGACGCGCGGTCATCGTGGCAACCGGCTCGATGGGGCGGAATCCGACGATTCGAGGAGAAGAGGCCCTGATCGGCCGCGGCGTCTCCTACTGCGCCACCTGCGATGCGTTCTTCTTCGCCGACCGCGACACCGCGGTGATCGGCAACAGCGACGAGGCGATCGAGGAGGCTCTCCACGTCGCCCGATTTGCCGCGCGGGTCCGGGTGTTCTGCCCCACGCCCAAGCTGCGCGCCGATCCCGACCTCGTCCGCCAGGCGTCCGACCACGACGGGATCGAATTGCACACCTCGGCACGGGTGGTCGAGATCGTCGGCGATCGTCACGCCGAGGCCGTGATCGTCGACATAGATGGAGAAGTGGAGAGCTTCTCCGCCTCCGGGGTTTTCGTCTACCTCCAGGGGGGTCGCCCGATCGTCGACTTCCTTGGCGGCCAACTGGCGACGACCGAGGACGGGTGCCTACAGGTCGACGAGACGTTCCAGACGAGCGTGCCCGGCGTGTTTGCTGCCGGTGACGTCCTGTGCAAACACATCAAACAGGCGGTGATCGCGGCGGCCGAGGGGGCGAGAGCGGCGATCGCTGTCGACCGCTACTTGTCCGGCAGATCGTCCCTCAAGCCCGACTGGTCCTAGCGCCGTCCACCCCGAAGCGCAGCACGAGGATCTCCTCGTCGCGAAGGCTCTCGTAGTGCACCACCCGGCCGCGGACGGTCCTTTCAAGCTCGAAGCCATGGGCATCGAGACGCCGGAGCAGCCGGTCGATATCGACCTCTCCGGGATGTGACAGGCGGCTGGGGTTGATCAGCAACCTGCCGCCCTCTTCCAGCACCCGCCCGACCGATCCCAGCAACAGGTCCCAGTCCTCGACGTGCTGCAGCACATCGAACAGGAGGACCGCATCCAGCGATCGGTCATCGATTCCTTCGAGCGCCAGACCACCGTCGGTCTGCCGAACCTCGACCACGCCACCATCCGGCGAACCGGCGAATTCGGTGCGTAACGCGGCGATGAGGGCCTCGTTGACATCGATCGCCACCACCTTTCCGGTGTCCCCGACCACCTGCGCCAGCGGTCGCACATAGCCGCCCGGGCCGCAGCCGAAGTCGAGCACTCGATCGCCGGGCCCAAGGCCAAGCTGCTCCAAGAAGGCCGGTCCCTCCTTGTCCTGCCACCGCGCCACCGGTCCACCGTCGATGTCCGCCACCCCGTTTCGTCGGCCGATCGTACGCCCGCCTGGCGGGAGGGTCCAGCCGATCTCCATGGACCGAGCAGCTGGAGGATGACCCCGCTCGGCGGGTACGCTGGGCAGGGAGGAGGTGTCCATGGAAATCCCCGCCACCGATGATCACCTGCTCGCCGAGTGCACGGTGGAGACATTTCGCGCCGGCGGTCCGGGCGGTCAGCACGTCAATCGTCGCGAGACGGCAGTCCGGCTCCGCCACGTGCCAACGGGGCTCGTCGTTACCTCCCAGCAGGAGCGCAGCCAGCACCGCAACAAACAGCTGGCACTGACCGAGCTGCGCCGGAGGCTCGAGGAGCTGGCCACCCCGGATCGTCCTCGCCTTCCGACCCGCCCGCCACGAGCGGTCCGCGAACGGATCCTCGAGGAGAAGAAGCGACGTGGCCGCCGGAAGCGGCTGCGCAAACCGCCGCCGGTGGAGCCGTAGCTCCTCGCCTGGATCCCCATTGCCCATCGCCCCGCTCCCCGGGTACCCTTGCGGCCATGGCCCGACTCAACCGATACGGTGCGGCAGCGGTCCGTGTCTATCGCGGCGGGATCGACCCGCTATTACGGCCGTTGCGACCGCGGATCGTGCGCATCTGCGGCGAACTCGGCGCCCGCGAGGTCGTCGACATCGCCTCGGCGACGGGGGCCCAATGCCGGGCCTTGGGCCGGGCCGGCATTCGGTGCACGGGGGTCGATCTCTCTTCGTCGATGATCGAAGCCGCTCAGCAGATTGGGGGCCGCAACGTGGACTACGTCCATGGCTCGGCGTACGCCCTTCCGTTCGGCGACGAGCAGTTCGACACCAGCCTGCTGCTGTTGGCGCTCCATGAACATTCCGAGCCGGAGCGGACCGCGATGCTCGGCGAAGCGCTGCGGGTCACACGGTCGGACGGGCGGCTCATCGTCGCCGAGTACACGCCGCCGAAGCGATCCGTGATCCATCCACCGTGGTGGGCGATCCGCTTGATCGAAGCGGTCGCCGGAGAAGAGCACCGCGCTGGGTTCCGGGGGTTCGTCGCCGGTGGAGGCCTCGACGGCCTGCTCAAGCGTCACGATCTCTGCGTGGCGCGCCGTGCCCGGTCCCACGTCGGGACCATCGGGATCGCCGTTGTCCCCGCCCGTCATCGCCACGTGGCCGTCTACGGAAGCCCGACAGCGGCGCTTGACCGCACTGCGGCCGGCATGATACACCCGGGGCGGAGCGCCTGATCGGCAGGGCCCTATCGAGCAAGGAGGCAACGATGGATCGCATCCTACGCGTGAACATGACGGATCGTTCGGCAGCGTTCGAACCGCTGCCCGAGGCCTACCGCCACCGGGCGGGGCGCTGGCTGACCTCATCGATCGTGCATGACGAGGTCCCCCCCACATGCCACCCGCTCGGCCCGAACAACAAGATCGTCTTTTCGCCGGGGATCGTTACCGGTACGGCGGCACCCTCGTCGTCGAGGATCTCGGTGGGAGGCAAGTCGCCGCTGACCGGGACGATCAAGGAGGCGAACGCCGGCACCGGCTGGGGGCGGCGGCTGGCCCGACTCGGAATCCGGGCGGTAATCGTCGAAGGTCGCCCTCAAGACGACGGCGACTGGTTGCTCAAGATCACGCGCGACGGGGCGACGTTCGAACCGGCCGACCGGTGGGTGGGCAAACCGTTGTCCGAGGTCTACCCGGAGCTGTTCGCGAAACACGGCGGGCAGGACCGCGTCGACGTCTGTGCCATCGGCACCGCCGGCGAGCACCGCATGGCGGCGGCCGGAATCTGCTTCAACGACCGCGAGGGAAGACCGAGTCGGTACGCCGGGCGCGGCGGCCTCGGCGCTGTCCTCGGCAGCAAGCGGCTGAAGTTCCTCGTCGTCGACGACACGGGGGCCGAGGAGATCGCGTTCGCCAACCGAGCACTGTTTGACGAAGGCCGCCGGAAGATGGCGGCGGCGCTCGCCGAACACGCGATCACCAAACCGCAGGGCGCGCTCAACAGCTACGGCACCGCGGTGCTCGTGAACATCATCAACGAGGCCGGGGCGTTGCCGACGCGCAATTTCCGCGCAGGGCGGTTCGAGGATGCGGCCAGCATCGCCGGGGAAGCGATCTTCGAGGGGAACAAGGAACGCACAGGCAAGGAGCTGTACAATCATGCCTGTTCCCCCGGCTGCATCATCCGCTGCTCCAACAGCTGGCACCGGCCCGACGGCTCCGAGCACACCTCGTGCATCGAGTACGAATCGGCATGGGCGCTGGGAGCCGACTGCGGCATCGGCGATCTCGATCAGGTCGCCGAGTTGAACAGGCTGTGCAACGAGTACGGATTGGACACCATCGAGATTGGCGGGACGCTTGCCGTGGCGATGGAAGGCGGCGCGGCATCGTTCGGCGATGGCGAACGAGCCATCGAGCTGGTGCACGAGATCGGCGGCGCGACCCCCTTGGGAAGAATCCTCGGCGCCGGGGCGCGGGCAACGGGAATGGCCTTCGGGGTCGACCGCGTGCCCCATGTCAAGGGACAGTGCATGCCGGCCTACGAACCGCGGGCGATCAAGGGGATCGGTATGACCTACGCCGTATCGACCATGGGCGCCGACCATACCTCGGGGTACACCATCGCTCCCGAGATCCTCGGCGTTGCCGGGAAACTCGATCCGATGCACCCCGATAAGGCGGAGTTGGCCCGTAGCTTCCAACACGCCACCGCGTTCATCGACTCGACCGGCCATTGCCTGTTCATCGCGTTTGCCATCCTCGACATCGCCTCCGGATTCGAGGGGATGATCGAGGAGTGCAACGGGGTGCTCGGGACGAACTGGTGCGGCGATGACGTCGGGAACATCGGCCGCGAGATTCTCGACATCGAGCGTGACTTCAACCACCGCGCCGGATTCACCAAAGCGGACGACCGCCTCCCGGAGTTCATGAGGCACGAACCGCTGCCGCCACACGACACGGTGTGGGACGTGCCCGACCGCGAGCTCGACCGCGTATTCGCCGACTAGCCTCAGCACCGTCGGAGAACCGCCGATGCTCCGCATCCACCTGTACGGCAAGCTACGCCGACTCGCCCAGGAGACCGATCCCCGCTCCGAGTCGGTGGTCGACGTGGCATGGCACGGCGAACGGACCGTCGAAGATGTCGTACGGCGGCTCGGCCTGCCTCGCTCGGAGCTCGGCAGCAACCTGTTCGTCAACGGTCGCTACGCGACGTTGCGGTCGCCGATCGCCGACGGCGATCGGATCGGTCTGTTTCCCGCCGACATGAGTCTCCTGTATCGATGGTACTTCGCGCCGATCGATGGATCGGAGGACCGCCGTTGACGATCGAACTCCGGCTGTATGCGACGCTCGCAGCCTCCCGCCCGGACACCATCGCCGGCCGTCCGTTTCCCGTTTCCTTGCCGCCAGGAGCCCGACTACATGATCTATTGCAGACGTTGGGGATCGCCTCCGATGCGGTCCACCTGATCATCGTGAACGGCCGCCTGCTCCACGATCGAACCGTCGCCCTCGCTGACGGCGATCGGGTCGGCTTGTTCCCCCCGGTGGGAGGGGGGTGATCGGAGACAGGCGGCGAGGTACCATCGCTGCTGAATGGACCTACTCAAGAGGCTGATCGACGCCCCATCCCGAGATCCCGAGGATCACCGACGCCGGCGTCTGCTCAACATCCTGCTGATCGGCACGATACTCGCGACCGCGGCGGTGGCGGTGGCGTTGCCGATCGCCTCCGCGTACGGGGCGGCCGGCGAGAGCGGTGAGGTCATGCTGCTGTGGATCAGTCTGGTGGTGGTGGTCCCCGGTGTAGTCGTGATCTACCTCGTCAACCGCCACCTCTCGCCGGAGCTCGCCGGCATCCTGTACGTAACCCTGTTGCTGGCGGTTGCCGCCTTCAGTGACGATCCGGCCCATGTGGCGAAGGGACGCGGGCTGCTCGTCTTCGCCATCCCGATCCTCGCCAGCAGTGTGCTGATCCGGCCTTGGGCGAGCTTCCCGACGGCAGCGTTGGCGTGCGCTACGGTGACCGCGATCGCGGTGTTCCGGGTGGGGACGTCGCCGGACTTCCCGGTCCTCCTCGGATTCTGCATCCTCGCCCTGGTCGCCTACTTGGCGGCGTTGAGCACTGAACGGACCGCACATCGGTTGCGCGTGGCGTCGCAGGAGCTCCAGGCAGCGCTCGACGGGACGATCCGGAGTCTCGGCGCAACGATCGAACTGCGCGACCCGTACACGGCCGGTCATCAGCGCCTGGTGACGGAACTGGCGTGCGCCATCGCGGAGAAGCTCGGCCTGGAGCCTGATCGAATACGAGGCCTGCAGGTGGCGGCGCTGGCTCACGACATCGGCAAGATCTCCATCCCGGCGGAGATCCTCAGCAAGCCGACTCGACTGAACGAGACGGAGTTCTCGTTGATCAAGGAGCATCCCGAGGCGGGATCCCTGATCCTGCAGGACATCGCCTTTCCGTGGCCGGTGGCCGAGATCGTCCGCCAACATCACGAACGCTTCGACGGCTCGGGGTACCCTCGGGGACTTTGCGGAGATCGGATCCTCCTCGAAGCGAGGATCCTCGCGGTGGCGGACGCGGTCGAAGCGATGGCGGCCCACCGTCCGTACCGTCCCGCCCTGGGCATCGACGCCGCGCTGCGCGAGATCCAGCGCGAGGCGGGCACCGCGTACGACCCCGACGTGGTCGTCGCCTGCTGCGGGCTGCTGGCGTCCGGGCAGTTCACGTTCGGCGAACGAGCGGAGGGCTAGCCTCGATTTCCACGGTACTGGGTACTGCTAACACGACGGACCAGTAGCAGCGGTTGGGGGAACCTTTCCCGCCCGGGTGGGCTGGTCTCTGTCCGCGCTCGGCCTGGTGTGGCTCGGCGGCTCGCAGCTTCTCGGCACCGCTGACCCCGGCCGTCCCTGGACAAGGTCGGCCCGCTGCACCGGTTGACGTTCACCAACCCGACAACGTTCTACGAGCCGTTCTACCGCGATACACGGGTCCGGACCGAGCCGGCCAGCGAGATCTACCGCACCTCGGTCCCCGCCGACGACCTGGAAGCCGGCTTCCATCAGCTCCCCTCCCAACGAAGATGCGCTCGATCCGGCATTCCGACTCCACGTGGGCGACGCCGTGCTCAGGATCGAGGGTCCATCGGAGAACGGTCAGGGTGGCGGCTGCGGATAGCCGCCGCTTCCCCGTCCCGACCGAGCAAGCGTCGGGTCATCTGCATCAGCCAGCGCAGATGAAGCGCCACGTGCAGGAGCGCGAGGACCGTTACGGAAAGCCCGCTCCACGTATGGATCTCGATCCACAGCAGCCACGCCGGATGATACCCCTTGGGAAGGACGACCCACACCAGAAGCGAGGAGAGCGCGAGGATCGTCCCCGACAACAAGAGCAGCATATCGTTGCCATAAACGACCCACCGCCGGAGCGCCCTGCGGGTCACAGGCAAAGCCAGAACCACAGCGCGTACTCGGGGGCAACGAGGGCACGGGCGTCGGTCGGGAGATGAATGTGGCTGCCGGCGAAGCCAGGGAAGTCTGCATCGCCGACCTCATAGACGAATCCACATCGCCCCGACGCCTCGGCCACGAACCCATCGGCTTCTACGCGCTCGACGAAGTAGCTGTCCACCGGTTCGGCGCCTCCGATCGCGTCGTACCAGCGGAGACCAACCGACGAAAGCCGCCCCTGCTCGCCGAGGCTGAGCAGGATATCCAGCGCGGTCACCGTCCCCGACTGCCATAGATCGCTGCGAACCTCATGGGCGGTGACCTCGACGTCTTCGAACGTCAAGCGCCCACGCGGCCCTTCGATCTCCACCGAGGGGATCACCACGCGCCCGTCGTGGGCATCCCGATGAGCCACCTCATCTCGAAAGGACGCGTAGAGGCAATCCAGCCGCTCCGATCGTTCGATCATCAGCTTGATCGTCATCCCGTCCTTGACCGGATACAAGTCGATCCGGGTCGCATTCCGCTCGAACCAGCCGCCATCGTATCGCGCTTGGTACCACCAACCGCTGCGACCGTCGATCCATTCGATGACATGGGTTTCGAGATCCTCATCGAAGTGGGCGCGAAGGTCGATACGGCCAGTCGTCCCGAGGTGGGCGATCAGGTCGTACACTGAACGGTGTCCCGGGCGGAACAGGTCCGGCCGTGTCCTCTCTGTATCGGCGGGATCGACATCGAACCGCCCCACCCCCGAGATTTCGATGCGAACCGGGGCGCTTGGCAGACGGCCGGTGCCCTCCTTCGGCATGGTCCACGCCCCGTCCTCCCCGGGCAGCCTCACCGGCGGGGCGGCGCCCCCGATCAGGTTCGTCGCTACCGCCACGGAGATCGTGAGGCGCAAGATCACTTGCCAGCGAGATCGAACCGCTTCCTCTACGGTCTTGTTCATGGTGCCATGATGCTCAGGAGATGCGCATCCGAAGTGAACTCGGCGTGAACGGGGGGTGAATCGGTTCGGCATCGGATCGACGGCCGGCTACACTCGCTTCATGCCTTCCCCGTCGATCCGCGTGCTGCGCGTTCACCTCGGTCGCCGTCCGAACGGAGATGCGATCGATATCCTGCGCCGGTCGGTCGCTCCCGGGGTACGGATCACCGGTGCGCCCGACGAGCCGCCCCCGGATACCGAGGTTCTGGTGGACGGCCGGCCGACGGCGGAGGTTCTCCGCCGGTGTTCGCAGCTGCGCGCGATCGTCGTGCCCTATGCCGGGCTCCACGCGGCAACCCGCCAGCTGCTGCTCGAACAGGCTCCGACCCTCGAGATCTACAACCTCCATCACAATGCCGCCGCCGCTGCAGAACTCGCCCTCGCGCTGCTGCTGGCCGCGGCCAAGACCCTTCTCCCCGCCGACCGAGCGTTTCGGAGCGGCGATTGGCGGAGCCGCTACGATGGCGCTCCCATGCTGATCCTCGAGGGAAAGACCGCGGTGATCCTCGGGCTGGGCGCGATCGGCGCCCGGGTTGCCACATCGTGTCGTGCGCTGGGGATGGCGGTGCATGCCGTCCGTCGTCATCCGCAGCGGTCGCATCCCCCGGGGATCGCCGTGCATTCGCCGGAGACGTTGCCCGGGTTGCTGCCGACCGCCGATGTCTTGCTCATCTGCCTTCCGCTGACCCCGGCGACCGAGGGACTTATCGGCAAGCGCGAGCTGGCTGCCTTGCCCTCGTCCTCTGTGCTGGTGAACGTCGCGCGCGGCGCGATCGTCGATGAGCGTGCCCTTTACGATGCCCTGAAGGAAGGGCGGATCGCCGCGGCCGGACTCGACGTGTGGTACCGCTATCCCGGATCCCCCGAGGAGCGCGAGGCGACCCCGCCGTCTCGGTTCCCGTTTGCCGACCTCGACCAGGTCGTGATGAGCCCCCATCGGGGCGGTGCCTTCGGGAGCTTGGAGCTGGAACGGCGCCGGATGACCGACCTCGCCGCCGTGCTCAACCGACTGCAGCGCAGTGAACGCTTCTCCGGCCAGGTCGATCTCCAGGCCGGCTACTGATTGCCCGCCTCTTCCCGGCGTGCGACTCCGGACGTCGCCTGGGCCCAGCAACGTTCATGCCTGCGATGTCTCCTTCGGGGGGGTATCATCGCCGCCACCCAACGGAGGAGTAGACAGCCCCTTGAAGGCCCCTGAAGCCGATCGCACCGCTGACCTATTCGACCGGATCCGGTCTGCTTGCCGGTCCGTTGCCGAACACGCCAGCGCGGTACATGTCCGACACGATCGTATCGCCGCGTACGCGGCGGAGATCGCCCCGGTCGAGCCGCCTCCGCTCGACGCCCGCGTTCACGTCGTCGGGAAGGAACAGGAGACGCTGGCCTACTTCGTCACGCTGGGCGCAGTCAACTTCGGTTCGGGCTACTTCCCGTACCTGAAGAAGCGGCAGGGGGGCTCGGGATACGTCACCCTTGCGTCCGCGCTGTCCGATCGTTTCCGTCGGTCCGGCCCCCTGTCCGCCAAAGAGCTTCGCACGATGACCCCGCAACAGTGTGCAGAACTGTTCGGCCAGGAGATGGCGGTGTTCCCGATTCGCGAGGTGATGGAACTCTACGCCAGGGCGCTCCGGGGACTCGGCGATCACCTTGCACGCGCCTACGGAGGACGCTTCGACGCGTTGATCTCCGCCGCCGGTCACTCGGCGGTCCGCCTGATCGACATCCTCCGTGAGCAGCCGTTCTTCCGTGACGAGCCGCCGTACGGGGAGATCAGGGTACCGTTGTACAAGCGTGCTCAACTCCTGGTCTCCGATCTGGCAACGGCGTTCGGCGGCCGCGGGCCTGGGCGGTTCGATGATCTGGACCGACTCACGATCTTCGCCGACAACCTCGTTCCGCATGTGCTGCGGGTCGACGGGCTACTCCACTACTCGGAAGGATTGGCGGGAAGGATCGAACGAGGGGAGCTGATCCGTGCCGGTTCCTCGGAGGAGGTGGAGATCCGGGCGTGTGCGGTCGACTGTGTCGAGCGAATCGCCGAGGTGTCGGCCACCCTCGGCTGCCCGGCGTCCCCCCGCCGTCTCGACGCAGTACTGTGGTCCCGCGGGCAACGACGCGACATCAAGCGGTTCCCGCGCCACCGAACCCGGACCGTCTTCTACTGACCGCCCGGCGCCGTCCCGTCGATCGTCAGGAGCTCCCGCAGCTGCTCGATCAGCACCGGACCGATCCCGCTCACCGCCGCCATGGCCTCGACCGACGCGAACGGTCCGTGCTCGGTACGGTACGCGACGATCCGCCCTGCGAGTACCGGGCCGATGCCTGGCAGCGCCATCAGCTCCTCGATCGTCGCCGTGTTGGGATCGAGATCGCGGGGATCGTGGAACGACGGCATCACGACCCGCACGCCTTCCACGACGACCGGTTTCTGCGCGACCACCACCGGAGGGCGCTCGCGGGTGGCGTAGTAGATGACGCCCGTCGCCAATAGAGCCACAGCGATCAACGTAGCCACCCCCCGTTCCGATGCGGTCGGTGCCCTGGCGCTCATCGGAATAGCTCGTGAATCCGTCGGATCCCCGCCTGCTCGCGCTGCAATCGCATTACCTCGGGTAGCCGTTCGTAGCGCCGCCACCCGAACTTGTCGGAGAACGCCTTGGCGAACAGGCCGCGCAACATCTCTCGCAAACGCGGATCCTCCTCCAGCAGTGTCCGGTGGCGCGTCACGAGCCGTTCGAGGTCGGGGACATAGATATCGATTGCGATCGCCTCCCGGAACGATGCGATCGCCTCGTCCGGGCGCCCTGCCAGCGCGGCCTCCCCCGCTTCGAACAGCCGGCGACGAAGGAGCTCGGCCTCCGCGGCCGCTCGCATCCGACGCCGCTTCTCGGCATACAGCTTGCGCTCCTTGCGCGAGAACGGCAGGATCGCCCGTTCACACCCATCCCGCGGATCGGGGAAGTCGTCCGGATCACGCCGGATCACGCCGTGCCAACCCAAACACCGGTCGCAGGTGACGTAGTTGACATTCGTGTAGTACTGGTAGCGCGTCTTTCCGAACATCGACATGTAGTGTAGTCCGCGCCCCAAAGCGGCGCAAACACGCCCCTGTGATCCTCTACCGCCTACCGAGTGTCGGGGGAGTCGAATCGAGATTCGAGCTCCCGCAACTTCACCAGCAGCGAATGCTCGGTCATGTCGAGGTGAAGCGGCGTGATCGACACGTGGCCGGCAGCGATTGCCGCGATGTCCGTCTCGGTCTCCTCCGGCGGAACCTCGGTCAACGGGTCCCCGGAAATCCAGTAGTAGTTGCGGCCTTGGGGATCCTTCCCCGTCACCAGATAGTTGGAGTACGCCTCGCCGCCGAGCCGGGTGATCTTCGCCTTCAACGCACGCTCCGAGGGAAGGTACGGCACGTTGACATTGAGCATGATCCCCTTCGGGAAGCTGGCGTCGGCGGCCAGCAGCCGCCGTGCCAACCGGGCCGAGAACGACGCTGCGGCCGTGTAGTCGGGAGCCTCGGACCGATCGCGCACCGTGTCGTAGGACACCGCCACTGCCGCCACACCGGCGCGGACTCCTTCCATCGCCGCGGCGACCGTCCCCGAGTACGACACGTCTCGCCCCAGATTGAGGCCGTCATTGATCCCCGAGACGATCAAGTCGGGGCGCACAGCGAGCAAACCGAGCAGCGCCAGCGATACACAATCCGACGGGGTCCCGTTGGTGACGTAGCCGGCGCTTCCATCGAGGAGGCGGACCTCGTCCACCCGCAGCGGCTTGTGGAAGGTTCGGGTACGGCTCGCCGCCGACCAGTTCCGCTCGGGGGCGAACACCTCCACCGTGCCGATCTCGGCCAGCGCCCGTCGCAGCGCCAGCAGCCCGGCGGCGTTCACGCCGTCATCGTTGGTCACGAGGATGACCGGGCGATCGTCCTCTCGGGGTGCGGATCCGTTCATCCTCTTCCTCCCTCGGATCCGCCAGTCCGGTAGAACAGCAATCGGTTGTCGCCGTAGCGCCTCGCATCGACCAGCTGTAGCTCCCCGTACTGCTCGTCAGCCGCTTCGCCGCGATACAGCTCGGCCGCGACCACCGGATCGTCGCTCAGCAACCGACCATCCCCGAGTTTCGCCAAGGTTCGGGGGACCAGTTCCCGATGATACGGCGGGCCGACGAACGTCAGGTCGATCCGACGGCCGCGCCGCTTCAACTCATCGAGCAGGTCAAGTACGTCACCCTGAAACACCTGCCCCACGGACAGGAAATCCAACGCATCGAGATTGCGGCGTACGATCGCACACGCCTCGGGCGAGGCATCCACGAACGTGCACGAGCGGGCCCCTCGCGACAGGGCCTCCAGGCCAACGCTCCCCGTCCCCGCGTACAGGTCGAGAAACGTCGCACCGCGCACCATGTCGGAAAGGATATTAAACAGGGCACTGCGAACGAAATCACGCATCGGTCGGATCTCGACTTCGCCCCATTCGACCAGCTTCCGCCCCCGGCGGCTTCCGGCGATGATCCGCATGTCCTTGCAGCCTCCGATCCCTGTAGCTAAGATCTCAACGCGCTTATCGGCGCACCATGCCGACAAGGATAGTGGAGGGGGAAGCACCATTCAAACCGATACGTTCCGCGAGCTCGATGCCGTCGTCTTCGATCTCGACAGCACGTTGTGCCGGTACGTCCTCACCGTCGAGGAGGTACTGGTGCAGTCGTTGGACCGAGCAGGACTGCCTGGCGATCTCCTCGGCGACCTCGCAGCGGCCGCCGTCGACTACGCTTCCTTATGGGGCGAGATCCAGCCGCGGTCCACATCGACCGAGTCCGTTCGGGGGCAGATCGTCGGACGACTTCTGGCCAAACGGGGAATCGACGACCAGCCGACCGCGCAGCAGCTGTCCGACGCGTACGCCGTGATCCGAGAGGAGACCGGTGTCCGGGCATTCGACGGCGTTTCCGAGCTGTTGCGCGACCTACGCCAGCGGTACGCCCTCGGCCTGCTCACCAATGGTCCGTCGGATATGCAGTGGCCGAAACTGCGAGCACTCGGCTTCACCCGGTCGTTCGACACGATCGTCGTCGCCGGCGATGTCGGGATCTACAAGCCGGATCGCCAGGTGTTTGAACTCCTCATCGGTCGACTGGGCATCCCCGCGGCATCCACGCTGTTCGTCGGGGACAGCTACGAGATGGACATCGTCGGAGCCTGCGGAGCTGGAATGCGTACCGCGTGGGTCCAGAAGAATGGCGCCGCCCGTCCGATCGGCGTCGCCCCCGATCTCGAGATCGACACGGCTGTTGCGCTGCGGGAGCTCCTCCTGTGAGCCGGCGCATGCGCTGGGCCGCGGTCGTGCTGGCGGCGTTCGCCGTTTCCTCGATCGCGCTCGGGCGCCCGATCGAGCTTCCCCGAACCGTACCGTCGTACAATCAAGCGTATACGGATGGACCCGGAGCGTGGGGCGAATGTCGACTGGGCACGGGGGGATGCCCGGACCGCGTGGCAACCACCGGTTGCTTGACGACGGCGTTCGCCTCGGTGCTCGGCTACTACGGCGTCGAGCTTTCCGTACCGGCGAGCGCCTCGTGCAGCGGACGGGCCCGCTCCGGCATGGACCCGGGGATCCTCAACGATTGGCTCCGCGCTCACGCCGGCTACGGGAAGTGCGTCCAGGATCCTCTCGGCGCCTGTTGCCTCGCCTGGGGGCAACTCCCCGGCGGAGTCGAGCTGTCGTTTCACGTCAATCGCAGCGAGGTGGGGTTGAACCCCGTCGCTTCGGTCATCATCGATCACGCGCTGCGCCAGGGGCATCCGGTCGTCGCGGGGGTCCATTGGGGACCTGCCTGTCGCTCCGGTGGCACCCAGACCGAGGACTGCCACTGGGTCGTCCTCACCGGCAAGGACGATGACACGTACTCGATCCTCGACCCGTTCAACCCGGACCGATCCAGTCGCTACGGTGTGCGGACCACCCTCGATGCCGGGGTCCACGGAGCCTACATCATCGACCGGTTCGTGATCGTCGAGCGCACCGCCGGCTCCGCAACGCCTCCGACGCAGATTTCGAGCGTTCCGGAAAGCGACGGCGACACGGGAGATGGCGGAGCTTCGGTGCTCGTTCTGGTGGCCGCGTTGGCGGTGATCGCGGCGATCGTCGTCGGGATCACCGCGATCCAGCGGTAACGCCCTAGAGACGAGCGACGATCAACGCCGCGATTCCGACACACGCGCAGTACACCGAGAGGACGCCCAACCGCGCCCGACGGACGACCGCCAGCAGCGCGCGGATCCCGATAAGACCCACCGCAAACGATACCGCGGTGCCCAACGCGATTCCCCCCCAGTCGCCCCCCCAACCGCCGGCCGCCGCGACCTC
>CAZLER010000020.1:32813-38662 GCA_964558595.1 uncultured Thermotogae bacterium
TAACTCTAACTTTTTCTTTCTTACTTCGTCCATTTAAAGTTATTAAAACTGAGATTACTATACTTATACCCCCCCAACCGCCGGCCGCCGCGACCTCCCACAAGTTGAGCACACCCGCCCCGAACAACGCCGGGATCGACAAGAGGAACGAGAACCGTGCCGCCTGACCCGGCTCGACGCGTCGGAAGACGCCGGCAGCGATCGTCACCCCACTTCGCGAGACCCCCGGGATCAGCGCCGCCGTCTGGGCGACGCCCACCACCAGCGCATCGACGAACCGCAGCCTTGTGCGAGCGGCGCGGTTCCGCAACCGCACGGTCGCAGTCAGGACCCCCGCGGTGATCAGCAGTCCGATACCGACCACGTCGAGCGACGAGAAGGCCGTCTCGGCCGCCGACCGGAACAGCAAGCCGCCTACCACGATCGGGACCGTCCCGGCAGCGATCAACCCGATCTCCTTGCGCCGGTCGATCGTCCCTCGCCGGGTCCACGCCGTCGCCAGCGCGGCGAGGTCGCCGCGAAACAACCACACGACAGCTCCCAGGGTGCCCAGGTGAAGGAAGGCCTCGAGAAGAACACCGGGAGGATCCAGGCCGAGCAGCCGTTCGCCGATCACCAGATGACCCGAGCTCGATACCGGCAGGAATTCGGTCAGCCCCTGCACTGCCCCGAGCAACGCGTAACGGATCATCGCGGTGCGTCGTCCCGCCTCCCTTGGGGACCATAGTTGACGGTCAACGCGTCGAGATGGCAGGCCTCGGCGCAGGCTCCGCACTTGATGCAGTTGTGATCGTCGTGGTCACGTACCGGGTCGATCCCCATCGGACAGGCGGGAGCACAGGCCCCGCACTCGGTGCAGCGGTGGGGGGTCAGACGAAGATGAAGGAAGCTCACCCGGTTGAACAGCGAGAGGACCGCTCCCATCGGGCAGAGATAGCGACACCAGAAACGGGCCACCACGACCATCCCCACCAGCGTTACGGCCAACGTGGCCATATGGATGAGGAAGGGGTTGTTGACCTTGGCCACGCCCAACCCGAGATAGGGGATCGATGCCTCGATCGATGCGGCCGGACACAGTTTGCAGAAGATGGTGTCGGCCAGCGCCCACGCCCCGATGAGGGTGCCGCCCAGGATCGCATACTTCCCGTAGGAGAACCCCTTGTGGATCGGTACCTTGCGAAACGCCAACAGGTCGTTCAGCGTCCCGAATGGGCAGAACCAGCCGCAGAACCCGCGTCCGGCGATCAAGCCATAGGCAACGATCGCCCCGATCCAGAAGAATGGGATCGTGCCGAAAACCACGAGGTTCTGCATCAGGCCGATCGGACAGACGGTCACCGCCAGCGGACAAGCATAGCAATGCAGCCCCGGGAAAATCAGGTGGGTCATCCCAATGCCGGTGAATCCGAACAAGCCGAGCAGTAGGCCGGCGCCCTGAGCGGTCCGTCTTCGGTTTCCGAGTCTCATGGCTTCCTCTCCAGAAGGCGGATCAACCGGCGCTCGAGGTCCTCGGCGCCGAAGAGGACTTCATCGGTCTCCACGCGCAAGATCGCCGGAACGACGGTTCGGCCGGAGCGGACCACACCGCTACGCTCCGCGAGGTCCGGTTCCTCCTCGACATCGACGAACCGATAGGTGATGCGAGGGTTGTGTTCGGCGGCCAGCTCGACCATCTCCTCGGCGTACGGGCAGGCATGACACCAGGTGGCGTAGAACACGAGCAGCGAAACACCCTGCTCGACGCGTCCCAACGCCGCCATCCCCGGGGCGCTCCACGCCGGCTCGGCGCGCTGCGTCGCCTCGATTCCCACGCAAGAGGTGCACAGCACCGCGGCGATGCCCTGAGCCTGATCGTGCTGCCGGAGCGCCACCCCGTACGCCAATCCACTCAACGCGATCAGTCCCAGCGCCACGTACAGCGGCCAGCTCATCGCGTACCGGCGTCGCAAGACGATCGTCCCGACGAGGAAGACCACACCGACCGCCAACATCGCGCCCCGCAACGGCCGCCGGGACGGCACCCGCGTCGCCGTGTCGACCGGCGCTGGCTGCACCGGCTGCGCCGAGGGAGGGAGCACGTTCAGCGTAAACGGTGCCTCATCGGCGATCTGATAACAGAGGTCGCCGATGCAGTACGTGTAGAGGACCTCGACGCTGGTCGGCAGACGCCCCAGCGGCAGCGTCTCGTCCGCCGACAGGGTGAACACCACCGAGGCCGTCTCGAACGGACGGAGTTCCTCGATCCCCTCCGGCTCCACATCAACCACGATCCCGTCGATCTCGAACGTGGCCTCGATGTCATCGGCCGGATATACCGACGGGTTATCGATGCGCAGTACGGCAATCGCCGCATCGCCCTGGGGGATCTCCACCTCGTCGCCTTCCATGGCGACGACCAGGATGGCGTCCTGTGCCGCTCCCAACATCGCCGCCGCCCCGGCGACGCAGCAGGCGAGAAGCAGCATCCTATGGCTGCGCTTCACCCGTACCGTCCTCTTCGGCAACGAGCATCCCGACCGCTTCCACGAGATCGCCGCCTCGCAGCCCCCGGCCACGGATCACACCATCCCGGTCGATGACGTAGATCATCGGGATCCCGTCGACCCGGTACAGCGTATTCACCGGGCCGTTCGGGCCATCGTAGATCTGTCGGCTCTCGATCCCCAGCTGGTCGACTGCCGCCTCGAACGCGTCGACGCTGCGGTCGAGATTGACCCCGAGCAGAACGACGCCCTCGTCGCCGTACCGCTCCTCGATCTCGTCGAAGGTGGGGAGCTCGGCGATGCACGGTCCACACCAGCCGGCCCAGAAATCGAGCACGACGACCTCTCCGCGCAGCGCACTGAGCGAAACGGGCCGCTCCGCTGCATCGACGGCGTCGAAGTCCGGGGCGGGGAAGCCGACGAGCAGTGCGGGTTTCGGTGGGACGTCCGCATCGGATTCCCGGATCTCGATGCTGCTGCCGTCACGGCTCACGGCGTGGACCTCGTAGACGATCCCCCCGAGGTTGAACGGGACATTGAGCTCGAATCGCTCATGCGAGTCGCTGGCCGCCAGCAGGTTCCCGTCCCCGTCCGCGTCGATCAGCAGCATCCCCCCGGCAAGCCGGTCGTACCGCCCGTCGCTGTCCTCGTCCAGAATCGCCAGCCGGTAGCTTCTTGTCGCCAGCTCGATCCGCCCTTCCCGGTAGGTGTCGCGGCAGTATCGCAGCATGGTGGGGGCCAGCGGATTCCACATGACGATCATCCGGTACGGCGCCGTCGCCCCATCGTCGTAGGCAATCTCCAACGGCACCGTGGTCAACAACGAGCCGTCACCCAGCATCCGGTCCCACCCAAACGGCTCCAGCGTTCCACTGCGCGCGGTGTCCGCGTACAGCACCGCACCGGCCTCCGAGCGGTCGAGCACCACCGCGTGGTCCTCGGCCCCCATCGGCAGAAAGCCATACAGCGCCTCCCCCTGCAGCGGCGGGGCATCGATCGGTTCGCTCGGCTCCTCGCCGAGCTTGATGCCCCGCACGAAGCAGCTTCCCGTCAGCTCTGAAACCCCTTCCACGTAGCCGAGTTCGGCCTCGTAGGCGAACGTCGTGGGCACGATGAGGGCGGCCAGACAGAGACCAGCGATTAGCGTTCGCATCATGCGTCCTCCCGTTTGGCGTAGGCTCGAAGTCGATCGGCGACAAGCCGTGCCCCGATCGGGCTGAGCACGTCGAACAGCCCCGGACCGGCCTTCCGTCCGGTCACGGCGATTCGGCACGGCAGAGCCACCTGCTTCAGCTTTCCTCCTTGCTCCTCCAGCGTCGAACGGATCACCGCCTCGACCCGATCGGGCGAAAACGGCTCGACCTCGGCCAGGGCGTCGGCGACGGCGATCATCAGATCGGCCTGCTGTGCATCGATCTCGGTTCGATCCTGAGCGTCCACCGGTACCGGAAACAGCATCTCCATCGCCCAGGCAAGATCCTCCAACGTGTGAGATCGGTCGCGCAACAGATCGACCCCACGCCGGAGCCGGTCGCGATCGCCCGCCGACCACATCTCCGGGGTCACCGCACCGCGAGCGAGGACGAACGGCTCCACCAGATCGAGCAGACGGTCGAGGTCGGCACGCTTGAGATGCTGCTGATTCATCCACAACAGCTTGGTATCCTCGAATACGGCACCGGCCTTGTTGATCCCCTCGATCGTGAACAGGTCGATCAGCTCCTCCCGGTCGAACAGCTCCTGGTCGCCGTGGGACCAGCCCAGGCGTGCGAAGAAATTGACCAGCGCTTCCGGCAGGAAGCCGCGCGCGCGGTACTCCAGCACCGAGGTTGCGCCATGGCGCTTGGACAGCCGCGACCGATCGGGCCCGAGGATCAGCGGGACGTGGGTGAACCGAGGAACGGGGCGACCGAGCGCCTCATAGAGCAGGATCTGCTTCGGGGCGTTGTTCAGGTGATCGTCCCCCCGGATGACGTGGGAGATCTCCATGTCCGCGTCGTCGACGACCACCACGAAGTTGTACACGAAGCTTCCGTCGGACCGGCGGATGACGAAGTCCTTGAGGTGATCGTTCGGGTAGGCGACATCGCCCAGCAAGTCATCGTGCACGACGGTGTGCCCCTCGGTGGGCACCCGAAACCACCATGCCCCCTCGTGTTCGTACGCCGCCCCGCTGTCGATCAACGTTCGCGCTGCCGCACCATGGGCGTCCGCCCGATCGGTCTGGCGACAGTACTCGTCCCAGTCGAGCCCGAGCCAGCGCAGAGATTCCAGAATCTCCTCGATCGAGGCCTCGGTCGACCGTGCCCGATCGGTGTCCTCGATCCGCAGGAGGAACGTGCCGCCATGATGCCGGGCGAACAACCAGTTGAACAGCGCAGTACGCGCGCCACCGACATGGAGAAATCCGGTCGGGCTGGGCGCGAATCTCACACGGACCAATCTTCCCCCTCTCTCGTTCCCGGCGATTGTACCCGATCGACTGGGGCGGCCCCGCTCACGAGAATCCGAGGCACGCGGTCCCAAGAAAGGCCAAGGGAGAGGGATCGTGAGATCCCTCTCCCCGGAGGGCTGGTATCGGGGGTGCGAGATTGAACTCGCAGTAGGTCACAACATACCGGCGCTGTGTGTCGGAGTTGTGAAGACGGAATGGCGAAGTTGCGGGCCCCCACGAGCTGCGCGAAGCCAGTGGGACGAGTGACCCGCGCCCGACGACGTCCGATGAGTGTCACGATCGCTCCCCCGGAACGGCAGGGGCTCGGGGCTTGATGAACCTACAGGAGAACCGGAGATCCACGGAGGGTGTTGGGGGCGAGAGGAACCTCGCCCCCACGGTGTGTACTTCTCTGGCGTGTCTTGCCGATGACTAGTTGGTCGTCGCTGTGTACTGGACGACGAGGTTGTAGTCGCCTTCCGGCAGCGAACCCATGTCGTCCTCGATCAGGTAGAACACGTACGAGACGTCCACGTTGTGGATACCCCACGTACCCTCATTGGCGTAGGTCAGCCGCAGGGCATTGTCGATCACCGACTGGCTGGCGCCGTCAGGCGTCTCCGAACTGTCCCAGAGAATCTGGTCGCTCAGACTCCAGCTCGTCGTCGACAGCACGCGGAGCTGCGTCCCGTTCGAGCCCGCGTAGTCCCCGGGCCCCGTGATGTCCGCGAAGCTCACGTCACCGTTGCCGATCACGTGCAGCGCGATCCACGACGGAATCGAGAACGATGCGTTCACGGACGCCGTGTCCGATGCGGCCAGAGCGACCGCACCGCCGACCACTACCACCAGCATCGCAACACCAAGTACCTTAAGCATCCTCATGGAAAGCACCTCCTAATGGTTTTGTGAGTGCATCTAGCGACTCG
>CAZLER010000021.1:0-29802 GCA_964558595.1 uncultured Thermotogae bacterium
AGCCTGGGACTTGCTCTTCCCAGTGCTCTCCGCGCCCGTCTGCGAGGGACTGCTTCTGGATTGTCCTTGGGGTTCCTCCGTATCCCCTGGGCGGGCTTCACGCCTCCGCGAGAGGCGGTTTCTCGCTTCCGCGCTGTCACCCCCCCCGGACGCCGAGCAGCATCAGGCTGCCGATTGCCCCGGCCAGCAACGCGGCAACCAAGACGATCGTCCCCCTTCGCAGACGAGAGCCGACCTCGTCGGGGGCGCGCAGCAGGGAGTGGCCGACCATCCCCACGGCGAGAATGTACACGACCCGCGCCCATTCCAGCTGCCACACCAGCCCGAGCGAACCGACCCCAAGCGCTGCGGAGGCGACGAACTCCGCGGTCAACCGCCACCGCCGCCCTCGGCGGAGGAACCAGCGCTCCTCGGGGACGGTACCCCGCTCCCCCACGGCGCGAGCCGCCCACACCACCGGAAGCAGGAGGGCGGTCAACACCCCGTACACAATGACGACGATCACGATGCCAGCTCGTGCAACAGGTCGATCAACTCGGCGGGCGACGTCAGCGAGAAGCGAGCCCGCGACGGGACGGGACCGATCCGGATCGTGTACGCATCCTCGGGCAGCACGGCGAACACGTCCTCGTCGGACATGTCATCGCCCGCACACAGCACGAACGCGTAGTTCCCTTCGGCCACCCACTCCGCCACCACCGTCGACTCCGAGATACCGGCGCTCTTCAACTCGAGGTACCCGGCACCTCGCAGCACATCGAGATGGTGCGTCTGAAGCATCGGGTTGAGATCGGCGAGCAGCTCGGCACTACGTACCTCGGCGAACTCACGCTTCGTGGCGCGGTAGTCCCACACCAACGAATACTCCTTCTCCTCAAGGCGCGATCCGGGCGTGCGTCGGGCATACAGCTCGACCATCGGGCGGATCTCGTCTTTCCACTCGGTGGTCACCAGATGCACCTGGTGCCATTCGCCGTCGGGATCCCGCGTCCACACCCCGTGCTCGGCGACCAGCCGGACCGGAAGTCCTCCGAACCAAGTATCCAACCGTTCTCGTCGCCGGCCGCTGAACACCGCGACATCGTTCCCCGGCGCCTCGGCGAGATCGCCGAGGACACTCAAGATCCCTTCGGTGGGCGCCGCCCGCTCCGGGCGGGCGGCCAGTTCGGTCAGCGTCCCATCGTAGTCGAAGGCGAGCAATCGGGTGTCGGCCGATCGGTAAGCGGCCACGAGATCCCGCCGCGCCCCCGCCGCCAACCGCCCCGTGGTGAGCCGCTCCTGGAGCCGTTTTGTCTCGTCGAGGGCGTCGATGAACTCCCGCGCCCAGTGGACCACATCCGTCCGCTCAATCCGCTCGCGCATCCTCCGACAGCGTATCCGCTGCTCGTCGTCTGGCATCTCCAGTGCTTCCGAGATCGCGCGGGAGATCTGCCGCTCGTCGTTGGGGTTGACGATCAGCGCCTCCTGCAGCTCGTGCGCCGCGCCGGCCAGCTCGCTGAGGATCAACACCCCATCCTCGTCGGTCTTCGCCGCCAAGAACTCCTTGGCGATCAGGTTCATCCCGTCACGCAGCGGCGTGAGAAGCGCGACATCGGCCAGCTTGTACAGCGCCACCAGCGTTTCCTCGGGCAGGAATCGGAACAGGTACCACACCGGTGCCCAGTCGAGCGTCCCGAACCGACCGTTCACCCGTCCGACCGCTTCGTCGAGCCGCCGCTTCAGCCGATCGTATTGGGCGATGCCCGAACGCGACGCGATCGCCTTCAACACCAGCGTGACCTTCCGATGCTGCTCGGGATGCTCCTCGAGGAACCGCTCGAACGCGCCGAGCCGTTGCAGCATCCCTTTGCTGTAGTCGAGCCGGTCGATCGATACGATCACTCGTCGGTCGCCGATGTCGTCGCGAATCCGCTTCACTTCCCGCTCGGCCTCCTCGGAGCGGGACAGCCGCTCGAACCGCCCGAAATCGATCCCCATCGGGAACGCGTCGGTACGCACGAGGCGACGGCCCACCGGGATCACCGTCTTCCCGGCAGCGATCGGCGCGTGACCGAGCACCCCGCTGACACTGGCCAGGAAGTGACGCACGTAATCGTAGGTGTGAAAGCCGATGAGATCGGCGCCGAGCAGCTGGTTGAGCAACTCCTCCCGCCACGGCAACAGCCGCACGATCTCCGAGGAGGGGAACGGGATATGAAGGAAGAAGCCGATCTTCGCCTCCGGCAGCCGCTCCCGAAGCAGCCCCGGCAGCAAGAACAGGTGGTAGTCGTGCACCCAGATCGTGTCCTCTGGACCGGCTCGATCGATGATCGCGTCGCGAAACCGCTCGTTGACGGCCACGTACGCCTCCCAGTAGCGGTCTTGGTATTCGGCATAGGTCGGGAAGTAGTGGCATAGCGGCCACACCGTCTGATTGCAGAACCCCTTGTAGTACTCGTCGAGCTCCTGCTCCGACAGGAAGATCGGCACGCAGCGGCGGTCCGCCAACAGCTGACGGATCGCGTCTCGATCCGCGTCGGTGCCTTGCTCGTCGGCGACGCCCGGCCACCCGATCCATTCGCAGTCGCGCTCCTCATAGAACGACGCCATGCCGGTCGCCAAGCCACCGACACTCTGGCCAACGTGTAGGCCGTCGTCTCGGAACGCTACCGTCACCGGTAGGCGGTTGGACACGATCCACAGCTTGCTCACGGTTCCCTCCTTTCCGGCGGATTCGCGGGCGACGCCCCGCCGGACGCCTCTCCGTCACCGCGGAGGACGGTTCCCCGTCCCACCAAACAGTCGCGTAACGCCACCCCCTTCAGCTGGCAGCCGCCGTCGATCACGCAGCCGGAAACCGTCGAATCGACGATCTCCCCTGCACCAAGGACGACGCTATCCTCGATCCGCGATCGGTCGCACGTCACGCCACCGGCGCACCACATCCCGGCCCCGTATTCGCGGTTGGCGGCGAGGTACGACGCTCGGTCCCCGATGTCGTACCAGTGTGCCTCGAACACGAACGCATCGATCATCCAGCCGTGCTCCTCGAGCCCCCACTCGTTGAAATACCCGGGGGCATCCTTGCCGCTCTCCGCCGAACCGAAGAACGTCTTGAACTGCGGCAGCACGTCGCGCGGATACACATAGCACGCCGTACTGGCCAGGGTGCTCCTCGGAGCCTGGGGTTTCTCCTGGAATCCGACGATCCGGCCCTCGTCCACGATCGCCACCCCATAGCGACCGCGGACCCGATGGGGCTCCTTCAGATCGTGAAGCGCAATGAGGACGTTACCGCGGTAGGCGGCGAGGAACTGCTTCATGGAGAAGCCGAACAGGTTGTCTCCGCCGATGACCGCCACGTCTTCGTCGAGGCCGCAATGGTCGACGACGTACGCGATCGCGCCGATCGTGCCGAGCTTCTCCTTCTCGCACACCGTCTCCTCGACGACCAGGTCGACGTCCCATCCTCCCTCGTCGCGCCATGCCTCGAACTGGGGCAAGAACCTGCGATTCGTCGACACGATCGGACGGCCAGGCAGCGTTCCGGCCTCGAGAATGTGGTCGATGATTGGCTTGCCCGCCACCGGAAGCAACGGCTTGGGCCGATCGAGGGTGATCGGATGGAGGCGGGTGGCGTATCCGCCGGCGAGTACGATCGTTCGCATAGGACAACTCCTCTTTCTACAAGGTCTTGGGCTCGATCATCGGGTGAGAAAGGGACTTCGTCCGCGCCGGCGATCGCGTCCGCTACGACCAGCGCTCGAAATGGATCCGAGCGTGACGTACCGATGCCGGTTCCGACTCCGCCAGCCGCCGTCTCAACAGCGTGACCGAGTACGGAATGACGTGCTCCGGAATCCCGAGCAGCTCCCGCAGGGCGGCGATCTGCTGCCGATGGGGGAACGTCCGCATCGTGCGCAAGCGCAACAGCTTCATCCGGGCCGTGAACAACAGGCTGGTGGTGGCGTCGTAGCAGTCGGAGATCAGCGGGCCGAGTTGACGCTGCACCTTGCGGTCGCCGCAGACGACGACGGCGTAGGAGGCGTCTTGAGAAGGGCTACCGGGAAACAACGATCCCAGTTGCTCGAGCAGTTCGGGATTCTGGATCAGCACGACCTGCCACGGCTTCCGTCGCCCGACGAACGGGGTGTTGAGCAACGCGCGCAGCAGCGCCTCCAGATCCGCTTCGTGGATTGGATCCGGGGAAGAGACGGACAGAGCTCCCGGCTTCGCGACATGATCGTGCATGGGATCGCCATCTCACCTCCTCAAGCCTCGGCGGCGTCCCGTCGATCGGTCCGTTCGGACCGTAACGTCGTGGCCTCTTCGTGTCCGAACAAGCATTACAGTATACGTACAATGCGGTTCCCCTTTCAAGTTTCGGCCATTCCCCGACGTTGGATCCCCACCACCCCATCGCGATATACTGGGGGCACGTGCTTCTCAATGCACCCCTCGGTTCAGCGTTGCACCCCCAACGGACGACCCCTTCTGCAACGCACGGGGCTTCGGTGGCGCCGTACCGACGGGTGTCGGCTGCTCAATTGCTCTGTTGACAAAACAAGGAGGCCGCATGGCGGAGCACCAGGCGACCGACCGCAGGCTGATCTCGGCACAACGCAACGAGATCACCAAACACCGAACGTACCGCTGGCTCGCCGCGCGGACCCGCGAGGCACGCAACCGCGACTTGCTGGAGCGAGCCGCCGAGGAGGAGCTCGCTCATTACCGGACGCTGCGCCGGCGGACGGGCATCGACGTTCGTCCCCGACCGCTGCAGCTGGTTCTCTGGCGGCTGCTCGCCCGGGGGCTGGGTTTGTCCTTCGCCCTGCGGCTGATGGAGGGTGGCAGCGAGCTGACCCCAGCGCTCGACGGCGCCCTCGATGACGACGACGCGCAGCTGTCGCAGGCGGTCGCCGAGGAGGAGCGACGAGCCGACACGGTCCTCTCCGACCTCGTAGAGGAACGGCTCGACTATGCGGGCTCGATCGTGCTCGGACTCAACGATGCGCTGGTGGAGCTGACCGGTGCCCTCGCCGGGTTCACGCTGGCGCTACGCGACAGCCGCTCGATCGCCATGGCCGGTTTCGTCACCGGGGTGGCGGCGTCGATGTCGATGGCCGCCTCCGAGTTCCTGTCGTCGCGCGAGGAGGCGCAGGGGCAGGACGCACGGAGTCCCGCCAAAGCGGCCGTGTACACCGGCGTGTCGTACTTCGTCACCGTCATCGCGCTCATCCTGCCCTACGTGCTGTTCGACGGTGTCTACCTCTCGCTGAGCGTGATGCTGGGCCTGAGTCTGGCGATCATCCTCGCCTACAACCTGTACATCTCGATTGCCAAGGGGGTCGGGCTGCTGCGCCGATTCGCCACGATGGCCGGGATTTCGTTGGGGGTGGCGGGGATCAGCTTTCTCGTCGGCATGGCGGCCCGGCAGCTGTTCGGGGTCAGCCTGTAGCTCGGAGGATCGCTCGCTAGCGGTAGTACCTCCGGCACGCCTCCTCCCGGCCGCGAACGATCCGCTTCCCCGTAAGTTCACCCCGAATTCCGGTGACCACCGTCGCCTGCCGCTCTCGTCCGTTCCGCCGAACGTACAGCACCACCCAGTCGTCGGTCTTGCCCAACTCGTGGGCGCGAGCGGTATTGGAGAACAACGCGGTGAACGACCAGCCGTTCCGCTCGGTGTTGAGGATCGGCAACCAGGCCTTCCCCTGGGGATTGAACCGCTTGGGGGCGATCGTGCGGAGCCCGCCGTGTGCTGCCTTGCGTCGATACTCCTCGTCGACGTCGAGCAGGGTGCCGACGTCCGGTTCGTCAGCTCGCTCCGCCTCGCGTCGCGCACGCTCACCGGAGCGGCCCAGCATCCCCGCCAATCCGTACCGGACGCTGCGAACCCTGGCCGGGCCGAAGCCGGCGACCGACGCCAACCGCCCGTCATGCGCCGCCTCCTCCAGCTCCTCCAAGGTGGAAACGCCGAGCTCGTCGACCACGCGATGCGCCAGCTCCTCCCCGATCCCAGGGACCTTGGCGAAGAGATCCTCCGGGGCGACCTCGCCCATCAACTCGTCGAGCAACGATGAGCGACCGGTCCGCACGTGCGAGGCGATCACCCCGGCGATTCCCCGGCCCACGCCCGGCAACCACTGCAACGCCTCCCGGCCGCCCTCATCGACGAGATCGGCCACCTGCCGGTCGTGATCCTCCACCGTGGCGGCGGCGTTTCGATAGGCGCGCACCCGGAAGTCGTTCGCGTCCCTTGCAGCGAGCAGCTCCGCGATCCGCTCGAGCATCGCCGCGATGGCCACGTTCGTCGGTCGGTCATCGGCCATCTCGCTCATCCCTCCGATTCCCGTTCTTCACGCGCCCCCCTTCCTCCCGCCCTGCACACGACCTACTGCCGCCCTCGACCCTGCAGCGTCGAGGCGAGGTTCACGTTGCCGGCGCGGCGTGCCGGAAGCACCGATCCGAGTGCTGCGACAACCGACGATGCCCCGGCGGCCAACAGAAAATGCCACAACCGGAAGTCGGCATGAAACCTCTCCCCGAACGGGATCGGCAACCTCTCCGGCAGGATCGAGCCGATGTCGACCCCCACCGTCTCCAGCCATCCCACGAACGGCAATGTCCATACGATCCCGGCTGCGGCGCCCAGCAACCCGATCAGCGCGGCTTCGCTGAACAACAACCTGACGATCGCACCTTGCCGCATTCCGATCGCCCGCAGCGTGGCGATCTCCGCGGTTCGTTCTTGCACCGCCATCGACATCGCGTTGAGAATGCCGAGGAAGATCAGCAGAAACAAGATGCCCAGCACGATGGTGAACGACACGGTGTCCATCCGTACCGCCTGCACCGTCGTCTCGGCGAATCGGGTCCAAGGACGTACCTCCGCCTCCGTTTCGTGGCGTTCCCACCTCGCCACCGACGACTCGATCCGGACGGCCAATCGTTCGAGATCCCGCCCCGGCTCGGCCGCCACCACGACGCGCGTCACCTCATCCCCGAGGGCCAGCAGCTCCTGCGCCGAGGCCAGATCGGCAAAGACGACCCGCTCGTCGAGTGTCGGATACCCGAATCGGAAGGTGCCATCGATCTGGCGATCGATCACGTTGCGCCGGCCCCCGCGATCGACCGCGGTGAGGAAGACGACGTCGCCGGGACCGACCTCCAACCGCTCCGCCATCGGCGCACCGATCAACACCCCGCCGTCTCGGAAATACGTTCCTCGGCTGATCCGATCGTCGATGACGGTCACCTGCCGCTCCGCATCCGGATCGATCGCTCGCCCGACGGCGCGCAGCGAGCGGCTCCCGTCGCTCACCTCGACGCTGAAGTCGATCCGGCCGGCGGCGGCCTCGACCCCATCCACCGCTTCGATGCGCGTGCGCAGTCCGCCGTAGGAGGGCAGGGTGAGGTCGAGCGGATACCGGCCGGCTTCGTCGAGGTAGCCGTCGGCGTGCACCTGGAGGTGCCCGGTATCGTAGTCGATGACCGCGTCGTACAGGTAGGTATGGTATCCTTGGACCCACCCCATGCCGAGCACCATGATCCAGATCCCCACAGTGAGCGCGGTGATGACGAGCGCGCTGCGGCGGCGATGGCGGAACACGTTGCGCCATGCCACTGGGATCATCCGGGTCATCGCGTCTCCTCCAACATATCGACGATCCGCCGGCGCCCGCTGATCCATGCGGCGTATAGCGATCCGACCACAGCGATCAAGCTGCCCGCCAGCATACTGCGCGCCACCATCCCCGCGGTGATCGACAACCGAAGCACCGGGTCTAACCCCAAGCCCACCCCAAGACCGCCGAGAGGGATCCCGTGCCGTCGCAGCAACCACAAGAGCGGCACGCCGACCGCCGCCCCGCCGAGCGCGCCGACCGTTCCCTCCACGGCGCCCTCCGCCAGGATAACCGTAAGCTGTTGATGTCGTTTCATCCCGATCGCCCGCAGGGTGCCGTATTCGCCGGCCCGCTCGAATACGTTCATCAGGATGGCGTTGGTCATCACCGCGGCGGCAACGATGACCACCAGGAGATCGATCACCACCACGAACAGATCGAAGAAGCGCAGCGCGGCGGCGAATCCGCCGTGCAGCTCACGCCACGTCTGCATCATCACCCCGTGTTTCTCGGCGATCGGCCGGAACGAGCGCACCCACGTCTCCGCCCGCTCGGGCGCGTCGAGCTTGACCCTGATCTCGATCGTCCGCCCGGAAAGGTACAGCAGATCCTCCGCCGCCCCGTGGGAGATGAAGACATGGCGCCGATCGAACGCGCCGCCCCCCGTGTCGTAGATCCCACGCACCGGGAATTGCCGGTAGAACGGACTCCCCTGCGCATCCTCGACCAGCACGATCGCCGGATCACCGACGTCCAACCCGAGCAGCTCGGACATGTCATCGGAGATGGCGATCTCCTCGGGGTCGCGGGGCATTCCGCCGGCAACCATCCCGTCCCGGACGTCCTCGAAGAACGTCGGCTCCGTCTCAACACCCATCCCGACGATCGGCACGCTCTCCCCGTCGGTCATCACCAGGCCGCCGAACGGCAGGACCTTCTCCGCTTGCCGGACGTGGGCCCGCGCGGCGATCTCGACGAGGAGTTCCTCCGGTCGATCGATCGTGTACCGCAGGCTGAGCGGATCGACCCGGTCAGGGTACCCGTCGGCGTGAAGCTGGACGTGACCCGAACGCCCGTAGAGGTTCTCGAAAAACGACCGGCGCATCCCTCCCATCATCGACTCGATCACCAGCATGACGAGGACGGAGACGAGCACGGCGAACGCGATGAGCATTGTCCGCTTGAGATGCTTCCGAACGTTGAGCGCCGCAAGCTTCCACAGCATCAGCGGTCGCGCGGGCCATCGATCCGCTCGATTCGACCGTCCCGCAGGTGGACGATCCGCTCCGCATACTCCGTGATTGCCGGATCGTGGGTGGAGAACACGAAGCTCACCTGCTGGCCGCGGTGCATCGCGCGCATCACGTCAAGCACCATCTCGCCGGTCTCACTGTCCAGATTGGCCGTCGGCTCGTCCGCGATGACCAGCTCCGGGTCGTTGGTCAATGCCCGCGCGATCGCCACCCGCTGGCGCTGCCCTCCGGACAGCGCGTCGGGCCGCAGGTCGGCTTGTTCGGCGAGCCCCACCGCCTCGGCGAGGTCGCGGGCTCGTTGTCGGCCCTCCCGACGCGGCGTCCCCGCGAGGAGGTTCGGAAACGCGATGTTCTCGACCACCGTCAACACCGGGACGAGGTTGAAGCTCTGGAAGATGAACCCCATGCGGTCGAGCCGCAGGTCAGCCGCTTCGCTGTCGGACAGCGAGCCCAGCTCCCTCCCGTCCATCCGGAGGGCACCTGCGGTCGGCGCGTCGATGCATCCGATCATGTTCAGCAGCGTCGTCTTGCCGCAGCCGGACGGCCCGACGATGCAGATGAAGGCGCCCGGTTCGATGTCGAGGCTGACGCCGCGGATTGCATGGACCTCGGTCTTCCCCAGTCGATACGTCTTCTCCACGTCGCGGAGCTCGACCAGCGGCATCATCCGTTCTCAGGGAGCGGTTCGGTCAGCCGTCGGCGAGTGAACAGGTCCTCGGGGAACGTCGTGATCCTTGCCATCGTCTCGATCGTCATCGTGGTGGATTCCCCCTCGGTCCGCAGCGACTCAACCCGCAGCACCGCCGGCCGGATCCGGCCGGCGAGCCGGCGCGGCTCGGAGAGAATCATCCGCCGAAACAGCACCCCCGACTGAGAATACAGATCCATCCGCACCGGCAGGAGGGGATCCTTCTGCACGAACACCACCACCCGACCGTACATCGCCTTGTCGGTGGCGCCGGAGGTAACAAGCCTCCACACGTCGACCGATCCGAGTTCGGGGTGATCGATCGTCGCTTCGCCGAGTCGCTCGGCCGCGTAGTCGTCGCTGTACTGCAGATCGGTCAGATCACTGTTGAAGAAGACCGATCCGAAGAAGTCGCTGCGCCCCGACAACTCGATGGCGGTCTCCGCGCCGGAGGCCGGCTGGTACATCCACACCCGGGCGTCCTTCGCCAGCAGCCGGGTTCCGGCGAGGCGTGGCGGTGCGGTGAAGTAGAGGTAGGTCCCCGAGCCGGAGCGATGAAACAGCTCGAACGTCGAGCGGTTCGCCGGTCGCTCCGGCCTCCGGGTGGTCATCTCGACGGTCATCGAGAAGCTCTGCGGATACAGGATCCGATCGACGCGAACGAGCAACTCACTCGCCGTGAACGGCCGCCCGGCGGTCCGACCGGCGAGGGTTAGCAGCAGCATCGCCGCCATGCACCCTCCGACCATCCGACGAGTGACCCGGCTCATGACGGCTCCTTGTTGCGCCGTCTCCATCGCTCGAGAACCTCGAGCACTTCGTCGTCGGAAACGTCGACCCATCGGCGGTAGGCCTGGGCGACAGCCCGGAACGGCTGCGGTGTTTCCAGCACCACGATCCGATCGACCCGGCGAGCGATCTCGTGGATCACCCGGCGACCGGCGACCGGCGCCCCAACGATCACCCGCTCGGCCCCGGCGCTTCTACACAGCTCGATCGACGCCCGCATCGTCGATCCCATGGCGATGCCATCGTCGACGAGGATCACCGTCCTGCCGTTGATCGGCGGCAATGGTCGGCCGTCCCGCAGTACGGCGATTCGCCGTTCGACTTCTCGGCGCTGCTCGGCCACCACGCGGTCGATCGTGTTGTGGGGCAAGGATCGGGCAGCCCCCTCGTGGTAGGTGATGCTGCCGTCCTCGGCGACCGCGCCGAACCCCGCTTCCGGCTGCTCGGGCAACGGCAGCTTGCGGACAACGACCACTGCCAGGTCGGCGCCCAGGGCGTCGGCGACCTCGTAGCCGACGGGGACGCCGCCGCGGGGGATCGCCAACACCAGCAGATCGTCGCCTCGGTACGTCTCCAGCTCTCTTGCCAATCGTCTTCCCGCGTCCGCTCGGTCCTCGAACATCGCCTCCCTCTCGCTCACCGGAGCACCGTCACCATCCCGTCGAACGCGATGGTGACGTCCTCCACGCCGCGCTCCCGACCGAGCGCCTGGAGTCTCGGCCCCAGCTTCCGTTCGTCCCCCTCGACGATCTGCGACCCGAGATGGGTGAAGACCGCCCGGCGCACCCCTTCCTTCTGGCACCATGTCAGCTGGTTGCGAATCGGAGCGTGTCCGATGATCTCCTCGCCGGGCTTGCGGATCATCGACCGGGTCACCGTGGCGCCATCGCCGATGTACACATCGACGTCGTCCAGTGCCTCGTGCCGGTTTTCGATCCATGCCACGTCCGGCACGTAGAAGATCGACGCCGAACCGGCGGTCAGCCGATAGCCGACCGCCGGCGCCTTCGTCGAGTGCAGCACCGGGAACGCCTCCGCATTGATCCCCGCCACCTCCCACGGTCGCCGCGGCACCACCGTCACCGGCTCATCGATGGGGAACCCCTGCATCCCGTCCCATGCCGCCCCGGTCGCATACACCGGGCACGGAGCGCCATCCTTCAGCCCCCAGGCATGATCGGGATGGGCGTGGGTCACCAGGATCGCCTCGGGGGCATCGATGCGATCGATCCGGCCGAGCCAGTCCTCGCCACAGTCGATCATCGCGTGGCGGCCCTTATAGCCGACCAGCATCGAACTGTGCCTCCGATGGCGACGGGTCCGGGCGTCGAGGTTCCCACGGGTCCCCAGGAACGTCAGCTTCACCGGCTGTCCCTCCCAGATCGCCCCATCGGCCGGCGGCTATTCGATCTCCAGCTCGACCGGCTTCTTCGACTCCAGCACCCATTCCTTGAGCGGGATGGACACCCGCACGATGCCGTCCTCGAACTGGGCGTTGGCTTCGCCCGCCTCGACCTGATCGGCCGGTACGGTGAACGACCGCTCGAGCCTCCCGTAGCTGCGCTCCATCCGGTAGTAGTCGTCCCGCTCTACCGTTTCATCCCGCCTCGATTCCCCGACAACCGTCAACCGACCGTCCTCGATCTTCACCGAAACGTCGTCCTTGGCGATCCCGGGGAGCTCCGTCTCGTACACCAGCTTTCCATCCTTCTCGAAGACGTCCGCGCGCGGGCGTCCCATGACCAGCCTCGCCGGATCGCTCGGGTGAACACTACGCGTGAATCGACGCACCGGGCGTCGGATTCGGTCCCACAAGCTCGTCTCACGGCTCGTCTTCTGTCCTTTCTCGTCCATCGTGGCCTACCTCCTCTTCTCTCGTGATTCGGCGCCTCGTGATGGCGCGCCTCGACCCGCCGACGCACCCGGCGGCCTGCGGTTCGGTCTTGCCCCGCGGCGTGCTCGGAGGAGCGCGGTGCCAGGCAATGCAAGCCGGAGGCCATCCGGCGCATCCCCGAACGGAGGGGGCCAGCGAACCAGGGGTGAGATGATCCGTGATGATTGAGAACGTGCGTGAGAACTAGCCTACACCAACGGCGTCCACCGATGCAAATCGCCGGACCCCGAGGCTTCGCTGCGAAACGACCGCTATCCCTCTAGCAGGCGGACCCGCACCGCGCGTCCTTGCCTGCCGAGCTCAACCTTCCCCTCACGGGCCAGCCAGCCGACCGCCATGTCGACGAGCCGCTGCGGGGACTCCAGTCCCTGTTCGACAGCGCGCACGGTCGCTTCGCCACCGCGGTCGCAAAGCCACGTCCAGACGTCGCCGGCCACGTCGCCGATCCTTTCAGTGCTCCACGCTCCGTTCATCGTGCCTCCCTCGGCATTCCGCTTCGGCGTCGTCGCCGCGCCCCTCACGTTGTACGCTCGCCCCCGATGAGCAGCGCCACCGGGAACGCGCCCAACAGCTTGGTCAGCGGCACGCGACGACCGCCTTCGGCGGCGAGTTCCTCACCCGTCACCACGTTGCGCCACCGGTGCGGGGCATCGGGGGGCAGCGACAGGACGGTGTCCTTCCAACCATCCCCGACATCGAAGCGCCCGACGGCCGGCATCAGTTGTACCGTCAGCCGCGGGGCCACGGCCAGCGCCCAGAGCTCCCCTTCCCGGCGGGCGAATGCGCAGACGTGACGCCTCCACACTCCGTGAGCAAACACCGGGAGATACGCCCCTTCCCTGAACAGACGCGGTGCCTCCCGGCGCGCTGACAGCGCCTTGGTGGTAAGGTACAACTTCATCCGACCGTCCTGCCAGTGCGCAAGCAGCTCCCGCCGCAGCCGCGACGGATTCTCCTTCTCCGCGCGCTGCACCTCCTCCAATTGGCTAGCCGCTTCCTGAAAGTCGACCGTCGCACGGTTGTCGGGATCCACCAGTCTCAGGCACCACCGTTCGCTTCCCTGGTAGAAGTCCGCGATCCCCGGCGACGCCACCTTGAGGAGCACCTGGGCGAGTCCGTTGATCGCGCCGTGAAACGCCACCCGCTGTTGCAGCGGGCGGAAGTCCTCCAGAAACCGGCGAGAGAAGAACAGTGCGTCCACGAACGCCGCCAAGGCGTCCTCGGCGGCTGGGTTCGGATCGGACCATCCTGTGGTCCGCTTCGCCTCCCGAGCCGCCTTCCGTACGTACCGTTGGACTCGACGACGAAACGCGTCGACCTCGTCGTCCGCGACGGGCCATGCCCCGATCAGCGTCTGGTAGAGGTGCAGCTCCATCTCCGGACCCGGAACCCAATCGCCATCCACAATCCTTCGTTGCTCGGCATGCCACCGGTGCCAGCGCACGACGTGTTCCCACCACAGATCAGGCAGCTCCGAGAGGACGTCGATCCTTGCCCGGACGTCCTCGCTGCGCACGGCGTCGTGCGTCGAGGTGGCGTTCAACCCGCTGCGTTGGGCTGCGCCCCGCCGGCGGTTGGCGCGATGGAACGCGGCAACGGTCGCTCGCCGTTCGGGGCCGCCGCCTACCTCGTTGAGCGACAGCAGCGGGCCGAAGCGGTACAGCGCCGTGTCCTCGATCCCCTTCGCGGTCAGCGGACCGGTGAACTGCTGCCAGCGCCTGACGAAGCGCAGCCATCGCTGCCTGCCCCCATCGGGCAGCTCGTCGGGCGCAGCGGCGGTCACCGCGCGGCGGATGAACGCCAACACGTCGGCACCGAGCTCCGGATTGCGCCACCCGGCGTCGGCAACCGCGTCGTCGATCTGGCGGCGATCGGCCGGCGAGACCTCCCATCCTCGCGTATACGTGCGGTACACCGCCAGCGACGCGGTGACCTCCACCAGCGCACGTTCGATCGTCGCCAACGGGAGGTCGCAACCCCGGCGATCATCCTCGGCCAGCCGGTGTAGTCGCCTCACCAACGATCGCAGCTCAGCCGGGAACAGCTCATACATCAGCCGCAGCTTGATCCGCCGGACGAGATCGCCGAACGGTTCAACATCCCCAACAAAGCGATCATGGTGAACCATCAACCGTTCGTATCCTCGCCGGTCGACGAAGACCCCGTTGAGCTCGTTGAGGAACTCATACCCGGTCGTCCCATCGACCGGCCAGTCCTCGGGAAGCCGCTCGTCCTCGGCGAGGATCTTCTCTACGACCAGGAACGGCGCCTCCCCGATCCGTGCCCGCAGCTGCCGTAGGTATCCGAAGGGATCGGCGAGGCCGTCGATATGGTCAACCCGCAAGCCGGTCACCCATCCCTGGTCGACCCATCTTCCCACACGGCGATGGACATCGTCGAACGCGCTGGGCTCCTCGATCCGCAGCGCGACGAGATCGGCGATATCGAAGAACCGGCGGTAGTTGAGCCGCTCTCGTCCCGTCCTCCAGTACGCCAACCGATACGGCTGCTCGGCCAACAGGCGACCGAGCCGATCGGGCGATATGGGATCGCTTGGGATGTGGCCGCCCGGCAGCCCTGCCGGCGCCCGCTCCCCCCCCGGGCGGAGCGGGAAACACCGCTCGCCGTAGTGCAGTTCAAGGCCATCTTCCCCTTCCACGACCGTCAGCTCCCCGCTCTCCAGGGCGCAATGCAGCGGGGTGCGGAGCACGGGGAGCAAGAGCCTCCCCTCCGCCGGTGCCGGGTCAGGGTGCCAGTCGATGTCGAAGTAGCGAGCGTACGGCGATCCCGGGCCCTGGATCAGCACATCCCGCCACCACGGATTCTCGTAGCAGGCGGCCATGTGGTTGGGGACGATGTCCAACAACAGCCCCATGTCGTGCTGCGCCAACGCAGCGGCCAGCGCAGCCAGCGCGTCGTCGTCGCCCAACGTCGGATCCACCACCGTCGGATCGACCACGTCGTAGCCGTGCGTGCTACCACCGCGCGCCTTCAGCAGCGGCGACGCGTAGACATCGGTGATCCCCAGTCGATGGAGGTACGAAACGAGTCGTCGTGCGTCGTCGAGCCGGAGACCCGTGTGGAACTGCAGTCGATACGTCGCGCTCGGCAGTCTGCGCGAACCCGTCACGCGGCCCCCCGCACCCGCAGCTGCGCGCCCAACTCACCGAACCGCTTGCACCACGCCGCGGCCTCCTCGTCACCTTGGTCCGAACGCCGGGCGAGCCGTGGGTAGACTTCCTGTAGCACGTCGTAGTAGACGTTCTGCACCCGCCACAGGTCAACCTCAAATGGCAGCGATCGGGCCCATCCGGCCATCGATGCCAGGATCGACAACCGCTCCTGCTCCTCCGGTCGATCATACAGCCATCCGGCCAGCTGCGTGAGGCTGCGTTCGACCGCGAACCCGACCCGCTCGTGCTCGATCGGCACCGACTCGATCCGGGCTTCATCGAACAGCCATCGGATTCTCTCCAGGTCCGGCTTGTCCTCCCCAACCGCCTGCACGAGGTCGCGGTTGAGGGTGAAGCTGGCCGCCATCCGGAGCACCTCGGGAATCGGCGCCCCGAGGTCGGCGAGGAATCGAGTCAGCGCGGCATGGTTCTCGTGAACCTGTCGCGTCTGGGTTTCCACATCGGTGAGCATCGTCTCCAGGATCCGGTCGAGTACCCGTCGCTGCTCGTCACGAAACAGCGACCGCAGTGAGTAGGTCGCCGGACCGAATCCGTCGTCGAGTTGACGCAGCGCCGCCGGCAGATCCGCCTGATCGAACGGCTCGGTGACCCGGCGTATCAGTTCCTCATGGGCTGACTCGCCCGAGAACGGGAGGACACCGCCGGAGATATTGTGATCGCCGAAGTGGAGCACCGCGAAGCTCAGCACCGCCGTCATCCCGGTAATCTTCGACGTCACCCGGGTCCGCCCGGTGGCCAGCGCGGCCCGCCCCACCTCCCGTCGCCCGTACGCGTCGCGATCGATCCGATAGCAGTAGATCTCGTCGCGTTCCCCGTCGCCGACGAACATCGAACTGATGGCGAAGTGGGCCCCGACCTTCACCAGATCCACCCTCGCCGGACGCACGTAGCGTTCGTAGATCTGGCGGCCATTGCCCTGCTCCGGGACGTTGCTCTCCGCCCCCTCGAGCACCGCCAGGAAGTCGTCTTCGAGGTGATCGCCGAACAGATCCTGCGCCAGCTGTATCGCCCGTCCGGCGTACTGCAGCACCTGAACCGTTTCGGTCCTGGACAGCTCGTCGAAGAACCAGCCGCAGCTCGTGTACATCAACATGGCGTGGCGCTGCAGCTCGAGCAGGCGAAGCAGATGGGTCGTGTCAGTCGGGGAGAGACGGGTCGCCCCGTGATCGGCGAAGAACCGCTCCACGTTGTCGGGCGAGCGGTCGAGGACGACGCGAACGTAGTCGTCGCGGGCCGCCCACGGATCGGCCAGCCATCGCTGGGCGTGGCGCTCGTACGCCGGGGCCAGGGCGTCGCGCAATCCGTCGAGCGCCTCCCGCAGCGGGGCACGCCAACCCTGGTTCCATTCCGGCCGCCCCCCCGGGGTGCAGCCGCAGTCGCTCCGCCATCGCTCCACCCCGTGGGGGCAGCTCCACGACGAGTTCTCCACGATCTCCGCCTCGTAGCGGGGGGGATGACGTTCGAGGAACGACCCGTAGTTGGTGACCCGAGCCCGTCCGCGCGACGCGATAGCGTCGAGGGCGTACGCCAACGCCATATCGCCGTGGCGATGATGGTGGCCGTACGTCTCCCCATCGGTGGCGATGTGCACCAGCGGCGCATCGGGGGCGTCGGAGAACGCCCCCACCAGCCGTTCCGCGAACCGCTCACCGCTGCGTAGCAGCCCCTCGAACGCCACCGCCTGCGACAGAGGACCATTGTAGAAGAACGCCGCGATATCGTTCCCCGACGGCAGGGGCACCCGATACGATCGGCCGGACACGATCTGCCCTCCCGATACGTCGACCCACTCGTTCTCCCCGATCCGGCGAACGCGAGCCGCCTGATGGGGGGCCAGCACGGTGAACGCGATCCCCGCTTCCGCCAGCACCTCGAGCGTTTCCGTGTCGACGGCCGTCTCCGGCAACCACATCCCCTCCGGTCGGCGTCCGAAGCGGTGAGCAAAATCCTGGATCCCCCAGGCCACCTGGGTGACCTTGTCGCGCCGCGTGGCGAGCGGCAGGATCATGTGGTTGTACGGCTGGGCAAGCGCCGAACCGTGTCCCCCGTTCGCATCGCGGCTGCACCGATCCGCCTCGAGGATCGCCTCGTAGGTGTTGGGGTCGCGCGCCTCCAACCATCCCAGGAGCGTCGAGCCGAAGTTGAAGCTGATCTGGGCGTAGTTGTTGACGATGCGGACGATCCACCCTTCGTCGTCGAGGATCCTCGCGGACGCGTTGGGAGCGTAGCACTCGGCGCCCACCCGCTCGTTCCAATCGTGAAACGGAGCCGCGGAGTCCTGCAATTCGATGACCTCGAGCCAGGGATTCTCTCGCGCCGGCTGGTAGAAGTGACCGTGCAGCACGATCTCGTGATCCCTACGGTCGACCTTAGCTTTGCGCTTCATCGGTGAATACCACCGCCCCGTACGGCGCCACAATCAGCGTCTCCTCGCCCGACGACGACAGTTCGTCCGGCAGGCGGCTTCCCCCGCCACCCCATCGCGGATCGGCCGAATCAATCCGTTTCCGCCATCGCCCGGCGGGCAGCGGCACCACAACCGTCCGTTCCTCGGCGTCGAAGTGATAGATCGCCGCCGACCGAGCCTCCCCAGCGCCACGCAGGACGGTCAGCCACCGACCCTCCTCCCCGGTGTGCGCGTCGCGCGCCTCCGCAGAGTCGGCGTCCGGCAGCCGATGGCGCCACATGATCAGTTCGCGATAGAACGCCCACAGCCGCCTCCCACACTCGCTTCTCGCCGCCGACCGGTCAAGGATCGCCCGCCGGTACGTCTCCTCAGCGTAGGGATCGAGCGGTTCGCCCCCCCCATCGAACGCCGCGAACTCCTCCCGCCGGCCCCGGCGCACCGCCTCCACCAGATCGGGATCGTCGTGGTCGATGAAGAACGGGAACGGCGCCGTTTCCCCGTACTCCTCCCCCATGAACAGTAGCGGCACGAACGGAGACAGCACGACGATCGCCGCTGCGAGCTTCAGCTGCTCGAACGAGACCAGCCGGCTCAGCCGCTCGCTTCCGGCGCGGTTGCCAACCTGATCGTGGTTCTGGCCGTAGACGACGAACCGCCTGGACGGTAGGTCATCGGCGCGGTTGCCGTGACGCCGATCTCGGTAGGGCGAGTACTGCCCGGCATACACGTAGCCGTCTTGATGGGCGACGGTCAGATCGCCGATGTCGCCGAAGTCGCGGTAGTAGCCCGCGCGCTCTCCGGTGAGCAGGGTGTGGAGCGCGTGATGGAAATCGTCGTTCCACTGGGCATCCAAACCGTAGCCGCCCACGGCCGGCGACCGGATCAACCGAGAGTCGTTGAGGTCGCTTTCAGCGATCAGATGGATGTGCCGAGAGGATCGTTCCGCCACGGCCGCGACCGCGGCGGACAGCTCCTGAAGAAACGGCGTCGCCGAGCGGTCGTACACCGCGTGGAGTGCGTCGAGCCGGAGGGCGTCGACATGGAACATCTCGGTCCAGGAGACGGCGTTTTCCAGGAAATAGCGGCGCACCTCATCGCTCCCCGCCCCATCGAAGTTGATCGCCTCCCCCCACGGCGTCCGGTAACGATCGGTGAAGTACGGACCATAGTCGCCGAGCACGTTGCCCTCCGGACCGATATGGTTGTACACCACGTCGAGGACCACCGCCAGCCCGCGGGCGTGACAGGCATCGACCAACCGCCGCAGCCCATCGGGACCGCCGTAGCTGTTCTGGACGGCATAGGGGAAGACCCCGTCGTAGCCCCAGTTCCGGTGCCCCGGAAACTGGGCCACTGGCATCACCTCCACCGCGGTGATCCCCAGATCGGCGAGCCCGTCGAGTTGGTCGATCGCTGCGTCGAAGCTCCCCTGCTCGGTGAACGTGCCCACATGCAACTCGTACAGCACGTACTCCTCGAGCGGACGTCCCTCCCATCCCGCATCGGTCCAATCGAAGCGGGGGTCGATGACCTGCGACGGTCCGTCTACGCCGTCGGGCTGATGCCGGGACGCCGGATCGGGGCGGACCACATCGCCGTCCAGTCGATATCGATAGCGGGCGCCGGGCGCCACGCCGTCGACGATCCCACAGTGGTATCCCCGCTCCGTTGGCTGGAGGAGGAGGCGCTCCGACCGTGGCGCGAGCAGCTCCACCTCGACACGATCCCGGTACGGCGCCCACACGAGGAAGCCGCATCCTTCGCCGGGGACGAACGCGGCCCCCACACTCACGGTCTCTCCCATCGTAGCATGATCACGCCGAGCGGCGGCACGGTGAGGTTGAGCGATACCGGCCGGCCGTGCATGGGGATCGGGGCAGTGCGTACCCGGCCGAGGTTCCCTTGGCCGCTGCCACCATACGTGGTGGCGTCGCTGTTGAGCAGCTCGCTCCACACCCCCGATCGCGGAACCCCCACCCGGACATTGTGGCGCGGCACCGGCGTGTAGTTCGCCGCCACTACGACCACCGCTTCCTCGGCATGGCCGCGGCGCAGAAACGCCAACAGGCTTCGCCCAGCGTCGTTCGCCTCGATCCACTCGAACCCGCCAGGCTCGAAGTCGCGCTCGTGAAGCGCCGGCTCGGCGCGGTACATCCGGTTCAAATCCTGAACCCACCGGGAGATCCCTTCGTGCTCCTGGCGTTCCAACAGATGCCAGTCGAGGCTCTCGTCGTGATGCCATTCCCGCTCCTGGCCGAACTCCGCGCCCATGAACAACAGCTTCTTCCCCGGCTGGGCGTACATCGTGCCGTACAACAGCCTCAGGTTGGCACGGCGTTGCCAATCGTCGCCCGGCATCTTGGCCAGCAGCGATCCCTTCCCGTGCACCACTTCGTCGTGGGACAACGGCAGCACGAAGTTCTCGTTGAAGGCGTACACCAGGCGAAACGTGAGGTCGTTGTGATGGTATCTGCGATGCACCGGATCGTGGGCGAAGTACTGCAGCGTATCATGCATCCACCCCATGTCCCACTTGGCGCCGAACCCGAGCCCGCCAACGTAGGTCGGCCGCGACACCATCGGCCACGCCGTGGATTCCTCGGCGAGGATCTGCACGCCGGGATAATCGCCGTACGCCGCCTCGTTGAACCGGCGGAGAAACGAGATCGCCTCCAGGTTTTCGTTGCCGCCGTGTTCGTTGGGAATCCAGTCCCCCGCCTCCCGCGAGTAGTCGAGATACAGCATCGACGCCACCGCGTCGACCCGCAGGCCGTCGGCGTGGTAGACGTCGAGCCAGAACAGCCCCGACGAGAGGAGGAAGCTTCGGACTTCGTTGCGTCCGTAGTTGAAGATGAAGCTGTCCCAGTCCGGATGCAGCCCCTGGCGCGGATCCTCGTGCTCGTACAGGTGCGTGCCGTCGAAGTAGCCGAGGCCGTGCTCGTCGGCGGGGAAGTGGGACGGAACCCAATCGAGGATCACTCCGATCCCATGCTGGTGGAGTTCATCGATCAACGCCATGAACTCCTGCGGGGACCCGTAGCGGCTGGTCGGTGCGAAGTAGCCGGTACTCTGGTACCCCCAGGAACCGTAGAACGGATGCTCCATCACCGGCAGGAACTCGACGTGGGTGAACCCCGTCCGGGTCACGTACTCGGCCAGGCGCGGCGCCAGTTCGCGGTAGCTGAGCATCCGGTGCTGCTCGTGAGGGACCCGCATCCAGGAGCCGAGGTGCACCTCGTAGATGGAGATCGGTCCGTCGAGCGCGTTGCGGCGGGGATCGGCCATCCACGCGCCGTCGTCCCACGCGTAGTCGAGATCCCACACCACCGACGCCGTGTTCGGTGGTACCTCATGATGGAAGCCGAACGGATCGGCCTTTTCCACCCGGTACCCGGTACGCGACAGGATCGCGTACTTGTACAGGCCGCCTCGATCGATCCCGTCGACGACCCCCTCCCAGATCCCCGAATCGCCCCGCGGCGACAGCGGATGCCGATTGGCCTTCCACCCGTTGAACTCCCCCATGACCGACACCCGCTCGGCGTTCGGCGCCCACACGGCGAACCGCACGCCGGCCGCTTCGGGATGGGCGCCTAGCTTCTGGTAGAGACGGGTATGGTTGCCTTCGTTGAACAGGTAGAGGTCCTCAGCGGTCAACGCCGATTCCGTCGGCCGGACGGTGTCGCCCCCCCGACCTCGCTTGCTCGCCTTTCGGTTCGCCATCGCTGCGTGTCCTCCTCGATTCGCAGTCTCCCGGTCGCGCCGGGGCTCGTCAACCTCTCCGCGACGTGTTGCCCTCTCCTTCGGTCCGCGGGGCCATCAGCCGCGCGATGCCGCGCAGCGGAATCCGCACCCATTCGGGCCGGCTGTTCAACTCGTAGCCCAGTTCGTACACCGCTTTCTCCAGCAGGAACGCGAACAGCAGCGCATCGAGATCGTCCGGGTCGGCGGGAACCAGCGCGGCCTCGCCGGCCGACGCGAAGTAGGCGCGGAGGAACGCCGCCCCCACCCACGCGGTCCAGAACTCCGCCCACCGCTCCCACACCGGCACGCTCTCGGGCGCGACCAGCCCCTGGCCTTGATGTCCGAACAACGACGCATACGCAGCGTAATGGAACGAACGCAGCATTCCGGCCACATCGCGCAGCGGCGACCGCTTCAGCTTCCGCTCCGACAGAGGGCGCAGCGGCTCGCCCTCGAAATCGATGATGATGAAGTCGTTGCCGGTGAACAGCACCTGACCGAGGTGGTAGTCGCCATGGCAGCGGATCCGTTTCGCCTCGATCCGACCTCCCAGCACCGTCCGCGCCTGCTTGAGGATCTCCCGTTCCAATCCGATCACGTACGCCGCTTCCGGACGTGCCGTGTCGATCAGCTCCCCCTGCTGCGCCCGGAGCAGCCGGAACGTCTGCCGGATCAGGCTACGAATCGATTGGTAGATCGAGCGCTGTCCGAGATGCGTCAACGGTTCCGGCCGGAAGACCGGATCCCCGGTGTCGACCGCCAGCGCCAGGTGCAGCTCGGCGGTGCGGCGCCCCAGCAGCTCCGCCGACTGCAGGTACGCCCCGATCGTCTCCGCGGCCAGGGTGGGGACATCCCGCTCCGCCAGGTCGGCAAAAGGGACGTCCGGCACCGTGGCGCTGTCGGTGGCCGACGGTCCGGCCGATAGCGCCCGCTCGAAGTAGCGGCTGAGATGGTCCAGCGTGTACTGCCAGGCGTCCCCTTGGTTGGTCACGAAGCCCTGCAGCAGCCCGACGGTCATCGGCTCCTCGGGTCGGGAGGATTCGTACTCCAGCGCGCCCGCGAGCGGTGGAACGTGATCGAAGCCGAGATCGGTGAGGCGGCGGCCAAGCTCCAGATCCGGATTGCGCCCGGGCTCCAGCCGGCGGATCAGCTTGAGGATCAGGCGGTCGCCGTACACGATCGACGTGTTGCTCTGCTCGGCCCGCAGGGCGGAAGGTTCGAGGGACGCGGCTCCGTCACACAACCTCTTCAGCTCGGCCGTCCGCAACACCGACAGCCCGCCGTGTCGTCCCTTCAGCCGTCGGCGTCGGAGCAGCACCTTGAGGAGCGCCTCCGAGAACGCTTTCTCCCCCACCGCGTCGTAGACCAGCCCCTCGCGCCCGACCCCCTTCCGGCGGAGACGGGCGATCGGTGCTCCCGGCAGCTCCTGTTCGATCGTTTCCGCCCGTTCGCCCTCCGCGTAGGCGAGCGCCAGCAGGTAGGTCTCCGGCTCGTCGGCGAGATACTCCACGTCGGCAAACGACAGATGCACCGCCTCCACACCGACCGGGATCGGCACCGCCTCTCGCAGATGAACCCCGCGGATTCGCTGGGCCTTGCCTCCGAACCAGCGCGTGGTGCGCAGATACCGCGGCAACCGTTCCTCCAGGGCCGCCTTCGACCGGCCCCGGAGGACGTCGTCCCACGCCGACCCACCCAGAGCGATCGGCGCCGACAACGCCAGCTCCGGTTCGCGTCTCGTCGGGGCGCGCTCGAGCGAGAACCAGTAGAACGCATACGGCCCGAGGGTGAGGAACAGGTCGTCGTCGCCGATTGGCGGAAACCTCGTCTGGCCGAATACCTCCACCGGCACCGCCCCCCGATGCTCGGACAGGTCGAGCTCCGCGGTCTGGACGAACCGCGACAGGTTGGCGACGACCAACACCATCTCGTCGCCGTAGCGCCGGATGAATGCCAGGATCTTGGCGTTCTCCGGCTGCAGCATCTCGAGTTCCCCGCGAGCCAGCGCGGCCAGACTCTTGCGCAAAGCGATCAGGTGCTTCATCCACCACAGCAGGGACGTCGGGTTGTTCTGTTGAGCCTCGACGTTGACCGCCTCGAAGTGATACTCGGGATCGATGATCACCGGTAGATGGAGTTTCTGCGGATTCGCGCGGGAGAAGCCGGCGTTCCGATCGGCGCTCCAATGCATCGGGGTCCGCACGGCATTGCGGTCGCCCAGGTAGATGTTGTCGCCCATCCCGATCTCGTCGCCGTAGTAGATCACCGGCGTCCCGGGAAGCGACAACAGCAACCCGTTCATCAGCTCGATCTTGCGCCGATCGTTCTCCAAGAGAGGCGCGAGGCGATGCCGAATCCCGAGGTTGATCCTCGCCTGCGGATCATGCGCGTAGACCCGGTACATGTAGTCGCGCTCCTCATCGGTCACCATCTCCAGCGTCAGCTCGTCGTGGTTGCGCAGGAACAGGGCCCATTGGCAGCCCTCGGGGATCGAGGGCGTCTGGTCGAGGATATCGACGATCGGGAAGTGGTTCTCCAGCCGGATCGCCATGAACAGCCGCGGCATGATCGGGAAGTGGAACGCCATATGGCATTCGTTGCCCGCTCCGAAGTACGCTGCCGCGTCCTCGGGCCACTGGTTCGCCTCCGCCAGCAGCAGGCGGTCGGCGTACTCGGCATCGACGTGCGCGCGCAGCACCCTGAGGAAGTCGTGGGTCTCAGGGAGATTCTCACCATCGGTCCCCTCCCGCTCGAAGAGGTACGGGACCGCGTCGAGGCGGAGCCCGTCGATCCCCATGTCCAGCCAATGGTCGACCACCTTGAGCATCCGACGCCGCACCTCGGGACTGTCGTAGTTCAGGTCGGGCTGGTGGCTGTAGAACCGGTGCCAGTAGTAGGCGCCGGCGACCGGATCCCAGGTCCAATTGGAGGTCTCGAAGTCCTGGAAGATGATCCGGGCGTCGGGATAGCGCTCCGGCGTATCGCTCCATACGTAGAGGTCCCGGGTTCGACTCCCGGCGGGAGCCCGCCGCGCTTGCTGGAACCACGGGTGCTGGTCGGAGGTGTGGTTAAGGACGAGTTCGGTGACCACCCGCAGTCCCCGCCGATGGGCCTCACGAAGCAGCGCCTTGAACTGTCGCTTGGTTCCGTAGTCGGGATGGAAACCGGTATAGTCGGCGATGTCGTAACCGTCATCGCGCAGCGGCGAGGGGTAGAACGGCAGCAGCCATAACGCGGTGACCCCGAGATCCTGGAGGTAGTCGAGCTTCTCCTTCAGCCCCCGGAGATCGCCGATCCCGTCGTCGTTGCTGTCGTAGAATGCGCGGACGTGGAGCTCGTACATGACGGCGTCCTTGTACCACAGCGGGTCGGACGCGCGCTCCGGGACGTCGGTCGGTCGTTTCGTCATGCCACCCCCCTCCTGTTCCTACTGGTAGTAGTCGAAGTCCCGCTCGCTGTGGAGCTTCCGCCGGAGTCGGAAGATGTGGGCGGGGATCACCGCCGGGTTGAGCTCGACGTAGTTGCGCGGGCCGTGCCACAGGAAGCGCGCGTCACTGAGCAGGTCGTGCACTTGGTAGGGATGCTCACCGTCGATCCCCAGTTCGTCCAGCGGCAGCTCGACCCATCCGGAGCGCGTATGGTGGACGTCGAGGTTGACCACCGTGAGGATCACGTTGGTGCGGTCGGCGGTCCGCTTGCTGTAGGCGATCATCTCGTCGTTGTCGATCGGATGGAACCGGAGACCGCGATCAACCTGCAGCGCAGGATTGTCGCGCCGGATCCGGTTGATCCGGGCGATCAGCTCGCGCAGGCTATCCGCGCGATCCACCTCCCAGCTGCGCAATTCGTACTTCTCGGAGTTCAGGTACTCCTCGCTGTTCGCCTCCCGGGGGCGATGCTCGCCGAGCTCGAACGCCGGACCGTAGATCCCGTATCCAGCTCCCAGGGTCGCCGCCAGCACCAGGCGGGACACGAACGCCGGGCGCCCGCCGATTTGCAGGGGCGCGGTCAAAATGTCCGGCGTATTCGGCCACAGATGCGGGCGGAAGTACTCGGCGACTTCGGTCGCCGTGAGTTCGCGGAAGTAGCTTTCCAGCTCCCCCTTGGTGTTGCGCCAAGCGAAGTAGGTGTAGGACTGGGTGAAGCCGAGCTTCGCCAGCCGCTTCATCACCTTGGGCCGGGTGAACGCCTCGGAGAGGAACAGCGTCGTCGGCTCACGGTGCTTCACCTCGGCGATCAGCCACTCCCAGAACGAAAACGGCTTGGTATGAGGGTTGTCCACCCGGAAGATCCGAACACCCTGGTCAATCCAGAACAGCACCACATCCAGCAGCTCGGACCACAGCTCGCGCCACTCGTCGGTCTCGAAGTTGAGCGGGTAGATGTCCTCGTAGCGCTTCGGTGGGTTCTCGGCGTGACGGATCGTGCCATCGGGACGGTGATGGAACCACTCCGGATGCTCGCGCACGTAGGGATGGTCCGGCGAGCACTGAAACGCCAGATCGAGGGCGATCTCCATCCCGTGATCGTGGGCAGACCGGACCAGCCGCCGGAAGTCGTCAAGCGTCCCCAGCTGCGGGTGGACCGCCTTGTGCCCCCCTTCCGAGGCCCCAATCGCCCACGGGGAGCCCGGATCGTCGGGCTGCGCGGCCGGGGCGTTGTTCTTCCCCTTCCGCGCCGTCTTGCCGATCGGATGGATCGGCGGCACATAGAGGACGTCGAACCCCATCCCCGCGACGTACGGCAGCCGCGCTCGGCAGTCGTCGAGCGTGCCGTGCCGCCCCGGTGAACCGGCGGATCGCGGAAACATCTCGTACCAGGCGCTGAACCGAGCACGCTCCCGATCCACCGTCACCGACAGCCGTCTCCCATAGCGGGTGGCGGACGATCGATCCGGGTACCTTCGCATCAGTCCCGCCAGCTCGTCGCCGGTCCCGACGCGGAGCCGCTCCGCCGGATCCGCGCCCGATGCCAGCGAGGCGCTCAGCGCCCGCAGCCGCCGCCGATCCTCCCCCTCCGCGCGGTCGGTCGCGCCGGCGACGAGTTCGGCACCGATCTGCAGGTCGGTGCCGATCCCCTGTCCGGCCTCGTCCTTGACGTGCAGATCGCGAAGCCAGGAGCCGAAGCGGTCGATCCACGCCTCAATGGTGTACTCGTGGCCCGCCAGGTCGTCGACGGCGAACGCGGCGCGCCAGCGATCGTTCCCCATCGGGCGCATCGCGATCTCGTACCAGTCGCTCTCCCCCCGCCGTCGGTGGAGCAGCACCACGGACAGCGCGTCGTGGCCGTCGACGAACACGTCGGCCTCGACCATCACGCGCTCCCCGATCGTCCGCTTGATCGGGAACCGGCCGCAATCGATCTCCGGAGAGACCGCTTCGATCGTGACCTGCCGCCGCTCGCTGTCCGAACGCCGGCTCGTCGGTAACGCGTTCATCGGGGCATCACCTCGGAATCGTCAAACGTAGCTCCGTCGCCCGCCCCACGCGGGGCGCTTCCGACGCCGCCGGATGGGGGGGTGCCGCCGCTCACCGCCAGGTCTCGCGATGGACGTTGGCGACCATCAGGATGCCGTCTGGCGCGTGCACCAGCCTCCGGGGGAACACCGCGATGGAAAACGGGATTACGGTGGGGGGGATGCCGAGCACCCTACGGGCCTGCTCCATCCGATCGCGGTGGGGGAAGAAGGTGGCGCATCGCGGACAAAGCCGCTTGGCTCGCGCGGTGAGTAACAAGCTGGTGGTGGCGTCGTAGCAGTCAGCGACCAGCTCGCCGAGTGGACCCCCGCTCTGGGTGTCCCCGCACACGAGAATCGCGTGGGCCGCGTCCTCCTCGCATTCGACGTCGGGGAGGAGCCGCACGATCCGCTTCAGCGTCCCGGCATCCTGGAGCAGGATCACGTGCCACGGCTTGGGCCGCGCAGTGCACGGGGTATCGAGCACCGCCCGCACCAACGCCTGCAGCTCGCGCCCGTAGAGGCCGCGCGACAGGGGAAGCGTAGGACGTCCCATGCTCGGCGATTCGTCTTGCAGCTTGGTGGCCATGATCCCTTCCCGTGGGCTGTCCGCCGGCGCGGAGCGGACCGCGTCGGCGGACACCGCTGTGGTAGCTGGTGGTTGAGAAGGACGTGTCGCTCGGTGTCGTATGAGAACCGCGTACGCATTGGAGTATAGCGCGGGCGGCACAGCAGATGCAATCGCCCACCGCGCGGGAAGGCCCGGATCCGCGCCGGGCCTTCCGGTCCACGCCATTCGCACTACAGCTCGCGATGCATCTCGCCGAGGTCGTCGAGGATCGACTGGAACTCCTCCTCATGTTCCGCCTCGTCCTCGAGGATCGACAACAGCAGGTCGTAGGTCAAAGCATCCTTATGATGGGTCATCTGCAGCAACTCGTTGTAGTGATCCATCGCGCACTGCTCCCCGTCGACCGCCTGCTGGATGATCGCGGGGACGGACAAGTCGTCCGGTCGCTTGTATCCGCACCGTCCCCGGCTCTTCCATTCTGCCGGATCGGAAATCGGCTGACCGCCGAGCTGGATCATCCGGTCGGCAAGCTTCTGGGCGTGCTCGAGCTCGTCGCCGGCGTGTTCGGCCAACTCCGACGCCGCCAGCCCACGAAGGGGGCCCTTCACCAGCAGCGAGCCAATCCAATACTGATAGTAGGCGAACCATTCGTCGGCGAACGCCTTGTTCAGTTCCTCCAACAGCTTCTCCACGTCAAGTTCCGCGATCTCGCGCGCCTTCGTCGCCATGCTTCCTCCTTCGATTGCTTGCGCTTCCCGCACGACGGTCGCTCCGTCGCACAGCCGAATTCGATGGGTGCGGGACCGACGTGACGGCATGGTGGAAGAGCGCGATACAGAAGAAACCGGTCCCAAGATTGAGAACGCCGCGGATCGCCTATCAACGTAGGCGACACCAGGCGGTCTGTCAAGTCTCCGCATGGCCTGACCAAAGAAGTGCTCGAAACGGGCTCGTTGGTTCACGTAGGAGAAGTACTCGACACGGCGGCGGTGGCTCCTTGCCGACTGGCAGAAGAGCATGAAAGCATCGGATGATCGGCTCACCGCAGGGGCTGACCGCGGATGCCCGCGGCTAGAAACGATAGTAGGCGGTGGCCAGCTTGTTGAGCAGTCGAGCACGCTTCAACAGCCGCCGCAACGCCTCGAGCCGCTCGACGATCTCCTCCGCCTCGCCGACCGTCCGCAGCTCATCCTGGATCAGATCGGTCGCCGGAGATTGGATCGCCAGCCCGAACACGACCTGGTATCCCTGTTCCGCCCGCACCGGGATCTGGACCGTGTAGACCCGATCCGAGGGCACGAGAATCTCAGGCAACAGCGTCAGCGTGGTCGACGATACGTGGACCAGCAGAATGCTCGACGGCTGCGACCGGTCGAACGGACCGCGGTAGTTTGTCGGGTTGAACACCAGCTCGATGTGCGGCGAGCCCACCTTGCGCAGGCGGAAGCTGAACACCTTCGACTCGGCCACCTGGTCGATCTCCTCTTTGAACGACTCGGCGACGTTGACGATCCGATACCGCTCCCGGTCGCTGCGAAACTGCAGCAGCACCGATTCGGGGGTGACGATCTGAGCCTGATCGTGGTCGCCCTCTAGTTCGTGCAACCCGACGACGCCTTGTTCGTCGAGCTCCAGCCACTCCCGGCAGAGCCGATCGAGCTCGAGCGCCGGGTCGATGAGGATGTGACTGCTGACGTCTCCGGCCTCCTCGGCCATCTGCTGCGCCGCGTACATCGGCAGCCCGATGTAGTCGTCTTCGGTATCCCGCGAGCGACGGAGGGCGAACAGCGGTCCGGAGGACATCCCGAGGCGCAGAGAGCGCGTCTCGCGCAAGGCGTCGTGTAGGTTCTCAAACCCCACGGTCTTCGCCGCCACCGCCTCCTCGTACGCCCCCGACAGCACCATCATCGAGTGGAGGACGTTGCGCGCAAACTGCGCCGAGCTCGCTTCGTAGACATAGACGAACTGGTCGCCCAAATGCTTGGTGAAGATCGGATGGCTGTGGAGGTAGCGACGAATCAGCTTGCGGTACGACCGCATGAACGTCGGCAGCTTTCTGCCCATCTGTGCCGCGGTACCGACCAGAAACCCCAGATCTCCCGCCACGACGATGCTGCGCATGGCCTTCGTCCCTTCTCCGTCCCCTCTATCCCACGAGCTCGCCCCGAGAATCCTCGTCTGCCACCCCAAAGACCACAGGCGA
>CAZLER010000022.1:0-27582 GCA_964558595.1 uncultured Thermotogae bacterium
CCGCGCGGTACATCTTCCCGGTCTCCACGAATCGGCAGTCGAACTCCTCGGCGAGAGCACGCCCGACCGAGGTCTTTCCCACCGCTGCCGGCCCGTCGATTGCGATCTTCACCTCGACTCCGTTCTACGATGTCCCGCGGCGGTGGATCGGCAGACGAACACCCCCGATCCGGGAAACGCCGTCCTCAGCTCGGCCGCTGCCCCCACCGCCTCGGCTTCGCCGGCAAACGCAGCGAAGAACGTCGACCCGCTTCCGCTCATCCCCCCGTACTCGCCGCCGAGCCGGAGGATCGCTCGATGATACGCCAGCAGCTCGGGATGTGCGTCGAGCGCGGGGGCCAGCAGGTCGTTCTCGCCGCGGCTCGGCATCGTGCCGTCCCCCCCCGTCCGCACCTTGGAACAGACACGCCGATCCCACCGGGCGTAGATCTCGGCCGTGGCGCAGTGGATCGGAGGGACCACGAGGACGAACCACTTCGCAGGGGCTTTGGGAAGGCGTCGGATCCGCTCGCCTCGACCCGACATGACCAGCCGTCCGCCAGCGAGGAAGAGCGGCACGTCCGACCCGATCGCGGCTCCCAACTCCGCCAACGCCTCGCAGCCCAACCGCGGCGCAATCCAGCCCTCGAGCACCGACAGCACCGCCGCCGCATCGGACGATCCGCCGCCGAGTCCCGCCCCGACCGGAATCCGTTTCTCGATCTGAATCCGCACGCCCCGTTCCGACCGCTTGCGCTCGAGCAGTGCGACCGCGGCGCGCTCCGCGAGATCGATACCGTCGACGGGGAGATCATTGCGCACCACCACCCCTCCGTCGGTCAGCTCGATCCTCAAGCGATCCGCGAGATCGATCGTCTGCACCTCGGACAACAGGTCGTGGAAGCCGTCGTCGCGCCCGGCGACGACCCGCAACGAGAGGTTCAGCTTGGCGTAGGCCCGGACGTCGACCCTCATCCCCCCGCCACCAACTCCCCATCCCGAATCACCGCACGAACAGGGTTCTCGCCAAGGCCTGACAACAGCTCCCGGTAGTCCTCTAGGTCGAGGATCACCAGATCGGCCCGTTTCCCGACCTCGACGCTCCCGATCTCCGCCGCCAATTCCAGCGCGTGCGCGTTGTGAAGCGTCACCGCAGCAACGGCCTCATCGACCGTCAACCCCAGCCCTCCGATCGCGGTCGCGATCACCAACCACATCGACCCGGCCGCGATCGGCGCCCCTCCGGCGTTCGTCCCGAGCCCCGGCGCCAGCCCCGCCTCCATCAGCCGCCGAGCTTCGGGATACGCCTCCCCGCGGAGGAGCGACTCGCCGGGCAGCAGCACCGGCACAATGCCGAGGTCGCGCCACACCGCGGCATCGTCCCCTCGCAGGTGATCGAGGTGTCCGACCGCGGTCACCCCCAGCTCGACGGCGATCGCCCCCAATCCTCCGATGTCGGATCCCGCCGCATGCAGTTGCAGCTGCAGCCCCCCCGCTCGTGCTGCTCGCAAGATCGTGCGTGCCTCCTCGGGAGGATAGGCGCCATCCCCACACGACACATCGCAGAACCGCGCCCAGCGGTGTCGACGGGCCGTGGGAATCGCGTTGCCGATCAGATCGGCCATCTGCTCTCCGTGTCCGGTTCCCGGCATCGTGGCGCCGAACAGCGTCGGGACGATCCTCGGAAGGTCGCGATCATCGGCCCGGATCCATGATGCGAGGTCGTCGAGCTCGCCAAGCGAACGGCATTTCACCTCCACCGTCGTGACTCCGGCGGCCAACGCACGGCGCAGCCGCCGCCGCAGCCTTGCTCGGCGAACCTCTTGCGTTGCCTCTTGGCGGGCCTTCGATCCCGGCATGTCCACATCCACCGGGTAGTGCGTGTGGGGATCGCACAACGCGGGGAGAACGACCCCGCCTCGTGCATCGATGCTCGCCGCATGTCGTGTAGGAGCAGAGGATCCGTCGATGGCGGCGATCCGCCCGTCGTGGAGGTGCAGCTCCACCCCTCGCAGTATCGCCACCGGGAGCTCGCCGCGCGTCGCGGAACCGATGGAACGGGGCGTGACCAATTGCCCGATGTTGGTGATCCGTGTATCCATCGCCGCCCCAGAACGGGAGTATAGTGCGCTACGATCGGCTTTACAACGCTACTTCTGCCTGCTACACTGACCGGCAACCGGACAGCCAGTGGGAGTCGGCAATCCATGAACGGCATGCAGCCAGGGCCGCGGGGGGCATCGGAGGGAATCCGCACGACGGGAATCGTCGCCGTCGTTGGGCAGACGAACGTCGGGAAGTCGACCTTCCTCAATGCCGTGCTCGGCCGCAAACTCCTCATCACCTCCGCGAAGCCCCAGACGACGCGCAACCAAATTCGCTGCATCCTCAACACGGAGGCGGCCCAAATCGTGTTCGTGGATACGCCGGGGCTCCATCGTCCCAAGAATCGACTCGGTCGACATATCGTTCGGGAGGCCCACCGCGCGCTGCGGGGGATCGACGCGATGCTCTACATGGTGGAGCCGTGGGGGAAGGTCATCGCCGCCGACCGCGAGGCCTTCGAACGTTGGGAACAGCCGCCGTTTCCCGTCCTTCTCCTGGTCAACAAGACCGACCTCGCCCGGGCGAACCAGCTCGAAGAGACATTGCTCGCCTACGCGGACACCGGATGGTTTGCGGAGCTCATCCCGATTTCGGCGATGCAGCGGGAGGGTCTCGATGACGTCGTGAAGACGCTCACCTCCTACCTCCCGGAGCGACCGCCGCTGTTTCCCGAGGATCTGGCCAGCGAACGCGATGAGAGCTTCCTGATCAGCGAGCTCATCCGTGAGAAGGTCACCCGGTTGACGTACCAGGAGATTCCCCACTCGGTCGCCGTTCGGGTGAAGTGGCTTCATGAGCGCGAAGACGGCCTCGTCGAGATCAAGGCGGAAATCGTCGTGGACCGTCCCTCACAGAAGGGAATCGTCGTCGGCAAAGGTGCATCGCTGATCAAGCGGATCGGCACCCTGGCCCGATCCGATATCGAGGCGCTGTTGGGCCATCGCGTCTACCTCGATCTCATCGTCCAGGTGGAACCCCACTGGACGAAGGACGAGCGGCGGATCCAGCAGCTGACCAATCCCGTGGAGCCATGACGGGCGAACAGCCTCCTGTCAGCGTCCTGTTGCAGTGCAGCGATCCCGGACTGGCGCATCGGATGCGCGAGATCCTCGGCGCACCGCACTTCGCGCTTGCCGAGACCCTCGAGGATGCGGCATACGCTTCGCCCGACCCGGCCGACCTCGTCGTCTGGGTCGTCGACTCCATCGACACGGCCACGCGCGGTGTCTGGCGGGCTTCGCCCTCCTGGATTGCAGTGCTGGCCTTTGTTGCCGGGGATGAGCCCGGATTGGACGCCGCCGCTCTGGCCGCCGGCGCGGATTCGGTGCTGTGGCTTCCCGAGGATGACGGGGTCCTGCGGGACGCCGTCACCCGGGCGGCATCGCGCGCCAAGCTTCACGCCGACCGGCGGGACGAACTGCAGCGATATCGTGATCTCGTGCAACACGCCCCGATCGGGGTATTCGAGTTACGCGACGGACGACTATCGTACGTCAACGACCATCTTCTGGACCGATTGGGCTACGAGCGCGATCAGCTGATCGGCGAGCCGGCCGAGAGGCTCCTCCCGGTGCTCCCCGAAGAGAAGGCTCGGATTCGCGAGGAGGTCGAACAGCGCGCTCACGGCATCGGCAACCCGACGCCGCGGATCTACCACTTCACCACCTCTACCGGGGGGACGTACATCGGCGAAACGCGCTCGCGCCGGGTGTCCACGCCGGACGGTCCGATCATCGAGGGGACGATCCGGGACATCACCCTGGAGACACGACTGACACAGCTCCAGCGGATCGTGATCGAACTCGGCGAGGTGATCCTCGGCGAGTCCGACATCGACCGGATCCTGCAGCTTGTCCTCGATACGATTGTCGAGTACAGCGGATTCCGCCGGGCCGTGCTGTCGCTTTACGATCTATCGATCCCGGTTCCGTTCGAGGGAGAGGTGTACAAGATCCTCTCCTCCGGATTGACGCCGACCGAGCGGGCCGCTCTGCTTTCCCAGCCCCCCATCTCGGTCAACGAGCGGACGCTGGTGTTCTCCGAGCGATACCGACTGGGACCCGCCTACTACATCCCCCACAACGACACGCCGTGGAGCTCGGAACGCGGTATCTCCGGGCGGGTTGCCGTGGAAGGTTGGCACGTGGACGACTTCCTCTTCCTGCCGCTTCGCGGCACCACGGGAATCATCGGCAGCATCTCCGTGGACGATCCGATCGATCGCAGCGTCCCGACCCTCGCCTCGATCGAGCCGGTGGCCGCGCTGGCCAACTTCGCCGCGCTGGCCGTCGAGCGCGTGTTCAAGATGCGCCAGCTGCACAAGCACAAGGAGCAGCTGCACGGGTTGGCCGAGTTCGGTGGCCCGCTGACCCGGGTCCACGATGTGCGCACGCTGTGCGAACTCGCCGTGCAACGCGCGCACCAGGATATGGACTACGGCCTGTGCTCCATCTGGATCGTCGACGGGATGCGACTGATCCACGAGGCGGTCGCAGCCGACGAGCTGTTCTCCACCGACGACATTCCCCGGAAAGGGGCCCGCGCCCATGTCGACGGACCGGGGATCGCTCGCTGGGCGTTTCGCGACCGTCAGGCGATCGTCGTTCCGAACGTTCTCGAGGAGAAGCGGTACGCCGGTCCATCCAAGGTGATCCGCTCCGTCATGGCGGTTCCGATCCTGGGGCGCAAGGGACCGACCGGCGTGATCGAGGCGGCAAGCGACCGGATCGCCGCGTTCAGCGACCAGGATGTCGAGGTCGTCTCGGCCCTGGCCGGTCAGATCTCCACCGCGATCTCGGCCCTGCACCGCCGTGACGCCCTCACCCGGATCTACTCCTTCGGCCAGCGGTTGGCCACGGCGTCGACCCGTGAACAGGCCGTGACCAGCACCCTCGACTTCCTCGTGGAGCAGTTCGACTTCGAGCTGAGCGCCATCCTGCTGCAGGACGGACCCGAAGTGCTCACGGTCGCCGCCCTGCACGGTCCCTTCCACGATGGCGGCATCCAGGTCGGCGCGATGCTTCCCTCCACGCAGGGGATCATCGGCTGGGTCGCCACCCACCGCCAACCGTTGCTGGTCGGCGACGTCGACCGCGACGAGCGCTATCACGAGGGGTTCTCCGGGACGCGCTCGGAGCTGGCCGTTCCCATCCTGTTCGGCAGCCAACTGCTCGGCGTGATCGACGTGGAGAGTCAGCAGCCCCAGTTCTTCGATGACGAGGATCGCCAGCTGCTGGATGTGGTGGCCAACCACTTGGCGATTGCCTTGTCCAATATGGCCTCCCAGGATCATCTCCGCCAACAGGCGATCCGCGATCCGCTCACCGGGCTCTTCAACCGCCACTATTTCCATTCGACGATCGCCGCCGAACTGGGCAGGGCCGACCGGTACGACCGTCCGCTATCGCTCATGATGATCGATATCGACGGATTCCGAACGGTCAACAACCACTTCGGCCATCTGCGCGGCGACGAGGTGCTTTGCGAAATTGCCCGTATGCTGCAGGGCACCGTGCGGGAAGCCGATCGGATCATCCGCTACGGTGGCGACGAGTTCCTCGTCCTGATGCCGGAGACGGACCGTGAGAGCGGGTGTGCAACGGTCATCGAACGGCTGCGGGCTCGCATCGGCGAGCTCCCCGAACACGCCGGCCTCGTCGGCCACACGATCGACCTCAGCATCGGCCTGTACACACGTCCCCCGCACGACCCCCGAACGCTCGAGGAGATGCTCGAGGAGGTCGATCGCCGGATGTACGCCGACAAACGGGGGAAGCATGTCAACGCCGATCGAGGTTGAACGCCTCACCACGGGCGATGAGCTTGCGGCGTGCGTCGAGCTCCAGCAAGCGATTGTCGGTCCCGGCGCGCGTTCGGTCTGGCATGCGCCCGCTCTGACCGCCGTCTCCCAAAGCGGCGGGTTGCTGTTGGGCGCGCGTCCGGCCGATGGCGAGCCTCCTCACCTCGTGGGCGCGCTGATCGACCTCGTGGCCGACGTCGATGGCTACCCGACCCGGCACACGGTGTTCCACGGTGTCCATCCCGCGGTCCGCAACCGAGGTGTCGGCGCCGGGCTTCGCGCCGGGGAACGGACGCTGTGTCAGCGCAGCGGCGTCGACCTGGTGTTCTGGGCGATCGATCCGCTTCGCAGCGTGGACGCGTACCTTGCGCTCACCAAGCTGGGGGGCATTGCCACACGGTTCCATCGCAACGTGTACGGAACGCTCTCCGATCACCCCAATGCCGGTCTGGCCACCGATCGCCTGCACGTGGAGTGGTGGATCGACTCCCCCCGGGTCCGGGCGATCGTCGACCGTGGCCTTCCTCCGATCCACCGCCGACTGGGGATGCATCGGATGGAGGTCATCACCGAGACCCGCCCGCTGGGCGACGGGACGCGCCGGCTGGTCGCCCACGATGACGGCCCCACCGCCGCCCACGTCTTGGCCGAGGTCCCCGCCGACGTGGACCGCATCCGCGCCGAGGACCCGGAATCGGCCCGCGATTGGCGGCTGCGTACCCGGACGCTGTTTGAACTGCTGTTCGCAAACGGGTACGTTGCCGTGGGGTTTGTCCACGAGGGCGGCCGCAGTTTCCACCTGTTCTCCAGGACGGATCGGCGGGCCGTGCTGAACGATAGCTGAGTGAACGGCGATGGGAGGCGACATGCAGCGAGCGGAGTTGGCCCAGCGGATCGACCATACGCTTCTGGAGCCGGCGGCCACCACGGCAGAGGTCGATCGCGTCTGCGAAGAGGCGGTACGGTTCGGTGTCGCGTCCGTCTGCGTCAGCCCGTGCCACGTCGAGCGGGTGCGGGAGGCCCTGAAGGGCTCCGGGGTGAAGACCTGCACCGTCATCGGCTTCCCCCACGGCGCCCATACGAGCGAGACGAAGGCGTTCGAGGCGCAAAAGGCCATCGCCGCCGGCGCTGACGAGCTCGATATGGTCCTCCGAGTCGGCGCTCTCAAGGACGGCGACTACGCTGCGATCATCGACGACATCCGAGGGGTGTGCATCGCGGCGGAGAAGGCCCCCGGCCCGGTCCTGGTCAAGGTCATTCTCGAGATGGCGCGCCTCACCGAGGAGGAAAAGGTCGCCGGCGCCACCCTCGCCAAGGCGGCCGGTGCCGACTTCGTGAAGACGTCGACCGGCTTCGGGCCGGGAGGCGCCACGGTCGAGGACGTCGCGCTCCTGCGGGCCACCGTGGGCGCCGACATGGGGGTAAAAGCCGCGGGAGGGATCCGCGACGCCGAGACAGCGATCGCCATGATCGAGGCCGGAGCGGATCGCATCGGGGCCAGCCGGACCGCCGCCATCCTCGAAGGCTTGGGAGGAGCGTAGCGCAGGAGACGGGCTTGACCGGCCGAATCGGCGGACCTATAGTTTCCCGATCCGGAGGGAACCACATGCATTGCGAACTGCGCTCGGCCGATCGGACGTTCTACGATGGTGAGACCACAAGAGTCGTCGCCCAGAGCCCTCGCGGCGAATTCGCCATCATGGACGGCCACGCGCCGCTGCTCGCCGTGCTGGGCAGCGGACCCATCCGGATCCATACCGAGGGCGGATTGCGGGTGTACGCCTGTCGCCGGGGCACGTTGCGCGTCGCCGGTGATCAGGTTCGGGTACTGGTGGAGTCGGCCGTTCCCGCCGAGGAGATCGACCTCATCGCCGTCGAAGCGGAGCTCGATCGGCTCGGCGACGAAGCCGGGACCTCCCCCCACGCACAAGACCAACTCGCCATGCTGCGAGCGGTCAAGGAACGGTTTGGCTAGCCGGGTCGCGATCACGGGGGTCGGCCCGGTAACCCCCATCGGCATCGGCCGGGAAGCGTTCTGGAGCGCACTCCGCGCCGGGGCAAGCGGCGTCCGTCGGGTGGACGATCGGCTCGACCTGGACGGAATCGACGTCAAGATCGCCGCCCCCGTCCCTGGCTTCGATCCGCACGACACGATGGATCCGAAGACGGCGCGCCGGCTCGACCGTTCGGCCCAGCTGGCCGTCGCCGCCGCGGCGCTCGCCCTCGACGATGCGGGCCTAGCGGGAGCGAAGGTTGATCGCGATCGATTCGGCGCGGTCGTCGGCACGGGGATCGGCGGGATGGAGACCTTCGATCAGAACTTCCGCTTGATCACCGAGCGTGGGCCCCGCCGGGTCAGTCCGTTCTTCGTGCCGCGGATGATGCCCAACGCCCTGGCGGGGGAGATCTCGATCGCGTACGGCCTCCGGGGCGCGAACTTCGGCATCGTCTCGGCGTGCGCCAGCGGAAACCATGCCATCGGACTCGCCGCCGAGCTGATCGCCTCCGGGGTCCTCGAGCGCGCCGTCGCCGGAGGCGCCGAAGCGGTGTTGATTCCGCTGACGTTTGCCGGTTTCGCTCGGATCGGCGCGCTCTCGAAGCGAAACGACGAGCCCACCCGCGCGTCGCGGCCGTTCGACGCCCATCGCGACGGCTTCGTCATGGGCGAAGGTGCCGGCCTCCTTGTCCTCGAAGCCTACGACCTTGCCGTCGGCCGGGGTGCCCCGATCTACGCCGAGATCCGCGGCTTCGGTCTGTCCGCGGACGCCGAACATATCACCGCGCCGGCAGCGGATGGGTCCGGGGCGGCGCGGGCGATGCGGATGGCCTTGGAGCGCGGCGGCGTCTCCCCCGCGGATGTAGACTATGTCAACGCGCACGGCACCTCCACGCTCCCCAACGACCGCATTGAGACGCTGGCGATCCGTAACGTGTTCGGCCAACGGGCGGCTCGCATCCCGATCAGCTCGACCAAATCACAGGTCGGCCATCTCCTCGGAGCGGCCGGCGGTGTCGAGGCGATCGCCACCGCCCTCACGATGACGCACGGGTTCATCCCAGCGACGCTGAATTACGAGACGCCCGACCCCGAATGTAATCTGGATTACACCCCGACCTCCGTGGCGATGCCCGTTCGTACCGCCATCTCCAACTCGTTCGGCTTCGGCGGTCAGAACGCGACGCTGTTGTTCGTTCGCGAGGAACCGCCCGTCGACTAGAACTGCCGGATGAACCGCAGATCGTTGGCCAGGAACACCCGGATGTCGTCGATCCCGTACTTGAGCATTGCCATCCGCTCGATTCCCAGCCCGAAGGCACATCCGGTGACCTGTTCCGGGTCGTACCCGACCGCCGTCAGCACCGCGGGATCGACCATGCCGGCTCCCATGATCTCCAACCAGTCGTCGGCATCCGGCGCCTTGATGTGCACCTGCACGGACGGCTCGGTGAACGGGAAGTAGTCCCCCGAGAAGAGCATCCGGTATCCTTCGCCGAAGAACTGTTCGGTGAAGAGCTCGAGCACGTACTTCAGATGGGCCAGCGACAGCCCCTCCTCGACCCACAGCAGCTCGATCTGGTGGAACACCGGCGAGTGGGTGGCGTCTTGGGTGTCGCGGCGGTAGCAGCGGCCCGGGCAGATAATCCGCACCGGCGGCTCGGTGCGCTCCATCACCCGGATCTGCACCGGCGAGGTATGCGGACGCAACAGCGTCGATTCATCGATGTAGAACGTATCCCAATCGGCCCGTGCCGGGTGCTCGACGGGGATGTTGAGGGCATCGAAGTTGTAGTACTCCGTTTCGATTTCCGGGCCGGTAGCGACGCTGAACCCCATCCGCAGGAAGATCGCCTCGATCTCGTGCTGGACCTTCGTGAGAGGATGCAGATGCCCGAGCTTCGCGTGGACGCCGGGAAGCGACAGGTCAGCGCGCTCGGCCTCGACCCGGCTTGCCCGTCGTGCCGCGCGCGTCTCCTGCTCCTTCTGACTGACGGCAGCCGTCGCGTCTTCCTTCAACGTGTTCAGCCACCGGCCGGCCTCGCCCCGATCCGCCGGATCGAGCTCCCCCAGGCAGCGAAACAGACGGCTCACCCGTCCTTTGCGCCCGAGAAACTCCACGCGGAACGCGTCGAGCGAGGCGTCATCCCCGACCGACGTCAGGCGATCGCGGAGATCCCGCTCGAGGGCCTCGATCTCGTTGCGCAGCTCTTCCAGCTCCATCGGCGGCGGGATTCTACAGAACGGATGTTCCGTTGACAAGAAGCTTTACGGCGTATAGTCTTCTGTTGGGCGGTGCAGCGAGGCCACGGTCAAGGTGGAGAGGACGGTCCGATCGGATGGCAGACTACCCATCCCGGCAGCGAGCGCTGCTGGAGCTCATTGGCGGCAACGGTTTCGTTGCCGTGAACCACGAAGGTTCCGATCCGGCCACGATCCGCTATCTGGCCGGCTTCACGGGCGAAGGGGCGCTGCTCCTTTGGGACGACGGCGCCCTTCTCCTCACCGACTCGCGCTACACTGAACAGGCTCGCCGCGAAACCCGAGAGCTGATCATCGAGGAGACGCGGCCATGGCGCTCCCAGGCGATCGCCGAAGCGCTCGTCGCCCGCCGGATCGAGCACCTCGTGTTCTCCTCCGATCGTGTGAGTCACCGCTGGTTCGAGGAGATGCGCGACCTCGCCGACGACTGCGTCCTCGACGGGCAACCCGACCCGGTGTCACCGCTGCGGCGCACCAAGTCGCCCGAGGAAATCGACCATCTACGACGGGCGGCCCGGATCGCCGACGAGGCGCTGGAGGCGCTCCTCCCTCGGCTCCGTGTCGGCATGACGGAGGCCGAGGTCGCCCTCGAGCTGGAGCTGCTCATTCGGCGTGCTGACACCGAGGGTGTCGCGTTTGTGGTCAACGCATCCGCCGGGCCGAATACCGCGCTCAATCACTACCATCCGGCACTCGACCCGCGACCGATCGCCGACGGCGATCTCCTGCTGCTCGACTTCGGTGCCTGCTGCGGCGGCTACCGTTCCGACACGACACGCACCTTCTCGGTCGGCGCCGTCCATCCCCGCGCGAAGGAGATCTACGGCATCGTATTGGAGGCCAACAACGCCGCAATCGCCGCCGCCCGCAGCGGCGAGCCCGCCTCCGCCGTCGACGCCGTCGCCCGCGATCTCATCGCCGAAGCCGGATACGGCGACGCGTTCGGCCACGGCCTCGGCCACGGCATCGGCCTGGAGGTGCACGAGGCACCAGCGCTGACCCCGCGCCACCACGATCCGCTGCAGCCGGGGATGACCGTGACGATCGAGCCGGGCATCTACCTGCCGGGGTTCGGCGGTGTCCGGATCGAAGATGACGTCGTCATCACCGCCGACGGCGCCGAGGTGATCACCGGTTTTCCCAAGTCGGAGCTGCTCGAGGTGGGAGCGTGAGGCGCCGACTCCGCGTGGCGGTCTTGGCCCTGCTGGCCCTCGTATCGCTGACGGCCTGTACCCTTTTCGATCGAGGACCGGAGGCCCGCTTCGATGTGTCGCCGGTCGTGGTGTACGCCGGCGACTCCGTCCGTTTCGACGCCAGCCCGTCGACCGGTGCGCCCTCGATCGTTGCCTATGCCTGGGAGTTCGGGAGCGGAACGTCCTCGGCCGGACAGATGGTCACGACGTCGTTCCCCGAGGCCGGCACCGTGTCCGTGCGATTGACCGTCGAGGATGCCGAAGGACGGATCGACACGGTGGAGTCCGAGATCACCGTCTACCTCCATAGCGGGACCGTCCTGTTCGAAGAGACGTTCTCCGACGGGCCGGCCGCGCTCGGTCACTGGCCGCTCGACCCCACCTGGGCCACCGCCGGGGACGCTTCGATCGAGCGGATCGCCGGCGACCCGGGCTACGCGCTGTATGTGCGCAGCGAGGAGGCCCGATGGCACCGCCGATACACCGGCATGACGACGCCTCCGCTGCGCGTTGGCCAGGAGCTGGTCTTCTCGTGTCGGATCATGACGTTGCAGACCCAGGACCACCACACGTTTCTGTTCTCCCCCGCCCGCCCCGGTCTCGACGCGATCGCCGGCTCGCTCCCCTACTTCCTGTTCAGCTCCGAGGCGGGTGGTTCCTACGTGCGGGAACCTTCTGGTCTCGGTAGCGACGTGCCGCGCCCGATCCCGTTCCTTCCCGACGTCTACCGCTGGCACACGTACACGTTCCGTTATCGACCGGGAAGCTACGACCTGGTGATCGACGACGTCGCCATCTACAGCGGATCTCACGAGGCGACGTTCGCGGACAGCACGGACTGGATCCTCGTCCTCGGCGAGGAGAGTCTGACCGAAGCGTGCGTGGCGTACTTCGACGACGTTCGCATTTCGGTCGAGGAGTGATCGGCGCGGGAACTTGCCCGGGCGGTCCTTGGCGGGCACCATGAAAGAGTGGGGGTTGGCATGATCGTCGGCGTGGTCGTCCTCAGTCTGGCCTGGGTCGCGCTATCGCGACAGTTCGACCCTCAGATGATCGCTCTAGGGGGCGGTGCCGTCCTCCTCGCCCTGGGGTTCCAACGAGCGATCGTCCCGATGCGGGGTCGCCCGGGCGTTCATATGCTCCGTCACCCTCTGCGGGTCCTTCTGTTTGCCGCCACCCTCCTCTACCGGTTCGTCGTATCGACGCTGTTGACCACGTGGCTGATCCTCCTTGGCGACGAGGAAGGCCTCCTCATGGCCCTTCCGATCGACGTCCGTCATCCGGTGGGGCAGTTCCTCCTTCTCAACTCGATCACCCTCACGCCCTCGACGATCTCCCTGTTGGTCGAAGAGAACCTCCTCTACATCCACTGGCTGCAGCGACGCGGCGGTCACGGAGACTGGCGCACGATCAAGGAATCGCTCGAACGCCGGATCGCCGCGATCTTCCCGGAGGGCGAAGATGCCGATCGTTGAAGCGGTTCTGGCATTCGCCCTTCTCCTCTTGCTGTTGCGGCTGGGCCGCGGACCGACCCCCTGGGATCGACTGCTTGCCTACAACTCGGCCTCCAACCGAGCCGTCCTGTTGCTGGCGGTCGCCTCGGTAGCATTCGATGAGCCGTTCTACCTCGATGTCGCGATCACCTACGCCGCGCTCAGCTTCCTCGGTGTGGTAATCCTTTCCCGATTCCTCGAACGGGAAGGAGGGTACCGGTGATCTCCGGAATCCTCATCGGCATCGGCCTGGCGTTCGTCCTGATCGGAACGATCGGCATCCTCCGGTTCGGTGACGTCTACTCCCGTCTCCAGGCAGGTGGGGTATCGGACAATGCCGGCCTCGGCCTCGTCCTGATCGGCCTCGTCGTCCGTGGGGGATGGGAGGCGCACGATGCCGGCCTGCTTCTCCTGCTCGCCTTGCTGCTGCTGACCAACCCGATCGCCACCCACAGCATCGCTCGCAGCGCCTTCGTACGGCGCCACACCGGGGAGGATCCCGAATGATCGCGCGCTACGCGCTGCTCGCGCTGCTCCCCATGGTGGCCGTCACTGCCCTGATGCAGCGTCGCCGCCTGGCAGCGATCATCGGCATGGGGCTGTTCAGTTTCCTGCTCGCGGTGACCTACTTGTTCCTCCATGCGCCGGACGTCGCCTTGACCGAGGCTACGATCGGCGCGGCGCTCATCGCGGCGATCTACGTGTTGGCCATCCGCCGCACCGGACGGCTCACGGTCGTCGCCGACGAGGCGCCGGGCTTGTTGGCTCGCGAGGGGGAGCGCATGGTCGGACTGGAGATCGAAATCCTCCGGGGGCTGGCGCGCCATCTCGGCCTCGATCTGTCGGTACAACTCGTCCCGTACGCCGAGGTGGCGAAGCTCGTGCGCCGAGGCGAGGCGGACATCGGCGCGGGCGGCATCGTCCCCCCGTCCGACACGGCCCTCCTGGTCACAGCCCCCCACCTCGATACGGCGCTGTTCTCGATCGGCGGCCGCGCAGCCGAGGCCGCCCCGACAGCCGATGATGTCACCTACGAGGGCTACTTCTCCGATCTCGATCCCCGCCGCCTTCACACCGCGCGCACCCCGACGACGCTTGATCTGGCGCGCTTCCTCGCGGTGCGGCTCTCCGATGCCCCGAGCGCCTCGGTCCACCGCCATCCGGAACCGCGTGGCTACGCCTTCCTGATCCATCGGAGGCGGCGTGGGCTGTACGCGGACCTCGCCGAGCACATCGATCGACTGCGGGAAAGCGGCGAGCTCGATCGGCTGACCCGGAGGTACCTCGCATGAGGCCATCACGATGGTTTCCGATCGCGATGATCGTCGCCGGCGGCTGTCTGGTGCTGGTGGTGATCACGAGCTATCTCCTCGCGCCGCCACCAGCCGGTTCGCCCCACCAGACCTACATCCAGCGCCCCGTCACCGAGACCGGGGCCGCCAACCGGGTCGCCGCCATCTACCTCAACTACCGCCTGTACGACTCGCTGCTCGAGATCCTCGTGTTCTTCGTCGCCGTGCTCGGTGTCCGGCACTACCTGGGGGCGCGCGAACGGCCGGAGATCCCCCGATTGGCGGAGTCGGAGGTCGTCCGCACGTCGGCGGCGTTTCTGTTCCCGCTGGCGATCCTCCTCGGCGTCTACCTCGCTGCCCTCGGCCACATCACGCCGGGCGGCGGCTTCGGCTCGGGCGTCATCGTCGCCAGCGCCCTGTTGTTGACATCGATCGCTCTGGGCATGGACGCCATCGAGCGGAGGGTGCGCCTCGAACGGATCGAACGGATCGAACGGGCAGCGCTGCTGCTCATCCTGTTGTTGACGCTGATCCCGTTGGCGTTCGGCCACCCTCCGTTCACCGATCTCCTTCCCAAGGGGTCAGCCGGTGAGGTGGTCAGCGGCGGATCGATTCCGCTGTACAACGTGCTGATCGCGCTGAAGGTGCTCGCGGGATCGTGGCTGGTCCTCAACGCGTTCGTCCGACATCGGGGGGAGATCTGATGGCGTTCAGCGTCGGTGTCGTGTTGCTCGTTCTCGGGCTGGTGACGATCGCCCTTCGGCGCGACCTGGTGATCAAGCTGTTGGCGCTCGGGTTGGCCAATGCGGGCTCGATCCTCTGCCTCGTGGCCGTCGGCGATCGCCCGGAGGCCCGAATTCCGATCTGCACGGTGTGCCGTGACGTGATGTACGCCGATCCCCTTCCCCAAGCGTTGGTGCTGTCGGCCATCGTGATCAACTTCGCCATCCTCGCCCTGGCGTTGGTGTTCGTCATGCGCCTCGTCGAGCAGTACCACAGCACCGACGCCCGGTACATCGAGGAGCGGGTCCAGCGCGACCTCGATCGGGAGGGGCTAGCGTGATGCTCGCCCTGCTGCCGCTGTCCCACTTCGCCCTCGGCTTGCTCTCGTCCACCGGCCCCCGCACCGCGCGATGGCTGGCCGGGCTGGGATGGTGCATCGGCGCCGCCCTGACCGCCTGGTTCATGGTCCAGCTGCGGGGTGGCGCCGAGCTGATGGTCGGACTGGGGGGGTGGCCGGCGGAGCTGGGCATCGGGCTGCAATTCGACGCCGTCACCGCATCGTTCGCGCCGCTCGTCCTCCTGCTCGAGCTCGCGGTGCTGTTGTACGCGCGCAACGAGGGGCGCCGCCCGCTATTCTACGCCCTGCTCCAGTTTCTCCTCGGCGCGGTGTTCGCCCTGCTCCTCGCCAAGGATCTGTTCAACGAGTACGTCATCCTCGAGCTGCTCACGCTGGTCAGCTTCCTGCTGGTCGCCTACGAACGCCGCCCGGCGCAGGTGTGGGCCAGTCTCAAGTACCTCATCCTCGCCTCCGCCGGGATGAGCCTGTTCCTCGTGGGCGTGGCGGTCGTCTACCGGCACACCGGGACGCTGAACCTCGGCGCCCTCGCCGGCCACTTCACCGTCAGCCCCCAGCCCCCATGGCTGATTCTCGCCGGGACGCTCCTCACCGCCGGCGTGGCGGTCAAGGCGGGGATGTTCGCGTTCGCGCAGTGGCTTCCCGCCGCCCACGCCGCCGCCCCATCGGCGATTTCGGCCATCCTGTCGGGGCTGGTCATCAAGATGGGGATCGTCGTCATCTTTCGGCTCAGCCAGTTGTTGCCGCTCGGATCGGTCCTGCAGGTTCTCGGTGCGATCACCGCCCTGTTCGGTGTCGTGTACGCGGCGTACACGCCCAACCTGAAGCGGATGCTCGCCTTCCATACCCTGTCCCAGATCGGCTACCTCGTGCTGGGAATGGCGGTCGGCACCCCCGAGGCGTTGACCGGCGTGCTCGACTACGCGATCGCCCATGGCCTGTTCAAGGGGTTGCTGTTCCTCGCCGCCGGCGAAGCCCGTTGGCTGGTGGGAAGCGAGCGGATCACCGACCTGATCGCCGAGCGGCATCGCCTACCCCGTGCCACGGTGGGCGCCCTGCTCGTCGGAACGCTGGGAATCATCGGCCTGCCTCCGCTGGCCGGCTTCGGCGCAAAAGCTGTACTGCTGGGATCGCACCCCAACACATTCGTGATCACGGTGTTCGCGTTGACCTCGATCGGCACGGCGTTCTCATTCTCCAAGCTGCTCCCCCTGCTGCGCTTCCGCCGCGCCGCCAAGACGAGAAGCCCCCACACCGCCGCGTACGCCGTGCTGGCGCTGCCCGTCCTCCTTTTCCTCCCTTTCACCCACGCGATCTTCCCCGCCGTCCGGGCGGCGTCCGATCTCCGTCCGCTCCTCGTGATCGAGAGCCTGGCCGCCATCGGCCTCGGCCTGCTCCTACACCGCTGGGTCGGACGTCGTGCCCCTCGGCTGCCGCGCCAGCCGTTCTTCCTCGAGGAGGCGATGCTCGAGCTGGTGATCGGGGTGTTGCTCGTCCACGCGCTGCTGCGGTTCTAGTGCGGAACGGGGCCGATTCGGATACCGTTGGGACGTCATGGCCGATCGTTTCCTCGACAGCTACCGCGGCTACCTCCTCGATGTGGACGGCGTGCTCGTGCGCGGTGATCGACCGCTGCCCGGAGCCGCCGCCGCACTCGAACGGCTCCAGACAGCCGGCTCCGTGCTGCTGCTGACGAACAACTCCACCCGATCACGATCGGAGCACGCCGAACGGCTCGTGCGCCTAGGGTTCGCCGTCCGCCCCGACGAGCTGTTGCCCACCTCGTACCTGGCGGCCGTCCATCTCCTGGAGACCCTGGGCCCCATCTCCGTCTGGCCGATCGGTGAGGATGGGCTGCGCACCGAGCTCACCGCGGCCGGCCACCGTCTCGCCGAGCACCCCGAGGACGCTCAGGTCGTGGTCGTCGGGATGGACCGGACCCTCACCTACGACAAGCTCGCCGCCGCCCACCAGGCGCTGCGAAACGGGGCCGGATTCTTGGCTACCAACGAGGACGGAACCTACCCCGTCCCCGAGGGTCTCGTCCCGGGAGCGGGGGCGATGGTGGGAGCGCTCCGCGGCATCGGCTACGAACCCCGGGTCGTGGTCGGCAAGCCGTCGCCGGTGGCGTTTCGGATGGCGCTGGCTCACGTCGAGCTTCCTTCCGCCGCGGTGGTGATGATCGGCGATCGCATCGAGACCGACATCGAAGGCGGGCAGCGTGCCGGCCTCGATACGGCGTTGGTGCTCTCGGGCGTCTCGACCCGCGACGAGGTCGGACGGCTCGCGACCCCGCCGACCTGGATCGCCGACGATTTGGCCCAGCTGGTGCACGATGGCCCAGTGGAGTAGCAGCGGCGCAGGTCGTTTGGACGACCCCACATCACTTCGGTACGATTCGGCAGCAACGGGGTGATCTCATGGGCCAAGACGCTCTCCTGAAGGTCATGGAGCTGGTGAAACACTACGGCAGCGTACGCGCCGTCGACGGCGTTTCGTTCGAGGCGCCGTCCGGCTCGGTGTTCACGCTGCTGGGGCCGAACGGGGCGGGCAAGACGACGACGCTCGAGATCCTCGAGGGCATTCGCGAACCCGATGCCGGAGAGATCGAGGTGTTCGGGCTCCGCGTCCGGCGGATCACGCGGTCCATCAAACAGCGGATGGGGGTTCTGCTCCAGGAGGGCGGGTTCGAGCCCTACCTCAAGGTCCGGGAGACGCTACGGTTGTTCGCGTCGTTCTTCGACCGTCCCTTGTCGACCGACGAGGTGTTGGCGCAGGTCGCCCTCACCGACAAGGGCGGCGCCCTGGTCCGCACCCTCTCCGGCGGGCAGCGCCAACGACTGGCCGTGGGGGCAGCGCTGATCAACGACCCCGAGTTGATCTTCCTGGACGAGCCGACCACCGGCCTCGATCCGCAGGCCCGTCGGAACATGTGGTCGATCATCAGTGATCTCAAGGACCGGGGAAAGACGGTCGTCCTCACCACCCACTACATGGAAGAGGCCGAGGCGCTATCGGATCTCGTCTGCATCTTGGATCATGGTGTGATCATCGCCCAGGGGACCCCGCGGACGCTCACCCGGGAGTTCGGCGAGGAGACGATGATCGAGTTTCACGCCGCCGACCTCCCGGCCGAGGCGGTGGAACAGCTCGAGGCGTGCTGCAAGGGGGTGCGCGCCGACGGCGAGGCGATCACCCTGGAGACCGAGGATCTGCCGGCGACGATGGAGTCGCTGTTCGCCTGGTCGCGCGACCAGGACGTTGCACTGCATAACCTCATCGTCCGCCAACCGAACCTGGAGGACGTCTTCCTCTCCCTGACCGGCCGGAGGCTGCGCGAGTGAAGGACGTCCTGCTGCTGGGCCTCAGCCACCTGACCACCGCGATCCGCGAGCGGATCACGCTGTTCTGGTTCCTCGTGTTCCCGGTATTCATGCTGCTGCTGCTGACGTTGGTCTTCGGCGAGGTGGGCCAGGAAGGCGAGATCCACTTCGACATCGCCCTGGTCGATCGCACCGGTGGAGGCGACGACGGGTTCGCCGCCGCGGTCGTGGGGATGTTCGAGGGGATGGCCGCACCGCAGGCGGAAGGCCAGGAGCCGCTGTTCACCCTCCACCGCCCTCCGGACGGAGGGGACGTTGATGCCTTCCTCGATCAGCAGCTGACCGCCCTGCGGCGCGGACAGCGCGCCGCGGTGGTGGTTGTTCCCGCCGATTTCGACCACCGGGTCGCCACCGCGGTCGCTCGACCGGACAGCGCGCCGGCGTCGTTGGTCGTCCATAGGAGCGAGGCCCGCGTCGCGTCGGAGATGGCCACCGAGATCATCGGCCAGGCGCTCCGAGAGATCGATCGCGAGATCCTTGTCCGCGCGAACCGGTACGAGCCCGATCGCGCCCTCGAAGCGGAGACTCGCTGGCTCGGAAAGCGGGGTAAAGAAACCCCCTACGTCGATTTCCTCCTCCCGGGGATCATCCTCATGGGGTTCTTCACCAACGGTCTGTTCGGAGTGCCCGGGGCGATTCTGTTCAGCCGCGATCGCAAGATCCTGCGACGGTATTGGGTGACGCCGCTCTCGGTTCCCCGCTATTTCGCCGGCTTCTCCCTCGGCCATCTCTCGTTGTGCGGACTGCAGTTCGTCCTGCTGTTCATCCTCGGTCGGTACGGGCTCGGCGCCACCGTATCGTTTGCCCGGCCCGACACCATCCTCATGCTGGTCCTCTCCGCGGTTACCTTCATGGCGTTCGGCTTCCTCATCGCGTCGCTGGCCAAGACAGCCAACGCCGGCATGGCCACCGCCAACATCCTCAACATGCCGATGATGTTCTTGAGCGGGATGTTCTTCCCGACCGCCGGGCTCCCCGCGTTTCTGACCGCCATCGTCTACGTCAACCCGGTGAGCTATCTGGTCAACGGACTGCGCACGAGCGTCGGTGTCGAGACCGCCTCGTTCCATCCCGGTCTCCTCATCGGAGTCCCACTGGCGTGGATTGCGCTGGCGGTCATCCTGGCAGCGCGAAAACTCAAGTGGGATGTGGAGCGATGAGCGCCTTTCGGGCCCTGCTCGCGACCGAGACGAAGGTACTGCTTCGGGACCGGATGGCGCTATTCTTCACCCTGGCGTTCCCGCTGATCTTCATCCTCATCTTCGGCTTCATCATGGGCGACATCGGCGACGTCTCGCGGTCGACGCTCGCCGTCCACACCGCCGACGGTGCCGACGAGACGCTGCTCGACGAGACGCTGGCTGCGGTGGGAACGATGACGGTCGAGCGCTACCCCTCGCTCCCTGCGCTGCAGCAAGCGGTCGTTGACCGCGAAGCGGACTTCGGCCTCAGCTGGAGCGGCGAGACGCTGGAGTTCTTCTACGATGCGAATCGCGTGCAGGAGAACTTCGCCTTCCGCCAGGTCGCCGACGGCCTGGCGAGCGACCTGAACCTCCGTCGCCAGGACGCCGCGCCCCCGATCGTCATCGAGAGGATCGAAGTCGAGGCGACCGCCTCGACCAGCTGGTTCAGTCAGGTACTTCCGGGCGTGCTGGCGTTCTCGGTGCTCGCCTCCGGCCTGTTCGCCGTCTCCGGCCATCTCACCGCCATGAAGGAGCGCAAGATCCTCGACCGGCTGATCGTGACCCCCATGCCGCCGGTCGCCCTGCTTGCCGCGATCGTCGTCGTCCGCTTGGTGATCGTCTACCTATCGACGCTGATCACCCTGTTTGTGGGGGTTCTGGTGTTCGGCCTTCGCTACGACGTGAGCTGGCTTCGCTACACCGTGTTCGTCGCCTGCGCCACCGCCGGAACGATGGGGCTCGGAACGCTTATCGCGTTGGTGGTGCGCCGCCCCTCCACCGCCAGCAACATCGCCAACGTCCTGGCGATGTTGATGATGTTCTTGGCCGGGATCTACTTCCCGGTCGAGTTCATGCCCGCGTTTCTCCGCGCGATCAGCAAGGGACTGCCGCTGACGCACATGGCCGACGCGATGCGGTACCTCACCGGGGTCATCGAGATGTCCGAGCTGCGGTTCTGGGCGATCACCCTGTCGTTGTTGGCGATCGCCGTGGTGCTGTTTCCGGTGTTGGCCCGCTATGTGGTCCGCCCCTCCCGACAGTAGGTAGGCGTCTACCCGATCCCCAACAGCTCGAATACCCCCAGGCTGGCCAGCAGGACGACCACCCCGGCGATCAGCACTCCGAGGGCGATCCACACGAAAGCGCTCCGCATCGGTACGCCGAACACCCTCGCCGCCACCGTACCCGTCCACGCTCCGGTGATCGGCAGCGGAATCGCCACCAACAGCATCAGCGCCGCCGGCCCCCACCGCTCGATCCAGCGGGCCTTCCGCCGCGTTCTGGCAAACAACCACCGTAGCAATGCGCCCGTCGGCCGCCAGCGCAAGAGCATCGTTTCGCCGACCTCCAGAACGGTCCACAGCAGCGGCACCACCAGCAGGTTACCGACGACCGCCAACAAGTATGCCGCAGCCGGCGACCATCCCTGGGTGAGCGCCAAGGGAATCCCGCCGCGCAACTCGGCAATCGGCGCCGCCGACACGCCGAGGACCAGGATCGCCGAACCGAGAGTCATGCCCCCAGTCTACCGGCGGCAGCGCCCGCGTGGTAGGCCCGAAACCGGTCTCCTATAATCGGGGGGTGAGGAGGTGGCCCGGTGCGTCTGTACAACACGTTGACCCGCGACCTCGAGGCGTTCGAGCCGCAGCACGGCGACACCGTGGGGCTGTACGTCTGCGGCCCCACCGTCTATGACCACATCCACATCGGCAACGTCCGTCCGATCCTCGTGTTCGACACGTTGCGCCGGTATATGGAGCGGTTCAAGCACTGGACGGTCCTCCACGTGCAAAACGTCACCGATGTCGACGACAAGCTGATCCAGCGCTCCACCGAGACCGGACGGCCGATCGCCGATATCGCCGAGGAGTACACCGACGCATATTTCCAACTGCTCGACCGGCTCAACGTGCTCAAGCCGCACCACAGCCCGCGCGCCACCCAGCACATCGACCCGATGATCGACCTGATTTATGAACTCGAGCGGAAGGGGTACGCTTACGAGCGCGATGGGGATGTCTACTTCCGGGTGGCGGCCGTGCCCGACTACGGCAAGCTCTCGGGGCGGCGCCTCGACGACCAGGAGGCGGGAGCGCGGGTGGAGGCCTCCCAGCGCAAGGAGAGCCCGTTCGACTTCACATTGTGGAAGGCCTCCAAGCCCGGCGAACCGCAATGGCCTTCCCCATGGGGTGACGGACGTCCCGGTTGGCATACCGAGTGCGTCGTGATGTCGCGCACGTACTTGGGCGAACGCCTGGACATCCATGCCGGAGGAAACGACCTCGTCTTTCCCCACCACGAGAACGAGATCGCGCAGGCGGAGGCGGCGACTGGGCAACCGTTCTTCCGATTCTGGCTGCACAACGGGATGCTGTCGTTCGGGGGCGAGAAGATGTCCAAATCGCTCGGCAACTTCGACTACGCCCATCGCGTGGTCGATCGCTACGGCGCCGCGGCCGTCCGCTACTTCTACCTGTCGCGCCACTACCGAAAACCGCTCGACTACTCCGAGGAGGGGTTGGTGGCCGCGGCCACGGCGCTGGCCCGAATCGAAACGTTGCTTCGGGACGTCGACGCGGAGTTCCGCGATCGCGCCGCCGCAGGGGGCAGCGGCGGGCAGCCGTTCCTGGAGTCCCTTCCCCCGTACCGCGAGCGGTTCGTGAGGGCGATGGACGATGACCTGAACACCGTCGAGGCGATCGCCGTGCTCCAGGAGCTGGTCGCCGCCGCCAACCGCTTCAAGGCGGAAGCCAGCGAGCGGGACCGCCCGGCGCTGCGTGGGGCCGTCGATCTGCTCCGCGAGCTCGCCGAGCCGCTGGGGCTTCTCACCGACGACGAGCCACCCGCTTCCTCGCTCGACGCCGAGCTGATCGGGTTGCTCATCGAGCTTCGCTCAGCGTTGCGCACCGAGAAGGCCTTTGCCTTGGCCGATCGGATCCGCGATCGCCTCGCCGAGCTGGGTATCGCGCTGAAGGACGGCCCCAGCGGCACGATCTGGACGCGGTCGTAGCCTCAGGCCGGGATCATCCGTTCGATCAGGTCGCGAGCTTCCAGAAGGTCCGCCGCTTCGTGGTAGTCGGCGGCGTCGGGGAGGTGGCCGCGCATCCACTCCGGCAGCCCCACGAGGATGACCTCCGCCACCCCCGCCCGATGGGCCGCCATCAGATCGAGATGCGCATCGCCGATCGCCACCGCATCGCTGGGGCTCATCCCCCACTCGTCCAGCACACGGAGAAAGCCCGCGGGATCCGGCTTGCACGGCCCGTCGTCGCGGGTCAATACCCGATCGAACGTCAGCGGATAGCGGCGCAACACGGTGTCGGCACTGCAACGGGAATTGTTGGTGACCAGGGCGCAACGGACGTTCCGTCGCCGCAGCAAGGCGAGCAGCTCGTGCGCCCCGTGGATCAGCCTGCCCCCCTCGGCACCGGAGCGTTCCGCCTCCTCGAGCAACGCCAACCCCTCGTCCCGCACATCGGGCGGCGCCTCGCGCAGTTGCTCGAGGATCGCACGTCCATCCCACGGAATCCGGATCCGCTCCCGCAAGGCGAGCCAGTCGATCCCCGCGTCGAAGATCGTGCCGTCCATGTCAAGCAACGCCGCCCGGATGGTCATGGGCGTCAGTGTACTCGACCCCGCCGCTTCCTTCCGGCGGCGAGGGGACAGCCTATCGCAGATCTCGGACGTGCAGGGTAACGACGTCGCTGTATTGCGCCCCGGTGGCGTCGGTCACCGTCAGGGTGATCCACACCTCCTCGCCGCCGCGGAAGTGGGTGGTCGGGGCGAAGTACAGCGGATCGCTCGCCGTCGGGTCGAGGAACCACCCTTTGCTGGCGCTCCACGAGAAGCAGACTTGGCCGCAGATCGGATGCGACACGGTCGAGTGCAGCTGCAGGAACGAGCATTCGTCCACGCATAGCGGCATGTTGCGGTTGATCCCCGGCTGAACGACCCGGCACGGATCGGCGCAAGGGTCATACCCGTCCCGCACCAGCGGCGCGCACGGTACCGGGGGGCATGCCCCGCTGGGGACGCCGCAGCCACCGGCCATCACGGGGCTCGCCGCCTTCCTCGGGAGCGGAGCCGCCACCGGCGTCCGACGGGCCGACGATGCACACGGCGCGCACGGGGGAGCTGCGCACGCGGCGCTCGGTGTTCCGCAGCCGCCGAGCTCGGGCCGAGTGGCCGCTGGCGGCCGGAGGGGTACCGATCCGGGGGATCGGACCTCGGCTCCCACGTCGCGCGCACTCGCTTCCGCGGGTCTCCAGTAGCTGGTCTGTGTTGCGGACATCTCGCCTTCGGCGGCCTCCGTCGCCGCCGCGGTCACGGTCTCCTCCACGTTGCTGCCCGCTGCGCTCGGCTCGCTCCCCATGCCGAGCAGCAGCACCAGGGCAAGCGCCACCGCGCCGGCCCCGATCAACCAGATGCCAAATGAACTGTTCATCGCTTCGCGACCTCCCGTTCGATCAGTTGCTCCCCCATCGTGTCCCGCATCCGCGGATCGACGCGCGGGCACGACCAGTATAGCCATCGAAGCCCGTTCCCCGAGTTACACAGATCACAAAACGTCGGCGCCTTCGAACGGGCGCCCGGCCTTGCCGCCGGCGACCGCGTACCCTATCCTTGCCCCATTCCGGCCCCGGAGGAGCCGGGCGCTTGGCCACCATGACCGACCCCGCCACGAACCACGAGGAGTCCCGCCGCCTGACCGGCTACGTGCCACGACCCCGCGCCGACGACGCCACCTACCGCGCGCTCGGGTTCCGCTGCGGCCTGGAGGTCCATCAGCAGCTCGCGACCTCGCGCAAGCTGTTCTGTCGTTGTCCCACCCGACGGTATCAAGCGGCCGATGCGTACGATGCCCAGCTCGTCCGCCACATGCGCCCGACACTGAGCGAGCTCGGCGAGTACGACGGGACCGCGCTGATGGAGTTCAAGACCAAGAAGAACATCATCTACCGTATCCAAGGCGATAGCGCCTGCACGTATGACATCGACGACACGCCCCCGTTCCCGCTCAACCGGTCGGCGCTCCAGATCGCCCTGCAGATCGCCCTTCTGCTCGAAACGAGCATCGTCGGCGAGCTGCATGTCACGCGGAAGCAGTACCTTGATGGCAGCATCCCGACCGGCTTTCAGCGCACCGCGATCGTCGGCATCGACGGGGAGATTCCGCTCGGCGCGAAGCGTATCGGCATTCGCCAGCTGAGCCTGGAGGAGGACTCGTGCCGCGAGGTGTCGGACCGCGGGCACGAACGGATCTACACGACCGATCGACTCGGAACCCCGCTCGTGGAGACGGTCACCGAGCCCGAGTTGCTCACCCCCGACGAAGCGGCCGCTGCCGCCGACTACCTCCGCTACCTCGCCCGGAGCACCGGCCAGGTGTTCACCGGCATCGGGGCCGCCCGGGAGGACGTCAACGTCAGCATCAAAGGGGGCACCCGCGTCGAGATCAAGGGTGTACAGCACATCCGCTGGATTCCCGAGCTCACCCACAACGAGGGGTTCCGCCAGAAGGCGCTGCTGGAGATCCGCGGCGAGCTCGGGCGCCGCATTGGCGATCCCGATGCCTGGACACCGCGGACCGTTTCCATCGACCGGGCTCGCGTGCCGGAGCTGCTCGGCGCCCACGACCTGGCCCCCGACGATCGCATCCAGGCGGTCGTGCTCCCCGGATTTGCCGGCATCCTGTCGTTCTTCACGTCTCCCGGACGCTGCTTCGCCGACGAGCTCTCCGATCGCGTTCAGGTGATCGCCTGCATCGAACGGCCCAACTTGGCCCATCCCGAAGCCGTCGATCGCCCGCTGCCGGCCATCCTGTGGAACCGGCTGTTGGCGGAGCTTGGTGCGACGGACACCGATGGGCTCGTGCTCGTGTGGGGATCCGCCCGCGATCTTCCTACCGCGCTCGAGACGATCGACGAACGGTGCCGATGGGCGTTCGTCGGCGTGCCGAACGAGACACGCAGAGCGCTTCCCGACGGGACTACGCGGTTCGAGCGGATCCTCCCCGGCCCCGACCGGATGTACCCGGATACCGACTCGGCGCCGATCCCGATCGAGGAGGGGATGATCAAGGACGCGCGCCGCCAGCTGCCCGGCGCCTCGGTGGCCCAGGCCCTCGAGCAGCTGGAGGAGTGGAAGGTGCCGCGCGACGCCCACCGGTTCATTCTGCGACGCAACCTGTTGCCGCTCCTCCGCGCGCTGCATGAAGAGGCCGGACTGCCGATCCGGTTCGCGGCGAGGCTCGTCGGACAGGTGCTCCGCCACGCGACGCGCTCGCGACCGCTGCGAGCCGATCGCCTCGTGGCCATCGCCCGACAGGTGTCGACTCGCGGCCTGGCCATCGACATTCTCGAACCGCTGATCGAGCCGGCGCTCGCCGACCTCGACGCCGATCTCGATCGGCTGCTCGAGCGGATCGGCTACCGCCCCCACGCTGCGGCGGAGGTCGCCGACCGCATCGAACGGCTACACGAGACGATCGCCCTCCAGTCGCTGCCCCCGGACCGCGCCCGCGACCGGATCATGGGTGAACTGCGTCCGATGGCGCTCGGGAACGTGGCGCTCAGCGAGGTGGCCCACGCCGTCGAGGAACGACTGCGATGAGTTCTCACGAGGGATACCGTGGCGAAGCGCTGGAAACGCTGCGCCGCTTCGGCGTCGAGGTCTGGAGCGACGTGGAGATCGCTTCCTCGCGGGGACGATTCCGCGGCATCGTCCTCCCTCGCTCGGAGTTCGATGACTCCCTGCATCTCGTCCTGAAGCTGGAGACGGGCTACAACGTCGGCGTCGATGTCCGGACGATCGACGCGATCACGGTTCGGGGCACGAAGGAGGCGCACTACAAGATCCCCGAGAAGCCGTTCCCCCACTCGCCGGACAAGCCCGACATCAAGCTGCTCGGCACCGGCGGCACGATCGCTTCGCGTCTCGACTACCGGACCGGTGCCGTGATCCCCGCGTTCTCCCCCGGAGAGCTGTACGGCGCCGTGCCGGAGCTTGCCGATATCTGCAACCTGACGACCGAGAAGCTGTTCGCCGTCTTCTCCGAGAACATGGGGGCCAAGCAGTACCTCGTCCTGGCGAAAGCGATCGGCCGGGAGATCGAAGCGGGGATCGACGGCATCGTCATCGGACACGGCACCGACACCATGCACCATACCGCGAGCATCTTGGCGTTCATGGTCCAGCGTCCACCGATTCCGATCGTGATGGTCGGATCCCAGCGCTCGTCCGACCGACCCTCGTCCGATGCCGCCCTGAACCTGATCCACGCAACCACCGCCGCGGCGACCTCCGACATCGCCGAGGTGATGGTGTGCATGTTCGGCCCCACCTCCGACGAGTACGGCCTCCTCCACCGTGGCACCCGCGTCCGCAAGATGCATTCCTCCTATCGTTCGACGTTCCGGACGATCGGGGACATTCCGCTGGCCACCGTCACCCGCGACGCCGTGACCCCCCTGCGCGACGACTACCACCGCCGACGCGACGATCGCTCGGTCCAGATCGTCCCGACCTTCGAGGAGCGGGTGACGCTGATCTATTACTACCCCAACATGCACCCGGACCTCATCGACGCGGTGGTCGAGAAGGGCTACAAGGGGATCGTCATCGCCGGCACCGGCCTCGGGCACATCAACAAGCCGGTGTACCCGGCGATCGAGCGGGCGGCCGCCGCCGGCGTGGCGATCTACATGACGGTCCAGACGCTGTGGGGCTACGTCCACATGTTCGTCTACGACACCGGACGCGACCTGATGGCCAAGGGGATCGTCCCCGCCGAGAACATGCTCCCGGAGGTCGCCTAC